>NZ_QSOP01000015.1:0-6438 GCF_003436275.1 Collinsella sp. TM09-10AT
CCGTGGGTTATACCCTAAGAGCAAACCACCCTTTTTAAGGGTGGTTCTGATTTACAGACTTGTAACAGAGCCAAAATATCCCCACATACTTCGCCCAACTAAAGAAATTCTCGACCGTTAACCGGAATCAGCGCCAAATTGTGCATAAAATGCGCTACTGTATTGCAAAACGTTGGCCCGCATTGCATAACCAGCCATAACAGCGGACCGCGTTTGAATGGTTCGATTGGGCTGTCTCGACGTTGCCCGGCCGAATTCACTTTGTCCTATCTCATAAGGAGGATGGCATGGCTGATTCTATGTTCCACCAGCCCGTTATGGGTCGTCGCGCCTTTGTTGGCGGCACCCTCGCTGCGAGCTCCATGGCTTTTCTTGCCGCATGCGGCAAGAAGGGCGGCGACGCTTCCGGTTCTGAGTCCGGTTCGACGCTGAACTTCTACATCAACAACCCGGTCTGCATCGACCCCTACAACGTCCAGGAGGATCAGGGCACTCAGGTCGAGTACCAGCTCTTCGACGCTCTGACGGAGTACGATAACGAGAAGGGCGAGATCGTTCCGCTGGCTTGCGAGTCCTTTGAGGCTAACGACGACGCCACCGAGTTCACCTTCAAGATCAAGAAGGCCAAGTTCCATAACGGTGACGACGTTACCTCCAAGTCCTTCAAGCTCGGTTGGGAGCGCCTGGTCAACACCAAGTCGGCCATCGCTACCGAGTATGGTCCTTCCGAGGTCTCCTATCACCTTTCCATGGTCGAGGGCTATGACGATCTGGTTGCCGGTAAGGCTACCGAGCTGACCGGTGTCACCTGCCCGGATGACGAGACCCTCGTCGTCAAGCTGACTTCTGCCTACGCCGACTTCCCCTTCGTCGCCTCTCACCCGGCTCTGTCCCCGGTTCCCGAGTGCGCCGAGACCGATGTCAAGAGCTTCTATCTTGCCCCGGTCGGCAACGGCCCGTTCATGATGGACGGTAAGTGGGAGGATGGTCAGGAGATCAACCTCAAGAAGTTCGACGATTATTATGGCGACAAGGCCAAGATCGACGCCATCCACTTCCAGGTCATCAAGGACGTGGAGACCGCTTACAAGGAGTTCCAGGCCGGTAACCTTGATGTCTGCGACGTTCCCGTTGCTCAGATCGACGCCGCCAAGAAGGACCGCGGCGAGTCCAAGGATGGCTACACCATGAGTGATGGTGCGCGCATGCTGCTCGGTTCCGAGCCTTCCACGTACTATCTGACGTGCAACACCACGGCCGAGCCGTTCAACAACGCTGACCTGCGTAGGGGCATCTCCCTGGCTATCAACCGTGAGGCCATCTGCAAGACCATCTTCAAGGGCACCCGTACCCCCGCTGACGGCATCGTTCCTCCGGGAATCGCCGGCTACAAGGAGGGCGCATGGGAGTTCTGCGCCTACGACGTCGACAAGGCTAACGAGTACCTCGACAAGGTCGCTCCCGCTGGCGCTAACGGCGATCGTGGCATCAATGTGACCCTGTCCTACAACCAGGACGGCGGCCACAAGGAGATCATGGAGTCCATCATCGGCGACCTCGCCAAGGTGGGCGTCACCGCCGTCTCCGATACCCCTGAGTGGTCTGCCCTGCTCGAGCAGTATCAGAACTTCAACTATCAGTTCGGCCGTCTGGGCTGGATCGCCGATTACCCGATCATGGACAACTTCCTGTATCCGCTGTTCCACTCCGACTCCCTGGGTGGCGACAACCGCTCCGGTTACAGCAACCCCGACTTTGACGCCAAGGTTGACGAGGCCCGTGCCACGGTTGACGACGACGAGCGTATCGCCAAGATGCAGGAGGCCGACGCCATGGTCGCCGCCGACTGCCCGGTCATCCCGGTGATGTTCTACACGCACACCATCGCTGGCTCCGACCGCGTCAAGTACCTCTACGTTGATCCGCAGAAGCACGCCGATCTGGGTACCGCTGAGCTCGCCTAAGAGTTTGCAGCTTCCGTGAGGGTCAAGTATTTACGTAGACCTCATGGGAAACATACAGTTCCCCCTAACCTGGGGTAAACTGGCTGATGGTAATTTTGGGATGCCGGTCTGGCGATCGGCATCCCATTTAGGTTAATCCCTAGATAGGGGAGTGGTATGGGTAAGTACATCGTTAAACGTGTGCTTCAGTTCATCCCGGTGTTTTTGGGCGTCACGCTGATTCTGTTCGCCCTCCAGAATATCGTGCCGGGAGATCCGATCAAGCTGATCGGTGGAGACAAGGCTCTGTCCCCCGAGGTAGAGCTTCAGCTTCGCGTACGCTATCACCTGGTCCAGACGGACGAGGACGGTAACGCGATCCTTGACGAGAACGGCGATCCCGTTCAGACGTCGCTTGTAGACCGTTATCTGTATTACATGAACGGTCTGCTTCATGGCGATCTGGGTAATTCGTACCAGCGCAAGCTGCCGGTTACGGAAATCTTTGCCCAGAAGTATCCGTATACGGTCAAACTCGCCGCGTGCGCCATCGTGCTCGAGGCGATCATGGGTATCGGTGCGGGTATCATTTCGGCGGTAAAGCGTTATTCCTTCTGGGATATTTTGGTAACGCTGACCACGTCGATCCTCGTTGCCGTTCCCGCCTTCTGGCTCGGCATGCTGCTGCAGCTTTTCTTCGGCGTCATCCTTAAGGACCTCACCGGCGGCGCATTCTCCATGCCGATTTCGGGTGCCGGCGGTTCCAGCTCTCAGTATCAGGATTGGATGCACTATGTGCTTCCGACCATTACGCTGGCTTCGGTTTCGACCGCTTATGCTGCCCGCATTATGCGTTCGCAGCTGCTTGACGTCATGAACCAAGATTACATCCGTACGGCAAAGGCCAAGGGTCTCTCCAATCGCGCGATCATCATCAAGCATGCGCTTAAGAATGCACTCATCCCCGTCGTTACCTATATTGGTGTCGACTTTGGCGGCATGCTTTCGGGTGCCATCCTGACCGAAACGGTCTTTAACTGGCCCGGTATCGGCTATGAGGTCTATCGCGCCATTAGCATGCGTGACTGGCCCATCGTTATGGGCGGCGTTACGCTCATCGTCGTCGTCGTCATGGTGATCAACCTGCTCGTCGACATTAGCTATGCATTCCTCGACCCGCGCATCCGCCTTGGCGGTCCGTCGGATAAGGCCTAAGGGAGGTACGTCTCATGCAGGAAACTGATTCTCAGTCTCAGGAGCAGGCTACCGCCACCAAGGCCGCATCTGCTCCCGCCAAGTCCCGCACGCTGTGGGGCGACGCTTTTAAGCGTCTTCGCAAGAACAAGCTCGCCGTTATCGGTGTCTGCTGGATCATCGTCGTCGTTTTGGTTGCCCTGACCGCAGATCTGTGGGCTAAGCCCTGGCTCGGTTCGCCGACGGCTTCCGACTCGACCACCATGGCCGAGACGTCGCTGCTGGCTCCGTGTGCCGAGCACCCGTTTGGCACCGACGCCCTTGGCCGCGACATTCTCGTTCGTGTTATCTACGGTGCACGTGTTTCGCTTTCCGTCGGTATTATGGCCACCGCCATCTCCACGGTGATCGGTCTGGTCATGGGCGCCCTTGCCGGTTTCTATGGCGGCATCTGGGATACGATTATCATGCGCTGCGCGGACATCTTCCTGGCGTTCCCGTACGTGCTGTTCGTCGTCGCCATGATCGCCGTTATCGGCCGTGGCCTTCAGAACGTCTTTATCGCCATCGGTATTCTCGGCTGGCCTTCGATTGCGCGCGTCTTTAGATCCGCGATCCTCACGGTCAAAGAGAACGACTATGTTGACGCCGCCCGTGCCATGGGTGCATCCGATGCCCGTATCGTTATGCGCCATATCTTCCCGAACTCCGTTGCTTCCATCGTGGTCTACGCGACCATGAACATCGGCGGCGCTATTCTGACCGAGTCCGCTCTGTCCTTCCTCGGCATGGGCGTTATTCCGCCTACGCCTTCGTGGGGCTCCATGATTCAGGACGGTCAGCAGTATCTTCTGACTGCTCCCTGGATGATGATCATGCCCGGTCTGGCAATTCTCTCGACGGTGCTCGCCTTCACCCTGCTGGGTGACGGTTTGCGCGACGCCCTCGACGTCAAGATGAAGGACGCATAAGGATGAAGAAGAACAAGAACTATGTGGACCTGAAGGACCAGCCGGTTCCCGAGGGCCAGCATCTGCTCGAGGTCGATGACCTTAAGATGTATTTCCACACCGAAGATGGCGTTGTTCGCGCTGTCGACGGTGTCTCCTACACGCTCGATCGTGGCGAGACCCTCGGTGTCGTCGGTGAGTCCGGCTCCGGTAAGTCCGTGACCGCCATGACCATCATGGGTCTTATCTCGATGCCTCCGGGAAAGATTGAGGGCGGCGACGTTCGCTATCGCGGTCGTTCTATCCTCGAGATGACCGAGGAAGAGATGCAGCACATTCGCGGTAACGATATCGCGATGATCTTCCAGGATCCTATGACCTCCTTGAACCCGGTCTATAAGATCGGCAAGCAGGTGGGCGAGGGCCTTCGTCTGCACCGTGGCTACTCCAAGCAGGAGGCGCTCAAGCGCGCCACCGAGCTTTTGGACCTCGTGGGTATCCCCGAGCCCGAGAAGCGCGTCAATGAGTATCCGCACCAGTTCTCCGGCGGTATGCGTCAGCGCGTCATGATCGCTATGGCTCTTGCCTGCGATCCCGATATCCTGATTGCCGACGAGCCCACGACGGCTCTGGATGTTACCATTCAGGCTCAGATTATCGAGCTCATGCAGGAGATGCAGGAGAAGAACGGCAACGCCATTATTATGATTACCCATGACCTGGGCGTCGTCGCCGATATGGCCGATAAGATTATGGTTATGTACGCCGGCCGTCCCGTCGAGTTCGGTACTGCTGAGGAAATCTTCTACGAGAGCCGCCATCCCTACACCTGGGGTCTTATTCGCTCCATCCCGGAGCAGGCCATCGATGAGAAGAAGCCGCTGACGCCGATTCACGGCAACCCGCCTTCGCTCATGAACCTGCCCGAGGGCTGCGTCTTCTCTCCTCGCTGCCCCTATGCGACGGACAAGTGCCGCAAGCAGCGCCCCGAGCGCGTTGTCACCGAGTCCGGCCACTATTCTGCGTGCCATTATTCCGGTGACCCCGAGTTCCTCAAGAACGCCCCTGAGACGTCCCGCACGCGCAAGGATTCCAAGAAGGGAGGCGAGGCGTAAATGACAGACAATAACGAGCGCACTCCGCTGCTGAAGGTCGAGCATCTTTCTAAGGAGTTCCCCGCAGAGTCCGGCATGTTCGCCAAGCGTTTTTCCAAGCGCGTCGTCTCTGCTGTGAATGACATTTCGTTCGAGATTTATCCGGGCGAGACCTTTGGCCTGGTCGGCGAGTCTGGTTGCGGTAAGTCCACCACGGGCCGCACCATCATGCGCCTGACCAAGCCGACGGCAGGTAAGGTGTTCTTCCAGGGCAAAGACGTTGCCGAGATGAGCAAGCATGAGATCAAGGACATGCGTCGTGAGATGCAGTTCATCTTCCAGGACCCCTATGCTTCGCTCAATCCTCGTATGACCATCGGCGAGATCGTCTCCGAGCCCATGACTATTCATGGCGTGGGCACCAAGGAGGAGCGCATTGAGCGTGTCCGTGAGCTGCTGGACGTCGTCGGCCTCAACCCCGAGCACATCAACCGCTATCCGCACGAGTTCTCGGGCGGTCAGCGTCAGCGTGTCGGCATCGCCCGTGCGTTCGCTCTGAAGCCCAAGCTGATCATCTGCGACGAGCCCGTTTCCGCTCTGGATGTTTCCATTCAGGCCCAGGTTCTGAACCTGCTCAAGGAACTTCAGGACAAGTTCGGTACGGCCTATCTCTTCATTGCCCACGACCTGTCCGTCGTGCAGCACATCTCCGATCGCGTTGCCGTTATGTATCTGGGTAAGATGGTCGAGGTTTCGGACTGGAAGACGCTCTATAGCGAGCCTCACCATCCGTACACGCAGTCGCTGCTATCTGCCGTGCCGGTTCCCGATCCGGATATTCAGAAGACCCGCAAGCGCATCATCCTCGCCGGCGATCCGCCGTCGCCGCTGGATCCACCGACCGGCTGCCGTTTCCACACGCGCTGCCCGATCGCGCAGGGCATCTGCTCCGAGAAGCTTCCTGAGTTTAAGGAAGTTGCCCCGGGCCACTGCTGCGCGTGTCACTTCGCCGAGCCGTTCCCGATCAAGGAATCGCACATCGACCTGTAGTCGGTTGTTTTCGTCCGGGCCCGCCCTGGTGTTACTTTTCAGAACGTCCTCGGACATGCAAGTAACCCCCGCTGCGCACTTTGTGCGGCGGGGGTTACTTGCGTCCTGCGGAATGTTCTGAAAAGTAACACCAGGGCAGGCCCTGCGGTAACTCGGCAGGGGGGGGGGGGCGATTCTGTGATCGCTCACTTAATCTAATGGGATAGT
>NZ_QSOP01000015.1:6448-58518 GCF_003436275.1 Collinsella sp. TM09-10AT
TGATCGCTCACTTAATCTAATGGGATAGTTAGTGAGGCCGGAGCAAAAGCTCCGGCCTCCTTATATAAGGGCTCGGCAAAGCCGAGCCACTAAATTTATATCAGCCCCAGAACATATTTGAGAACTGTTCCCGGAGTACATACTCCTAGGGCCGGAATGAGGTTGCTTTCCAACGCATTCCGCAGGGGGCGGCATTATTTTGTAGCGCGAAGCGCGAATCAAAATAATGCCGCATGCCCGAGGACGCGTTGGAAAGCAACCTCATTCCGGCCCGAACAGGTCCGTCTACCAGCGCATTTACAAATTCGTAAACTTTTTTGAAAAAAGTGCTTGCACAGTTCTCGAATCATAGGTTATTATCTTCCTCGATGAACGCGCGGGTCGAACAAAACGAACTGCGAATCAACAACATAGCATGTCGGAGTGGCGGAATTGGCAGACGCGCTAGCTTGAGGTGCTAGTGACCGCTTTTTGGTCATGCGGGTTCAAGTCCCGCCTCCGACACCATCGCATTTGAGAAGCCTCTTCGGAGGCTTTTTTGTTACCGATAGACGGTGGGGTCCACGATGGAAACGCTTGAACGCAACGAGTGGGCAGACGTTGCCCAACTAGTCGAGATCACGAGCGATGCTGTCATCATCTGCGAGCTCGACGGAACCATTCTGCATGTGAATAACCGCTTACTTGGTTTGATGTGCGAGGAACGCGCCGACGTCATCGGTGGAGATGTTAAAGACGTCCTGTACTCGTCCGCTTTTGAACGTGCGACGGAACATCGTCTGCCATTTGAAACTGATGGCTCCGAGAACGAACTGATGCTCAAGCTAAGTGACGGCTCTTTTATTCCCGTCTTGGTTCGTGCGGGCTCCGTAACGCCTCCACGCATCTTTGGGCGCCGCGCACCACGTGTCCTGGTGGCGCTTCACAGTATCGAGGAACAGTATTCTCACGACCGTCAGCTCAAGCGTGCGTTATCGGAGCTTAGAGTGGCGAACAAGCGTCTCTCTGGGACGCTCTCGGTCATTATGAGCACTGTGGGCTCCGATGAGTTACCCAGCCTGCTTGATACCGTTTTGAACCAGCTTGTAGGAACGCTCGATGCTTCGGGTGCCGCTATCTATTTTTCTGAGAGCGGCGGCTTTAAGCTCCGCGGTGTTTCCAAGGAGCTGTACGACAGCTACCTGCCCGAGTTTTTGCCGTATGGCGCTGGCATTCCGACGTATGTTCTTCGCGAGTCGCGTGCCTGTCGCTTGTCGATCCAACAGGACCTTGAGGGCGATAAGGCCGCCTCCGGTATGTTCATGGACCTGGATAATCGTTCAAAGCACCTGTTGCGCATGCAGGATATGCCTCCGTACCGCAGTGAAATCTGTCTTCCCGTTTTTTACGGTACGCAGATCCTCGGCGTGCTGGAAGTTGGTTGGAAACGCCCCCAGGCACCGCTCGCCTATGACGTTAATGTGCTCGAGGTCATTTGCGATTACCTGTCTATCCAGCTGGTCGGCATGGCATCGAGCCTTCGCTCCCGTCGCACGGCCGAGCTTGGTCGTTCCCTCAATGTGCTGCGTGATGAGTTGTTTACCTTTCTAGACGATTCCGCTGCGGCTACCCAGGCGGTGTCGTCCGAGATCTGCAATATGCTCAACTGCCATTTTTGCCCTGTTGAGTATGACGCCAGTCTGGATTCCTACGTCATAGATTTTGAAGGCGGCAGTCGCGTTGCTTTGCCGGACGATCCCGAGAAGCTTTTCTTTTCCACGACGGCGCCAGCGGCACGTCTGGGGGCTGCCCCTGATGGCTTTGAGGCATCTGTTTTGGGCGGCACGAGTGCCGAGGACCTTAAACACGTCCGTATAACTCGCGTTGACGAATCGATGCCTATGGGAGGCTGGCTTAGAGCGCATGGCCTGCCTTGCCAGGGTCTCTACGTCGACGCCGGCATCGAGGCGGGGCGCCCACGCCCTGAGGGCGATGGCAAGCACAGTAACGACGCAATCGTTCCTGCTTCTGTTGCGAAGGGGCCGACGACGCGTGCGCTGCTGCTTCGTGATGGCAGCCAAGAGCCGATTGATGACCTTGAATATGACTACTTGGTGCACTTGGCCCATGACTTTGAACTGATCTATGAAGGCGAATCTCAAAAGCGTGAGGAGCGCCATATCGCTCAGACCCTCCAGATTGGCATGAGAAATTCACTGGGGGATGTTCCGGGAATCGCCGCCGATTCGGTGTACCTGTCGGCCACGAACTCGGCGTTGGTCGGCGGCGATTTCTATACGCTCATCCGTCTTCCCGACGATTGCGCCGTCATGATTCTGGGCGATGTGTCTGGCAAAGGCATTGAGGCTGCATCGATGTCCGCACTCGTCAAGACGGCCCTGACGGCATATGCCTGGGAGGGCGCTGGACCGGCCCGCATGGCACGCTCCCTTAACAGCATGCTTATGGGCTTTTCGAGGGTCGAGACGTTCGTGACGGCCTTTATCGCCAAGATTGACCTTAAAGCCGGACGCGCAACGTATTGTTCGGCGGGCCATCCTCCGACCATGGTCATCAGGCCAGAGTCGATGCCGCTGGGTGGCGGCGAGGCTCGTGGGGGAGAGGTCGAGCTGCTTGGATGCCAATCGGGGGTAATCGGTGCCTTTGAGAGCATGGTGTACGAGACAGGCGTGTTTACGTTCGCTCCTGGTGACATGCTATTTATGTACACCGACGGAACAATCGAAGCACGTGACCGCTCGGGTGCTTTTTTTGGCGAGCAGCGCCTTCGTGACCTTCTGCTCTCTGTCTCGGGTGAGGGCGTATCGGGAATCTGCGGCAAGGTCTTGGGCGAGCTCGACCGATTTACCGAATCGGCGCTGGACGATGACATTGCATTGGTGTCCCTTGAGTTTTTACGGGGTCGTTCATAGACGACGCTGGGCGGGCTGAATCCGTACGGTTGGGGAAACGAATGCATCGAGTGGGCTTTTTTGGGGAACCATAGTCGTATGAATGAGTGGAATGACATAGCGGTTTTGACGCCACCAGGCGATATCGACATCGCCACGGTGCCTGCGCTGCGTCGGCGGTTGGATGCTTTGATTGGCCGCGGCGTGCGTCGTGTCGTCATCAACTGTCAGGCTGTTAGCTTTATCGATTCGACGGGCTTGGCATTCCTGCTTACGCGCGCTCGTGAGCTCATGAGGCGAGAAGGCCTGCTCTCGCTCGTCAATGCATCGGGTGAAGTTGTTCGCTTTTTGGAGATTGCTCGTCTTGTCGATATTCTTCATGTCGCGGGGCCGACACGGGAGCCTATTCCCGCCATTCCGGTGGGGGAGCTGCCTCGCTGGAGTAAGAGCGTCGAGGTCCGTCAGGGTATCGAGAATCTTCCATACTACCGACATCGCATCGCCGAACTCCTTGAATCGCTTCCGTTGCGCCGTGATGAGCGCTACGATGTCGCATTGGCGTCGGGGGAGGCGCTGGGTAATGCCTATGACCATGCGGGCGGTATCGGGTGCGTCCTGACGGTTCAGGCCTATGGCGATCGCGTTGTGGTTGAGGTGCTTGATCGAGGTGCCGGCTATTCTATCGATGAAACGAGCGAACCGGTCGCATCAGAGGAGCGCGGCCGTGGTATCAAGCTTATGCGTATGCTCGTCGATAACGTGGAGGTTGCTCGTCGTACGGACGGCGCCGGCACGCGCGTGCAGATGGTGAAGCTGTTTAGCGGAGCGCTGGAGTCGTGTGCCTAGCCAATCGCTTTAGCGCGTTTAGCTACTAAGAACATGCGGCAGACAAGTTTTTTGAAAAAAGTACTTGCGTCTTTTGGACAACTCGCGTAAATTAATAACCCGCAAGCGGACATGGCTCAGTTGGTAGAGCACAACCTTGCCAAGGTTGGGGTCGCGGGTTCGAGCCCCGTTGTCCGCTCCATTGCATTTCCGGACCGTTTAGTCGGTCCTTTTTCGGCGAAGTGGCCAAGTGGTAAGGCAGAGGCCTGCAAAGCCTTTACCCCCGGTTCGAATCCGGGCTTCGCCTCCAGGCAACATCCGGGCGCTCCGGCGCCCGTTTTGTTTTACATATGCGGACATGGCTCAGTTGGTAGAGCACAACCTTGCCAAGGTTGGGGTCGCGGGTTCGAGCCCCGTTGTCCGCTCCAACTATCTTACGCGGTTCTAACGAACCGCGTTTTTTGTTGACGCTGCGCGGGCCCCGGGCACCCCATCTTGCCCCTCAATCGTCGGTCGCGTACATAAAGTACGCTTCCCTCCTCTTTCGCGGCAACCTGGGGCACCCGGAGCCCGCTCGCTGTCGTGGCCGGGGGAGTAAGTCTTCCGTTCTTTTCACTAATCGATCGATTCGTCCCAGGAGGCTCGAGCCCGAGAGGGGGCGAGCGTTTGGGGCGTGGCTGCGGCGTTGATTGCCGTGAATGTCAGCTTTGGGCGTATCATCGTGGGCATCTCGCAAAACCTCGTTGCAAGGGAGACTCATCCCATGGCTACAGAAAAGTCCTCGTCGCGCCCATGGATGTCCGATGCCGCGATCTATCAGATCTATCCGCGCTCGTTTAAGGATTCGACTGGTTCGGGTCTGGGCGATATCGCGGGCATTACCCAGCAGATGGACTATCTTGAGCAGCTGGGCATCGAGGCTATCTGGCTGAGCCCGTTTTACCCATCGCCTCTTGTCGATGGCGGCTATGATGTGGCGGACTACTGCGATGTCGACCCACGTCTCGGCTCGCTTGACGACTTCGATGACATGATCGCTGCGGCTCATGCGCACGGCATCAAGGTCATCGTCGACATCGTGCCCAACCATTCGTCCAACCAGCACCCCTGGTTCAAAGCCGCTCTTGCCGCCGGCCCCGGATCACCCGAGCGCGCCCGTTATATCTTCCGCGATGGTCGCGGCGAGCACGGCGAGCTGCCTCCCACCAATTGGAATGCCAACTTTGGCGGCCCCGCCTGGACGCGCGTCGCGGACGGTCAGTGGTATCTGCACATGTTTACGCCCGAGCAGCCGGACTTTGACTGGTCGTGTCCCGAGGTTCATGCGTTCTTTTGCGACGTCCTGGCGTTTTGGAGCGATCGAGGCGTCGATGGCTTTCGCATTGATGTGGCGCACGGTCTCGCCAAGGATCTCGACCGCGATGACCTCGACCGGTGGCATCTCGCCGAGGGCGATGACATGGTTGAGGACGGCACCCATCCGCTGTGGGACCGCAACGAGGTCCATGAGATCTATCGCGAGTGGCGCCGCGTGTTCGACCGTTATGATCCGCCGCGCAGCGCCGTTGCCGAGGCGTGGGTTCTGCCCGAGCGCCAGTATCTCTACGCACGCCCCAGCGAGCTTGGCCAGACATTCAACTTTGAGTTCGCCAAGGCCACTTGGACCTATGATGACATGCACGCTGCAATCGAGAAGGGCTTGAAGGCGGCCATCGAATCCGATTCCGCCTCGACCTGGGTACTCTCCAACCACGACGTGCCGCGCGTGGCGACACGCTATGCCCTGCCGCAAATCAAGGCGACGCGCTACCATCAGATTGCGCTCGACTGGCTCTTACGCGACGGGTCGTCTTATGACGAGGACCGTGAACTCGGCGAGCGCCGCGCGCGGGCAGCCCTTTTGCTTGAGTTGGCGCTTCCGGGCTCGGCATACGTGTATCAGGGTGAGGAGCTCGGCCTTTTTGAGGTGGCTGACATCCCGTGGGCTGCACTCGAAGATCCCACTGCGACCAATACGCACGGACCGAAGCGCGAGAAGGGGCGCGACGGCTGTCGTGTGCCCCTGCCGTGGGTGGCAGCGGACGATCCCGCGCAGGGCGGATCGTTTGGGTTTTCACCGGCGGACGCCGATGCGGCGCCCCATCTGCCACAGCCTGCATGGTTTTCCGATTACGCTGCCGATAGGGAAGAAGCGGACCCGGCATCGATGCTTGCGTTCTATCGCGACGCCCTCTGGCTGCGGCGCAAGCTGCGCGGGTGCGCCAACGATCTTGCGTGGCTCGATCTTGACGGGTGCACCGGCCTTGCGGATGGTGCCGAGGGCGCTGAGGGCGGCGTCATCGCCTATCGCCGCGACAACGGCTGGGCGTGTGTGACGAACTTCGGTGCAGCACCCGTGGAGCTGCCGGCGGGTAGGGTCCTGCTCACCTCATCACCGCTTGCAGATGGCAGGCTCGCGCAGGACAGCTCTGTCTGGATCATGCTCGCTGAGTTGTAGGGGGCCTCTTGCGGCGAGCTTGCGTTTGCCTACACCTTCCGTGGTGGCTGATGTCTTCGCGAGGTTCGCGAGGGCGTCGCAAAACTTTTCAAAAAAAGTTCTTGCATTTGGGTGGATCATCCCGTATATTAAATCCTCGCAGGCGGACATGGCTCAGTTGGTAGAGCACAACCTTGCCAAGGTTGGGGTCGCGGGTTCGAGCCCCGTTGTCCGCT
This sequence comes from Collinsella sp. TM09-10AT, assembly GCF_003436275.1. Taxonomy (GTDB): domain Bacteria; phylum Actinomycetota; class Coriobacteriia; order Coriobacteriales; family Coriobacteriaceae; genus Collinsella. Next base: position 12,877 of record NZ_QSOP01000015.1, read on the forward strand.
CCATTTGGGCGTTTAGCTCAGGGGGAGAGCGCTTCCCTGACACGGAAGAGGTCAGAAGTTCAAATCTTCTAACGCCCACCAAATGTTCGCAGCTCAGAGGCTATGTCCTCTGGGCTGTTTTGTTTTGCCACCAAGCACGCCGCCAAATAAGCCGCCAAATATTGATCCAAGGTCTGTACGCGATGGTCTTCGCATCCCGTGGGGGCGCCGGCAGATTGCATGTGTCCTGGTCCATCGTGACCGCAACATGTTGGTCAAGCATAATCTTTTGGATTCTTTTGGCGTGAGCGGCTTGGTTTTGGTAGGATTTGTCAGCGGCTTGACTAAGGGGGTTTTATAACTGCCATGCAGGTAGCCGTGTTGGTAACGTTTTACCGACTTGTCAAATACCCCTCATTTTTAATGCGTCTGCAAAATGACCAATTGCTTTGACCTGCTGAAACACTATATGTTGTGTTTGACCTAAAAAAAGAATACAGGATATAGATGCTTCTTTGTCGTATGATAGATGGCGGACAGAGAACGAAGACCTTAACTGCCTCTTTTGAACGTGTCCTTGAACCGCTTGATTGGCTCTAGGGAATGTCCGCATGGAGGCTTATGGTTTATCGAGAACACAGATTGCGCGACGGCGCCGCAAGGCAGGGGCAGGCCCTGCCGGGCATCGTTTGGCTCTGAAGCGCAATGAGGCTACGACGCGAAAGAGGCAAGAGGATGAAGATCATCAAGCGCAGCGGCACCGAGGCTGTCTTTGACATCGATAAGATCGTCAATGCCATCCGCGCCGCAAACTTGGAGGTCGAGGAGAGCTCTCGTCTTACCGACCGCCAGGTGGTTTATGCGGCGCAAAACGTCGCCGAGGCATGCGAGAACGCGGGCCACACCGTTTCGGTCGAGGAGATCCAGGATTTGGTCGAGGACGAGATCATGCGTCTCGACTGCTACGAGGTCGCCCGCCACTACATCATCTATCGCTATGTTCAGAGCCTGAAGCGCCAGAAGAACACGACCGACGACAAGATTCTGTCGCTGATCGAGTGCAATAACGAAGAGGTCAAGCAGGAGAACTCTAACAAGAACCCGACCGTCAATTCCGTCCAGCGCGACTATATGGCCGGCGAGATTTCAAAGGATCTGACTCAGCGTGTGCTGCTGCCCCAGGAGATCGTGGATGCCCACAATGAGGGCCTGATCCACTTCCACGATTCTGACTACTTTGCCCAGCACATGCATAACTGCGACCTGGTGAACCTGGAGGACATGCTCCAGAACGGCACCGTTATCTCGGGCACGCTGATCGAGAAGCCGCACAGCTTCTCGACTGCCTGCAACATCGCGACGCAGATTATCGCCCAGGTTGCTTCCTCCCAGTACGGCGGCCAGTCTATTTCGCTGACCCATCTTGCCCCGTTTGTTGAGGTGAGCCGTCAAAAGATTCGCGGCGAGGTTGCCCGCGAGCTCGAGGAGCTCGGTGTTTCGGCATCTGCCGAAAAGGTCCGTGAGGTCGTTGAGGACCGTCTGCGCGATGAGATCCGTCGCGGCGTCCAGACGATTCAGTATCAGGTCGTGACCCTTATGACCACCAATGGCCAGGCGCCGTTCGTGACGGTCTTTATGTATCTCAATGAGGCCCGTACGCCCCAGGAGAAGCACGACCTTGCCATGATCGTGGAGGAGACGCTTCGTCAACGCTATGAGGGCGTTAAGAACGAAGCCGGTGTGTGGATTACCCCGGCATTCCCCAAGCTTATCTATGTACTCGAGGACGATAACGTTCACGAGAATTCTCCGTACTTCTACCTGACCCAGCTGGCTGCCAAGTGCACCGCCAAGCGCATGGTGCCCGATTACATCTCCGAGAAGAAGATGCGCGAGCTCAAGCTGTCGAAGGGCGAGACCGCCGGCAACGGCGATTGCTACACCTGCATGGGTTGTCGCAGTTTCCTGACGCCCGACCGCTCGGGCAACGGCTTTAACAATGTTGCCAACGCGCTGAACTATGACCCGACCAAACCTAAGTACTATGGCCGCTTTAACCAGGGTGTTGTGACCATCAACCTGCCCGATGTCGCGCTGAGCTCGCATCAGGACATGGACAAGTTCTGGAAAATCTTCGACGAGCGCCTCGAGCTGTGCCACCGCGCCCTGCTGTGCCGTCATGAGCGTCTGATGGGTACGCTTTCGGATGCCGCACCGATTCTTTGGCAGTACGGCGCCCTGGCGCGTCTGAAGAAGGGCGAGACGATCGATAAGCTGCTCGTGGGCGGCTATTCCACCATCAGCCTGGGGTATGCCGGCCTGTATGAGTGCGTCAAGTACATGACGGGCCACAGCCACACCGAGAAGGAGGGCACGCCCTTTGCCATGGCCGTCATGCAGCGCATGAACGACAAGTGCGCCGAGTGGAAGGCCGAAAGCGATATTGACTTCTCGCTGTACGGTACCCCGCTTGAGTCGACGACCTACAAGTTCGCCAAGTGCCTGCAGCGTCGTTTTGGCATCATCCCGGGCGTGACGGACAAAGGCTACATCACCAACAGCTACCACGTCCACGTGTCCGAGGAGATCGACGCATTCGACAAGCTCAAGTTCGAGGGCATGTTCCAGCAGCTTTCGCCGGGCGGTGCCATCTCCTACGTCGAGGTTCCCAACATGCAGGACAACCTCAAGGCTGTCATCCGCGTGATGCAGTACATCTACGACAACATCATGTACGCCGAGCTCAACACCAAGAGCGACTACTGCCAGGTGTGCGGCTACGATGGCGAGATCAAGATTGTCGAGGATGACGGCAAGCTGGTGTGGGAGTGCCCCAGCTGCGGCAACCGCGACCAGGAGAAGATGAATGTCGCCCGTCGCACGTGCGGCTACATCGGTACCCAGTTCTGGAACCAGGGTCGAACCGAGGAGATCCGCGACCGCGTGCTGCATCTCTAATACCGCTCCGGGACTGAGCCGAGAGGGCCGCTTGGGCATTTGCTCGCTATTTCGGACAGTCCTGCGCAAGACGAAGGCCACATTAAGTGGCCTTCTTTGCGTGCGGAACTCATATCGAGCAAAAGCCCAAGCGGCCCTCTCGGCTCAGCCAAGTTGATGTAGCTGAGATGCAGCACGCGGTCTGCTCACTCCTCGAAGTTTTTAGCGGAAATGAGTTGACTTGCAACAACGCTTTGCTTGCGATAACGGTTGAGCTGCAGCATTGTTTTTATTGGACCTCGAACCCTATACTCGATGTTCGCTGAGTTCATTGAGTATCGCTCGCGAGGGGTCTGGAGTATATCGTCCCGCCCGCAGTTTCGCAGGCCGAAGGCCGAGAATGTTTGAGGACGGGATGATATACTCCAGACCCCCAGGAAGGTTACCTATGAACTACGCGAACATTAAGTATTTCGACATTGCTGATGGAGAAGGCGTTCGTACTTCTCTGTTTGTAAGCGGGTGCCGTCGTGGGTGCAAGAATTGCTTTAACTCTGTTGCGTGGGACTTTGCTGCGGGCGAGCCCTTTGATCGTGCCGTCGAGGACAAGATTATCGAGAGCCTCGATCATCCCTTTATTGACGGCCTGACGATTCTGGGCGGAGAGCCCATGGAGCCCGAGAACCAGGCGGGGCTCGTTGAGTTTGTCGAGTGTGTTCGTGCCGCTTATCCTGCGGGGTCAGGAAAGACCATTTGGTGTTTTACCGGCGATGTGCTCGAGGAGCTTATGCCGGGAGGACGCCACCATACCGAGGTCACGGACCGTATCCTTACCTGTCTTGATATGTTGGTGGACGGCCCGTTTGTTCAGGACCTGTACGATATCACGCTGCGCTTTAGGGGCTCGAGTAACCAGCGCGTGATCGATATGAACGCCACGCGCGCCCGTGCTGAGCGCGAGGGCGTTGCGCTTTGTGATGCGGTTGAACTTTGGCGTGATGATCCGGTCTATTCGACCCATACTATGTAGCTTGTGGTCGATGCCGGAGGGCGTGGTACCATAGCGCGAACGTGAAATCGGAAAAGTGAGGCCCAGATGGTCGATCAGGAAAAAGTCGAGGCCGCCATTAAGCTGTTGCTTGAGGGCATAGGCGAGGACCCAACTCGTGAGGGCCTGCTGGAGACCCCGGCGCGCGTTGCCCGTATGTATGGTGAGATCGCCGGCGGCATGGACCAGAGTGCCGAGGAGCACCTGTCCAAAACCTTTGCCGTCGCTTCGAACGATTTGGTTATCGAGCGCGACATTACGTTCTACTCGCTGTGCGAACATCATCTGCTGCCGTTTTATGGCAAGGCCGCCATTGGTTATATCCCTAACGGTCGGGTGGCTGGGCTTTCCAAGCTCGCCCGCACGGTTGAGGTTTATGCCCGCCGTCTTCAGCTGCAGGAGCAACTGTGCACACAGGTTGCCGATGCCCTCATGGATTATCTCGCTCCCCAGGGAGCGATTGTGTTGATGGAGGCCGAGCATATGTGCATGACGATGCGTGGCGTGCAAAAGCCCGGCACCAAGACCGTGACGCTTGCTCGCCGCGGCGTCTTTGAGACCGATCCCGCGCTCGAGGAGCGTTTCTTTAGGATGCTGGGCCGCTAACCATGAGAGTCGTCAACGACTTTACATCGAAGACCGATGAGGGGACGTCGCGTCGCGGCTTTATGGCTTCGGGCCTGGCCCCCTTTGGTGCCATGCCTCGCATTGATTACATTTGTGCCAACGGGCTGTTCCGGCGGCACCTGGGCAACATCGTACAGTTGGAATCGGGGCGCATCTTCTGCCGCCACGGTATTGACCATCTGCTCGATGTCGCTCGCATTATGTGGATCAAGAATCTCGAGGAGCAGCTCGAATTTGACCGCGAGGTCATCTACGCCACGGCACTTCTTCACGATATCGGCAAAGATGAACAGTATGAATCGGGTATATCCCATGATGTTGCAAGCGAACGCGTCGCTGATGCGATTCTCGGCGGCATGCCCGATGACGTGGCGTTTGAGCCGGCCGATGCCGCAGCCATTAAGACGGCCATTCTGGGCCATCGAAAGCTGCGCGTGAACAGCCAACCGCTTGAGCGTCTGCTCTATGCGGCCGACAAAGCGTCGCGCGCCTGCTTTGCATGCCCCGCGCGCAATGCTTGCAACTGGAGCGATGATAAAAAGAACCTGTCGATTCGCGTGTAGTTAGTTTGCGCGGTCGGGGTTCTAAACGAAGGAGACGATCGCGATGAGTAACAAGAAACTGCCCGAGAATGCAACCAAGACTGAAGGCGCCGAGCTCGCCCGCCGTGGAAGGGGCGAAATATCCACCGCAACGGCGGTGCCCCATGTAAGCTATGACGATTTGCGCCATGCCGATCGTATTGTCATTGACGGCCTTGAGGTTTTTGCCAACCATGGCGTGTATCCCGAGGAGAACGCGCTGGGTCAGAAGTTCATCGTTTCTCTGGTGCTCTATGCCGACCTGCGCGCGGCGGGGGAGCACGATAACCTGGATGCCTCGATTGACTACGGCTCGGTGTGCCACGATGTTGATGGCTATCTGCGCGAGCATACGTTTAAACTCATCGAGGCGGCAGCCGAGGGTGTGGCCCAGATGCTGCTGCGTCGTTACCCCCTGCTGCTTGGTGTGCGCATAAAGCTCGATAAGCCGTGGGCTCCTGTTGGCCTGCCCCTGGCAAGCTGCGGTGTCGAGATCGAGCGCGTGCGGTAACCGGTTCTAATACGTCTCTATGGGTGGCTGCTTGAGCCGCTGCGACAGAGCTCTATTGTTGGGACAGTACGTGTCGAGCAGGGCGTGAAAACGCTGATTGTGGCTTGGCTCGAGCAAGTGGACGAACTCGTGGGCGACAACCATGTCGAGGCATTCGACGGGGTAGGCGGCGAGCTCGCGCGCGATGCGAATGGCGCCGGATTTGGGCGTGCATGATCCCCAGCGCGTTTTCATGCTGCGCACGGAGATGCGGGCCACGGTGACGCCCATTGCGACTTCGTACGCGTGCACGATGTCGCGCAGCGCCGATGTGACCTCGGACGCAAAGAGCTGGTCGATGTGGGCTTGGAGCTCATCGGACGTTAGGCCGTCGAGGATTGCGTGCCGCTTGGCCTGTGGGCCTTCGTCCGATTCATCGGTACCCATAAAACTTGCGAAGGTGGCCTGTTTGGGTCGCGGTGCGGGTGATGCAAAGTTGTGATCGAGTGCATCCTGTACCGTGATGGGCTTGCCCCAAAGTGCAATGATGGACGAGGGGCTGAGCGGCTCTGGTGCCGTCGCCTGACGCTGCTCGCGCTGGGCAAGTCGGCTGGTAATCCAGGCGCTGTTGCGCTTCACAAACGCTTCGATACGCTCGCGGGTGGCGCCGAGCGGTGCGCTGGCGTGGACCTCACCGCTCGAAGTGACGCGTAGGTTGAAGTTCTTGACGCACTTTTTGGTAACGACGACGGGGATGGGCGTCCCATCCGGTCGGGATGCGGAAATCGTAAACTGCTGCGTCAAAAGCGGTCCTTTGGATTGGGGACGGGCCGGCATGTCGACCGTTCGGCATGCCGGCCCGCTCAAGGGATGTGAAATTAATAACGCTCAAAGAAGGCGAGCGCGTTGTCGCTGCAGAGCTTTTGCATCACGGTCTTGCCAAAGTGCTTGGAGAGCATGTTCTGGAACTCGGGCATCATGCTGGCATCGGAGAGGAAGGCGGGCACAGTGGCGCCGTCCCAGTCGCCACCGAGTGCGATGACGTCCTCGCCGCCCAGGTCGAGCCAGTGCTCGATATGTGCCGCTAGCTGGTCGAAGGTGACGTCTGCGGCGGTCTTTTTGGTTGCGTCGTTGGAAAGGAACTCGCTGCAGTAGTTGAGGCCGACGATACCGCCCATGTCGCGAATGGTGCGGAACTGGTCGTCGGTGAGGTTGCGCTTGACTCTGCAGACGGTACGGGAGTTGGAGTGGCTGGCGACGAAGGGGCGCGTGGCGTGGGCGACAACCTCGTCAAAGCACTCATCGTTGAGGTGGGAGACGTCGAGCACCATGCCGGCGTGCTCCATCTGCGTAAGCGCCTCGATGCCGGCGGCGGTGAGGCCGGCGTGGGTGTCGTGGCCGCTCGCGAGCGGTCCCTGCGCGTTCCAGCTGAGTGACGACATAAGCACGCCCAGGCTCTTGAGCACCTCGATCAGCGCGGGGTCCTCGGCAAAGAACGTGGCGTTTTCGATGGTGTGGATGCAAGCGACCTTGCCGTCCTTGAGCGCGGGGCGAATGTCTGCCGCGCTGCGTACGTTGACCATGCGGTCGTGGTTAAGCATGGCCTGGCCGCTCATGTGCGCCATGATCTGCGCCTGGAAGCGCGCGGCGTGGGCGGTGGGAATCTCGTCGGGGACAAACGTGGCGAAGCACTGTGCCCACGGCGTGTTGCCGATCTTTGCGAGCGAGATGGCGCAGGCGTTGCCCTCGATGAGGTCGAAATCTTGCGGATGCGTTTCGTCGCCGGGGAAATAACCGTCGGTGCCGGCGGTAAAGCGCAGGTCGAGATCGAGCGTGGCCCAGCCGATGCGGTCGGCGGTGTCGCAGTGTAGGTCAAATACGGGATATGCCATGGTTCCTCCGGTTGCAGCGTTTCTTTGCAAACTGTCTTTGAATTGTATGACTAGGGTATAGTTAGCGCCATATGTTCATGGCGGCCCGCGTTGTGCGCCGCCCTTATCACGGAGGTTTCCATGTCCAACCAGGGCAAGAAGGTCAAGACTCATTATCGCGGCACGCTCGACGACGGCACGCAATTCGATAGCTCCTACGATCGCGGCGAGCCGCTGGAGTTCACCTGCGGCGCCGGTCAGATGATCAAGGGCTTCGATGCCGCTGTTGTCGACATGCAGGTGGGCGAGAAGAAGACCGTGCATATCCCGGCCGCCGATGCCTACGGCGAGCACAACCCCGAGATGGTCCTGACCTTCCCGGCCGAACAGGTTCCCAACATCGAGCAGATCGAGAAGGGCATGAAGCTCTTCCTGTCCACGCCGAGCGGTATGCCCGTCCCCGCCGTGGTCATCGACGTAACGCCCGAGGCCGTGACGCTCGACGCCAACCACGAGCTGGCCGGCAAGGACCTCAACTTTGATATCGAGCTCGTCGAGGTCGAGGGCTAGAGTATGCCTGAACGCTTGGTTTCGACGACATGCTTGGGAAATCTCAACGATCCGTCCTATGAACTCCTACTTCGCCGGGAGCTGGGCGGTGTCTTTGAAGTTGACGAGCTCCTGCTCGATTGGGACCAGGCTGATGCGCGCACGTTTGTGGGCGTGACGGAGCTGGGGCGCACGATCGATGTTCGGCTGGATACTGCCGACGGCAGTCGTCTTGCCGACGGCGACGTGCTCGCCATCGACCGTTCGGGCATGGTGCCCGTGGCGGTTGTCGTGCGCCTGCGCAGTGCCGAGGTTTATTTGGTCGAAGTTGACCGCATGGACCCGATTGCGCTCGCGCATGCGTGCTGGGAGATCGGCAATATGCACGCGCCGCTTTTCCGAGGCGATTCGGACGAGCATACCGTGCGCATGTATACGCCGGTGCAGCCTGTTTTGGGCCGCATGCTTCGCGGCGTCGAGGGAGCTCGGATCTCGATCGTTTCGCGCGAGCTCGATGCGGGCCGACGCTTTGCGTCGAGCGCGGCCGATGTTGTCGTGAGCATGGCTCCGGACTTTACCATCGTTAAAAAGACTCGCGACTAAGCGCGCGTATGCGCAAGACGGGCTTTGAGGGGTGACCGATCAAGGTCCGTCTTGCTGTTGATAGGAGGCTTTGGGGGAAGCATATGGGTCTTGAGGGAATCAAGCTGATTGCATGCGATTTGGACGGCACGTTGCTGCACCCGGGGGAGCGCGAGCCGCGTTCCGAGGCCTTTGAGCTTATCGATGAGCTGCATCGTCGCGGTATCGTGTTTATGCCGGCGAGTGGCCGTCAATATGCGAGCCTGCGCTACCTGTTTGCCCCGGTGGCCGATGAACTCGCCTATGTATGCGAAAACGGAGCCCTGGTCATGAGCGAGGGGCGTGCCGTTGTCAAGCGTTCTATGGAGCGTGGCCTGGCCATGGATATCGCGAATGCCGTGGTTGCGTACCCCCATGCCGACGTGACCCTTTCGTGTGAGGGGCACCTCTACACCATGAGCGGCAACGACGCGTTTGTTGACCACCTGCGTTATGAGGTCCACTGCGATGTGGCGGTGGTCGACCGTCCAGAGGACATCGACGAGGGCGTCATTAAGATTGCCTTCCAGACGCCCGAGGTGGAGCAGCCGGCGGCGCTGGAGTATTTTGTGCGTCGCTTTAGCGACCGGGTCGATGTGATGACGTCGGGAACCGAATGGACCGACTTTATCGGCTTTGATTCGGGCAAGGGGTCCGCGCTTGCCGATTATGGTTGTGCGCTGGGGATCTCACCTAACGAAATGATGGCGTTTGGCGATAACGAAAACGATCGCGACATGCTCAACGTGGTGGGCCATCCCTATCTGATGGAGAGCTGCAATCCCAGCATGCGCGGTGTCAATGACCGTGTCCGCTACGTGCGCACGGTCGAAGAGGAGCTGCGTCGTCTACTTGCTGAGTAGGCATGTCCCAAACATCTACCGGCAGTCGGGGCAGAGACCCTCGAAGATGGTGTAGTGCGACGTGACGTGCCAGTCGATTTGCTCGGACGCCTTGGCGTCGAGCTGGGCATCGAAGGGGAGCGGTACGTCGATGACGCGGCTGCATGAGGTGCAGATGATATGCGCATGCGGCTCGATCGTGCGATCGAAGCGGCTGCCGCCCGGCGTCTTGATGGAGAGGATCTCGCCGGCGTCGGCCAAGAGATTGAGATTGCGGTAGACCGTACCGCGGCTGATTTTGTCATCCTGCGCGCGCACGACGTTGTAGATTTCGTCGGCGGTGGGATGGTTATAACTTTGGCGCACGGCGTCAAGAACCAGCTTTCGCTGCCTGGTATTCCTTCTTTGCACCGCCATGCGCCTCGCCTCTTTTCTATCAACGGTCGTAGGTAAATGATACCGTATTTAGCACACAATACTAATAACGAGGAATGAAACTGTCTTCATTGGCAAGTGGGGCTTGGGCCTGGGCTTCTACGAGGCGAAAACGCGTTCCCATGCGCTCGTAGGAGGCATGAAGCGCCTCGAGATGAGATAGGATGTTTGCCGGAGCTCCCTGTATCTCCATCTCGACCGAGCCGTCTTCCATGTTACTCACCCAGCCGGTGAGTGCGCGTGCCTGCGCGAGGTTGGTGTTGGTAAAGCGAAAACCAACGCCCTGGACTTGCCCCGCCCAGCGCAGGAAATAGCGCAGGGGAGTGTCTTGAGTGACCTCGTCGCTTGCGAGCACAGTAAGCCTGCGGCGCAACTCGAGCTCGATGTTTGATGGTTTTTGAGGCTCTCGGCTGCCGCCGGTGACGCTGGAGAAGAACGCATCGAAGAAGCCCATCGCTAGGCCTGCTTGCCTGCGTCGGACGGGAAGGTAATGCCGGCCTGCTGGCGCACGGCATCCATGATGCGCAATGAGACGAGCGTGACATCGCGGTAGTGGCCAAGTTCGTGACGTCCCGCCGGGGTCTCCCAAATCTCTTCCTTAACGTTATCGATGCCGCCGATGGCGGTGATAAAGTCTGTGAGTTCGTATTCCATAGTGTTGCTCGATTTGGGCAGGTCGAGCACGCGGCCGTTGTCGCCCTGTTCGCGCGGTGCCTCGGTCGCCGAGCCGCGTACGACATCGCCGCGATAGTCGATGCGGACATTGCGGGGCGTGGACAGATGGTCGATCTGGATAGTGCCACGCTCGCCTTCGATCTGCGAGGGTAGCAGGTCATTCGTTATTTTGGAGTGCGCGAGCTCGACGGAGATACGGCCACCGCCGTAGCTGGCGAGGATGGAACCGCAGCCGTCGATGGGGCCGTGCGTGAGCTGTCGCGTGGCGGGGTCGAGCAGAGTAGCCATGCTCGTAAGGCCGGAGGGCATGCCGAAAATCTCGACCATGGGCTCGACGGTGTAGACGCCAATGTCCATGAGGGAACCCGATGCCATATTGCAGTCGAAGATATTGGTGGCGCGTCCCGCGAGAATCTCGTTGTAGCGCGAGGAATATTTGCCAAAGCGCAATGAGGCGCGGCGGATGGGGGCGATCTCGCCCAGGGCGTCCTCGATGGCGTGGAAGGCGGGGTCGTGGAGGGGACGCATGGCCTCGAGGGCCACGACACCTGCTGCCTCGGCAGCGCGGAAGACTTCCAGCGCCTGCGCTTCGGTGGCGCAGAAGGGCTTCTCGACGATGACGTGCTTGCCACCGGCGATGCAGACAAGGGCCTGCTCGTAGTGAAGTGCGTTAGGGCTGCCGATATAGACGGCGTCGACGTCGGCAGCTGCCGCGAGCTCATCGAGTGAAGTAAAGTTTCGCTCGCCACCGCGCTCGGCGGTAAAGGCGGCACCGCGATTGGCATCGCGTGAAAGCGTGCCCACAAACGCGGCTTGGTCGTTGGCGTTGACGACTTGGATAAAGTCGTCGGTGATCATGGATGTGCCGATGGTCGCGATGCGCAGCATACGTCCCCCTTGCGTTGTTTGGCCTACAGGATGAGTGTAGCGCGTGGGGATATAAAGCTGCGCGAAAACGCTATTACAGGTCGCTCTCGTTAAAGCCGGCGTCGATATCGAGGTTGCTGCCGTCGGCCGCCGTGGTGGCGAGCTCATCGCAGCGCTCGTTGAGCTCGTGACCGGCGTGACCCTTAACCCAGATGAAATCAACCTTGTGCTTGCTTTTGGCGGTGAGTAGGCGCTCCCACAGGTCGCGGTTCTTGACGGGTTGCTTGTTGGCGGTTTTCCATCCGCGCTTTTTCCAGCCGTCGATCCAGTGCTTGTTAAAGGCGTTGACGACATACTGCGAATCGGAATGGACTTCGACCTCGCAAGGGCGGTTGAGCGCCTCGAGCGCCACGATGACCGCCATGAGTTCCATGCGGTTGTTGGTGGTCTTGGCATAGCCGCGCGAAAGCTCGGAGGTGAAGGTCTTGCCGGCGGGGTTGGTGTATTTGAGCACGGCGCCGTAGCCGCCGCGTCCCGGATTTGATCGGGCCGAGCCGTCGGTATAGATGATGACCTTCACGGGCTTCCTTTCGTTGGGTACGTTTCGTGTGAGTGACCATTGTAGCGCCATGCCCGCCGGGGGCCAGCAATCTACGATTTCTACCCCGTCTTCGGACTGTTAGTTGGCATGGATGATGCGGTTGAGCTCGTCGAGGTATTGCTGCAAGAGGAGAGAGGGCTTGCGCTCGTCGTGCATGATGTAGCCAACGTGCATCGTTGGGGCGTCTGCTAGCGGGATCGATGCCATGCCCCATTGCATTTCATTGGAGAGGACACCGGTCGACAGGGTGTAACCGTTCGACGTGATAAGTAAGTTAGTAAGTGTTCCGCGGTCCGAGATTCGTATGTTGCGGTCGCAAGGGATATAGCTAAAAGGTTCCTCGGCGTAATAGAAGGAGTTTGAGGTTCCCTGCTCAAAGCTGTAGCGCGTATAGGGCGTGAGGTCGGCAAGGGACAGCTGCGGGCGGCGTGCGAGCGGGTGGCGCTCGCTAACGAAGACGTGGACCGTCGCGTCGAATAGGGGATGGAAGCTTGCGCGGGCATCGGCGAAGGCCTTCTGCAGAACGCGGGCGTTAAAGTCATCCAGATACAGAATGCCGATATCGCTGCGAAACGCACGGACGTCATCGATGATCTGCGATGTGGTGGTCTCGCGCATGATGAACTCGAACTTGCTGTCGCGGCAGCGCTCGACTACGTTGACAAAGGCCTCGACCGAAAAGGCGTAGTGCTGGGCGGAAATGGCGAGGCGGGCTTGCGGGGTGCCACCGTCCTCGTAGCGTGCCTCGAGCATGTCGGCCTGCTCTACGACCTGGCGCGCATAGCCCAAAAGCTCGGTGCCGTCGTTGGTGAGCGTGACGCCGCGGCTGGAGCGCGTAAAGATCTCCAGATGGAGCTCTTGTTCTAGGCTTTTGACGGCGTTTGAGATGTTGGACTGAGCGGTATAGAGGCGCTGAGCTGCGGCGTTGATTGAGCCGGACTCTGCCACGGCGATAAGAAAACGAAGCTGCTGGAGTGTCATCGGTGCCCGTCCTTTCGATAGCTATCTAAAAAACCGATAACAGGTTAGCGCTTTTAAGTGATTGACCGAGCGAAACAATGCTCGTACTATTCAAAACACACAAAGGCGGTAGGTAATTAAGCCGACCACGGAACCGGGATGTCAAAAGGAGGACCGCATATGAACTGCTTACCAAGACGAATGCCGGGCTCCTGTTTGCGCCCGTCGGCGTGATCAGGAGACAGCGACTTACTTCTCTCTTATTTATTTACTTTCGTTCGATCAAGGAGATCATCATGAGCCAGTTCATCAACAACCCCGAGCACACCTTTGGTTTCGATACCCTGCAGCTTCATGTTGGCCAGGAGAGCGCCGACCCCGCATCCGACTCCCGCGCCGTGCCTATCTACCAGACCGCGAGCTATGTGTTCCGCAACTCCCAGCACGCCGCCGATCGCTTTGGTCTTGCCGACGCCGGTAACATCTACGGCCGTCTGACCAACTCCACCCAGGGCGTCTTTGAGGACCGTATCGCCGCGCTCGAGGGTGGCGTGGCCGGTCTTGCCGTCGCCTCCGGTGCCGCTGCCATCACCTATACCCTGCAGGCTCTTGCCCAGGCTGGTGACCACGTGGTGGCTCAGAAGACCATCTACGGCGGTTCCTACAACCTGCTCGAGCATACGCTCTCCCAGTTTGGCGTCGAGACCACGTTTGTCGATGCCCACAACCTGGAAGAGGTTGAGGGTGCCATCAAGGACAACACCACGGTCATCTATCTCGAGACGCTCGGCAACCCCAACTCTGACATCCCCAACATCGACGCCATCTCCGAGATCGCCAAGAAGCACGGTCTGCCGGTTGTCGTCGACAACACTTTCGGCACCCCGTATCTGTTCCGTCCGCTGGAGCATGGCGCCAACATCGTTGTCCACTCCGCAACCAAGTTCATCGGCGGCCACGGCACCTCGCTGGGCGGTGTGATCGTCGACGGCGGTAACTTCGATTGGAAGGCGAGCGGAAAGTACGCCCAGATCGCTGAGCCCAACCCCTCCTACCATGGCGTCTCGTTTGCCGAGGCTGCCGGTCCCGCCGCCTTCGCAACCTATGTCCGCGCCATCCTGCTGCGTGACGAGGGTGCCTGCATCAGCCCGTTCAACGCCTGGGTCCTGCTCCAGGGCACCGAGACCCTGTCGCTGCGCGTTGACCGTCATGTCGAGAACACCAAGAAGGTCGTTGAGTTCCTTGCCGGCGACAGCCACGTTGCCAAGGTGAACCACCCGAGCCTGCCTGAGCACCCCGATCACGAGCTCTATCAGAAGTACTTCCCCAACGGCGGTGCCTCGATCTTCACCTTCGAGATCAAAGGTGGCCAGGAGGCTGCCTGGAAGTTCATCGATCATCTGCAGGTGTTCTCGCTGCTCGCCAACGTGGCCGACGTCAAGTCGCTCGTCGTGCACCCGGCTACCACCACGCACTCCCAGCTCTCTGCCGAGGAGCTCGCCGAGCAGAACATCACGCCCTCCACGATCCGTCTTTCCATCGGTACCGAGAACGCCGAGGACATCATTTGGGATCTGAAGCAGGCCTTCGCCGTGCTGGACGAGTAAGGCGACTTGTGCAAGGACCCCTTGCGACTCGATAGGTATAACTGCATAAATGCCTGCTCAAGGCGCCTGCGCAAGCAATGGTTGCGCAGGCGTCTTTTTTGCATAGGAAGGGCGCTATTACAGGGTTTTTGGCATGCTTTATGCATTTGAGTTGTGGAAAACTCCTGTTGAGAGGATGTGAGTTTTACGCAATTGACGTGCGCCTTTTGAGTAAAACCGCAGGTCGCGATTTGCTCGAGGTACTATGCAGCGCGATCGAATCACACGCAGCTCAAACGCAGCAAAAACGCACTACGGAGGTTTCCAGCTACATGAGGATCGATTCACGAAAACCGAAAGCCGCTGCCCTTTCCGCCGCTCTGACCGTGGCACTTTTGGCAGGCGCCGGCGCAACTGATGCCCACGCGGCAACACTGTCCGATACGGTTGGATCTACGCCGTCCGAGGCGACGCTGGTACAGCCCGTTGATTATCGCGGCGATGGTTATGGTTCCATGCAGGAGTGGAACGCCTCGATGGAGGCCATGCGCGATTCCCTTGAGATGCGCGCTCAGATCATTATGAATATGTATGGCGACTATGCTACCGATAACGAGCGCGCTGTGCTGCAGGGTTGTATCGACGGTGCGGGTAGTCTGTTGACGATGGGGGAGGTCGACACGAAGTCGACCGAGCTCGATGAGCTGCGCACTGCGCTTGAGAATGCCAAGCGCGAAGCGCTCGAGGCCGCCGCAGCCGAGGCCGAGGCCGCCGAGGCCGTTCAGGCTTCGTATTACAACGCCGGCTCCGGCTTGTCTTACACGTCTGCTGCGTATTACGCGAACGGCTCGGGTCTGACGCGCTCGAGCGGCGTCAATAACTATAACGGCCGCCGCGAGACTTATTACAGCAGCAACGTGTTGTATCACCACCGCACGGGCGAATGGACGCAGGATTCCGAGGGCTTTTGGCGCGATTCCGATGGCTACTACGTCGTTGCCGCGGGCGATAAGGCCCAAGGCTCCACGTTTACCGGTTCCAAGGGCGAGTGCAAGGTCTATGACTCCGGCTGTGCTGCCGGAACCACCGACTACTATACCGGTTGGTAATCTGCCATCAGAGCAAAATAGGCACATGATGGGCGGGCGTCTTTGCTGAGCTTTTAGGCAACGTAAAGCCGCCCTTTCTTTATGTGCGTTTGAGTTAACAGAGCCCTTACCGTGGCGGTACGCTGGGCGTATGCATGCTGGGCACACTGGTTCATGAGAAATAAGGTCTTTCTCGTGGAGGAAGTGGTCTCATGAACGCTCGAGATATCGCTATCGCCGCCGTCGCATTGGTACTTGGCTGTCTTGGCCCTACAGCTGCGTTTGTCGCAGGCATGCAGGGCTCGTGCGGGGCTGCTCCTATTGTGGTCGGCGCGCTCATCGCAGCAGCGCTGCTGGGAAGTGCGGGCGTGACCCTTTGCCGCGATGACGAGGACGAGACGCCGCAGGTGCGGCGCTAGCCGTTGTGAAGCTGGTTTTGCCCATAGATGAAGAAGGAAGCCGCCGCAAGGGGAGTACCCTTTGCGGCGGTTTTTGCTATTGAGACTGTTGGATGCGGTGCGGCGGCGTTACCAGCTGGCCTCGATTTCGCGGATGCGCGAATAGAGCCATTCGTTTTGCGGCACCTGGATACCGTGCTTGGCCGCGAGGCGGCAGATGGTACCCGCAAATTCCTCGACCTCGGTTCTGCGTTGAGCGATGCGGTCTTGCGCCATCGAGGGCATGCCGGCGGGATCGAGCCCTTTTATGAGACGCACCATCTGCGTTAGGTCTGCCTCGGTGAGCTCGATGCCCTCGGCATTGGCGACTGCAAGCGTCTCGCGCATGGCGGAGACAAAACTGCGGAGCTGCTCGGAGCCCTGCTCCGTAGCGCTTCCGTAGGTGCCGCCGTAGGCCATACAGGTCTGGTTGATGCCGTCGTTGAGCATGAGTTTGGCCCACATGCGATGTGCGATGTCGTGCTCGACGGTATGGGCGATGCCGCAACGCGTGTAGAGCTCGTCGATGGCGATAACGGTTGCGGGGTCGGTGCCCGCTGCCGCACCAAAGCGGATCTCGCCGGCATTGGTATAGGTGAGCTCCCCGTTGAGGAATACGGCGTCCATGCCCTGGCAGATACCAAGGACGGTGTGCTCCCAGCCAAAGCGCTCGGCAATCTTCTGCTCGCTCGTGATGCCGTTGCACAGCGACGCGATCAGCGTGTCGGGTCCCACGACGCTTTCCAGGGTTTTGAGCGCCACATCGAGCCCGGTTGTCTTGACCGTGAGGATGACCAGGTCGACGGGCGTCGCCTCGCTCGCGCGGACGGACTTGAGCGCGCAGGGCTTGCCGTTGACGGTGAGCGCATCACCCGCGTGGCGCTCAAAGCGCGCGTCGTCCATAACGTATTCGACGGCGTCGTTGCCGAGCGCTTGGGTGATCATGCTGCCGTAGAGCAGGCCCACGCCGCCCTTGCCGATGAAGGCGACCTTGTTGATCTGCATGTGAATCATCTCCCCATAAAAAGGCGCCCGCGTATGGGGCGCCTGATGGATTGTATGCCGCCGGGCCATGTCGCGTGCACCGGATGGCCGTATTTAGAAGAACAAACGCATGGGAACTTATGACGCGGGGCAGACCGCAAAGACACGTGCGGGATATCCGACGCCATCACGCACCTTGGGGAAGGTGCAGAAGATGACGGCGCCCGTGGCGGGAAGCTCGTCTAGATGGTCCATGACCTCGATCTGATAGCGGTCGACCGAGAGGATGTACTGTTCGCCGGGGTAGGGGTAGGCGTCCTCACGCGTGGTCACGCTCGCCGGGTCGGTGTCAGCCGGCTCGTGGCCGATGGCGCCGATGTCGCGCTCTTCAACGAGCCACTTGATGGCGCCGAGGTCCCAGCCGGAGTAGTGGGGCTGGCCGTCCTCGTCCTTGTTCTCGAGGTCGGCGAGCTTGGACCAGTCGGAGCGGAAGGCGACGAAAGCGTCCTCGGGAATGCGACCGTGCTCATCCTCCCAGGCTTTGAGGTCCTCGATGGTCAGGATAAAGTCGGGATTCGCGGCGCACTCCTCATGCTTGTCGATCACGCAGAGCGGATGCATAAACTCGATGGGTTCAATCTCTCCAAGGGAACGACCCTCGACATGGAAGTGGCGCGGCGCGTCGACGTGGGTGCCGTACTGCGAGGCGACCGAATACTGGAAGCAACGCATGGGCGCGAGCATGTCCTCGGGCGTGCCGGGCAGGTAGTCGAAGAGCTTGGTGGACTCAAATGGCTTAAAGCCAAACCAGTGCGGGGTGTCGCATGAGAGCGTGTGGGTGAGGTCGACCCAGCGATAATCGTTGCTTTTGAGCTGGGAGGCGAGGTTCCAAAGGTCGAGCGCGGGCATGGGCGGCTCCTTTCATCGGGCTTTTTGCTGATGTTAAAGCGGTGCCGTGACAGCTCGATTTCTGCTGCGTTACGATACGTTCTCGATTGCGATTCCACGATGTTTCGGCCGCGTGACCATTGTGTTTCGCCTTGCCGGGGCGCTGATGGCGAAAGGAGGGGCCGTGCAATATCGCGTTGACCCCAAAAGTGGTAACCGAATATCCGCTCTGGGTCTGGGCTGCATGAGATTTCCCGGTGCGCCGGGACACCCCGATGCGAAGACAGCCGATGCCATCATTTCCCGTGCGGTGGAGCAGGGGATTAATTATCTGGATACCGCGTATCTCTATCCCGGTAACGAGGTGTGCGTGGGCGCCTCACTTGAGCGCTTGGGGCTGCGCGACCGGGTGTTGCTGGCGACTAAGTTGCCGCACGCTTCGTGCAAGTGCGCGGAGGATTTCGACCGGTTTTTCGACGAACAACTGCGCCGCCTGCGGACCGATCATATCGACTATTACCTTATGCACAACATTACCTCGCCCGCCCAGTGGGAACGCGTGGTGGCGTTGGGTATCGAGGACTGGATTGCGCACCAAAATGCTGCGGGGCGTATTCGCCAGATAGGTTTTTCGTATCACGGCAGTGCGGCGGACTTCCTGACGATGCTCGACGCGTATGACTGGGATTTTTGCCAGATTCAGTACAACTACGCTGGAGAGCGCTACCAAGCGGGAGCGGCGGGACTTATAGCAGCCGCCGAGCGCGGGCTCGCGGTGTTTGTGATGGAACCGCTTTTGGGCGGACGCCTGGCGGGCAAGCTGCCTCCGCGGGCCCGCGCCGTGCTCGATGACGCCCGTGACCCGCATTTGCGCACTCCTGCCGCCTGGGGACTTTCGTGGGTGTGGAACCATCCTCAGGTCACGATGCTGCTTTCGGGCATGACCGATACCGCACAGGTGGACGAGAACGCGGCATTGGCGGATCGCGCACTTCCGAATTCGATGACGACAGAGCAGCTCGACACCATCGCACGTGTGCTGGGAGAGTTTGAGAAATCGAATCGCGTGCCCTGTACGGGGTGCGGCTACTGCATGCCGTGCCCCAAGGGCATCAATATTCCCGGCTGCTTTGGCGCCTACAACGCGAGCTACGCGCATAGTTGGTTTACGGGGCTGTCTCAGTACTTTACGGCGAGTGCGGTGCGAACGAACGAGCCCAAGCTGGCGAGCAATTGCGTCAAGTGCGGCAAATGCGCACGTCACTGCCCGCAGCACATCGATATTCCCGAGCGTCTCGACGATGTGCGCCGACGTTTCCAGCCTGGCCCCGTAACGGCTGCGCTTAAAGCCTTTTGCAAAACGCGCTCCTCATGACCCTTTTATAACTTGCGGTGGAATACGGTCTGTTTGCGCCAAAATAAGGCACCAATAGACCGTATTTCACCGCAACTGATGAGGGGGAGCTGGAGATGCTAACGATTGGGTGTCATCTTTCGACGACGAAGGGCTATCGGGCAATGGGGGAGACGGCGCTGTCCATTGGCGCCAATACCTTTGCGTTCTTCACGCGCAACCCGCGCGGCGGCAAGGCGAAAGACCTTGATATGGATGATGTGGCGGCCCTGCGCGAGCTTATGGAGCAAAACGATTTTGGCCCGCTTGTGGCTCATGCTCCGTATACCTATAACCCCTGTTCGGCTAAAGAGCGGGCGCGCGAGTTCGCCTTGGAGGCAATGGCCGAGGACTTGCAGCGTCTGGAAGCACTGCCCGGCAACTACTACAACTTCCACCCCGGCGCGCATGTGGGGCAGGGCTCCGACGCCGGCATTCAGATGATCGTCGAAGCCCTGTGCCAGGTGATGTTTGAGGGCCAGCAGACGACGGTGCTGCTCGAGACCATGGCGGGAAAGGGTACCGAGGTGGGCCGTAGCTTTGAAGAGCTGGCGCGCATTATCGAGGGTGCTGCCGCCAGGCGTCCAGAGCTATCGGACAAGCTGGGCGTGTGTCTGGACACCTGCCATGTGAGCGATGCCGGCTACGACATCATCCATGATCTGGACGGCGTTCTCGACGAGTTCGACCGCGTGGTGGGTATCGACCGCTTGCGTGCCGTACACATCAACGATTCGAAGAACCCCTGTGGTGCCCATAAAGATCGTCACGAGTGCATCGGAAAGGGATACCTTGGCAGCGAGGAGTTTGGCGGCGGTATGCAGGTTATGCAGAATATTGTATCGAACGGCCGCTTGCGCGCATTGCCATTCATTTTGGAGACACCGAACGAACTTGCAGGTTATGCGGCTGAAATCAAACTGTTAAGGTCGTTGCAGCAGTAATGACTGTCATAAAGTGGAGTGTTCCATTCACGTTATGGGTTTGTTTCAATCAGTTTTCTAATTGCGGATTCTTCCAAACGGGCGCATAATATCCAACAGTTTTTGCAGACCTCTGAATCAAACGGGGTCACCGGAAGGAGACTGATTATGAAGCTGAAGAAGCTTGGCGCATTTGCCGCCACGGGTGCCATGGCACTCGCTCTTGCACTGACGGGTTGCGGCTCGTCCAACGCCACCTCTGGTTCCGATGCCGGTTCCAGCAGCTCTGACGACGCGAAGGTCGAGAAGGTCGATGGCTCCAAGGAGTACGCGCTCGTCAAGGACGGTACGCTGACCGTCGGCACCTCTGCCGAGTACGCTCCGTTTGAGTACAAGGATGACAACGGCGACTACCAGGGCTTTGACCTTGAGCTCATCAAGGCTATCGGTGACAAGCTGGGTCTGGATGTCGAGTACGTCAACAACGACTTCGACACGCTCGTCCCCGGCGTTGCTTCGGGCGCCAAGTACGACGTCGCCATCGCGGCTATCACCGACACTCCCGAGCGTGAGAAGGAAGTTACTTTCTCCGATTCCTACTACATGGACGATCAGGCTATCGTGACCAAGGTCGATAACACCGACATCACGGCCGACAACTACAGCGAGAAGCTCAACAACGCTGACGCTACCATCATCGTCCAGTCTGGATCGACCGCCGAAGCCTTTGCCCAGGAGAACTTCCCCAAGGCCAAGATCGTCCCCTACAAGGATGCTACCGAGTGCTTCAGCGCCTTGCAGTCCGATAAGGGTGACGCCGTAGTCACCAACCGCTCCGTTGCCAGCCAGCTGACCGCCGAGCAGTTCAACACCTGCCAGACCATCAAGCAGATTAGCACCGGCGAGGAGTACGCCATCGCCATCAACCAGGGCAATACCAAGCTCAAGGACGACATCAACCAGGCTATCAAGGACCTGACCGACGACGGTACCGTTGACGCCCTCATGGCTAAGTACAACATCAAGTAGAATAGTCACTTGATTGCAAGCGGGCCCTTTCCGTTTTGGCGGAGAGGGCCTTTGCGTTTCTTGAATGGGCGTCATCCCGCCCCGTTATGTCGGCAACTTAAACGTTAGGAGCCACCTTGTCTCGATTGAACCAAGGAGCCATGGGCAAGAGCCATCCACTGCCCTTGATGCTCCAAAAGCTGGCCTGTGCCCTGGCTGTGGCGCTCGCCCTGGTATGCGCGGGGGCCTGCGTGCCCTCGACCGCTCAGGCGCTTGAGACCGCAAAGATTACCGCCCGACCCAACACCGGTTCGGGCAGCGCTGTGGTCGGCGGCACCGAGACGCGCATTACCTGGGAGGTTCAGGCCGATACCGACGAGGAGCTGAGCGGTCTTTCGCTGACGTTTGTCGACGGCACGACGTTTGGTACCGATGACACGCGATTGACGATGCTCTCGGGCGAGGATCTCATGGATCGTACGCCCATGAAGCCCACGTGCAAGGCTAACGGCCAGACACTCAAGATCGACTTTGGCGAGACGGCGCCCGCCGGCGGCTATTTCCGCGTTGAGGTCTACGGCGTGACGTTTCCCGTCGAGGGCGGCGAAGAGGCCTTTAGCGGCACCTATACGCTCGCCGACGGTTCGACCAAGAAGATTTCCAAGATTCCTTCCGTCGAGATCAAGGGCGTGACGGCCTTCGATAACTTCCTGGCCGATCTTAAGGAGCAGCCGTGGGTCGAGGCCTGGAACTCCAATATGTTCCTGCGCCTGTTCTTGAACCCGGTCATTTTGGTCCAGAGTCTGCCGATCGTCTTTAAGGGCTTCCTCATGTCGCTCTCGATCGTGCTCGTGGCGTTTCCGCTGGCAATCCCCTTTGGCTTTGCCTTGTCGCTCATGCGCATCTCCAAGTCGCGCATCCTGCGTTGCCTTGCCGGCATCTATGTGAATATCATCCGCGGTACGCCGGCGTTCCTGCAGATTTACATTGCATTCTTTGGCCTGCCGCTGGCCGGCGTCAAGGTGGACGACTATGTCCTGGGCGTTATCGTCATGGCCATGAACTCGTCCGCCTACCTGTGCGAGATCTTCCGCGCCGGTATTCAGTCGATCCCCAAGGGCCAAAACGAGGCCGCGCGCTCGCTGGGCATGAACGCCTTCCAGACGCTACTCTACGTTATGATTCCGCAGACGTTCCGCAATGTTCTGCCTACGTTGACCAGTGAGTTCATCCTGCTTTACAAGGATACGTCGCTGCTCGCGGCCGTGGGCGTGGTCGAGATCGTCATGAACGCCCGTACCATCGTGGCTACGACGGGCTCCATTACGCCGTATGTGGTTGCCGCCCTGTTCTATCTGGTCATCACCCTGCCGCTCGCTCGCTTGGTGAGCGGCCTTGAGGCGAGGCTTTTGGGCACGGCCGAAACTAAGAAGAAGCGTCCCGCCAAGAGCGCCGGACAGGTCGTCGCGACGCCCGCCGATCACATCGCCGGTCTGTAAGGAGGTCCTATCATGAGCGAAACCAATAACTCGAACGAGGTCGTCGTCAGCATCAAGAACCTCCAGAAGGCCTTTGGCGATAACGTGGTCCTGCGCGATATCGATCTGGATGTGCACAAGGGCGAGGTCGTCGTAGTTCTGGGTCCCTCGGGCTCGGGTAAGTCGACGATGCTTCGCTGCATCAACCGTCTTGAGCATCCCACGAGTGGCTCGATTGTCGTTGAGGGTGTGGACGTGTGCGCCAAGGGCGTCGATCTTAACAAGGTGCGCACGCATCTGGGTATGGTGTTCCAGCAGTTCAATTTGTTCCCGCACCTCTCAGTCAAAAAGAACGTCATGCTCGCGCAGCAGAAGGTGCTCAAGCGCAGCAAGGAAGAGGCCGAGAAGATTGCCGTCGAGGAGCTGACCAAGGTCGGTCTTGCCGAGCGTATCGACTTTATGCCGAGCCAGCTCTCGGGCGGTCAGCAGCAGCGCGTTGCCATCGCCCGCGCCCTGTCGATGAACCCGCACGTCATGCTCTTTGACGAGGCCACCTCGGCGCTCGACCCCGAGCTCGTGCGCGACGTCCTGGGTGTCATGCGCGACCTGGCACGCGACGGCATGACCATGATCGTCGTGACGCACGAGATGGGCTTTGCCCGCGATGTCGCCGACCGCGTCGTCTTTATGGACGGCGGCGTCATTGTGGAAGAGGGTACGCCGAGCGAGGTCTTCGACCACCCCAAGAGCGAGCGCACCAAGGCGTTCTTGGGAAATATCTCGTAGCCGGTTGATGTAACTGCCGTTACAAAAGAGCGGGGGCTGGACTTGAATCCAGCCCCCGCTCTTTTGTAGGGATGGGGATGCGCTGTGATACAGGCTCTTTTGGAGGCCTGGTTTCGTTACGCGAGCTCGGCTCCGAGGGCCTTGCAGGCCGCCTCGCCCTCATCGTCGGGCGCATCGTAGCAAATGACGGAGTCCACGACGTTGACGCCGGCCTCGTCGGCGTCGGCCTTCCAGTTGTCCATCCACTCGCCCTCGGCCCACGAATAGGAGCCAAAGAGGACGACCTTCTTGTCGCCGAGGGTCTCCTTGACCTCGTCCCACATAGGCTGAAACTCGTCATACTCAAGCTCCTCGGAGCCCATGGCGGGGCAGCCGAAGGCGAAGGCATCATATTCGGCGGCCTTGTCGGCAGAGAAGTCGGCGCAGGGGATGACCTCAGTCTCGGCCCCCGCGGACGTGGCGCTTTCGGCGACGAGGTTTGCCATGGCCTCGGTATTGCCCGTGCCGCTCCAGTAGACGACGGCGATCTTGCTCATGTTTTGTCCTTTCGGTCGTGCGGCGCTTGCCGCGGCTTGTACGTTCTATCGGGTTGCCTGGGCAAGTTGCGCCAGGCTGCAGCCCTGCTGATAGATAAAAGTGAAGTATTGGGTGCAGGCACGGTAGGCATCAAACGTCGCAAGCGCCTGCTCGACATTTGCGTAGACCTTCCAGGCCCCAAAGACCTTGTAGTTCTCGCCGCGCTGGACGATAAACTCGTGCACGTCGTCGTAGGGATATCCAAGGAAGTAGCCTATTTCGTGCGGAAACTCGCAGGTGCAGTCTTTGCTGCAGCTAGCTTGCTGGGGTAGTGCGCATCGAGTCTGGCTGCAGGCGCATTCCGCGACGTTATTGCTCGCGAGCGTGATGCGTGATGCCAAATGCACAAGGCATGCCGAAAGGTCTCTCGTGTCGTAGCCTTCCGAGGTGAGCGCCGTTTGGACGCGAGGGTCTGCGAAATAGGTGGTGAGGCTTTTGGCTCGGTACGCGTACACGAGCGCTCCGCAGGGCCGCCAGACCAAAACACTCAGGTGGATGCCGAGCGGGTCAAGCTCGCGATTGCACTGGGCGATAACGTTGAGCAGGCGTGCTCGGCGTTCTGCAATGGTTTCGGTTGTGGTCGAGCCGTCCCCGTGGGCGTAGGTGCCTGGATAGGTAAAGAGCGATGCCGGCTTGATGCCCGCGAGCGTGGGAGAGCAGTTGCGCACGACTGCCGCCTGAAACGTTGGGATGTCTATGGTTCGAGTCACGGCGCTCCTTACGGATCTAAACTGTTAGCCTAGGAAAACTTATACACGAAAGTAAGCCATGGTCAACAAAAAAGTTTGAAGAGGGAAACTAATTGACCGAACAGACATGATTTTGGGTTAAGATGGGGGCACCCCATGGGGGTATCTAGATAGTGCTACTTGAAAGGGGAGCGCATGAGTGACTTGCTCAACCCTGCGAATCTCATCGTGCTGGCCGTCATTGCCGTCGGCATGTTTTTTGGACTGCGTCGCATTGCCGCTTCGACACACGGGAAGAGTTGCTGCAGCGATGGTACGAGCGGCAAGAAGGCCAAAAAGGTTGTTGTGGTGGATACCGATGCGTCACACTATCCCTATAGCGATGAGCTGCTCATCGGCGGCATGAACTGTGACGGCTGCGCTCAGAACGTAGCCAATGCCCTCAATGCGCTGGATGGCGTGTGGGCAACGGTGACGTATGCGGACCACACGGCACGCGTGCGCTCTAAGCGGCCGGTTGATCGTGGTGTCCTCGAGACGGCCGTGAAAGACGCGGGCTACTACGTCATGACTCTGTAAGCGCCGCCCTGGATGCGCTTCCTTGGCTAGGCTCGTCCGCGCAGTTCGATGTCTTGGATGTCGTCGAAGTCGATGGCGATGTCTCGGAGTTTGAGGAGCTTGAAGGCGGGGAGCGCCTCGTCGAGGATGCCGGTGCGGCTGCGATAGCCGTATGTATCGTAATAGGTGACACGAATCAAGTCGCCACGTTTGAGACCCTCGAGCTTTTTAGAAAGCGCGAGGGCTTTTTCTTCCGTGAGCTCACGTTTTGGCTCGACGGTGATTTCCTGCTTGCGCACGAGTTCGTAGTATCCCGTGAGGGCGGCAAAGGGCATAAACTGTGCGGCGCGGTTGGCGCGCACGGCACCGTTGGCAGTGAGGTTGGGGTCGGCGGCGCGGCGTCTGCCCTCGGGGTCCGCCAGGCGCTCGAAGGCGGTCGGCGGGCGCACGGGCTGCTGCTTGGGTTTAGGCACGATGTCCTCCAACTTGGCCGTTGCGTTCGCGCGCGGTGGCGCCGGCGGTAAAGCTTAATCCCTTGACGAGCGCGTTCTTGCCGTACTTGCCTTTCACGGCCAGGACGGCGCGCGCCAGGTCGCGCTCGCGCTCATCGGCCTCGATATCGCTGAACAGATCGATGGTGGCAAATTCCTCGGGCACAAGATTGCCAAATCCCAGGTTGATGCGCTTGACCGGTCGTTTGGGATCGACCGTTTGTGCCCAAAGGTCATCGAAATACCCCATGATTTTCTTAAACGAATTAGTGCGCTCGGGCAGCTTTCGCGAGGCGTTGGAGTGCGCAAAGAGTGCGGCATAGCCACCACGCGGTTTGCCGCCATGCTCTCCCACAAAGATGCCATCGATTGCCTGCGCTTCGCGCACCAGGCGACGCCTTTCGTCATCGCGCTGGACGGGCTTGGGAGCTCGGGGCGCGAGCTCGGGGCCGTCGGTCGCTGCGGGCTCGATGCTCGAGGTGCTCGAGCGCAAGTGTCCGCAGCCGTCTATATACTGCGCCGTGCCGCTGGCGTTGAGCCGGCGTATGTCGGCGCGCTCGCTCGCGTAGCCCACAAAGAGCGAGATGCTGTCGCAGACCACGTGCTTATCGACTAGATCCAACACGGCGTTGTCGACCATTTCGCGCAAGACGGTGTAGGCCTGCTCGTAGGCATAGCCCTTCGAGAGCACCTGTCCTGTGGTGGTCGAGGTCGCTTGCGGGCGATAGGCTTGGATATCGGCGATGGTTGTCGGCTCGCGCCCGAAGGCGTGGTCGATGAGATATTCGGCATTGACGCCGAGTTCGTCGTAGAGCAGGTTCTCGTCGAGTGCGGCGACGCCCATCAGGTCGTAGACGCCGTATTTCTCGAGACGGGCCGCCACGCCGGGGCCGATGCCCCAGATGTCGGTGATGGGGCGATGGGGCCAGATCTCCTTGCGAAAGATCTCGTCGTCGAGTACGCCAATGCGGCTGGCTACGTGCTTGGCGGTGATGTCGAGCGCCACCTTGGCCTGGAATAGGTTGGGGCCGATACCGACCGTCGCCGTGATGCCGGTGCGCCCCAAGACCTCGTCGCGCAACATGCAGGCGAACCCTTCGGCATCGGTGTGATAAAGGTCCAGATAGGGCGTCACGTCGATAAAGCACTCATCGATGGAGTAGACGTGCACGTCCTGGGGGCTGACGTATTCCAGATAGACGCCGTAGATTTGCGCCGACACCTCCATGTAGTGTTGCATGCGCGGCACTGCTTTGATGTAGTCGATGCCGTCGGGAATCTCGAATAGACGGCAGCGGTTGTGTATCCCGAGGTCCTTCATGGTCTGCGTGATAGCGAGACAGATGGTCGTGCGTCCGCGCGATTCGTCGGCAACGACCAGGTTGGTGGTGAGCGGATCGAGCCCACGATCGACGCACTCGACGCTGGCATAAAACGTCTTGAGGTCGATGCAGATGTAGGTGTGCTGCTCGTGCTCCATCCGAGCCTCCCATCAAACACATGTTCTTATCGAATACCTGTTCGATAATACCTGCTCGACCGGACACCGTCAAAACCTGCCCCTTTTTGGCAGGTATGGTCGTGCGGCTGCATCGGGTTTTTAACGCAGCCCTAAAGAGTGCGTAACAGCTCGGAAAAGCTCGCTTCGTAGCATGAGGCTAACGATTGATACCACCATAAAGCACGGAAGGGTTGTGGGGATAATGGTCAACTATGGGTTTGGTATGCCGACGCGCTTGGTTGCGGATGGGGATGTGGCTCGCTGGTGCGGGCGATTGGTTGCCCACTATGGCGGCACCAAGGCACTGGTCGTGCTGGGAGGCGACAAGCACACGCGTGATGAGCTCGTTTCGGCGGCGCTGGGCTCGGTTGATCGAGCTCTGCTCGAGCGCGTGCTTTTCCGCTGCGGCTCGGTTGAAGGCGACGGAGGAGACGAGCTGATCGACGAAGCCGTGGCCCTGGCGATCGACGAAGGCGTGGACTTTGTCTTGGCGATTGGCGATGCCGATACTGCCGGCTTTGCGCGCGAGCTCGCCCGTCGCATGGCGGCGCTCGATGTCGGCGAAGACGGTTTTGTCCCTTATGGATGTATCGTCTCGGAGGGCAAGGTGCCTGCCGTCGTGGGGGCCGGCGAGGTTCCCGTTTTTGCCATCATCGCGCCCGAACTGCTGGAGGGCATCGGGTCTCCTCTGCGTGAGTTACTCGGTAGCGTCTGCGCCGCGGCCTAATATTTGCCATAAAGGGATAGGTCATTTTTGATTGGTAAAGCGTTTGACCTGCCAAAATAAACCTGTCCCTTTTTGGTCGGTTGCCGTTTGGGGGCCGATTGGCAACGCTCGCTGATTATAGTCTTGACCTGCGCTAGAATAGTGGCATCTGAATGTCCGGGCGCATGGAGGCGTGTGCCCGTATGCTGAGGAGGACTCTATGGCAACTGTTGCCGCACCTATCGATGCTACGTCGACTGCCGCTTGGAAGGCGCTCGAGGCCCATCAGGAGAAGCTCGAGGCCGAGGGTATCGACCTCAAGGCCTGGTTCGCCGCCGATGCCGAGCGCGTGAACAAGCTGAGCTTTGACGCCGGTGACCTGCACTTCGACCTGTCCAAGAACCTGGTGACCGATGAGACCGTCAAGCTGCTGTGCGATCTTGCCCGCGAGGTGAAGCTCGAGGAGCGCCGCGACGCCATGTTCTCCGGCGAGCACATCAACACCACCGAGGACCGCGCCGTCCTGCATACCGCGCTGCGCCGTCCGGCAAGCGAGAAGGGCCAGCTTATCGTCGACGGCCAGGACGTCGTCGCCGACGTGCACGAGGTCCTCGATCGCATGTATGCCTTCGCCGAGCGCGTGCGCTCCGGTGAGTGGAAGGGCGTTACCGGCAAAAAGATCGAGCACCTGGTGTCCATCGGCATCGGCGGCTCCGATCTGGGCCCGGTCATGGCTTACGAGGCCCTGCGTCCCTATGCCGACGCCGGTATCGATTGCCGCTATATCTCCAACATCGATCCCAACGACCAGGCCGAGAAGCTCAAGGGTCTGGATCCCGAGACCACGCTCGTGATTATCGTCTCCAAGACCTTCACCACGCTCGAGACCCTCACCAACGCCCGCGAGGTCAAGACCTGGATGCTCGAGCAGCTCAAGGCTCAGGGCGCCATCGATGGCTCCGATGAGCAGAACGCCGAGGCCGTGGCAAAGCACTTCGTTGCCGTTTCCACCGCGCTCGAAAAGGTCGAGGCCTTCGGTATCGACCCCGCCAACGCCTTCGGTTTTTGGAACTGGGTCGGCGGCCGCTATTCCGTCGACTCCGCCGTGGGTCTGTCGCTGATCGTCGTGCTCGGCCCCGAGCGCTTCCAGCAGTTCCTCGAGGGCTTCCACGCCATCGACGAGTACTTCTGCAACACGCCGCTCGAGAACAACGCCGTCGCGCTGATGGGTCTGCTCAACGTCTGGTACGTCAACTTCTTCGGTTCCAAGAGCCACGCCGTGCTGCCGTACTGCCAGTACCTGCATCGTTTCCCGGCCTACCTGCAGCAGCTCACCATGGAGTCCAACGGCAAGCATGTCCGCTGGGACGGCAGCGCCGTGACCTCCGACACCGGTGAGATCTTCTGGGGCGAGCCCGGCACCAACGGCCAGCACGCCTTCTACCAGCTGCTGCACCAGGGCACCGTGGTGGTTCCGGCCGATTTCATCGCCTTCGCCAATACCGCCAACCCTGCGACCGACAGCGGCCAGGACGTGCACGAGCTGTTCCTGGGCAACTTCCTGGCCCAGACCAAGGCACTCGCCTTTGGCAAGACAGCCGACGAGGTTCGTGCCGAGGGCACGCCCGAACAGATCGTCCCGGCTCGTTGCTTTGAGGGCAACCGCCCGACGACCTCGATCTTCGGTGACACGCTGACCCCGTTCGCGCTTGGCGAGCTCATCGCCCTGTACGAGCACATTACGTTTGTCGAGGGCACGGTCTGGGGCATCGACTCCTACGACCAGTGGGGCGTCGAGCTGGGCAAGCAGCTTGCCAAGCAGATCACCCCGGCCTTCCACGACGACGCCGCCAAGGCCGAGCAGGACGCTTCGACCCAGGCGCTCATCGAGTTCTATCGCGCTCATCGCAAGTAGTCTTTACGGCTGAGTTGGCTTATGGCTGAAAGGGGCCCGTATCCGTTGGGATACGGGCCCCTTGCTATTTGGATAGGATGGAATGTATCGGGAGGCGCCTCGACGGGCATCGCAATCGTCGAAGGCGCGCCGTTCATGTTTGGGACAATATGACATTTTTCCCGTTGCAAACAGCGCCGCCGTGGGTGTTCTGTATGATGGCTCAGACAAGGTTGTTCAATGACAGGGAGGCATATATGGCAATCAAAGCCATCGCAATGGATATCGACGGTACGCTCACCAACGACCAAAAGGTCATCAGCCCGCGTACGCGCGAGAAGCTGCTCGCGACGCAGGAGTCGGGCATTAAGCTCATCTTGGCTTCGGGCCGTCCCGCATGGGGGTTGCACGCCTTGGCGCAGGAGCTCGACCTTCAAAACCATGACGGTCTGCTAGTTGCCTTTAATGGCGCGCATGTGGTCGACGCTCAGACCGATGAGGTCCTTTTTGACCAGGCCATGCCGGCTGACGAGCTGCACCGTCTGATTGATCATCTGCGCAATTTCGACGTGATCCCTATGATTTCGCTCGGTCGCGATTTGCACGTCGAGGACTCGTACCATTGCATGATCACGCTGCCTGACGGCTCGCAGAAAAACATCGTCAAATACGAGCGCGATGCCTGCGACCTTAAGATCCGCGAGGTCGAGAGCTTGCATGAGGTCGTGGACACTTATCCCGTAGACAAGCTGCTGACGGCAGGCAACCCGGCCTACCTGCAAGCGCATTACGAGGAGATGTATGCGCCCTTTAAGCAGACGCTTTCGGGCATGTTTACGGCCGACTGGTACTTTGAGTACACGGCGCCCGGTATCGACAAGGCCCGTGCGCTTGAGGGTGCCCTGCTCAAGCTCGGCATCGATGCCAGCGAGGTCGTCTCGTTTGGCGACGGCCAGAACGACAAGTCCATGATTGAGTGGGCCGGCACCGGTGTTGCCATGGGCAACGCCGTCGATGAGGTTAAGGCAGTTGCCCAGATGGTAACCGCCAATAACAACGAAGACGGTATTGCAGTGGCGCTGGATAAGCTGCTGGGTTAGAATCGCCGATTAATGCATGGTTTGGGCGCCTGCTTGCGGGCGCCCTTTTGTTAGGGAGGGTGCCGTGTCCGCATTTCCGTTCGACGCCGTTATCTTTGACATGGACGGTGTCATTGTCGATACCGAGTATTACTACCTGGGCGAGACTGCCGCGTTTGCCAAGGAGCTTGGGCTTAACCTGACTCAAGAGGAGTTGAATGGGCAAGTCGGTACCTCGCATCAGTTCTTCCTGCATATGCTGGTCGATTGGTTTGAGCGCGCCGGTAAGGGGCATTTCACTGGCGAGGAAGCGTTGGCCCGTTGGGACGAGTGGGCGCATAAGCGTCCGCGCGACTATCAGGCTTTGATTAACCCAGGCGCCGTGGATACGATTCGAGAGCTGCCACGCCGTGGCGTTCGCGTGGCGCTTGCCAGCTCGTCTCCCATGGATAGCATCGAGGAAGTGCTCAACGCGTGCGGGCTGTCGGATGCCTTTGAGTATGTGGTGAGCGGCGAGCAGTTTAAGGAGAGTAAGCCCGAGCCCGACATCTACCTGCATGCGCTGGACCTGCTGGGGCTGCCCGCGAATCGCTGCTGCTGCGTTGAGGATTCCGTTCCGGGCATTACCGCAGGTAAGCGCGCCGGTCTGACGGTAATCGCCAAGCGCGAGGAGCGCTTTGGATTTAGCCAAGATGCTGCGGATAAGATTATCGACCAGCTGCCCGATTTGTTGGAACTCGCGTAGGGCCGGGGTGGTACGGCGGCTATTACAGCGATCTCGTTGGGACGAGAGGGGAGCGGCACTATGACATTCAACGTTAGCGCTCTTGGGTTTGGCGATAACGTCGTCGATCGTTACGAGCATATCCACACTATGTATCCGGGTGGCAATGCGGTGAACTTTGCCGTGTATGCCAGGAAATGCGGAGCCGCGCGCTCCGCGTATATGGGCATCTTTGGAAACGACGCCGCGGCTGAGCATATCATCGCGAGCCTTGAGGACGAGAGCGTCGAGCTCGCCAAATGTAAACAACTCATCGGCGAGAACGGTGCGGCTCGTGTTACCGTGGTCGATGGTGACCGCGTGTTTCTGGGGTCGAACGAGGGCGGCATCCGTGGTGATGCGCGCTATGTGCTCGATCGCTTTGACCTTGCGTATATGAAGCAGTTCGACGTGGTTCATTCGGGCAACTATTGCTTTACCGAGCGCGAGCTGCCCAAGTTGAAGGCAGCGGGCGTCACGGTCTCTTTTGACTTTTCGGACGATTCCACCGACGAGTACTACGAGCAAATTGCGCCCTACGTCGATTTTGCTTTCTTTAGTGCGGCGGATGCCGCGGGTGAGGACGAGACTCGCGAGCGTCTGGCATGGGTGCAGGGCTTGGGTCCGCGTTTTGTATCGGCCACGGCTGGCGCTGAGGGCTGCATTGCCTACGACGGCGAGCGTTACTATCGGCAGCATGCCAAGCCTGTGGCAGATATGAAGGACACCATGGGGGCGGGCGACTCGTTCCTGACCTCGTTCCTGATGTGCTATCTCGATTCTGCCAAGCGTGGCGAGGATGGCGCTGAGGCCATCGAGCGCGCGCTCGACTTTGCGGCGGGGTTTGCCTCGACTGTATGCGGCATGGAAGGCTCCTGGGGCCATGGAGCGCCGATTTCCGAATAGGTGAGCAGTCCCGGGAAGTCGAATTGTTGTCTTCTCGGGACCCTGTGGGCAAAAAATGCCAAATATGAGTACTGTCACTAATTTAGTAACAGGGAAATTATGCTTTTAAGGCCCTGGTTGAGCGCCTGGGGGCGATTATAACCTGTTAAATATGGCTTTAGCCATGCTAAAACGCCTTGATAATGAACAGCTGTACATTATCAAGGCGTTCTTTTGTCACAATATAATGCTACTAGCTTTGCAGCAGTACTCATATTTGGCGTTTTTTGCCCACCGGGGTCAGTTGAAGTCAAATATGGAGTGCGAATTTCCTAAAACGGTTGATTCGACGCTCTCCTCGGCGCAGTTTTTAAGTTCGGCGATGTGCAGGGAGGCGCTTTTTAGCGATGTGATGAGCTGTCGCGCGCTTGCATCTGCTTGCGGTTCGGCTGGAGCGTCGGTTTCGAGCAGCAGACGGTCGAGTGGGATCTGTCGGGCGTATTCACGACCGCGCTTGGTAGCGAGCATCCGCTCGTTCACGGAAAAATAGCAGCCTGCGTTTCGCGCACGGACGAACTCGTTCGAGGTGCCGCTAAACCAGTGAAAGATGATGGCGGGGGAGTTGGGGCTTGGGGTGAGTAATCCATATGACTCAAGGACGTCCAGTACGGTTCCTGCCGAACGAACAGCGTGAATTGATATCACGCGCCCGGCGAGAGGGTACTGCACGAGTGCATCGCAGAGACGGTCAAGTGCCTGTATTTGAAGCGGTTCGCTTCCGGCAAAGCGCGCGGAAAAGTCGAGTCCTACCTCGCCGATATAGCGTTCTTGGTCAGCAACTTCGCAAAGCAGATTGACTTCGGCAGGACCGCAGCGGCCGTCGGCGAGCCACCAGGGATGGAGGCCGGCGCCCGCGATAATGTTTGGGTATCGGCTGGCCCGCTTTTTTGCTGCCGCGAAGTCGCGTGGGTCGACCCCGCAGTCAAAGAGCCCCAGACCCAACGCCGCCGACTCACTGGCTGCAGCATCGGGGCTGAGCATCAAATCAAGATGACAATGCGTGTCAAAGAATCGCGGTTCCATCGCAAGGCATCCTGCTAGTCCAAGCGCTGACCATCGGCGCGCACACGCTCGGTGCCGCGCCCGCTGATCTGGCGGATAACCTCGCCGGCAATCATCTGACCCATGATGGGCGGCATAAAGCTGGCGGTACCCAACTCGGTACGCTCGTGGATGTTGGACGGGTCGCGGGGTTGGGT
The DNA here is from genome assembly GCF_003436275.1 of Collinsella sp. TM09-10AT. Taxonomy (GTDB): domain Bacteria; phylum Actinomycetota; class Coriobacteriia; order Coriobacteriales; family Coriobacteriaceae; genus Collinsella. Next base: position 46,932 of record NZ_QSOP01000015.1, read on the forward strand.
TTTAACCGATTCCTCACAGCTAAACAGCACGTGCAGGCTCTTGATTCCGCGCTTCTTACATTCTTTGCGCATAATGCGGCTCATGGGGTCACGTACCGTATCGAAGATGTCGGCAAAGCGGAGGCACTCGGGATGGAGCTTGTTGGCCCCGCCCATGGAACTGACCAAACGAATGTCGTGGTCCTGAGCATATTTGGCAATGGTGAGCTTGGCCGAGATGGTGTCGATGGCGTCGACGACGTAGTCGAGCTTGCCGCCCGTCTGCTCAAAAACGCTCGTAAAGAACTCGTCGATATTGTCGCTCAGCAGATATTCAGTTCGCTTGATGGCGGTGGTGGCGGGATTGATGTCGTGGATCATGGCTTCCATAACATCGACCTTGCGCTTGCCGACGGTGCTGTGAAAGGCGATGGCCTGGCGATTGATATTGCTGGGCGCGATGATGTCCTTGTCCAGAATCACAAAATGCCCGATGCCGCCGCGGGCAAGTGCCTCGCAGCAGTTAGAGCCCACGCCTCCGCAGCCGAGTATCAGCACCGTGGCGTTGGCGAGCTTGTCGAGTGCCTCGCGGCCCATGATGATCTCGAGCTTGGTATCGCGTGTCTCGTTGGGAGTTGCGGCTGCGGTTTCGGTCATAGACATCCTCCGATGGGGAAGCGAATCGTGTTTTAGCTATCGCCATTATAGGTAATCGCCCATAGGTTGCGATGGCGCTTACTTTGATGTGGTTTGAAGCATTTCGATTAGATAGTTAGACAAACATCTAAATATCGAGTATAGTGTGCGCGTTATGAGAGATGGTGAGAGGAGGTCTTATGCCGGGAGAGGGTTTTAAAGCGCTGGCCGATCCTACACGACGGCGCATTTTAGAACTGCTGCGCGAGGGCAATTGCACGGCAGGGGAGCTTGCCGAGCATTTTGACATCAGCAAGCCATCATTGAGCCATCACTTGGCGACGCTCAAAAACGCCGGGTTGGTGACTGACGAACGTCATGGCCAAAACATCGTTTACAGCTTAAACACCACCGTCATGCAGGACTTGATCGGTTGGTTTATGGGCTTTACAAACACTGAAGGTGATAAGGATGAATAACGAAAACAAAGGCATTCATTCCACGGGGGTATCGTCGCGCGTGTGGATTGCGCTGGTCGCTCTATGCGTCGCCAATGTCGCAGCGCATCTGATAGTGATGCCGAGCTTGCCTGCGCAGATTCCCACGCACTGGGGCGCGAACGGCGCCGTCGACGGTTGGGGTCCTAGCTGGATGGCCTCCGCGCTCGGCGTGCTGCCTCTGGCGCTTCTCGCAATGTTCTGCGTGGTGCCGCGCGTCGATCCCAAAGGTGAGGCATATCGAACCTCGGGTAAGTTCTATCAGGGCTTCGTAATCGCCTTCACGCTGCTCATGTGTGCCATAAGCTGGCTGGGGGAGCTAACGGTGTGGGGCATCGTGCCGGTGGTAGGAACGGTCAATTTGCTGGTATCAGGCGCTATCGGCTTGCTCTTTATTGGTATGGGCAACTACTTACCGCGCGTAAAGCAGAACTACACGCTCGGTATCAAGACGCCCTGGGCGCTTGCCGATCCCGAGAACTGGCGCCGTACGCAGCGTTTTGGCGGTGCCTGCTTTATGGTGCTGGGCGTTGGCCTGATTGTGATGGGCGTGGCGGGTAGCGTGCTTTCGAGTGAAGTCGTCGCCGCGGTGATTGCGGTTCTGGCGTTTGGTTCAGCTGGAGCTGCCTACGTCTATTCGTATCTGCTGTGGCGTAAATCGCAGCGAGCCGCTCGTTAAGGTTGCGGAAAACTAGCGTACGCAGTTCATAGTATGTTCCGGGGGATTTTTCCCAGGTAGTATTAGGGGGTGTGGGCAACCATGCCCCTTTTTCGTTTAGTTTCAGAGCTGGTTTCCTCATTTCGTTTCCACTAAAGCGAATCAAGAATAGGGAAACAGAAGGTAGAAAGGATAAAACAGGCAAATGGCGGAGTTTATCTACCAGATGTATCAGGCTCGTAAGGCCCATGGCGACAAGGTAATCCTTGACGACGTGACCCTGAGCTTCTACCCCGGTGCCAAGATCGGCGTCGTGGGCCCCAACGGCATGGGTAAGTCGACCCTGCTCAAGATCATGGCCGGTATCGAGGAAGTCTCCAACGGCGATGCCAGGCTCACCCCCGGCTACACCGTGGGCATCCTGCAGCAGGAGCCGCCGCTCGACGACGACAAGACCGTTATCGAGAACGTGCGCATGGCATTTGGCGACATGATCGCCAAGGTCGATCGCTTTAACAAAATCGGCGAGGAGATGTGCGACCCCGACTGCGATATGGACGCCCTCATGGCCGAGATGGGCAAGCTCCAGGACGAGATCGACGCCGCCGACGGCTGGGATATCGATTCCAAGCTCGGCCAGGCCATGGACGCCCTGCAGCTGCCCGATTCCGACATGCCGGTCAACGTTCTTTCCGGCGGCGAGCGCCGTCGCGTTGCCCTATGCAAGCTGCTGCTCGAGGCCCCCGACCTGCTGCTGCTCGATGAGCCCACCAACCACCTGGACGCCGAGTCGATCCTGTGGCTCGAGCACTTCCTGCATAACTATCAGGGCGCGGTGCTTGCCGTCACGCACGACCGCTACTTCCTGGATAACGTCGCCGAGTGGATCTGCGAGGTCGACCGCGGCCATCTCTACCCCTACAAGGGCAACTACTCTACGTATCTGGAGACCAAGGCCGCGCGCATCGAGGCCCAAGGCAACCGCGACGCCAAGCTCGCCAAGCGTATGGAGGCCGAGCTCGAGTGGGTGCGCAGCTCGCCCAAGGCCCGACAGGCCAAGAACAAGGCCCGTCTGGCTCGCTACGAGGAGATGGAGGCCGAGGCCCGCGCAAGCCAGAAGCTCGACTGGACCGACATCCGCATCCCCGTGGGACCGCGTCTGGGCAACAAGGTGCTCGAGGCCCATCACCTGCACAAGGAGTTCGACGGTCGCGTGCTCATCGATGACCTTTCGTTCACCCTGCCGCGCAACGGCATCGTGGGCGTCATCGGCCCCAACGGTGTCGGTAAGACCACGCTGTTCAAGACGATTGTGGGCTTGGAGCCGCTGACTTCGGGCGAGCTCGAGGTGGGCGAGACCGTCAAGATTTCTTACGTCGATCAGAACCGTTCCGGCATCGACCCCGACAAGAACCTGTGGGAGGTCGTCTCGGACGGCCTGGACCACATGATGGTCGGCGAGACCGAGGTTCCGAGCCGCGCTTATGTGGCGAGCTTTGGCTTTAAGGGCCAGGACCAGCAGAAGCGCGCTGGCGTACTCTCCGGTGGCGAGCGCAACCGTCTGAACTTGGCGCTTACGCTCAAGCAGGGCGGCAACCTGCTGCTCCTCGACGAGCCCACGAACGACCTCGACGTCGAGACGCTGTCCTCGCTCGAGGCGGCGCTGCTCGAGTTCCCGGGCTGCTCGGTGGTCATTAGCCACGACCGTATGTTCCTGGACCGCGTCGCCACGCACATTCTGGCGTGGGAGGGCACCGACGAGAATCCGGGCAACTGGTATTGGTTCGAGGGCAACTTCGAGGCCTATCAGGCCAACCGCATCGAGCGCCTGGGCGAGGACGCAGCCCAGCCGCATCGTATTCACCGCAAGCTCACGCGTGACTAGTAGCAAGTAGAAAGGCCGCCAGCAAGGGCGGCCTTTCTTGTAGCAATTGCACTGCAGCTATGCCCTGGCTGCTGGTTGATTCATAATCAAAGTCATCTCTTTGGGATTAAAGCCCGTTTTTGCTATGAGTGATTTTCTAATTCCGTTTAAAACGTAAAGACGTATTGGGTTACAAGGACATAAGCAAATCGAATTGAAATATAACCAGTGCTGTAACGTTACAAAAAAGGTTATAGAATAGGAGTATCTTATAAGTCGCTCCTCTAGAAAGAAGAACATATGCTTTCGCGTCGTCGTTTTCTGCAACTTGTCGCGTCTTCAATTGTCGCCTTAGCCGCACGTCCGAAAGAGGTTTTTGCTTCGACGGGCAATATTGATGGTGAGCAGATACAATTTACTTCAGAAATTGCGCAAGAGCTTGCCGATAAATATATAAAGGGACTCCTCGGCTCTTCGTATACGCCTTCTAACCCTATTCCTTTTGTAGACGTTGATGGGTCCCCGCTTGGCTACATTGTTCCGGTTGTGACATTCAATAGAGCCGCGGGCTATTTGGTTTTAGATGCTTCAGATGATGAAATACTTACGGGATATCGTTTTGGAGACGGCTTAGTCAGCCCTATGGATCGGGGAGGAGATCTTGGTGTTGAGTCTTATTCTTTCAATAACCCAGTCGTAATGATCAATCCATTCGAATTCGGTGTGCAATCTTTGGACGGTTCAATAACAACAAATTGCGGAAGAACAATCCCGGCTGTTTCCATAGAAGGACGGCCTGTCGTTTTATCGAATAAACCTTCAAGCTGGAACGATGTCGTAATTTACGCAACTCAAATGCAGGATTACACAGTATCTGGATTTCGTTCCATTTCTCAGTTTATGTCATATGATGAAAGCGAGATTAAGAGGCTTACTGCCCACTATGCTTGTATGGTGACCGCTTTTTCGAACGTTGCGGAACTGTATGGCATTGCCAATTTATATAGCGACCCTTCGCAATATATGCAGATATGGAATTACACCAATACCCATGCTCTTTCCGCTGAAGAACAGACTGTTCCCGGCGTTGTTTTGGGCGGAACGCCGATATCAACCTGTGCAACGGGGTTTACAAATTACTGCGCAAGCAGAGGAAGTGCTCTTATCGCCCGCACTGTCTCCTCTCCGGCTATCGCGAGCATTCAAAATGAGATTAACTCTAATAGACCGAATGTTTTACATGCGAGTTTGTACAACGGATCAGCCCATTCTGTAACAGCGGAGGCTTACGCCACACTTACTGGTAAGAAAACTGGAGAGACAAGGCAGATGATTGGCATAGCGGACGGCTGGAATTCATCTTTATCCTTCCTGAAGTATGATCAGAGCTATTATGCGTGGACTTATGGAACGACTTTTTCGAAGTAGGGCGATTCGTCTAGCTCTGTCTTTGGTGCTGATGGCTTCATTGGTGGGCTGTTCAACAAAGGAAGAGATATCGCGCGGAGGTTCCGGAGAAGTGACTGCGACAGACTCAGGTTCATTAGAAATAGCTGGCGGGCATGCCGATGTGATGTTACAAGGAAAAGGCGTGCTTAGGTCGAATGATGCTGAAGACGCTGTCTGCTCAATAGAGGATTTGAAGACAGGTGAAACTGCATCGTACCGAGTTTCAGATAATGCTGCGAATATGATTGAGTCGATACCGACCGGAGCGCAGGTTTCTTTTAGATACTTTGCTCCGCAACTTGAGGATGAGCTTGCTTCTCTGGTGTCTATATGCGCCGATGACAACTAAAAGGCCTGAATTCAAACGGCCTCGGATGGTCAATTGGCTATCCGAGGCCGTTTTTTACTCGACCGGGGCTTCGACCTTGTCGATGGCCCAGGTGGCTCCGAGGCCGCCGGTGGTGTTGCGGCGAATGCGTACGGTGACTTCGTGGCGTTTGCCGGCCTGTGTGTAGCGCAGGGGGAAGCTCGCGCGGTTACGGCCGGCCTCGATGGTACCGCGCTCGCGAGCGATCCAGTAGTACTCGCCGACGATGCCGAGGGTGTCAGCGCCGTAGGGGAGATAAGTCGACAGCTGGTGCAGCAGCGGGCTAGGGCAGAAGACCTCGGTCGCGAAATCGATGGGGAAGTCCCCGGGGATGGTCGGTGCTGCGGGAGCGGGGGCCGGTGCTGAATTGGGGACCGGAGTCGGTGCAGGTGTGGGAGCCTGGTCACAGGCGGGTGCGGATGCGGACTCAATGACAGGTGCAGACTCAGATGCCGCTTCTGGCTTAGCTATGGAATCTGTCGGTTCCACGGAGATGGACGTGTCTTCGGTCCCGGTTTTGGCATCGGCCTGCGGAGTGTCCTCTGCCTCGACGTTCGGCTTGGCCTCGACCGGCGTGGATACCATGGTGGTGATGCCGGCGTTGGCGTTCTCGGGGTCGTAGACAACCGTGAGCGAGATGGCAGGCTGGGGCGCCTCGGGCTCCGGTGTTGCCTCGGCAGCATCTTGATCCGCGAGCTCGTCGGACTGATTGTCCTCGGTGTTGTCGCCAAAGACATCGTGGTTCTGGAACACGGGCGCCTCGGGCTGGCCAGCCGCCTCTTCGGTTGTCGACTTGGATGCCTCGTTGAGCTCCACAGCGGCTTCCTGCTCTGGCATGACTTCGGGATCGGTCATGGCGGCGATTTCGGTTTCGGCTTCCGCTGCCACCTCAATAGCGACTTCGATCTCTATCTCGGGCTCGGGCTCCGGCACAGCTTCAACCGCGGCTTCTGGTTCGGGACGCTTAACGTGCTTGGGGCGCACAGCCTTGAGGTCCTTCTCACCGCGCTTTTTCTTTTTGTAGGACTGCTTAGCGCCCTTGGCGGTCTTGGGCTTGTCCTCGCCCTTGGCAAGGGCGGCATCCCAGGCCTCGTTGGCGATGACGGTGGCATACAGGCGACCGCCCTTAAAGACGGTCAGCTTAATGCAGTCGTCAAGCTCTTCGAGCAGCTCGCGCGTGGATTCGAAGCCCAGGTCATAAGCGGTCATGTCGCCAGCGGCGAGCGCCTCTTCGACCTGCGTCATAAACGTTTGCTTGCCGCATCCAATCGCATCGCGCAGCAGGCGATACAGATAGATGTGGTTGCCCAGTGAAAGCGTGGGCCTAACTATTGTCTTGCTCATGGCAAATCTCCTCTTTACACATGTAAAGCATCTTACCATCGCATGGCGCTCGCCATGGCGGCGCCCAAGGCAAACGGGCGCGAACCGCTGTCGATTCGCGCCCGTTATACAGGTCGGTTATCTATGAGAGGCAAATGTGCCTAGTTGCCCGATGTCGCGCCTTGGCTTGAACTGTCAGATGCCGTGCCGGACGCGGTTCCGCTCGAGCTGTTGGTGTTGCTGTTGTCGGTAGATCCCGTACTCGGTGTATTGCCATTCGCCTGGTCGCCCGTGCTCGGTTGAGAGCCGTCAGTCGTTTGACTTGAGTCAGTCGTGCCGGATTGCGTGCCGCTGTTGTTCGCAGAGGAATCGACGCCCTGCGATTGGTTTTGGGTGTTCGAGGACGAATTGGCAGAGGTAGAACTGTCTTGCGTATCGTCCGTCTGTGCCTGCTGATCCTGCGACTGGGTGTTGCCATTTGCATCGCTCTCGGTCGTGCGCGACGACAGGATTGGCTCGGGACGCTCGCCCAGACCCTCACCGGCAGTGGTGATAAGGATGGCGCCGGCGCAGGCGATGACCGCGACGATGGCGATAGCGATCGAGAAGACGATGACCTTCTTTTGCGTCTGGCTGCGCTCAGCCGCCGCCTTGGCGCGCAGGCTGTTGGGAGCGACGCGCGCCGTGGTCGCGCGTCCCGCAACCTGGCGCATCTCCTGCGTGGTTGCGGCGCCACCTAGGTGCTCCTCGACATTGGGCTCAACGGGCTCGTAGGCGCCGGTAGGGTAGTCGACAGCGGCATGCGTGCCCTTGATTGCTTCGGCGCTGGCGGAGATAAAGTGGCGATAGACCTGCGAGGACACAACAGTGATGACTGAGCTCACAGCGGCACCAATCACCGAGCCGGCAATGCCGATCTTTGAAGCAAGCGCCACGCTCGTGGCGGCAGCTGCGGCGCCGGCGATGATCTGGGGAATGGAAATGTCGTCAAACAGGCCCTTTTTGGGCGCGATGGCCATGGTCTGTCCGATGGAATGGTTCTCGTGCACGCCGTTGTTGAGCGCGGCCGGTGTCATGACGCGCGTGCGCGGCGCGTCAGTGTACTTGGTTGTCATACGGGGTCCTCCCGGTGTAAATCTGCTTCGTTTTGTGTAGCCATCAGGGTACCCACCAGATGTGAATCGTACGTGACATTTAACAGATACCATCAACTCATCAAGGGGGCTTGCTGTCTTTGGTGCAATAGCTTGATGCTAAACTGGATTTACGATTGCGAGGTGGTTTACGTGATGTACCCGTATATGACGTTCGAAGACGGTACCGAGGTCATTCATTCTGACCTGATTGCGGATGGCGATATCGAAAAGGTTATCGTGCATTTTGAACGACCGACGGCAGAGGGCTTCGACTCCGCTCGTTGTGAGTTGCCTTCCTGTTCGTGGACTGACTGGGAAGGGCATTTTACTCAGAGTGAAAAACGAGCTTTCGAAGAGTGTCTGAGCAAATAATTTAGATTAGTTCGAGTTTAGTTCGAATAAAGAAGCTGAATGCGATGACCTAAAGCGTATGCATTTTTAGTATTAGATGCGTATGAAATGGAGGATGTGAATGGATGAGCTAATAGACTTTAAAAAACGATTTCTCAAGAATGGCGAGCTGGTTTCAATTCCAAAAAAGGAAAGCTATAAAAGAATCATGCTGCTATGGGCCGTCTCTTTCTTTGAATTAAATACAAGTTATACGGAGCTTCAGGTTAATCGTGTGCTGTCACAGCTCTATCCTGATTATGCCGTGTTGAGGCGGTACTTGGTTGATTATGGATTCCTATTAAGGGATGAACGAGGCCTGAAATACGAGGTTAATCGTGATGTTCACGGTATTGAGAGCTAGCCGTCCGGTTCGGGTCCTATATATTGCTAGAGGGATAAGCGAAATAGGCAATTGGTGTGCGAATATTGCTTTGCCAATGCTGATTTACGAGGTAACTCACGATGTTTCTGCAACTGCTTTGATGGTCTGCTGCAGATTTGCCCCCTCTCTGTTTTCAGTTGCGCTCGCGCAGCTGCCTCAGAAGATGGGTATCGGGACACTGCAGGCCATGAGATTGGCAGACTTAATTCGCGCGGGATTATTCGTTTGCTATATTTTTGTTGATAGTAAATGGAGTATGTTTGCTATTACGTGCGCGGTATCGCTTTGCCGAACGGTAGAAATGCCCTGCTTTTACTCGTTGTTAAGAGCCAATACGAATAGTATCAATCGCGACGTAATTAATAATTCGTTTGGGTTCCTGCAGAATTTGATGATGGTTCTGGGGCCAGTTGCCGGCGGTTTTGTTGTCGCTCAATTTGGGGCGGAGGCTGTTCTTGCATTAGACGCGCTTTCTTTTGCCGCGTCGTTCTGGTTGCTGCGAGATGTTCCGTCGGTTATCGAGGTTAATGATAAAGAGGGAATAAGCAAAAATGAAAAAAACAGGACTGCATTTAGTGATCTTAGCGCGAAGCACTTGGCAATTGGTTTCCTATTAATCGATATTTCTAGTGGCGTGGCATTCGGCTCTCTGAATTCTCTTTTGCCAGCTATAGCGCAATTGCAATTTGACTCGTCATCGATACAATACGGATTCCTTCAGAGTAGTCTTACAATCGGACTGTTGTTCGGAAATACAATATATGGTCGTTTAATCAGTGGTTCCGATTGCGTTAAATCATATTATTTGTGACGTATCTTGCGCTCGGTGCGTATCTGGCGTTTGGCTATCGCTATGCGTCTGGGATATCGTTTATTTTCCTTTTTATCGTCGGTGCCGGAAACGCCATTCAAGATGTGCTTCTCATAACATCGCTGCAGGATTTGGCGAGAGACGGATCTGAATCGATAAGCCTGTTTTCAATTAGGGAGTCTTTGCAATCGGTTGCTGTTGTTATTTCAACACTTCTTGTTTCGCTGTTCACGAGCATCGCGATGTTCTCAATTCTCGTTACAGGACTTGGTGTATTTTCAATTATGATGGTAGTTGTGTTTCAATTAAATTATTTGCGAAAGATGTGACGTTGATATGCCTAAAACGCTTTTAGTATTTCCCCCAGGATGGAGTCCAGTGGGGCCGTATCTTGCCTTGCCTGTTTTGAAGTCATATCTTCAAGAGGTTGAACAATACAAAGTTGACATTGTTGACTTAAACGTGGAATTTTACGATGACCTCCTATCTTTTAGACATGTCGAAGAGTGCTGTAAAAGGTATCGGGAATCAAAGGATTCGTTTAGTTCGAATGTTCAATTAACAATCGAGTTGATACAAAAGTCGGCACTTAATGTTGACGAGGCAAAAGATATTTTCAGATCGAAGAGATACTTTAATCTAAAAGAAAGACAATATGCCGAAAACATTTTTAGAAATGCACTCTATATCATAAATCGCGTCTCATATGGAGTTAAATACACGTTCAACTCCATAGATCTGCCCTATGATTATTATTCGACACCAGAAATAATGAAATCGCTTGCGGATACCTTGCATAATCCGTTTATTTCCTTCTATGAAACTGCCTTTCTTAAGCGTATTCAGAGGGAAAAAATCGAGTTTATTGGGATTTCGGTGAGCGGCTGTTTCCAATTGATTTCTGCAGTTACGTTAGCGAAACTGATTAAGGAAGAATGTCCATCTGTTAAACACGTCTCATTGGGCGGCAATTACATTACTCGTTTAGCAGATGACTGCATGAAAGAATGGCATCCCTTTTTTGAATACATTGATTCGATAATGATGTATGACGGCGAAGAGCCGCTTGCACGTCTTCTTGAGGCTCTTGACTCTGGTGATGACAATCTCGACTGTGTTCCAAACCTTTGCCATGCTAAAGGTGGAAATATATAAAAACCATCGGATTGAGCAAACATTTATCAACGATACAGTTCCCGATTTCGATGGCTTCGCCCTTTCTAAATACTTCATGCCTGAGTTAATATTGCCGGTTTATTCCTCTAGGCAGTGTTTTAATCATTGCGCCTTCTGCACCATTCCCGGTGCTACCGGTGGTTGTTACCGAAAGATGCCTATATCGAGAGTATTTGAAATAATGTGTCGGTTAAATGAAAAATACGGCACGAGAGTTTTCTCTTTTGTGGATGAAACATTCGAAGGCAAAAGAATGGAGCAACTCGCGGATGAAATAAACGCATCGGGAAAAACGTTTTTCTGGCATGGAGAAACGAGGTTCTCTCCAACCCTAAGTACAGAAGTTTTTAACAAGATATACCAAAGTGGATGTAGGCAGATTCAGTTTGGCCTCGAGTCATACAACCAAAGAGTTCTTGATCTAATGAAGAAGAACACGAGAGTTGATTGGATTGATCGCAATATCCATGATTGTCTCAATGCGGGTATTCCTGTTCATCTATTTTTTATGATTGGCTTTCCGACCGAAACTAAAGAAGAGGCTCTGAACACCTTAGCTTATACAGAGAATGTTTTGAATTATTCAAAACAGGTATGTGGTGTTCCATATTCCACGAGAGGATTTACGAATTTTGGTCTCGTTATGGGGTCGGATGTTTGGAATCATCCCGATAAGTATGGTGTCTCTGTAATGCCGAAGTCCCAATATGAGGATTTGCGCCTCGAAGTGGATTATGTTTCAGGCACTGGTTTAACTTTAAATGAAGCAAAATCCTTATCTGATGAGCATCATATTGATTTTTATATGCAAGAGGTCATAAACGGTAGCGACACAATTGACTTGCCCCAGCGGCTTCATATTTCGGTGACGCATAATTTCTTTCGCAAATTGACAACCGCATAGCGGAACACGGCC
>NZ_QSOP01000016.1 GCF_003436275.1 Collinsella sp. TM09-10AT
CCAGCCCGTGGGAGGCCAGGGCGCCGCTGACCGGTGGACGGCACCGAGCCGTCGGATGACTTGAAGAAGGGGGAGGCCTCGCGGTCTCCCCCTTTCTTGCGTTTACGGGCAATTTGTCTCACATAGTAGCTGTGTTTTATAACCCTCGTTTGTCGCATCTTCTGTGAACGGGCTACAATAACTTAGTCTGTGCGATATGGAGGTGAACATGGCTGAAGCTGGTATCGGCGTTGATATCGTCGAGATTTCCCGCATGAAATCAATTCTTGAAAAGACGCCGTCGTTTGCTCGGCGTGTGTTTACCGAAGAAGAGCGTGCGTATTGCGATGCATCATCGCGTCCCGCTGCTCACTATGCGAGCCGCTTTGCTTCGCGCGAGGCGGTGCTTAAAGCTCTCGGCACGGGTTTTAGTCAAGGCGTGGGTCGCAAGGATGTTTCGGTGACGCGTGATAAACTCGGCAAACCGAGGGCGCTGCTTTCGGGCCGTGCTCTCGAGATCGCTCAAGAACTGGGTGTTGTTGAGGTCGCTCTTTCCATTACGATTACGGGAGACTTGGCCGTTGCGAATGCCATCGCGATTACCGAAGATGCTCGGCCTAAGCCAAAAGATGAAAAGGTGAGCACCAAGAAACGCGTTGCGCAGACATTTAAAGAGGCTCGCTCTGTATTAGATGAGCTCGAGCAGCTGCAGAATTCAGCATTGACGGAGCACCTGGGCGATGCTTCGCAAGATACGCTAGGAGCATAGATGAAACCGGTTTTGAGTACCGAAGAAGTCGTTCGTCTCGAGGATATCATCGAACGCGAAGGAACTTCGAAGGCCGAGCTTATAGAGCTAGCGGGTGAGTTTGCCGCTAACGAGGTCTTGAAGCTCAATCCCGATCGGGTTCTCGTTTTGGTCGGTTTTGGTAATAATGGCGGCGACGGTTGGGTTGCCGCCGATATCCTGAGCCATAAGGGTGTGGACGTGGATATCGTTTCTCCGGTTGAACCGGATGAGATTCCTGCTGCTCTGGCACGTCACGTTGCTCGTCGTACTGCCGGCCGCGATGTGCACGTTTGCGTCGGCCCCTCGCGTGATGAACTCGAGGTTTTGATCGATAAGGCCGATGTTGTTGTCGATGCCATTTTTGGTACCGGTTTCCACGGGAATCTGCGTGCGCCGTTCTCCATTTGGATTCCTACGGTCAATGAATGCGCCGATTGTGTCGTATCCATTGATGTCCCCTCGGGCCTGAATGCCGAGACGGGCGTTGTTGATGACGACTGCATTCGTGCCGAGCGCACGGTGACGATGATTGCGCCCAAGATTGGTCTGTATAGCGCTGATGGTCCTGAGTATGCCGGCGATTTGATCTGCGGCAATCTTTACGACCGTCTTGACGAGGTCATCGATGATGTCGACCACGCCGCCGAGATTGTCGAGCCCGGTGACTTAGTTGATTACTTTGCTCCGCTACCATCGAATATCGATAAGTATTCCCGTGGCTCCGTGCTTATTGTCGCCGGATCAGCGCAATATCCTGGTGCTGCCATTATGGCGGCCAAGTCTGCAGCTCGCGCGGGTGCTGGTTACGTGGCAGTCGCGGCTCCTGACGCCTGCGCCAATCTCATTCGCATGGCACTTCCTTCGATTCCGGTCTTTGCTATTCCGTCTGATTCCCGCGGCTCCTTTGGCGCCGCTGCGCGCATGACGGTGTGCGAGATCGCAAAGAAGTACAGCTGCGTGCTGTGCGGTCCCGGTATGACGACGTCTGCCGGCGCTATGCAGGTGGTTTCGGGCTTGCTCGAGCTTGATGTACCGCTAATTTTGGACGCCGATGCACTCAACTGCCTTGCTAAGATTGCCATTGACGGTATTGATAGTAACCCCGAGATGTATCGTCGCGAGCAGCCGTTGGTTATGACACCGCACTATCGTGAGCTTTCGCGTCTGGTTGCCGGTGACGAGGTGAACGACCTTGGTACCGCGATTGCGGCCGCGCAGAAGGTTGTCTGGGCTGCAGGCTCCGACAATCTGGTGGTCATTGCCAAGGGGCCGACGACGGCTATCTGTGGCGTTGAGCGTGTGCTGCTGCCGCTCTCGGGTCCGGCTTCTCTGGCAACTGCCGGTTCGGGTGATGTTCTCGCGGGTATTTTGGCCGGCACGCTTGCCACCATGCGCGACGAGATGGATCGTTGGGAGTTGCTGTATTCGTACGCCGTCGCACTTCACAGCTACGCCGGTTTTGCCGCGGCGACGGAGTATGGTGAGAAGAGCGTCATCGCGACCGATCTTATCGACTTGATCGGTCCTGCCATGGAGCTGGCGGCAAAGGATGCGCTCGAAGATCTGGGAATCATGGACGAAGGGTCGGATGACTAATCATGAATAAAGCCGATTTGACGCGCTGGTCCTGGGTCGAGATCGACCGCGGGGCGCTCCGTCGCAACACGAGGGCCTATAAGAACTTGCTGAATCCGCGTCAGCGCCTGTGCTGCGTGGTCAAGGCCGATGCTTATGGTCATGGAGCTGTTGAGTGCGCCAAGATCATGTATTCGGCCGGTGCCGACATGTTTGCCGTGGCGACGGTTAACGAGGGCGTTGAGCTCCGACAGGGCGGGATTACGAAACCCGTCCTCATCCTAAGCGAGCCGCCTATCGAGGCTATTCCGACGTTGCTCGAGTTTGATATCATGCCCTCGGTCTATACGTCTGACTTTGCTCTTGCGTATGGCGAATGTGCCGTCGCGGCGGGCAAGGTGGGCAAGTACCATCTTGCCATCGAGACGGGCATGAATCGTATCGGCGTTCACTACACACAGGTGCTCGACTTTGTCCGCGGCATCAGCTTCCATCGCGGTATTCAGTGCGACGGCGTATTTACGCACTTTGCCACGGCCGATGAACCTTCGGGTTGGGACTACAAGCTGCAGTGCCAGCGTTTTACCGAGGCCGTTCAGGCCATTAAGGACGCAGGTTTTGAATGCGGTATCGTGCATTGTGCCAATACGCCGTCCTCGATGCTCGATTCTTCAATGCACTTTGACATGATTCGTGCCGGCATCGGTTTGTATGGTCTGCAGCCATGTGAGCTGAGTGGTCGTGTGATGCAGCTTGATCCCGTCATGAGCGTCCACGCGCGTGTGACGCGCGTGGCGCATCCTGCGATGGGCGAGGGCGTGGGCTACGGCTTTACCTACCGCGTACCGCGCACGCGCGTTCAGATCTGCACCCTTCCGATCGGTTATGCCGATGGCCTTTCGCGTACGCTTTCCAATCGTATGGATGTGCTGTATCGCGGCGAGCGCGTGCATCAGGTTGGCAATATCTGCATGGATCAGTTTATGGTCGCCATTCAGTCCAACCCGGCGCATGAGATTCCCGAGGCCGAGTATGGTGACGAGATGATCATTGTCGGCTGCGATGGAGATGCCGAGATTACCATGGACGAGATGGCGCGCCTACGCGGCACGATTAACTACGAGGTCGCTTGCGGCTTTGGTATGCGTCTCGACAAGGTCTACGTGTAGGAGTCGCTATGGGCGTCATGCACATTCCCGGCCATAGCCATCAGGCGCCGCGTGAGGTCGCACTCGAGGAGATCGAGGCCGTTCTGGGCGATTGTCACCTTTGCCAGCTTTACCAGTCGCGCCACAACATCGTGTTTGGCGTGGGAAACCCCCGCGCTCGCGTGATGTTTATTGGCGAGGCGCCGGGCCGTAATGAGGATTTGCAGGGCGAGCCCTTTGTGGGGGCGGCAGGCGAGGACCTCAACGGCATTTTGTCGCTGGCGGGGCTCAAACGCGAAGACGTCTACATTGCCAACGTGCTTAAGTGCCGCCCGCCGGGAAACCGCAATCCGCGCCCCGAGGAAGTGCTGGCTTGCTCACCGTTTTTGCGCGAGCAGATTCGAAGCATCTGGCCCGATATCATCGTGACGCTCGGCAACCCCGCAACGCACTTTGTGCTCAAGACCGAGATCGGCATTACCAAGCTGCGCGGCAGGTTCCATCAGATGGGGCACTTTGTGGTGATGCCCACTTTCCATCCGGCAGCAGCGCTACGCAATCCAGCGTGGCAGGAGCTGCTGGAGGAAGACTTTAAGATGCTGGGCGACTATCTGGGGCGACATCCCGCACCAGAGGACGCCTCGGAATAATAAGGAGCATATATGTCCCTGGAGCGCCTGGGGGTAGGTACTTACAAAACGACTTGCGCTGCCGATACGGAGTACTTTGGCGAGCTAATTGCACCGTGCCTTGAGGACGGAGATGTGCTCATCCTGACCGGTGGCCTGGGAGTGGGCAAAACTCACTTTACCAAGGGCGTCTCGCGCGGGCTGGGCGATGGGCATATGGTTACGAGTCCTACGTTTGCGCTCATGGCCGTTCACGATCAAGGTCGTATTCCGCTGTTTCACTTTGATCTATACCGCCTGGAGCATGCCTACGAGCTCGAGGATACGGGCATTTTCGATGTGCTGGGCTATGAGGGTGCTTGCCTGCTGGAATGGGGCGAACAATTCCAGGACGAGCTGACGGATGAGTATCTTTCGGTGACGCTCAGGCGTGATGAGGGCGACAGCGATGTGCGAACGATAACGCTTGAGGCGCACGGTGACCGCGCAATGGAGCTTTCCCATTTGATTGATAAGGCTGTACAAGATGAGCTTGCATAACGACAACGCGCTGGTGGTGGCGCTCGATACCTCGACCGACATGCTTGCCTGCGCGGCAAGCTGGATTGATGGGCAGACGGGTGAGACGAAGCTCGTGAGTGGCGACCACATGTGTCGCCGTCACGCCAACGTTGAGCTCGTGAATACCGTTGATGGCGTGCTGGCTCAAGCCGGTCTGGATCGCAGCGATGTTGGTTGCTATGTGGTCGGCCGCGGCCCGGGGTCCTTTACGGGTGTGCGCATCGGCATCTCCACTGCCAAGGGCCTCGCGCGTGGTGCCAATGTTCCGCTGCTGGGCGTGTCGACGCTCGACGCTTGCGCTTGGACGGCGTGGAAGGCTGGCGTGCGCGGCAAGCTTGGTATCTTGGCCGATGCTATGCGCGGTGAGGTATATCCGGCGCTGTATATGCTGGTCGATGAGGGTCCCGAGCGTCAATTTGAGCGCGAACACGTGGTCAAGGCCGCCGTGGCGCTCGATGAGTGGCGCCAAGCAGCGGACTGGGGCCAGGTTCAGCTGACCGGTGACGGTCTCGTGCGCTATGGCAAGCTGCTGGGTGAGGACGAGGCCGCCCGCTGCGTGGAGCGCGACCTGTGGTGGCCTTCGGGCGAGGGCTTGCTGCTCGCGCACGCTGCGGGTGACGGCGATCCGGCCCGCGTCCTGCCGATTTACACGCGCCTTTCGGATGCCGAGGAAAACGAGCGCAAGCGTCTTGGTCTTGCCGAGAGTGCGCAGAGCGAAATTACGGGTGTTGCCGATGAGCTCGCCGGTCGTCATCTGCAGTTCCGTCCCATGGGCGCGGCGGATGCCGAGGGCGCGAGCGCGCTGGAGGCTGCCTGCTTTGAAGGTGCCGGACACGAGACATGGACGCCGGGCATGTTCCTGTCCGAACTGGGCGAGGACGTCGCTGCGCCGCGTAGTTGGTGGGTGGCACACGACGACGGCAAGCTGCTGGGCCTTGCCGGCGGTATGGTCGTGGACGGTGATGTGCAGATTCTGGATGTCGCCGTCGACCCGGCACATCGCCGTGAGGGCATTGCCCGCAAGCTGCTGTCGCACGTGAGCTATGATGCCCAGATGCTCGGCTGCACCACGGCTTCGCTCGAGGTCGAGGACGGTAACGAGGGAGCGATCGCGCTTTATAACGCTCTGGGCTTTACCGAGGCTGGCCGTCGCCGCGGCTACTATGGTGCCGGCAAGGACGCCATCGTCATGACGGCTCCGCTGCCCCTGGTGCTTCCGGTCGACAATGCTTCGCCCGAGCCGACGGCGGCAGAGCAGCGCGTATGGCCGCTGCCTGCGCCTGGGCGCTCCGAGGGGGAGCGTGCCGAAATTGAGCGCCGCCGCCTAGTGCTCGCTATCGAGAGTTCCTGCGACGAGACGGCCGTGGCGATTATCGATGCGGATGGCAATATGCTGGCCAACCAGGTGTCGACACAGATTGATTTTCATGCCCGCTTTGGCGGCGTGGTGCCCGAGATCGCCTCGCGCAAACACGTTGAGGTGATTGTGAGTGTCGTGGATGCGGCGCTCGAGGATGCCGCAGCATCGCTTGGTCTTGAGGGTGGAGCCATCGCGCCGAGCGAACTCGCCGCTGTTGGCGTGACACAGGGTCCGGGCCTGGTGGGTGCTCTGGTAGTGGGCGTCGCCTTCGCCAAGGGCTTTGCCTATGCCGCCGGTAAACCGCTCGTGTGCGTCAACCATCTGGAGGGCCATCTGTTCGCCAATCTGCTGGCGCAGCCCGATCTCAGGCCGCCGTTTATCTTCACGCTCGTCTCGGGCGGTCATACCATGCTCGTGCACGTGAAGGCATGGGGCGACTACGAGGTACTTGGTGAGACACTCGACGATGCTGTGGGCGAGGCCTTCGACAAGGTAGCCAAGGCGTTGGGTCTGGGCTATCCCGGTGGCCCCATCATCTCCAAGCTGGCCGAGACGGGCAACCCCAAGGCGATCGATTTTCCTCGCGCGCTTAACAGCAGGGGAGACTATCGTTTCTCGCTTTCGGGTCTTAAAACGGCCGTGACGCTCTACATCGAGCAGGAGACCAAGGCCGGGCGCACGATTCACCTGCCCGATCTGGCGGCTTCGTTTGAGGCAGCCGTCTTTGACGTTCAGTACAAGAAGGCCAAAAACGCCCTGCATGCCACCGGATGCAAGGAATACTGCATCGGCGGCGGCGTCTCGGCTAATCCGCATCTGCGCGAGATGATGATCAAGAAGCTTGGGCGTCAGGGGATCCGCGTGACGGTACCGCCGCTTTCGGCGTGCACCGATAACGCTGCCATGATCGCGGAGGTCGCCCGCCGTAAATTCGACCGAGGTGAAATCTCGCCGTTCGACGTCGACGCCGATCCAAACATGACGCTGTAGCTGGTACGGCGCGGTCCCCGGACGGAGGGGCCGGATATAAGGTTTCCTGCTCTACAGTCCTGCGCAAGACGAAGGCCACATTAAGTGGCCTTCTTTGCGTGCGGAACTCGCGATAAACCTTATATCCGGCCCCTCCGTCCGGGGACCTTTCTGTATCGATATAGCTTCTGAGCTGGTTTGGCGTCGACAACGTCCGGCAAGGTTAGCCAGCTGCGTCGAATTTCCGGCGTGCTTTAGCTGAAAGAAAAAGATGGTGTGCGGAGCTTTGCTCCGCATTTGGGATGGGAGCTCCCGCGGCTCCCGAGGGGCATCTCTCATGCAAAAACTTTTGTTGGGTAAAGTCCGAGGTCAGTGGCGTTTTATACCGAGAATTTCAAAAAAAGTTGAAAATTCATTACAAATTTGCGTTGACTTTAGGTAACTAAAGTTTCATACTGCTTTTCATCCACTGGGGGATGTGAACACGCACGGATCGTTCGCATCATGATCGAAGAGGATTTCTTAGACATGTTCACGCATCAGCTAAACATTATCAGCGTAGTAATTATCTGATGCGGGTTAGCACATACAGCTAGCCCGTACGATAACGGGCGGCTGATGAAGATGAGGGCCGTCGAGCGCAACCGACGGCCCTCATTTTTTATGTCTAGGAAGTTCTTTTTAGAGGAGGAAATGTAATGAACGGAGTTTTGCTCATGGTTGTGGCCGCGGCGGTGCTCGCCTGCGGCTATCTGGGCTACGGCCGCTGGCTGGCCAACAAGTGGGGCGTTGACAAAGAGGCCCTCACGCCGGCCAAGCGCATGAAGGACGGCAAGAGCTTCTCACCCGTCTCCGCCTTTACCGCGTTCTCGCACCAGTTCAGCTCGATCTGCGGTGCTGGCCCTGTCACGGGTACGATCGTCGCCATGGCCTTTGGCTGGCTGCCCGTCGTGCTCTGGGTCCTCGTCGGCGGCATCTTCTTTGGCGCCGTCCACGACTTTGGTGCTCTGTATGCTTCGATGAAGAACAACGGCAAGTCCCTGGCTCAGCTCATCGAGAAGTACATCGGCAAGACCGGCCGTCGCCTGTTCCTGCTGTTCTGCTGGCTGTTCTGCATCATCGTCATCGCCGCCTTCACCGACATGGTCTGCAAGACGTTCATGTTCACCCCGGCCGTTGACGCTTCTGGTGCTGCTACCGGTGCCATCGACTTCACCAAGTCCTATGCCGCCGGCTGCGCTGGTACCATCTCCATCCTGTTCACCTTCGTCGCTATCGCCTTTGGTTGGGCCCAGAAGAAGTTCAACCTCACCGGTGCTACCGAGTTCGTCACCGGCGTGGTCCTCATGGTTCTCATGTTTGCCGTCGGTATGCAGTTCCCGGTCTACCTGGATAAGTTCCAGTGGTTCGCCGTCGTCATGGTCTACCTGGTCTTCGCTGGCGCTATGCCCATCCAGATGCTCAAGACCCCGCGTGACTACCTCACTTCCATCATGATGATCGTCATGATCGTTTGCGCTGTCCTCGGTATCGTCGTCCTGGGTGTTAACGGCCAGGCCACCATCACCGCTCCGGCCTTTACCGGCTTCTCCAGCGCTTCTGGCATGATGTTCCCGGTCCTGTTTGTTTCCGTTGCCTGCGGTGCCCTCTCCGGCTTCCACAGCCTCGTTTCTTCTGGTACCTCCTCCAAGCAGGTCGAGAAGGAGCAGGACGCCGTCAAGGTCGGTTATGGCGCCATGATCGTCGAGTCCTTCGTCGGCATCCTTGCCATCATCGTCGCCGGCATCATGTTCTCCGATATGAACACCGCCGGTACCGGCGCCCTCAACGCCGGTGTCGCTTCCACCCCGTTCCAGATCTTCGCCGCTGGCATCTCCCGCGGTATGCAGGCCTTCGGTGTTGACGGTACGCTCGCTACCGTCTTCATGACCATGAACGTTTCCGCTCTGGCCCTGACCTCGCTCGACGCCGTCGCCCGCATCGCCCGCACCTTGTTCTCCGAGTTCTTTGCCCAGACCAACGACGCCCTGGCCATCGAGTCCAAGGCCGGCTACATGAAGGTTCTCGGCAACCCCTGGTTCGCCACGGTCGTCACCCTGCTTCCCGGTCTCGCCCTTGCCTTTGGTGGCTATGCCAACATCTGGCCGCTCTTTGGTGCTTCCAACCAGCTGCTCGGCGGTATGACCATGATCACCCTCGCCGTGTTCTGCAAGTGCACCGGCCGCAAGGGCTGGATGCTCTACGTGCCCGTCGCCTTCCTGCTCTGCTGCACCTTCACCTCGCTGGTCCAGAGCGCCATGGGCTGCATGACCGCCGTCCAGGCCTACGGTTTCTTCGGCACCATCCCGGCTACCGCCACCACGGCCGCCGTTTCCGTCGCCGCCACCAAGGGCCTGCAGCTCGTTTTCGCCGTCCTGCTGATGGTCCTGGGCCTCATCGTCGCCGTCAACTGCCTCAAGGAGTTCTTCGGCAAGGAGGCCGGCTCCATGCCTGATGAGGAGCCCGAGTGGTCCGAGATGGGCAAGGCCGAGTACGGTCGCGCCGCTGCCGCTGAAGCTCCTGCCGACGCCGAGGCCGCCAAGGCCTAGTCGGTCGGACGGGTTGAATCTCCCATCTATTTGACTCGGAAAGACTGGGTCCGCAATCAAGCGGACCCGGTCTTTTTTCTTGTGAGAACAGGTGGTGCAAGGGCGTTCTCGCAGATGTTTTGCGTGGATAGGCTCGTGCGTTGTACCATATGGACGTATATGTGTGCATATGAAAGGGGCCCCGTGGCCAAGACGGTATATTCCGATAATCAAAACAATGTCGATGCTCTGGCTGAGCGTCTGAGCAGCCAGACATCGCTTTCTGCCGAGCGCGCCAAGCTGGTTGCCTACGACCTGCTCTGCCGCAAGGCGCTCAAGATTAAGTCGAGCGCGCTGGCGCAGATTTTCCGCTCCGTCGATAAGGAATGCGACACCAAGGCGATGCGCGATGAGCTTATCGCGGCAAATATCGTGACCAAGATCGAGGGCAGCGGCATTAACGGGCGCCCGGCATTCTATACCATCAATGTCGAGATCCGCGATGCCCAGGAGCAGCCTGCCGAGTCCGTCGAAGATTTTGTCGTCGAGGATTCCGCTGACGTGCCTGCTGTGGAAGAAGCTGCTCCGCGTGAGCATGTCGATACCGATGAGTTGCTCGATGAGAACGTCGTGCGTGCCTTTACGGCCAAGGCAGGACGCGGCGGTTTTGGCGGGGGTGGCAAGCGCGATGCGCAGCGCCGCGCCCAGCCGGAGCGCTTCCGTCGTGCCGTTGCTCAAAAGGGTGAGACGGATGCCGAGGCTGTTGAGAACGAGGTTGCTGCCGAGTCGCAGAGGCCCGCGAAGGAGCAAAAGCCCGTGGAGGCCCAGGAGCCCCAGCGTCGCCGTGGTGCCCACTTTAAGGCTGCGCAGCAGGATGTCGCGCATGAGGTTGAAGAGCTTTCCGAGGCCGCAGACGATGTTGAGGAGTCTGCCAAGAAGGCCCCGGGCTCATGTCGTCCCGGACGTGGTTTTGCGAGGCGCGCGTATCCCGTAAGGCGTCAGGAGAAGGGCGAGCCGGCTTCGACCACTCAGGACAAGAAGGCCGAACAAACCGAGAAAACCGTTGAGCCGGCGGCTCGCGAGCAGAAGCCTGTTGAGCCGCAGCTTGAGGTTGCTGCCGAGGCCAAGGGCGAGCAGCCTACTGATGGGCAGACGGAGCAGGGCGCGTCGAGCAGGCCTCGCCGCCGTCGCCATCGCGGGGGTCGCAGTTCCCATGCCGAGACTGCAGCCGAGAAGACCACGCCGCAGGACGAGGATGCGAAGGCCGAGGTTTCTTCGGGGCAGCCTAAGCGCCAGCCGGCGAAGGAGAGCAAGTCCGATCGTCCGCAGAAGCAGGCGTCTATGCCGAAGCGCGAGCGCAATTCCCAAGGCGATTCTAAGCGCAGGTCTCAGAAGAAGCCGGAGTCTGCCGCAGCAGATGCTGCTGCCCAGCAGCCCGAGTCGGCCGTCCACGGCGAGGTATCGGCGTTTGCCCTTGCCCGCGTTTTAGGCAGGCAGCTGCTCAAAGTTGTCCCTACGCCTACGGCGCTCTCTAAGATCAAGGAGCAGCAGACACAGATCGTAAAGGTCGAGGGCAAGGACGGCAAAAAGGCTCCGCAGCGCACTCAGCACAACGAGATGTCCAACCGCAAGATTGCCGAGGAAATCGCAATCATCCAGGCTTGGATCGAGCAAAACCGAGGTGCCGATACGCCGGTTGCCTCGCGCCGCCAGCGTGCCTACCAGATTTTTAACGACGAGAAGGCTTTTGACGGCAAGCACGGTGAGCGCTTGATCAGGCGTATGACCGAAAAGGGCATCAGCATGCAGGCGATCAAGGTCGCCCCCAATCGCCCCGTGCACTTTACGGGCTTCTTTACGCTGGGAGCCGACAAGCCGTTCATTATGGTCGAGAACCTGGACACCTACGACGAGATCGTCAAGCTGCTGCGTGGCCGCAAGCACGCCAAGCTCTTTGGCATCAAGGTGGGCGGCGTGATTTTTGGCGGCGGATGCAAGGCGAGCGTCTCGCATGCCCTGGACGATTATCTGGCCGAGATTGGCTATCGCTTTAACTACGTCTACTACGTGGGCGATATCGATCGCGAGGGCGCGCGCATCGTCGAGCAGACTCGCAATGCCAATGTGGTTGAGATTCGCCTGCATGCCGGCATGTATCGCGCTATGCTCGCCGAGCATAAGCGTCGCGTGAAGGCCGGCGGAGAGTGCGAGCCCGCGGCTGCCAACCAGGGTGTGCCGCAGAACCTGGCAGCGACGATCAAGGATCTGCCCATGGTCACGCGCGTGCAGTTCCGCAATGTGCTGCGCGAGGGCGGGCGCATTCCGCAGGAGATTCTGATGACCGCCGACTATCGGGATGGCGACTCGGGAAGCTTCGACCGCATGCTTAACAACTAAATTCCGCCGGCCCCGGGAGAGCGGGGACACCGGCTTAGGTTTCCTGCTCTACAGTCCTGCTCACGACGGAGGCCACATTAAGTGGCCTCCTGTTCGTGCGGAACTCGCGATAAACCTAAGCCGGTGTCCCCGCTCTCCCGGGGCCTGTCGTGGCTTGGCCGTTGCATGCGGCTCGCTTTTCGGAACGGGGCTGACGGACACGTTCCGAAATCTACCACCGTCGCTGTGCAGGGTGTCTATAAAGAGCCGTGGCCAAAAAACATCAAATATGAGTACTGATACTCTTTTAGTAGCAGTAATTTTGACCACATTTAAGGTGATTTGACGTGTCGATCGAGCAGATAAGCTGCCGTATCTCCTCAAGTGTTCATTAAAGGAAGACCTTGATGCGAATAAATCTCATTAAGATCTTCTTTTATTAACGAAAATAATGTAGCTACAACGGTAACAGTACTCATATTTGCCGTTTTTTGGCCACAGTCCTTCGGAGGGTCCTCGAAAATAGTCCCGAGCCGGCACTTGGGGACGTTCCTATAATGCCGGCACTTAGGAGCGTCCCCAAGTGCCGGCACCGCGTCTGCCTGCGGCGGCCGCGCCCCGCTGCGTCGCTCCGCATCCTTGCGGGTTCGGATTCCTCCGCTTGGCGGCGTTGGCTCGATTTGCTTGACGTGAGGGGCTCTTGGCTGGTGTGGGACGGAGGGATTCCGCGTCCGCCTGGTCGGCGGCCGCGCCCCGCTGCGTCGCTTCGCTCCTTGCGTGCTGCGCTAGAAAACGCTTCGCGTTTCCTCAGCTCCGCACCCTTGCGGGTTCAAATCCCTCCGCTTGCCCACAAGAAAGCGCCCTGGGCCGTTATGGGCTCAGGGCGCTCAATTTTAATGGCTGGGACGGAGGGATTCGAACCCCCAACAGCCGGCACCAAAAACCGGAGTTCTACCGTTGAACTACGTCCCAATGTTTGGCGTTGCCCAAAAGCAACTCGTCTAGTTTACCTAATCTGCGAGGGCATCGCAAACGCCATCGAGCAGACGTACGGCGAGGGTCTGCGCGTCGCTGGCCGTGAAGGTGCCGTTGTAGCGCGTCATTCCCGTGAGCTCGATGCGAATTCGTGCCGGCTTTTGCTGTGCGGCGACATTGGCGGTACGGATGCGCTGGGCCAGGTTGTGGCACTCGGCGAGGGCGATCGTGGCGCGCGGGGCGGCGTCTGCAGGCAACTCGTCGCTTGCAATCTCGAGCACCAGGTCGACATCGGTCGGAACCTCGGAATCGCAAAGCATCATGCCGCTGCTGTCGGTCGTCGCCGTGGCGATGTTCCACATGCGCGATGCTACGCTGCGCGCGATAGGGTCCTCGCCGATGACGGCAATCTGGAAACGCTCGAGCACGTTGGCGGCGCGCGCAAAACCGATGCGAGACTCGGCTTCGGTGACCGAGGGCTTGCCCTCCCACATATGGTGCAGGCGGTTGATGTAGGCGTAGGTGTCCTGGAAGGCCATGCCGTCGGCAAACAGGCCGACATTTTCCTGGAACTGCTGCAGGGCGGCCTCGGTATGCGGACCAAAGTAGCCGTCGTCTTCGCCACAGGCAAAGCCCAAAACGTTGAGAGCGCGCTGCAGGGCCTGCACATCGGCGCCATGGAAATTGGGCATGCGCAGATACAGAGTGCGGTCGCCCAGCTTATACGAGGCGTCGACCAGGGCGCTCCAACAGGGGATATCGACGGCATAACCGGCCGCAAGGCCGCTATCGAGCCTAAACGTGCCAACGGCCTGCTCGGTGGTGGTGCCAAAGCGCTTGTCGGCGACCTCGTCGGCATCGATGGCGTAACCGAGCTGCAGAAGGCGGGACTGAACATCCTCGACGGCTGCTCCCTGCATGCCCGTGGTAATAGGTTCCATGAACGAACCCCTTTCGGCGTACGATTCGTACTATTTTGAGCGCGTGTCGGATAGACAACGCGAGACAATGCATAAACATGCACTCAACAGTGTAGCAACTTGTACCCAAACGCGCTGCCCACAGGTTTTGTGACCCCCGCTAGTTGAGGCGCTCCACAAAGAAATCTGCCATTGAGAGGAAGAGCTCGCGCGCATGCGGGTCGAGCTCGACGCCTTCGATAGCGGCCTTGGCCTTAGCGGTCAGGTCGAGCGCATAGGTGTGGGCGTAATCGATGGAGCCGGTCTCCTGGAAGATCTCCACGGCGCGCGCGAGCTGCGTGGGGTCCTCGGTGCCCGAGGAAAGGATTGCCTCGACCTCGTCGTGATGGCGCTCATCAGACAGGGCGTGCACGGCAACGAGCGTGCGTTTGCCCTCGGTGATGTCGGTGCGGAAGTCCTTGTTGGCGGCCTCTTTGGTGCCGACCAAGTTGAGCAGGTCGTCCTGAATCTGAAAGGCAAGGCCGGTGTGCAGGCCAAAGGCGCGTAGCGCCTCGACCTGCTCTTCGCTGCCGCCGCCGATAATGGCTCCGGCGGCAAGCGGCGTGGCTCCGCTGTAATACGCGGTCTTGTGCGTCGCCATGTCCAGGTAGTCATCAACCGAGATATCAAAGCGCTCGTCACGGACCCAACCCAGGTCAAGCGCTTGACCCTCGATGGTGCGGACGATCATCTCGGTAAGCTCGTGGAGCACACGCAGCTTCACGTCGGACTCGAGCGTGGGATCGTCGAGAACCGTCTTGGTGACCATGGTGAGCGCCAGGTCGCCACAATTGATGGCGAGCCCCGTGCCCTCGGTAAGGTGCATGCAGGGCTTGCCTCGACGAAGCTGTCCGTTGTCGGCGATGTCGTCGTGGATGAGCGCACCCGACTGGAAATGCTCGATAGCTGCCGCGGCGCTGCGGGCGCTCTCAAAGCTACCGCCCACTGCGGTTGCGGCGAGCATGCAGATAAGCGGGCGGTGGCGCTTGCCGGCGTTGGCCGTAAAAGCCGAGAGCGGCGCGTACAGGTAGCGTTCGATATCGGCAGGGGTCGCCTGTCCGTCAAAGAACGTGGCCAGATAGTCATTAATCTGGTCAAAGTGCTGGGCTAAAAAGCAGGTAAACGGACTGGACACGGGTTCTCGCATTCTTTCTTAGGTTGCATCGATGTAGTGTGCAGGCAACATATTGCCACATTGTGCCTGCCTGCGTGGCAGGTTTGGGGATTTAAGGCAACGGCGCATGTCGGACGAGTTTCGTAGTTAGACCAGTCCAAAGTGCTCGAGCGCCTTGACGACGCCATCTTTGTCGACCGAGTCGGTGATGTAGTCCGCGCGCTTTTTGAGATAGTCCGGTGCATTGCCCATGGCGATGCCGACGTCGACGGCGTTCATCAGCGAGACGTCATTGCTGGCGTCGCCGATGCCGTATACGGTTCCGTGGTGGGGATCGAGGGCGTCGAGTACGGACTGGATACCCTCGCGCTTGGTGCATTCGCGAGGCGAAATCTCGGTCACTTCGAGCTCGAGCTCGTTAAAGCAGAGCAGCGGCTCAAACGCTTGATCCTGAGCGATGCGGTTGGCAAGCGACGTGGACATTAAGATCTTGTAGGCGCTGTAATGTTGCAGCTGCGTAATTGCATCGCCCACGGTGCGGGCGTATCCCGGGGCGTCGGGCGCATCGGCACTCATGCGAACGACGCCATTGAGTCCCTCAAAACGAATCACTTCGTCCGATTGCTCAAGAATGGGAGCAAGGCGCTGCAGCATGCCGGGCGTCATCGCCAAATCGCGAATCACGTGTCCCTCAAGTTCGACATAGCCACCCGCGAGGCAGACGATGCCGGTCCAGGGCAGCTCGAGCAGCTTTGGATGGATGCAGCTCAGCGTGCGCCCTGTGCAGATAAACGCCATATTGCCCTTGGCGACAAAATCACGGATGGCTTGTGAGACCGCTTCATTGGGATAGGGGGAGAGGTCTCGCTCGCTCTCGGGAAGCTCTTGTGCCACTCGAGGGTCTTGCCAGGCGAGTGTTCCGTCGATATCGAAGAAGCAGATATCGCCGCGCTTATGGGCTGCGCTGGCGGCAGGGGAGGCCGAGGTGGTGGGCACAAATCCCGGCTCGAGGCCCATGATCTGGTCAAAATGCTCTTTAACGCGGGGAACGGAGATGCCAATAATCACCTGGGCGGTCTTGCCCGTAATGATGAGGCCCTTGGCGCCCGCCGCGACGAAGGCTGCGTTGTCTGCGACAACGGAAGGTTCTGCGACCTCAACGCGCAGACGCGTGGCGCAATTGGTCGCTCCTACAATATTGCTAACGCCACCCAAGAGCGCAACGACTTGCTCAGCAAGCAGATGATCTTGGGATGATTGGTTGTCGGTGCCGTTTTGGGCCGCGCCTTCTTTGGCAGAGCTTTTTCCCGTCAGACGTGCGAGCGCCGCATCGCTGGCGATATGATCCTCGCGGCCTGGGGTTTTTAGGTCGAAAGCCAGAATGAGGCCCCGGAAGACCAGAAAAAAGACAGCGCTAAACATCAGACCGATACCGAGCGCCAAAAGGTAGGAGCCGGCATGCATTCGCATGAGTGGGATGAAGTTGAAGGCCGTCATTTCCATGAGACCGCCCGAGAAGATGCCGACGATGCCAAAGAAGTTCATGGTCATGGCAAGGCAGGAGGACAGGACGGCGTAGAGCAAAAAGAGTCCGGGATAGGTGAACATAAAGAGAAACTCGAGCGGCTCGGTGACGCCGCAGACCACCGAGGCGACGATGGCGGGCAAAAGGATGACCTTAAGGCCGGCGCGGCGTTCGGGTTTGGCGGTGAAATAGAATGCTGCCGCGATGGCGGGAAGGCCAAAGAGCTTGCCCCAGCCGGTGGCGGTAAAACCTGCCCAGGGCGCAAGTTCATTTAAAGGGCGCGTGCTATGGGAGAGAATGGGGAGCAGGTTGGTCCACGTGGCGTAAATACCGTCGTGAATGACCAGATTGTCGTAATAGATGGGCATATAGAGCAGATGGTGCAGCCCCATGGGCTCGAGCGCTCGCTCCAAAAACACAAAGATGCCCACGCCGAAGGGGCCGACGCCCGCAAGTGCGTGGCGCAGCGTTTCGGTCACAGCGTATGCGAAAGGCACGATGGCGGCCGAGATGGCGGCAAGGGCAAACACGGCAAAAAAGCTGATGAGGTAGACCAGCGAGGAACCCGAGAAGGTGCCGAGCCAATCGGGAACCTTGGCATCGTAGAAGCGGTCATGGATCGCGACGACGGTTGCCGACACCGCCAGCGGGCCGATAATGCCGGTGTCGAGCGTCTTGATGCCGTCGATGACGGTGATGCCGCTAGCGGAGGTCAAAAACGACGGGTACTTAAGCCCAAGGTTGTCTCCGCTCAGCTTAATGATCTCGCTCAAAAAGAAACAGTAGGCAAAATAGGCTACGAGCGCCTCGAGGCAGCAGCGTGCCGGTTGCTTTTGGGCAAGGCCGATAGGCAGCGCTACGGCAAAAAGGAGTGGAAGGCGCTTAAAGACCGTCCACGAGCCGCGCTGAATGATAGTCCAGAAAACGTACCAGGGGGTTCCGTATACGGCGAGGTCGCCGACGATATCCACGGTCGTTGCGAGGGCGGAGATGCCGACCATGAGGCCTGATATAGAAAACAGCATGGCGGGCGCGAACATGGCTCCGCCAAAACGTTGGATTTTCTGCAGCATAATATGCCTTTCGGATGCAACATGCTGTGCGAGCAAGAACGTTTAAACAATGAACTCATTGTAGAGGACTGGCTGCTTGCCGCATTGACGGTTTTGATTCGGTCCGATTTGGGTTTCGGGGGAACCGTCGACGGTAAATAATCCGTGCTTTACCGATAATCGGTTTAAACAACTTTAAGAAATGCTATCGTGCCTAGCCATACATATTCATTAGAGGTGAAATCATGCCAAAAGCGATTTACGAAGGAATCTACCGCGAGATCCGTTCGCGCATCATCAACGGGACCTATGCGTTTCAGGAGATGCTGCCAACCGAAGCCGAGCTGACCGCGGAGTTTGGCTGCACGCGCAATACCGTTCGACGCGCCTTGAGCATGCTGGCCGACCAGATGTTTGTGCAGCCTATACACGGTAAGGGCGTGCGCGTTATTTGGCTTAAGGGCGAAACCGACATGCTGGGCGCACTCGAAGAGGTTGAGTCGTTTGGCGAGTTCGCAAAACGCAACAATGCCGTCGCATCGACCGAGGTCAAGTCTTTTGAACATTTGATTTGCACTGAGCAACTCTCACGTCGCCTGGGCTTTAAGGTGGGCGAGGAGCTGATTCGCGTAGTGCGTGTCCGAAGCCTCAACGGCAGCGCGCGCCAAGTGGACCATGGCTACTTTTTGGCGTCGATCGCCAAGGGCCTGACCCCCGAGATCGCGGCGGATTCTATCTACGGCTATCTGGAGCACAAGCGCGGCGTCAAAGTGATGGCGAGCCGTCGTACGGTGAGTGTCGAGCTCGCCAACGATGAAGACTGCAGCTATCTGGACCTCGGCAAGTACAACTGCGTCGCCGTTATGGAGAGCCAGTCGTACACCTCGGACGGCATCTTGTTCGAGGTCACGCATGCCCGCACACACCCCGAGATCTTCCATTACCGCGTCAATTCCAAGCGATAGCCGGCTAGCTCGCAGCCTGACGAGACTCATGCCCTCAAAGCGAAAACGCCCGGTCAAACCGACGATGCATCGGCTTGATCGGGCGTTTTCTCTGCATTCGATAACAAATAATTGTTTATACAAAACTTGTCAAGTATCAAGTCGAAATTACCGTTCACCGAAGTTTTTCTACCGCTCTAGTAATACTTGTTCAAACAACTAGCCAAATAGCGTATTGTACAAGTCAGCAAAAGGGGCAAAGTCCCCGAGCCAATCTCCGAAGGCGGCGGCAAAGGGTGCCGCCACGGTGTGAAAGGGTGGATTGTAATGAAGAACGAAATGAGCAGAAGGCAGTTCCTGGGCTTTGCTGGTTCCGCGGCTGCGGTTCTTGGTCTGGGCCTCGTGGGCTGCGGTGGTTCTGCCGGCTCTGGCTCCTCTGCTTCTGGTGACGCTGCCGAGGTCTACTTCCTCCAGTTCAAGCCCGAGGTCGACAAGGAGTGGAAGGAGATCGCCAAGGCGTACAAGAAGGAGAAGGGCGTCGAGGTCAAGATCGTGACCGCCGCCTCCAACACCTACGAGGAGAAGCTCAAGTCCGAGATGTCCAAGAGCTCCGCTCCGACGCTGTTCCAGGTCAACGGCCCCACCGGCCTTAAGAACTGGAAGGACTACTGCGCCGATCTTTCCGACACCAAGCTCCGCGGCGAGCTCATCGACGACTCCCTGGCGCTGCAGTCCGACGGCAAGGATCTGGGTATCGACTGGGTTCAGGAGAGCTACGGCATCATTTACAACAAGGAGCTCCTCGAGAAGGCCGGCTACAAGGCCGAGGACATCAACTCCTTCGACAAGCTGAAGGCTTGCGCCGATGACATCCAGGCCCGCAAGGACGAGCTCGGCGTTGACGGTGCCTTCACTTCCGCCGGTATGGATGACTCCTCCAGCTGGCGCTACACCACGCACCTCGCCAACCTCCCGCTCTACTACGAGTTCGAGAAGGAGCACAATCAGGAGGACGACGAGATCAAGGGCGAGTATCTCGACAACTTTAAGCAGATCTTCGACCTGTACATCACCGACTCCACCTGCGATCCTTCGCAGCTCGCCTCCAAGACCGGTGACGACGCCACCAACGAGTTCGCAACCGGCAAGGCCGTCTTCTATCAGAACGGCTCTTGGGCCTACGCCGACCTCACCAAGGCCGGTATGACCGACGACCAGCTCGGCATGCTGCCGATCTACATCGGCGTCGACGGCGAGGAGAACCAGGGCCTGTGCTCCGGCGGCGAGAACTACTGGTGCGTCAGCTCCCAGGCTTCCGAGGATGCCCAGAAGGCCACCGAGGACTTCATGTATTGGTGCGTCACTTCTGACACCGCCACCAGCATCATCGCTGACAAGATGGGTCTGACCGCCCCGTTCAAGAGCGCTAAGGAGACCACCAACGTCTTCTCTCAGCAGGCCGTTGCTATGGCCAAGGACGGCAAGAAGACCGTCGCTTGGGACTTCGTTTACATCCCCTCCGAGGAGTGGAAGAAGAACCTCAAGCAGGCTCTCATCGCTTATGCTGCCGACAACACCAAGTGGGACGGCGTCAAGAACGCCTTCGTCGATGGCTGGAAGACCGAGAAGGCTGCTTCCGAGTAAGCAGTTGCTGCCCAAGCTATCTGATTAGCGACAGGGGGCGGGCAGACGTAGGTTTGCCCGCCCCCTGCATATTGAAAGGACCCTTCTATGGGCAAAGCACTCAAGCGCTGGTGGCCGCTCTTTATGCTGCCCACGTGCCTGGCGTTTATGATCGGGTTCGTGATTCCCTTTATCCAGGGTTTCTATCTCTCGTTCTGCCAGTTTATTACCATCAATAACGCGCACTTTGTCGGTATCGAGAACTACGTGCGCGCGCTGTCCGATCCGCAGTTCTCCACGTCGTTCTTCTTTACCGTGGCGTTTGCCTTCCTGTCGACGGTGCTCATCAACGTGATCGCGCTGGCCATTGCGCAGGCGCTCACTCGCAAGGCGCTCAAGGGCACCAACATCTTCCGTACGATTTTCTTTATGCCTAACCTGATTGGCGGCATTGTACTGGGTTACATTTGGCAGATTCTGATCAACTGCCTGCTCTCCAACGTGGGTGCCCAGCTTATCGCCCTCAACTCCGCCGCTGGCTTCTGGGGCCTTATCATCCTGACCCTGTGGCAACAGGTCGGCTACATGATGATCATCTACATCGCCGGTCTGCAGTCCATTCCGTCTGACTACATCGAGGCCGCCAAGGTCGATGGCGCTACGGCATGGCAGACGTTTTGGAAGGTTAAGATCCCCAACCTGATGCCGACCATCACCATCTGCCTGTTCCTGTCCATCACCAACGGCTTTAAGCTGTTCGACCAGAACCTCGCCCTTACCGGTGGCGCCCCGGCGCACTCCACCGAGATGCTCGCCCTGAACATCTACAACACGTTCTATTCGCGTGCTGGCATCGCATGGCAGGGCATCGGTCAGGCCAAGGCAGTTATCTTCTGCATCCTGGTTGTCGCTATTTCTATGATCCAGCTTAAGGCCACGAGGTCCAAGGAGGTGCAGCAGTAATGAAACGCGATAAGGCTATCAACCGCGCGCTCTCGATCTTCTTTACGATCCTGTCGCTCGCATGGATCTACCCCGTGTTCATGATTGCGCTCAATTCCTTTAAGAAAGCGACCGCAATCAGCACCACCACGGCGTTCGATCTGCTCACGCCCGAGACGTTCAACGGCCTCGCAAACTACGTGCACGCTCTGAACGAGCAGGGCTTTGCCTCGGCGTTTATGTACTCGCTTATCATCACGGTCACGTCGGTCGTGCTGATTCTGGTGTGCTGCTCCATGTGCGCTTGGTACGTGGTGCGCGTCAACAGCAAGATCTCGAACTTCTTCTATTACCTGTTCGTCTTCTCGATGGTCGTACCGTTCCAGATGCTCATGTTCACGCTGTCCAACCTCGCGGACCGCATCGGCTTTAACACGCCGTTTAACATCTGCTTCATCTACCTTGGTTTTGGCGCGGGCCTCGCGGTCTTTATGTTCGCCGGCTTCGTCAAGAACATCCCGCTCGAGATT
This sequence comes from Collinsella sp. TM09-10AT, assembly GCF_003436275.1. Classification (GTDB taxonomy): domain Bacteria; phylum Actinomycetota; class Coriobacteriia; order Coriobacteriales; family Coriobacteriaceae; genus Collinsella. The sequence goes on from NZ_QSOP01000016.1 coordinate 21,619, forward strand.
GAGGAAGCGGCCATGATCGACGGCTGCAACCCGGTTCAGGTGTTCTTTAAGATCGTCCTTCCCATTATGAAGCCCACCTATCTTTCGGTCGGCATCCTTGAGACCATGTGGGTCTGGAACGACTATCTGCTGCCCTACCTTACGCTCGACTCCACCAAGTACAAGACCATTCCTATCTTGATCCAGTACTTCCGTGGCGGCTATGGCCACGTCGAGCTCGGCCCCATGATGGCGTGCATCATGATGGTCGTCATCCCCATCGTCATCATGTACATCTTCTGCCAGAAGTACATCATCGACGGTGTGGTGGCAGGTGCCGTCAAGGGCTGATGCCGTAACTGTTTTGCAAGTTTTGGCGGCGCCTCTCAGCGCGGCGCCGCGTATCGAAAGGTAAAGACATGGCCGAGATCGTTCTCAAACATGTTCAGAAGGTGTATCCCAACAACGAGTCAAAAAAGAAGGGCTTCTTTGGCAAAAAGAAGAAGACCGAGGAGAAGAAGCACAACCTCAAGGTTACCGAGGACGGTGTGCTCGCTGTAGAGGACTTCAACCTCACCGTTCACGACCAGGAGTTCATCGTCCTCGTTGGCCCTTCTGGCTGCGGTAAGTCCACGACGATGCGCATGGTCGCCGGCCTGGAGGACATCACCTCCGGCGATGTGTTCATCGATGGCAAGCGCGTCAACGACGTGGCGCCCAAGGACCGCGACATCGCCATGGTGTTCCAGAGTTATGCTCTGTACCCCAATATGACGGTGTACGAGAACATGGCGTTTACGCTTGAGCTCAAGAAGGTCCCCAAGGACGAGATCGACCGCAAGGTTCGCTCCGCTGCCGAGATCCTGGGTATTACCGAGTACCTCGACCGTAAGCCCAAGGCGCTCTCTGGCGGCCAGCGCCAGCGCGTCGCCATCGGCCGCGCCATCGTGCGTGACCCCAAGGTCTTCCTGATGGACGAGCCGCTGTCCAACCTGGATGCCAAGCTTCGTAACCAGATGCGCGCCGAGCTCATTAAGCTGCGTCACGAGATCAAGGGCACCTTCATCTACGTTACCCACGACCAGACCGAGGCTATGACCCTCGGCGACCGCATCGTGGTCATGAAGGACGGCGTCGTCCAGCAGATCGCCACGCCGCAGGAGGTCTTCAACCATCCCGCGAACATCTTCGTCGCCGGCTTCATCGGCGTGCCGCAGATGAACTTCTTCGATGCCCAGCTGGTGCGCTCGGGCAACGGCTTTACTGTCAAGACCGAGGATATGAACGTGGCGCTCGCCCCCGAGACCTGCGCTCAGCTTGCTCTCAACTGGGACGGCGGCGACGTGAAGGAGATCACGGCCGGCGTGCGTCCCGAGCAGATCCTGCTTGCCGACAAGGACGAGGAGGGTGCGCTCCAGGGCACCGTCGAGGTGACCGAGCTCATGGGCTCGACCGAGCATGTCCACGTGACTGCTCCCGACGGCCAGTTTGTCCTGATCATTCCCGTCGTCGACCTCGAGGCCAAGGGCGCGCTCAAGGCGGGCGACCCCATCTGGTTCAAGTTTGAGAAGAACGCGACCCACCTCTTCGATAAGGTCTCTGGCAAGAACCTTATCTAGGCCCGGTGCAACCAGGCCCTTCCTTTGGGCGACTGCGGCTTTGCCATCCTTTTGCCGCGGTCACATATAAGGCTCCCCTCCCGTCCACTGGGCGAGAGGGGAGCCTTTCTTTGTGTTGGGACTGTCTGACCGGTCGTTTGTCTCGATCTGTAACGGATAGGGCCGATTTCGGACGTTAGATGTTACAGATCGAGACGGTTCCGCTGAGCTAACCATTTCATCTAAATCTGTAACACCAAAGGCGAATTACACCTGCTAGATGTTACAGATTGAGATAAACCCAAGGGGAGGGGCCGGTATGTCTCAATCTGTAACAGCTGGGACCGTTTTGGTTGAGTAGTTGTTATGGATCGAGATTGTTTGGCCGAGTCGGATCACAGGGTAACGTGCGGGCACAAAAAACGGAGCCGCGTTGCCGTGGCTCCGTTTTCAAGAGGATGGGCGATGAAACCGAATTAGCTCAGGTGCCAGATCTCGTCGTTGTACTGGGAGATCGTACGGTCGGACGAGAAGGTGCCGGCGTTGGCGATATTGATGAGCGCCTTGCGCATCCAGGCGTCCTGGTCCTCGTAGTCGGCCAGCACGCGCTCCTTGGTCTGGATGTACTCCTCAATGTCGAGCAGGGCCATAAACCAGTCCTTGCCCTTAATGTCGTCGTGCAGGCGCTGCAGGCGCTCGGCGTTGCCGGTTGCCATAAAGGCCGGGTTGGTGATGAAGTCCACCAGCAGTTTAATGCCGGGCTTGCGGTAGAGCGCACCGGCGTTGTAGGTGCCGTCGGCGTAGAGCTGCTCGACCTGTTTGGACGAGGCACCAAAGGTATAGATGTTCTCGTCGCCCACGAGCTCGGCAATCTCCACGTTGGCGCCGTCGAGCGTGCACAGGGTTAGGGCGCCGTTGAGCATGAACTTCATGTTGGAGGTGCCGCTCGCCTCCTTGGAGGCCAGGCTGATCTGCTCGGAGATGTCAGCGGCGGGGATCACGCGCTCGGCGGCGGTGACGTTGTAGTTCTCGATCATGACAACCTGCAGGTAGGGAGCCACGTCGGGGTCGTTTGCAATCCACTGCGACAGCGTCAGGATCAGATGGATGATGTCCTGCGCGATAGTGTAGGCAGGCGCCGCCTTGCCGCCAAAGATGATGGTGACAGGGTGCTTAGGCCTGTTGCCGTTCTTGATATCGAAGTACTTCCAGATGATGTAGAGCGCGAGCATCTGCTGACGCTTGTACTCGTGGATGCGCTTGACCTGGACGTCGATGATGGCGTTGGAGGGAATGGTCACGCCCTGCTCGAGCGCCATGAACTGGCGCATGATGGCCTTGGCCTCGACCTTGGTGGCGGCCAGGCGCTCAAGAACGTCCTTGTCGTCGGCGAACTTGGCGAGTTTGCTCAGATCGCCGGTGCTGCGCCAGTCGGTGCCGATTACATCGTCGAGCAGGCTGGCGAGTGCGGGGTTGGCTCCATGGATCCAGCGGCGGAAGGTGATGCCGTTGGTCTTGTTGGAGAACTTCTCGGGATAGATCTCGTAGAACGGATGAAGCTCGGTGTCCTCCAGAATCTTGGTGTGGAGTGCGGCGACGCCATTGATGGAGAAGCCAAAGTGAATGTCCATGTGGGCCATGTGGACGGTGTCGTGCTCGTCGATGATGGCGACGCGCGGGTCGTCGTGCTCGGCCTTGGCAACCTCGTCGAGCTTGACGATGATGTCGGCGATGGCGGGCGAGACCTTCTGCAGGCTGGCGAGCGGCCACTTCTCGAGCGCCTCGGCAAGGATCGTGTGGTTGGTGTAGGCGACCATGGAGCGCATGATGGTAACGGCCTCGTCAAACTCGATGTCGTGCTCGGTGGTGAGCAGGCGGATGAGCTCGGGAATGACCATGGTGGGGTGCGTGTCGTTGATCTGGACCACGGCGTAGTCGGCCAGATCGTGCAGGTTGCTGCCGCGCTCGACGGCCTCGTCGATCAGGAGCTGGGCGGCGTTGCTCACCATGAAGTACTCCTGGTAGATGCGAAGCAGGCGGCCCTGCTCATCGGAATCATCCGGATAGAGGAACAAGGTGAGGTTCTTGGCGATCTTCGTCTTGTCGAAGTCGATGGAGCTGCCGGGGACCAGGCCGTCGTCGACACTTGCCAGGTCAAACAGACGCAGGCGGTTCTTGGTGGGCTGGTCGTAACCGGGCACATCGATGTTGACGAGCTTGGAGGTAACGGCAAAATCGCCAAACTCGACGGTGTAGGAGCGGTCGTCATCGATCAGGATGTCCTGCTCGCCAAGCCACTCGTCGGGGACGGCCTTTTGCTGGTTGTCGGCAAAGCGCTGACGGAACAGGCCGTAATGGTAATTGAGGCCCACGCCGTCACCGGTAAGACCCAGCGTGGCAATGGAATCCAGGAAGCACGCGGCCAGACGGCCCAGGCCGCCGTTGCCCAGCGACGGTTCGACCTCAAACTCCTCAATCTTGTTGAGGTCGTGGCCGGCAGCGGTGAGCTGGTCTTTAACCTCGGCATAGATGCCAAGGTCGATCATGTTGTTGATCAGCAGTTTTCCAATCAAAAACTCAGCAGAGATGTAGTAGAGCTTTTTCTTGCCATTGTTGAGTGGGCAGGCAGCAGAGCGCTCCTGCACGAGCTTGACCAGCAGTTTGTAAATGCGGCGGTCATCGAGTTGCTCGAGCGAAGTTCCAAAGGACTGCTCGGCAAGATCCGCAAGATTGATACAGGGCATGTTTCCTCCTGTGGCGAGTTGACGACATGTCAGAAATTCAAAAGAAGCCCGCGCGAGGGGATTGGAGTGGCCTCGCGCGGGAAAAGCGGTCGCGTCCGCACGGTGGGGTGGGGTCGGGCGCGGTGGCTCCTATTGAGGAAGCTCGATTTCGGCTTCCGATGGGATGCGGAAGTAGGTCTCGGTCCAGTCGGTGAGTTTATGCTCGAGCTCGCGGGTGATGGCGCCATCGAGCATGCGCCAGGTCCAGTTTCCGCCCAGGGTGGCGGGGGTGTTAATGCGCGCCTCGTTGCCCAGATTGAGCAGGTCCTGCATGGTGTAGATGCAGGTATCGCTCACGCTGGCGGCGATGGTGCGGTTGAGCGCATCGGCCATGGACTCGCCTGCCTGCTGGTGGGTATACAGGGCCGCCTGCTCGCGCTGACGCGGGGTGGCCGTTCCCTCATACCAGCCGCGTGCTGTTTCGTTGTCATGCGTTCCGACGTAGGCGACGGTGTTGGCAATGTAGTTGTGCGGCAGGTAGTACGAGTTGGTGCCCTCAAAGGCAAACTGCAGGATCTTCATGCCAGGGAAGCCCGTGGTGTCGCGCATGTCGATGACACCAGGGGTAAGAAAGCCCAGGTCTTCGGCAATGATGGGAAGCGTGCCGAGCTTTTCCTCGAGCACCTTGAAGAGCTTGAGGCCGGGTCCCTGCGTCCATGAACCATATGACGAATCGGGAGAGGAGAACGGCACCTCCCAAAATGCCTCGAAACCGCGGAAGTGGTCCAGACGGATGATGTCGTACATGTCGAGGGCGGCTCGGATGCGGCCTTCCCACCAGGAAAAGCCGTCCGACTCCATGGCGTCCCAGTCGTAGATGGGGTTGCCCCAATACTGGCCGGTGGCCGAGAACTGATCGGGCGGTGTTCCCGCGACGCTGACGGGATTGCCGGCGGCGTCGATCTTAAAGAGCTCGGGCGTGGCCCACATCTCGACGGAGTCGCGCGAGACGTAGATGGGCAGGTCGCCGATGATCAGGATGTCGCGCTCGTTGGCATAGGCCTTGAGGCGGCTCCACTGGCGATCGAAGAAGTACTGCGTCATCTGGTGGTAAAGCATGCGCTCGGGGTGGGCGGCGCAGATCTTGTTGGATGCCTCGCCGCGGCGGCGGAGCTCCTCGGGCCACTCCCAGAAGGCCTTGAGCCCGCACTCCTCTTTGACGGTCATGAACTCGCAGTAGGGGATGAGCCAGTCCTCGTTGGCTTGGATAAAGTCATCAAAATCGGCCGGCTTGTCGGCAGCAAAGCGCTCAGCGGCTCGGTCGAGAATCTGACGGCGGCCGCCAAAGATAGCACCGTAGTCGACATTGCTGGGATCGGAGCCCAGGTACACGCCGTCGATATCGTGCTGCTCCAGATAGCCGGCCTCGATAAGCTCGGCAAAGTCGATAAAGTTGGGGTTGCCCGCACGGGCCGAGAACGACTGATAGGGCGAGTCGCCATAGCTCGTCGTCGTAAGGGGCAGAATCTGCCAGTAATGTTGTTTGCACGAGGCAAGAAAATCGACGAAGTCGTAGGCATTCCAGCCAAAGCCGCCGATGCCGTAAGGCCCGGGCAATGACGAAACGGGCATCAGAACACCGCTTGCACGCTCCATGGATGCACTCACCGTCCTTTTGAATAAGGGGCTGCGCCGTAGATGGATAGACGGCTCGTCCCGAGTTTCCATTTCTATTGTCCCTATTGTAGAACATGTTGTTTAAACATGTATATAGAGAATGAAAAAGTTGCCGAATTTCGGTGAATGGTAGTGCGCCATAAAGACGATATGAGCAGAACAATGTGAGCCCCTGCTTCGTATCGTCTTTTGATTCGTGGGCCAAGGCTGACAATGGTCGTCGTCATTAAAATCCGGCAGCCAGCCAGGTTGCCACAATGCGAGACTGGCTCACAATGCCACATGTTGCCTCTATTGGCCTTGAGGTGCACGCCCGCAGCATCAAAGGATGCGCCTTCAATCCGTTCACGGGCGAGATCGGCGGGAAGCCCTTTCTCCTACGACCCCGCCTCCGTCGCCGACTCGATCCTTTCTATCGAGTCGCCCGGGGCAGTCTACGAGTCCGGCGTCACCGGCTTTCCCTTCTGCAGGGAGCCGCGCTGCCTCGGCGTGGACTGCGTCATCGGCGCGGTCTCCAAGATGCAGAGGCCCGCGGCCGACAAGCGACGCAAGACCGACAAGCGCGACGCCGAGTTTTCGGCCAAGCAGCTCGCACTGCACGAAATCGTCGAGGTCCACGTCCCCGACTGCGAGTGCGAGGGCGCCAGGGACCTCTCCCAGGCCCCCGCCGATGCCCGGGAGAGGTTACCGTGTTACCGTCAAGCAGCGCCTCTCCAAGTACCTGCCCAGGAATGGGCAGTGCCACCCCGGCGGAGACGACCAGAGAAGGAGGCTCGGGACGTGGACCAGGGCGCACTGGGCCTGGATCGAAGCCGCGGAGATGGCCGACCCCACGGCCCAGCAGACCCTCGACTGCTATAAGGAGCGCGTCAAGCGGGCGGTAGACGAGAAGAAGGACCTGGAATCCAAGGTGGAGTCCCAGTCGGAACAGCCCCGATGGAAGCCGACGATGGACGTGCTCAGCTGCATGAAGGGCATCGACGTCGTCATCTCCGCTGTTAGTGTTAGTGTATTTTTCACCGTTCAGTTTAATGCTACCACTGACAGTTGAAACGCCTGTGGAAGGGATAGCCTTGTTGGACGGGGACTATTCGTGATAGTATCGCGCCGCAACATCGAGGCGCGAATCGCCCATGTGGTGGCAGTGCGAGTTTCGTGAGGTGTGGTGTGGACGGGACGCAGCGTTTTATGGGTCTGGCCGGTCCGACTGGTGTGCAGTTCTGTCGGGCCGGCCGAGATTGGTGAAGAGATCGCGTTGTTGAATGAGCGAATTTTACAAGCAGCTCTTCAAGGCGCTCTGGGCGTTGGCTAGGGCTGCGCAGTCAATCGCATGCAGCGATAGGCGAGGTGATTGCTCGATGGGTTGGCGACTAGTTTTGTGCCGTACTTGCCCCGGTGCCGTCGTTATCTGCCGAGTACCAGAATGCGTAGGCCGCAACGACGGCATCGTAGACGGCTGCAACTACGTTATCCACGACGGCTGCGAAGTTGACTACAACGGGAATGGGGCCGGTTTTGGAATCCATCTTCTCTACTTCTGGGGTCTCGTACATGGGAACATCTCCTTAGAGTTGGGACAGGACGCTCAGGTCGCCTAGATCGTCATCGATTAGGTCGATATAGAGGTCGCCGTCCATATTGATGTCTGCAATCAACGATGAGATCTCTTCCATCTCGTCAATCGAGTGCATGCGATTGGCCAACGCGGTAATAACGGGTTTATCCCAAACGGTTGCCATTCCGGCATCGTAGTATTCCTGAAGACTGTGTTTGCGAACGTTTCCAATGATGAGAGGTATATAGGGGGATACGACGATATCGCCATTGGCGTGGATGGCCACTTGGTCAAATTGCATCTGCAGCTGGGGGAATCTGACCAAGTGGTCGATGGGGTCGCCCCACTCAAACATGAAGTAGCCTCGATAGCCTGGATCGTATCGAAGGTCGTTGATCGTGTTGACCAACCGACGGTATTGATTATTTGAAGGGCGAATTGTGCGGTTTTTTCGGGCTCTGCCGAGGAGCATAAGTGGCTGAACTCGAAGGTCAATTCGGTCGGTCCTGCTCGACGATTTCAGCTTGTCCCGGAGCATCGTGCAAACTGGTTTGAAATCGTCGACATTAAATGATGTTGGACAAAAGGCAATCGAAAGGTGCAGCGAAGTTTCGTTCAGCGTGATATCGATGGCGTCTAGTACCCGGTCGTATAGCCCCGGGAACCCCCGCATATGTTCATGAGAATCACGTAGGCCATCGAGGCTAAACTGTATGCCGTTTAAACCGGTATGTTCGAGCTCATGCAAAGTAATTGAGCTTGCGAGCAGTCCGTTTGACACGAGGTTGCATTTGACGCCAGATGTGCTGAGCCGCCGCAAAGATTCGACGACAAGATTCTTGCGCAGAAGGGTCTCGCCTCCGCAGAAGCAGAAGCTAAAGGGGTGCATTTGACAAATCGAGTCGACGAGTTCGAGGACTTCGCTATCGGATAATTCGTTTGCGAGGACGTCGTTTTCTCCACTGTTGTTGAAGCAGTGTAGACAACGAAGGTTGCATTTGTTTGTAATGTCGAGCGCAACGCTGTGAGGCGCTCCGATTATTGCTGTCATGCTCATTATTGCTCCTTATCGAGCGGACGAACAAATAGCTTGACGTCGCCCGAGTCGAGTTCGTCGGGCAGGGTGCCGACTAAGAAGAAGCCAAGGTGCTGGCTGGAACGGTCAAGTTGCTCGGCAATTGGGGTGGAATTAGGCGCATCTATTCTGAGCGTGCGGTAGGCTTTGGGAGCGGAAGATTCGTAGTATTCTGCAAGACGGTCGAGCACGCTGGCAAGCAGCGTAGGGCTGCAATTGTAAGACGTTTTGTTGTTTGACGATTAGGCTGTTATTGAAGGAGTGGACTTGAGTGATGGCGATGTCGGACGTTATAGTTCCAATGGTGGGGTCATGCCTGCTGCTGGTGTTCGGAATAATGATGTATCGAGGCAAGCTCACGGGATTGCTTGCTGGAATGTCATCGCTATCGGGAGGGCGTTTAGAGGAGGAAAAGCGGACGGCCGAGTCTCTAGGCACAAACCGAGCGGTGGGGGCGGTTATAGTTTTCTCCGCAATATGTCTCCTTTTTTCGTCCCTTTTTCCGGACAAAAGGGCGATTTTCGGTCTGATGGTGGCTGCCGTAATAATCGCCGCACTTGCCTATGTAAATAGGGAGTCTATTCGTATGTATATCAAGGCGAAACGGAATCCTGGGCATCGCAACTCGCGATAGTGTTTTGCGAGGATTAACAATAAGGAGTGTATGGGAGCGATTAAGCGGCGAACTAATTCAGTTTTGGATAAAAGGTCGCTTGATGGGGGCTGGCATGTTTAAGAAGACGGTTAACGAGTTATTTCGCTGTAAAGGGTCGCGGCTTTTCGTGATTCTCATGTCGGTGAATTATGCTCTCTCGTGCGTCATGCCCGCCTTAAACGGTGGGTTTGTAGATTTTCTCGTGACGAATAGGGATCCATCTCGCGTCGTATGGTTTGCAGCCTTTGTTGCCAGCATAGGGATATCGGCATCCTTCATGTCGTATGCGATGGGCGTGAACGTATCGCGCGTCATTTTGGAGATGACTACGAGACTGATGGGGGCCACGTGTGAGTCGTTTGAACGAGGGCCCTTGGAAAAGGGGGAGCAGGCGGATTCATCCTATACAACGCAGAGGGTGTATGCGGATTCGAATGCGGTGTCATCGTTTGTCGTGAACAACTTCCTGACAATCGGGCTTAACATCATTCTGATTGTGTTTATTTTCATCATTCTGTTTTCAATTAACCCGGTGTTTCTGGCGTTAAGTACATGTTCGCTTGGGGCATACTTCATTTTATTTAGGGTGTTGAAAAAGCCGCTGTACAACAGTTCGCTTGCGAACAAAGAGGGGTTGAGCAAGCTGTTCGCATCCGTGAGCGGCGAGCTGTCGCAGTTGTTTGACATTAAGTGCGATGGGGCATATGACCAGAGTGCCCGTACGCTCAAGGGGGTATTCGAGGGGTACTACCCGATTTACATGAAAGCAAGTAGGGTCTCGAATCTGGCCACCTCGAGCGACGGCCTGATCTCATCTGTGTTCCGGGGAGCGTTGCTTGTGATCTCCGGAATGGAAATATTAAGCGGAAGAATGAGCATTGGCGAGTTCACAATGGTGAACTCGTATTACTCGATGGCGTTCGGATGCTTCAAATATTATTTGAATTATTTCAAATCATATCAGGACGCGAGGGCCTCGTTCGACCGATTGGAGGCTCTGTCGGAAGGCGCCGAGGACCGCGGCACCATCTCGGTTGGGCACGTGGAGAGCATATCGTTGTCCAACATCGCGTACCGATATGCGGGAAAGCCCTACTTGTACCGCGATCTCTCCGTGGAGGTCGAGAGGGGGAAACCTATGCCATTACCGGGCCGAACGGATGCGGCAAAAGCACGTTTCTGAAGGTGCTTCTTGGACTATATTCTGCTGGGGGGCATCGGACTTTGGGGTCGGTGCCATATGAAGAGCTCGATATGGAGACGATCCGACATGACCTGTTTGCGGTGTGCCCGCAAAAGCTCTTTATTCCGAATGAAACGGTGGAACACTATCTTGAGAGGGCATCGATTCGGGGAACGGGCGAGCATCTCTGCGAGCTTGTGCCGAGTTTCTGCCGAACCGTCGAATCGTTAAAAGGTAAGAATTGTAGGGACCTTTCTGGTGGAGAGTATCGGAAGCTAAGGATAATCTCAGCACTTTGCAGGCAACCGGAAGTGCTTGTGTTTGACGAGCCGACGAATGATTTAGACGAAGAAAGCCGTCGGGAGTTCACGGAGTATGTCTCTCGAAACCCCTTTAATCAGCTAATTCTTGTTGTAAGCCACGATCAGGATTTGATTTTGGCATGCGATAAGAAACTGGATTTAAATTTCGACTCGAAAGATGGGCAATGCTGATGAGAAACGCTTGGAGTTCGGGATTGCGCGGCGTGAAGCGACCCTCTTCTTATCGAGTTCGTTACAATGTAGGAAAAACAGTAAGTAAGAAGACCTCTGATTGCTTTAGGAGGAGCTGTGGTGAATAGCGCCCAGAAGATCGATAAGTCCATCCAGAAGATGATGACTCTCGGAAGAAGGCTTGGGATTCTGTTTACGGCGCTGTTTATAGCGGTGTGTTGCTGTTCGGTGGTGGTGGTTATTTCCATTGGGCTTATGGCTGCTCAAGGAAACCTATATGATCCATCAAAGACGGTTTCCGTAGTGGTTCCTTTGATGTATCTTCTGATTTCCGGAGGGGCCACATGGACCCTGCGGGGAATCAGCATGGACATGGCTCATGGCGAATCGCCCTTTACCCTTTCGCATGCTCGAAGAATCTCGATTATCGGGTGGCTGTTTGTTGCAGCAGCAATAGGTGACCTCTTGTTTTCTCCGGGGTTTCTTTCGATAGTGATTGGCCCCTTCGACTTGCTGGGGAACGCCTATTCGATGTTTGAAAACCTGGCCCTGCCCATAGATATTGGTGCTGTGCTGGGGGCCGTTTGCTGCTTCTCGATTTCTGCGATATGGCGCTACGGAGCTCTGCTTCAAGACCAGACCGAGGATTTGGTGTGAGGGGCGGCATGGACTATCTGATTATTGAGCTTGAAAGCTTATTGCTTCGACGCGGAAAGACGAGTACGGATATCATTCGGGCGACCGGGCACACACCGGCAAGTATCTCAAAAATACGAAATGGCAAGGTGAAGGCAATTAGGTTAAAGACATTGCTGGATATTTGCGTAGAGCTTGATTGCCAGCCTGGCGATCTTATTAAGCGCGTCAACGAAAGAGAACTTGAGGAACTGGCGACGCGGCGCGCCCGCAACGCGCTGAGCAGGGCGACCGCGACGGATGATGACCCGGTCCTGGAGTCAGATCATGTTTACGTGGTCGATCTTAGAGACGACTGAGGCTGGAGAATAAAAAAGTATTGAGCAGGTGCAGCCCGTGAAAACAACGGTTTTCACGGGCTGTTCATTCAACGTCCTGCAGTGGCCTGTATTTCTCGCCGCGTCACTGGGGAACGAGAGAGTCATTTCCTGTGCTGGATGCAGGGGGGTGCTTACCTTGTGTAATATATAAATAAGCTTATATTGAAATATGATACATATTGAATTAGAATAACATTATCAATTCGGTATGCAAGGAAAGGAGGGAGAGATGGATTGGATTAACGAGCCGGAGGAAGGCGTTGCACCCGCGTGCGGCAACTGCTTCTTCTACGCGCACGGGGGATGCACGAAGAGGTGCCCCAATCAGTCCTGCACGTTCCGTTTCTAGGGGGCAGAGATGAACTGGCTTTCTACCGCGAAAGGAGGGGAATGAAATGGAATGGATTACCGAGCCGTCAGCCGGGGCTGAGCCCATGTGCAACAATTGCTTCTTTTACGCGCACGGCAGCTGCAGCACCAAGTGTTCTTCACAGGAGTGCACTATCCGCTTTTAGCGGATAGTGCACGCCGTACGGCGTGCACAGACTGTTCAAAGATATTTTGGCCAGCAGCGCCTGAGGGGCGATGTGGCATTGCAATATGGGGGGGCGAACCGACGTTACCTATAACCCCGCACAATTGCCATGTCGTCCCTTTTTATTGACGGGGAGGATGTCGTCCATGCGGGAAGTCCCAGTTGAATTGCGTGCCATATCCAAGAGATATGGCGGGTTTGAAGCGGTTAAATCAGTCTCGTTCTCTTTAATGGAAGGCGAGCTGTGTGCACTCATTGGGGAGAATGGTGCCGGCAAGAGCACGTTAATTCGATTGATCACGGGGCTTTCGGAGCCATCGTCAGGAACGATCTCGATGTTTGGGCAAACCGGGAGACGTGAAATACGGAGCTGCAGGGAAAGGCTGGGTTATATGCCCGACCTCAATGCTTCGTATCCTAATCTGACCGCGCGAGACAACTTGGTCGTTCGCTGTATTGAGTGGGGGCTTCCCACCGATCGTTCCATCGACGGTGTGTTATCAACCGTCGGTTTGGGGGAGGCCGGCGGGAAGAAAGTGAAGAACTTCTCAATGGGAATGAGGAGGCGTCTCGATCTGGCCATAGCGTTGCTGGGCGATCCGGAGCTGTTGATCCTGGACGAGCCGACAAACGGCCTGGATCCGATGGGGATAGTCGAAGTAAGAAAAATCCTTACGCATCTTAACAAAGATCAAGGTAAAACGATTCTCGTATCCAGCCACAATCTTGAGGAGATGCACAAGCTGGCAACTGATTACCTCTTCATAAGTCATGGTCGCCTCATTCGAAGGATGACCGCACCTCAGCTGGAAAAGTCATGCCGCGGTGGTTTCGTGTTGCATGTGGACGATCTGGAGCGAACGAGATCGGTTCTCGGAGATGAGACCTCACATTCTTTTCTGCCGGACGGCAGCGTCCTTATGCGCTATGAGGAGAAAAAGGAAGGGCGGGGCATTGCAATCGAAGCGCTCTCGACCGCAGGTGTGAGGGTTGCGGAGGCGTATTCTCATAGGAAGAGCCTTGAGGAGTTTTATTCGGAGCTCATCGGTCGAGAGAGCGAGCTGTGATGAAACGCGAGTTCATCTCAGCTTTTCGGAGCGAGGTATGGTTGCTCGCCAGGCACCCGGCGACCGCTCTGATGATTGCGCTTGCGGCTGTGCTGTATGTGGTTGCGGCTGCGACTTCGTCTGAGGTGCTGATCATGGTCGCCGGTGATGACCCGTATACGCTTGGAGGGGCTATAGGTTTTATTGGAAACCTAGTGGATGCAGGGGACGTTTTGGGCTCTGTTGCCCGGACGTCTTTTGCGTCTACAGTGGTCTGGATTCCGGTGACGATTCTCTACGCGGTTTACGCTACGTCGAGAGACTTTGAATCCGTGGCTTACGCCGTATCGAGATCGCGAGGGTGTCGCAGGCGGCGATTGTGATCACGAAGCTGTTGGTGAACTGCACTCTGGTCGGTGCCGTGTATCTTCTTTCTACGACTGCGCTGTATTTAACCAAGATGGCCCAATGGGACGTTGGGGCCTCGTGCTCAGGGTTTGCCCAATTTGTATCGATTGCGCTGATGATCGCGCTGCTGCTCATTTCGATGTACGCCGCTACCTTCGCCCTGTATTTGCTCACGAGGAGTGTGGTGGCGAGCAGCGTCGTTGCAATAGCGGTTTCGACATTTGTGATGGTGTGGTTCCCAAGTACATACGGAAGCGGTCAGCCCAGCTTGCTGCTCATGCTCTCGCCCGTGTATTACCTGATGAACCTGTGTTCCCTGAGTATGCAGAATGTTGGGGTAATTCAGGTTTTGCTGTATGCGGGCGGCACTGTGCTTGTGTCGGTTGGAGTTGCGCTCGTCTCGCTATTTGTAAGGACGGCGGTTCGATGAATCTTGGGATGTCGGTCAGGGCGGAACTGTTCCGCGCAAGGAGAATGAAACTCGCCGTGATAATAGCGCTGATGTATTTGGGCATCGCGGGGATTTATGTGTTTGCCGGGTCCGGCGCATGGGTCTCCGCAGGGGGAGAGGGCCAGTTCTTTGGCTTTTCCGCCGATCCGGGCTATCTTTTCTCGATAGGGGTTGGGCCAACGGGTATCTCTTCCTGGCTAAGTGTCGTCTCCATGGCGCATACGGTGTTCTTCCCAATCGTCTCTGTTGTTGTGGCGGGGACGCTATTCGGTGATGCGACGAGCGTGTCGGCAAGGGGAGTTTCGATTGCTCGGGGCTTCCGCAGCTGGCAGCTGTTTGCGGCAAAGACATTGGCTTGCGAAGTGTATACGCTGTGCCCCTACATCGTGTTTACTCTCGGTGTCGCTGCGGTCTTTGCCGTGTGCTCCGGAAGCGGTCTAGACAGCCTTACGGTTGGTAATGTGACCTCGGCACTCCTGTCGAATATCGTTATAGACGCCGCTTATACGCTGATGGTTGCGGTTGCATATGAGGTGTTCAGGATCAGATCTCTTGTGTCGGGAGCCTTGCTGGTCGCAACGTTCGCGGGCCTTGTTATCGCGATGAGTTTCCCAACCGTTTTACCCCCGGTTCACATGGCTTATTGGATGAGGGCGTGCGGGGCTGCCGGCGGGACGGTCCTGATGGCTGCATGCGGCCATGCGGTCATCGTGTCGCTCGCATGTCTATTGCTGCTTTCGTGCAGTTTTTATCGAAGAAGGTAGTGCGCTGGCGTATGCGCAGCGTCTGAGGGTCGATATGGATTTGATTGGAAATGGAGATGGTGCGAAGTGAAACTGTCGCAATTTAATGTGGTGCATGAACATAACGGAAGTCTTCTTATCATGAATGCGCGAACCGGCGGCATCCTGTCGTTAAATCCGGAATACGCGCAGAAATTCAAAAGGATTCAAGAAGGGGACGTTCGAGATGCCGATGATCTTGTCGCGGAGCTGATAAGGGGAGGCATCCTAGTCAATGAGGAGAGGGACGAGCTTGGGGAGATCAGGTTGCAAAGTCGCGCCGCGCGCTTTGCGAATACTGCTCTGTCCCTTACCATTGCGCCAACGATGGCTTGCAACTTTTGCTGTCCCTACTGCTATGAAAAGGGACAGGCGTACACGACGATGGGCGAGGAGGTTTTGACACAGCTCTCCAAGTTCGTGAAAGATTACTATCCTGGTATCGCAAGTCTCTCAGTTGGATGGTACGGCGGCGAGCCTCTGCTCGGAATGAAGATGATCGAACGGATTACGTCGGATCTGAAAGATGTCGTGGGGCCAACGTGTGAATATTCCGCATCGATAGTGACAAATGGCTATCTGCTGACGCCTGATGTTGCAAGGAGGCTCGCGGCATGTGGTGTGACGAGCGCGCAAGTGACTATAGATGGATCGAAGTCGGATCACGATTCGAGAAGGATTCTTCACGACGGAAGCCCTACATACGAACGTATTCTCAAGAACGTCAAAGAGTGTGCCGACATCATCGATATTTCGATAAGGAGCAACGTCGACAAGACCAACATCGAGGCCGCTCAAGAGCTATTGGATTATCTCGAGCTAAATGGCCTGATGAATAAGGTTCACTTCTATTTAGCCCCTGTTGACGATATCAATCAGGTATGTGCGAACGACAGCCACTGCTTTACTGTAAAAGAGTTCTCGTATGAGGAGACTGAGTTTTATAAAAGGGCAATTGCGCGGGGCTTCAAAGTTCAACCTTTTGGTGGGACGAATTTCGGGATATGTTGCGCCGTTGGAATCAACTCGTACGTGGTTGATCCCGTCGGAGATTTGTATAAGTGCTGGGATGACATTGGAATGAAGGAGCGGAGGGTCGGAACTATTTTCGAGCCGCCAATGTTGAGCAAGAACATGATTAACTGGATGGCATATGAGCCGGATGACCCGGAATGCCAAGAGCGCTTTGCTTTTCCCATGTGCATGGGAGGGTGCCCCAACCACGCCTTAAACGGTGAGGGGAAACGTTGCGTTTCCTTCCGGTATGATGCCGAGCAAAAAATGCTGCTCTCCCAGATGATGAATACGGCAAAACGGGGTGCGGGGCAAAATGAGGCTGATGCTTAATCTCTGTAGAAAATATATACTGGGCGGTCGATTCTACGCCTATCTTGTCGTAACAGTTTTGGTCGGGCTGCTTGCGCTTGCGGGTCCCTTTCTTACCGGCATAGTGGTAAACCGATTGGCGATGCCGGCCAGCGCCGATCTTGCCGCCGTTCTCGTTTGTTGCCTTATTTTGGTTGCGGTCCAAGCGGTTCGAGCGGGACTAGTGTATTGCTCAGAGATGCTGTACATCAACCTTCAGTCGCATGCGGGGTTCGGCTTAAATGCGGATACGCTTGAGCACGTGAAGCACCTTCCCCAGGCATTCTTCGAGGGCTTCAACGCGTCGTATTATAACCAGCAAATCAATCACGACGCTAATGACCTTGTCATCTTCGTAATCAACTCGGTTGTGGGGGTTTCAAGCAACGTTATCACCCTTTTGTCCGCCCTGTTTGTTCTCGGTAGCCTGAATATCAAGTTGAGTGTGGTCTGCCTTGTTCTTGCGGCAGCGAGTGCCGCTTTTTATGCGGTTTCACGCGCAAGGCTGTTTGAGAGAAGTTTTGACGTACAAGAGCAGAGCGCGAGGTTTTTTTCCTGTCTACAAGATCAGTTGGAGAAAGTTGATTTCATCCGCAAACATGCTTTGTTCGATAGGTCCCGCGCTGTACTGGTCGAAGCTTTTAATGGGCTCTATCCAACGATGAGAGCAAATCAGGAAGTAGGGTCTAGATTTACCTTTGGCAACGCGTTGGTCGCTTCCGCCGCTCAAGGATGTCTTCTTGCTGTGGGCGCGGTTGAAGTGATGGGCGGGAGACTGTTGCCTGGTTTTCTCGTGACTGCTGTTGGATATTATTCGAACTTAAGCTCAGCGGTACAGTATTTGTTGGGCTGGGGAAGGGATTACCAGACTAATCGCGTATGCTATGAGCGGCTGAAAAGAATTTGGGATGTCCCGGTGGAAGCGAATGGCAAATTGGCGCTTGGTCCGATTGAGGAAATCCGTCTAGAGAACATCAAGCTACGTTATCCAGGGGCGGAAAGGGTCGCGTTAAGCATTGAGGGGCTCGCGTTTTCCAGGGGTCGGCTATATGGAATCTCGGGGCCGAATGGTTCGGGGAAGAGCTCGCTGCTGTCAGTGATATTGGGGCTATATCCAGATGACACAGAAGGGGCCGTTCGCTACAACGGGGTGTCACAGCGTTGCATCGATCGATATGCATTGCGGCGGTGTCGAGTCAGCATTACGGAGCAAGAACCCCCTATCGTTGAGGGGACGATTCTCGATAATCTTACGCTGCTTTCTGATGATTACGAGATGGATAAGCTGAACCGGATGCTTGTCATATTGGGGCTAGACGAAATGGTTGCTTCTGTGGAGAACGGGGCAACGGCGATGCTTGACGGCGGGAAAGGAGGGGTGTCCGGCGGCGAGAAGCAAAAGATTGCAATTGTGAGACAGCTGTTGAAATCGCCGGACGTTATGCTTTTTGATGAACCGACCTCAGCACTTGATGCGAAGAGTCGAGGCGCGCTGATCAAATTGCTTCATGAAATTAAGAGAGACCATATTGTAATCGTTGTCACTCATGACGAGGAGATGCTTGCCGCCTGTGACGAGGTCATTTCGACGGCTGGATGATTATCGGATTGTGGCGTTGAAGACCAAGAAACTTGAAATGGCGTGGGCTCTGGGTAGGTCTCCACGGGTACGCCGTCGGTGCTGTACTCGACCGCCCGGCAAGAAGGTTTTATAGCGTGTTTCCCCAGAGAGGTCCCTTTGTCCGGTAGTGGCGAGGGGAGCCTCTCTTTTGCTCACCTCTTGCGGCGGAGGGGGACACCATGCGCCTATGCAGGACAAACTGCGCGTTCTTGTCGAATGATGGGCTATGTGTAGAGATGATGGTCTCGGGTAGAGGCCGTGTCGCGCTCGGCTGCGATGAGCCAGGCAATTCAATCTTCATCCGGGAGGGCCTTGGCAAGACAAGCAGGGCGAAGACCTTGGCGACGTTCGGGAGCCGTGTGGCGCCCGGCTCCACGCTCATCCACGACATGGAGCCGGGCGCCACACGGCTCCCGTCAACAATCTGTCACTGAAGAGCCAGCACTACAACGCGAAGCTGCTCAAGGGCGTTCCCGACGGCCAGAACCCGCTGGGGCCCGTGAACCGGATGCGCTACTTCATGCAGTGCTTCCTGAGGGCTCATCCCGGCTCCAACCGGGATGACATGCGGGGCTGTGGCTATGAGTCCGCCCGAGGACAAGCTTGAGAAGGTCGCGATGGTGCTCGATCGGGCAATGCGATACCCGAAAACGCTCAGCTTCAGGCAGTTCTATGCAAGAAAGCCCAGTTCAGATGAGTTCGACGAGCAATATTTATCAACACAGTGCAAGGGGGGGGATTATATTTGTATTTCATCCGTGTTGAGCTTCACACGGTGCGCGACTCATCGCAAACTGGCGGGCGCAGCGGAAAGAAAACCGACTGCAGACGAACGATCGATATCGGGAGCAAATAGCCACCGGATGCTTTTCGGTCTCCTACGCGTCGACCTCCGCGATTTCTTCTGCGTCTCGCCAAGTTGAAAGGAGCGATGTCGAAAACTCCTTTTCGGTTAGCGTCAAGACATCCTTCACGCAAAAACCTTTCAATTTGTCAGGAAGCCCAAAACGCGCTTTTTTCCTAATCGAGCTGGCAACCCGCTTCAACGCGGTCTTGTTCTTGTCCTCGTTGTATACCAAAACAAAGACGCAGTGCTCGCGAAACCATCTCGTCCTCTTTCCCCACAGGTCCGAGCAGATCAAAACGCTGTCCTTGCACTTCTCGATGAGGGCGTCCCTTTGGCCAAGATTGATACCAAGCTCTTCGTCATCCTTGGGATTGAGCCTCTTCCCCAGCGTCTCCTTCAGACTGCCGTTTTTAAATTCGACTAGATATAACGTTTCCCGATCGCAATACAGCGCATCGGCGGAGCGCGGGAGTTGCATCCACCTATTGACCTTCTTGCAGTAGCATTCTTTAACAGAGTCAAAATTGACAACAGGCAAATCGTCATCCACAAGAGAGACGCTCCCGTCTCTGGATGTTTTGGAGATGGTCGACGTGCAGTCCCTTAGGATACAGGTCCTGCAACGGGAGCAACCATCGCTGCCATCTGGCACCACGGGAGAGTTCGGATGAGGGCAGGAGGCGCACAGGTCGCTACTCAAGGCCGTACTCCTCCCTCTCAAGCGTATCAAAAGGAGCCGCCAGCTTCTCGTAGGCGACCTCAGTCGAGCCGGTTATTTCGGCAAAGCGAGAGCGTCCATCAGCGCAGGTCTCCGCAAGATAATATGAGCACAATCCATCAACAGCGTGCTTCTTAGAATACACTTCGATCGCATTCAAGAAATATGGACTATGGGTGCTCATTAAGACGTGCATCCCGAGCTCTTTCTGGAGCAGCACGATTATCTCGGCGAAGGCCAGCTGCCATGCAGGATGAAGATGAATCTCGGGTTCATCGAGGATAATAGTCCCTCCGGCATCTAGCGCGCCGGACTTCAAGAGCACCTTCATGATGGCGAACGTCTTCAAGCCAGCAGAAAGGTTCCCAGGCTCCAACCCCCGAGCGAAGCCCTCTTCGAGATACGTAAGGTGACCGCGACTTTCGCTCCTCTCGAAATACCCCGGACATAAGGAGGAGACCTTGTCCATGAGAACCTTCAGGTGCCGCTCCTTCGCGATCTCGTCGAACAGCGAGGACTCGCTGTCATCGTTACGGATGGTCGCCTGAATCAAATCTTGCCGCAGCTCCTCCTGGTGTCCAAGGAGGGGCCTGAACCGAAAAGCGGGGCCGTAGGGCCCTCCGAGAGAATCGATCAGGAACGGGTCGTCCAGATAATGCGCCCTGAATCGCAAAACCCTCCTATCGTGCACCTCCGCCACCTCGTCACCTGCAACCGAGAAAACCGTAGATGCGTCCTTTATCTGGAGTTCGACCTTCCCGGGCTCTTCGCCGAAAACCGAATTGATCTGGCCGTTGAACTCGCTTTGGAACCTGTTTGTCGCAATCGCACGAAATACCTCATCATCGGAGATATCCATGATCTCGATAATCTGATCGGCAACTCCTGCTACGCCATTCGTGAAATCGGATTCGATCTCACGGGAGATCTCCTCCCCGTAATACTCCTTTATCTCATCAATAAGCTCGTCCCTCGTGCACTCGCCCGAAAAAACCCTGTCGATGAAACCATTCATTCTTCCAGCAGTTCGCCTGTGGCGAGACGTGGAGTCGAGAGGGCCTCCCACATATGCCTTCCTGATGGCGCGTTCAACACTATTGCGCCTCATGCGGTCGATTTTGTTCTCCGAATCGGACATGCTGTTGAAGGCCGCATAAAGCGCTTTTCCAACCGTGCTTTTCCCCGTCCCGTTCTCCCCGGCGATCACGGCAATGCCATTAATCTCGATATCGGCCTCAGCGACCCTGCCGATGTTTTTCACCTTGATTTTCAATGCATATCACCAGCTCTAAACTCGCGAGACTCAATAGCTCGATTATCGCACAGGGAGATCGACTTCTCGAGGACTCCCTAAATGGAACGCGCGGGGAGGACATGGCTCGCCGCCGTCCGCTTTGCGTTCGCGCGGGGAAGGGTGACGACCAGGGGCCTCTCCGGGCTCATCAAGAGGAGCGCCGGATCCTCCTCGTCCATTTGAACTGTATTGTATCCCAGGACACTTGACTTAGAGGAATGGCGTTGAGCGGCGATAATCGTTTCAGCGCCAAAAAGAAAGGAGTGTTCAGTCATGGCAGATAGGCTCTCCTGCACAGCGGGGCACCGCACCGAGGCCGCAGACTTCGCCGTCGCGTCGGGGAAGCCCATCGCCCAAGTGGCCGCCGACCTCGGCATCAATGAGAAGATCCTGGGAAGATGGGTGACGGTCAGAAAGAAGGAACTGGCCAACCACCCGGTCGCGGCGGCCGCGGCCAAGACCGAGACCGCCGAGATGAGGGCCGCCCGCAAGTGCATGCGCGAGCTCGAGCTCGAGAACGAGTTCCTAAAAAGCCCCGACCTCACATTGGAGGCCGGGGCCAGTAGATTTTTGGGACATGTCTAGAAATCTACCCATGCGGGAAGCGGCATGTGCCGAGCATGTCGCGTGCTAGGTTTTGAGGCATGCCACAAAACCTAGCACGGGGGAGTGGCTACTCGGCGTCGGCGAAGCCGTTGGGGTTGTGGCTCTGCCAGTTCCAGCTATCGCGGCACATGTCCGCGATATCGTACTGGGCCTTCCAACCCATCATGCGCTCGGCCTTGGAGGCATCGCACCAGTTGGCGGCGATGTCGCCGGCGCGGCGCTCGCGAATCACGTAGGGCAGCTCCTTGCCGCACGCCTTGGAGAAGGCAGCAACGACCTCGAGCACCGAGGTGCCGGTGCCGGTGCCCAGGTTAAAGATCTCGACGCCGGTCTTGCCGTTCATCCAGTTGAGGGCGGCAACGTGGCCCGAGGCCAGGTCGCAAACGTGGATATAGTCGCGCACGCCCGTGCCGTCGGGAGTGGGGTAGTCATTGCCAAAGACCTGAACGGCCTCGAGCTTGCCCACGGCAACCTGCGCGACATAGGGCACCAGGTTGTTGGGGATACCCTTGGGGTCCTCGCCGATCAGGCCCGACGGATGGGCGCCGATGGGGTTGAAGTAGCGGAGCAGCACGACATCCCACTCGGGGTCGGCGGTGTGAACGTCCATAAGGATCTGCTCGATCATCCACTTGGTCCAACCATAGGGGTTGGTCGCGGGCTTCTTGGGGTCCTCTTCGGTGACGGGCGGGTTGTCCGGGTCGCCGTAGACGGTCGAGGAACTCGAGAAGATGATGGACTTGCAGCCATGATTGCGCATGACGTCGATGAGCACCAGGGTGTTCTCGATGTTGTTGTGGTAGTACTCGACGGGCTTGCTCACCGACTCACCGACGGCCTTAAAGCCGGCGAAGTGGATGACGCGGTCGATCTGGTGGGTATCGAAGATCTTGTTCATCGCATCGCGGTCGAGCACGTTGGCCTCGTAGAAGGTGAGGTTCTTGGCGGCCTCGTCGCCCACGATGGTCTTGACGCGGTCGATGGCAACGGCGCTGGAGTTGGAGAGGTCATCGACGACGACAACCTGGTAGCCGCCCTCGAGCAGCTGAACGACGGTGTGCGAGCCGATAAAGCCGGCGCCGCCGGTAACGAGGACGCAGGTGTCTTTGGGGTCGAGTGCTTTGGACATGTAGTCTCCTATCGAATCAGGAACACTTCTTGAGGGGAGTATAGCGCAGCTGGGGGCGCCCAAAACACGCGGGGCAGGAAAACCAGAGGATTGATGTTAACGTACTCATAGGGTGTTATTTGCATAATCCTTACCTTTGGTGTGGGACGTATTTGCGAGCCGCTGACCATGCTTTTCCAGCCGTTCGTGGAAATAGTTGGGACAAGCGCGATGTGCGTTAATATGTTTGAGTTGAGCGACATATAAATAAACATGTAACGGAGTACATATGTCACCGAACAACGATTCCATCTTTACGCAGGAGCTCTCGCGCCGCACTGCCCTTAAGGCTCTTTTCGGCGCCGCTTCCGCGGCTGTTCTTTTTGGCCTGCCCGCCCGCGCCCATGCGGCTGAGGCCAGCCAAGAAACCACCGACAAACTGAATGCCGCCCAGGCCCAGCTCGACGAGGTCCAGGCTCAGCTCGACAGCATCGCCAATGAGTACGCGACGCTCGCCAACAAGAATGCCCAGACCCTCAGCGATATCGAGGGCGTTCAGGGTCAGATCGACGAGACGCAGGCTCAGATCGACACCAAGAAGTCGGAGCTCAAGAAGAAGCGTAACGACCTTTCCGACCGCGTGGCGGCAAGCTACAAGTCGGGCGGTACCAATATCCTGTCGCTGCTACTGGCTTCGGGCTCGTTTGAGGAGCTCGTCGCCAACGCGCATTACGTCGAGAAGATCAACAAGAGCGACCGCGACGCCATTGAGGACATCCAGACCATCCAGAAAGAACTCGATACACAGAAGTCCGAGCTCGAGTCGCAGAAGGCCGACCTGGAGAAGCTCAAGGACCAGCAGACTGCTCAGATGCAGGACATGCAGGCCAAGCAGCAGGAGGTCCAGACGGTTCTGAACGGCCTCTCCGACGATGTCAAGGAACTCATGGCCCAGCGTGATTCCGAGATTCTCGCTGCCGCCCAGGCAGAGGAGGCTGCCAGGAAGGCTGCCGCTGCCGCGGCTGCCGCAAACAAGAACAATTCCTACTCGGGTGGTTCAAGCTCGGGTGGCGGATCGTATGCGCCCGGAACTCCGCAACAGAATGCCGGCTCGGGCAAGCAGCAGGCCGTCGTCAACGCATGCTACTCCACCCCTTCGCCTGGCCTGAACTGGTGCGCCGCTTGGGTTACCAACGTATTCCGCAACGCCGGCGTGGGCTACTTTGGCGGCAACGCGTGCGACATGTTTAACGCCTGGTGCTACAGCTCCGATCGTTCGGCGCTGCAGGTGGGCATGATCGTGGCCGACTCGTCGCACAGTGGTACCGGTACGCCGGGCCTGCTGTACGGACACGTGGGCATCTATGTTGGTGGCGGCATCGTTATGAGCAACGAGGGCGCCATTACGTCTAAGTCACTTGATGCGTTTATTCGGTTCTACGGTACTGGCTCTGGCGTGCGCTGGGGCTGGCTCGGCGGTATTGCGTTGTCGTAAAGCCGACTGGGCCGCGTGCCCGCCCGCAATATATTTGATTGCCTGCTCGGGCAGTCCTGCGCAAGACGAAGGCCACATTAAGTGGCCTTCTTTGCGTGCGGAACTCGCGATCAATCAAATATATTGCGGGCGGGCACGCGGCCCTCTCGGGTCCTGAGCGCGACTCACCGGACTGGTTGTCTGATATAAAGATGGCGAAGGCCCCTTTCGGGACCTTCTTTGTTTAGAGGAATTCGCCTACTCGGTTGACTTCGGGTTCGAGGTCTACGTTGAATTGGTCTTTGACGGTTGTTTGGATGTGGCGGATGAGTTCGTCGACGTCGGCGGCGGTGGCGTGGTCGGCGTTGACGATGAAGCCGCAGTGCTTCTCGCTCACCTGCGCGCCGCCAACGGCGTGTCCTCGCAGGCCGGCATCCATGATGAGTTTGCCGGCAAAGTAACCCTCGGGGCGCTTGAAAGTGGAGCCAGCACTCGGCATGTCGAGCGGCTGCTTGTCCTCGCGGCGCTGGCGGTAGTCGTCCATGTCGGCCTTAATCATCGCGGCGTTGCCCGGGGCGAGATTGAAAGTGGCCGAAAGTACGATGAAGCCGTCGTCGGCGATGCGGCTCTTGCGATAGCCCAGGTTGAGTTCGTCGACATCGAACTCGATGATGTTGCCGCTGCCGCGGGTGCCATCGTCGAGCTGGCGAGCGGGTTTGTAGACGCGCACGGACTCCAGCACATCGGCCATGCAGGCACCGTAGGCACCGGCGTTCATGTAGCAGGCGCCGCCGACCGATCCGGGGATACCCGAGATGGGCTCCATGCCGGTGAGGCCGGCCTCGGCTGCCGTCGCAGCGACATCGGAAAGCAAGGCGCCGGCTGCCGCCGTGACGTGCGTGCCGTCGACCGTAATGTCGGAGAGGCCCTTGCCCAGCGCCACGACAACGCCGCGGATGCCCTTGTCGCCGACGAGCAAGTCGGAGCCGTTGCCCACGATGGTGAGGGGCAAATCGCAGCGATAACAGGTATCGAGCGTGGCGACGAGGCCCTGCTCGGTATCGGGCGTGACAAAGACGTCGGCCGGGCCGCCGATCTTAAACGTGGTGTGCTCGCGCATGGGCTCGCTCATCAGTACGTTGTCCTCGCCGGCAACGCCAGCAAGCGCGCACAGCAGGTCCTCGTTAAAAAAGTCGTTCTCGTGCATACGAATATCCGCCTTTTGGTGGTCGTCGTCATCAATCGATTGCAATATACCCCACCCGGACGAATTTGGTGCGCTTGCGGCGATAAAACAGCCGTCTACCGGATTGGTAAAGTGTTTATCACCGAGGTAGAGGGGTAGTCGCTATACTTTCAAGAGATTGCGCGTAAACCCGGAAGGAGCGAGATGGCCAACAAAGTCACCCTCAAGCAGATCGCCCAGGAGGTGGGGCTTTCCCCCTCGTCGGTCTCGCTTGTGCTCAATAATCGGCCCTGTCGCATCTCAGAAGAAAACCGCAAGCTCATCAAGGAGGTCGCGGCGCGCAACCACTATGTTCCCAACCAGATTGCGCGTAGCCTGGTCATGCGCGAGTCGCGCACGCTAGGCCTTATCGTCCCTAACATCGAGAGCCGCTTTTTTGCCTCGCTTGCCGGCAGCTTGGAAAAGCGCTGCCGCGAGGACGGCTATGCGCTCTTTATTACCAGCTCGGGCGGAAGTGCCGACGACGATCTTGAGCTGCTGCGTCAGCTGGTGACGCGCGGCGTCGACGGTGTCTTTTTGGTGGTGGGTGACGAGTTCTCCGACGACCGCGCCCTGCGCGAAGAGGTCAGCCATCTACCCATCCCTGCCGTGATGGTCGATCGTGCCATTGAAGGACTCGAGTGCGACAAGGTGATGTTCGACCACGAGATGGGTGGCTACATGGCCACGCGGTATCTAATTGAGCAGGGTCATCGCCGCATCGCCTGTCTGGTTAACGCGCGCCGTTCCAATACGGGTCGCAAACGACTTGCCGGCTATGAGCGCGCGCTGCGCGAGGTTGGCCTGCCAATCGACGCGCGTTTGGAGTTTGAGAGTGAGTACTACATTCCGAGCGCATACGAGGCCTCGGAGGCGGTACTCGCAACTGACGCCACCGCCGTGTTCGCAAGCTCGGATAACATTGCCCTCGGTTTGCTTAAGCGCTTGCACGAGATGGGGAAGAGCATCCCGGGCGATATCTCGGTGGTGAGCTATGACAACTCGGCGGCCGACGTTCTCTTTGAGCCGGCGCTGACCGCGATTGAGCAGGACCCTGGTGTCCTTGCGGAGCATGCTTTTGGCTGCATGTCCAAGCGTCTTGCCGGTAGGGGCGGCAGGCGTGCCGAAGAGGTCGTTCTGGAGCCGGAGCTTATCGTTAAGGACAGCGTGCTCGAGCTTACTAAACACAACTAAACACGTTTACCAATTTGCAGAGACCGAATGTGGAGCACCTGTGACAATCAACGCCGCAGGTGAATGTCGCGTTTTGCTAATCGATGGGATTGATAAGGGTGGTAAAACGTTTTTTCACCATGATAAAACGTTTTAGCAAATATACTGGTCCCAACGAAAGGTTGCCGTATTGGAGGGTGACCGCACAGCGAAGGGACATAAACAATGGCTAAAACACTGGGGACGCCGTGGCAAAAGCTGGGCCACGAGGTGCCGGCTTCCGAGCTCGAGGGCGTCGACCTGTATTGGCGCGCATCGAACTATCTGTCCGTCGGTCAGATCTACCTTCGTTCTAACCCGCTGATGCGCTCCGACTTTGTCGACGAGAAAACCGGTGAGGTGCGCGACTTCGGTCGTCCGGACGTTAAGCACCGCCTGGTTGGCCACTGGGGCACCACGCCCGGCATCAACTTCCTGTTCGGCCACGTCAATCGACTGATCGCCGACCACAACCAGAATGCTATCTTCTTGATGGGCCCTGGTCACGGTGGCCCCGCCGGTACTGCTCAGTCGCTGCTCGACGGCACCTACCGCGAGATTCGCCCCGACATCACCAATGACGAGGCCGGCCTGCAGAAGTTCTTCCGCCAGTTCTCTTATCCCGGCGGCATCCCGAGCCACTTTGCGCCCGAGACGCCCGGTTCCATCCACGAGGGCGGCGAGCTTGGCTACACGCTCAGCCACGCTTACGGTGCCGTCATGGACAACCCGAGCCTGTTGGCCGTGGCCGTGGTGGGCGACGGCGAGTCCGAGACCGGCCCGCTCGCGACCTCTTGGCAATCCAACAAGCTCGTGAACCCGGCAACCGACGGTATCGTTTTGCCGATCCTGCACCTCAACGGCTACAAGATCGCCAACCCCACCATCCTCGCCCGCGTGTCCGACGAAGAGCTCACCAAGTTCTTTGAGGGCATGGGCTATAAGCCGCACTTCTTTGTCGCCGGCTTTGACGACGAGAGCCACGCAAGCATTCATGCGCGTTTCGCTGCCCTGTTTGAGCAGGTCTTCGATGAGATCTGTGACATCAAGGCAACCGCGCAGGCCCAGGCCGCCGCAGGCGAGACCGTGGTCCGCCCGGCCTACCCCATGATTGTGTTCCGCACGCCCAAGGGCTGGACCTGCCCCAAGCAGATCGACGGCAAGAAGACCGAGGACTCCTGGCGCGCGCATCAGGTGCCGCTGGCGAGTGCCAAGGACACCCACGAGCACTTCCGCGTGCTGCGCGAGTGGCTGCGCTCCTACAAGCCCGAGGAGCTCTTTACGCCCGAGGGCCAGGTGCGCCCCGAGGTGACGGCCTTTATGCCGACCGGCGAGTTGCGCATCGGCGCCAACCCCAACGCGAACGGCGGTAAGGTGCGTCGCGAGCTCGAGCTGCCCGATATTCATGCCTACGAGGTCCCCGTCGCAACTAAGGGTCATGGCTGGGGCTCCACCGAGGCCGCCCGCGTCTTTGGTGAGTACACTGCCGACGTTCTGGCCAAGAACATGGATGACTTCCGCATCTTTGGTCCCGACGAGACCGCGTCCAACCGTCTGCAGGCTGCCTACAAGGTGACCAAGAAGCAGTGGGACGCCGGCTTCTACGAGGACGAGGCCAACGACGAGCTGCTGGCAGGCTCCGGTAAGGTCGTCGAGCAGCTGTCCGAGCACCAATGCGAGGGCTTCCTCGAGGCCTACGTGCTCACCGGCCGTTCCGGCGTGTGGAGCTCCTACGAGAGCTTTGTCCATGTGGTCGACTCCATGGTCAACCAGCACTGCAAGTGGCTCGAGGCTACCAAGCGCGAGATTCCGTGGCGTGCCCCCATCAGCGGCCTTAACATTTTGCTGTCGAGCCACGTCTGGCGTCAGGACCACAACGGCTTCTCGCATCAGGACCCCGGCTTTATCGACCTGCTGCTCAACAAGGCCAACGACACGCACATCGTGAATGCCTACTATCCGGCCGACGCCAACATGGCCCTTGCCGTTGCCGAGCGCGTCTACCAGTCCACCGACTGCGTCAACGCCATCTTCTGCGGCAAGCAGCCTGCTCCGACCTTCCAGACGGTCGACGAGGCCAAGGCGGAGCTCGCCGAGGGCGTTGCGACCTGGGAGTGGGCATCGACCGCCGATTCGCTCGCCGAGGCCGATGTCGTGGTCGCCACCTGCGGCGACGTGCCGACGCTTGAGGCTCTGGCTGCAACCGACATGCTGCGCGAGCTGGGCATCAAGGTATGGTTCGTCAACGTGGTCGATCTGCTCAAGATCCAGAACGTCTGCGAGAACGACCAGGCTCTCAGCGACGAGCGCTGGGCTGAGCTGTTCGGCTGCGGCGAGAAGCCCGTCCTCTTCGCGTTCCACGCCTATGCCGGCACGATTCGCCGCCTGATCTGGAACCGCCCCGGCCACGATGCCTTCCGCGTCCACGGCTACGAGGAGAAAGGCTCCACGACAACGCCGTTCGACATGCTGCGCCTGAACAACATGGACCGTTGGGCTTTGGCCGCCGACGTGCTGCGCCTGGTCGACGCCGATAAGTTTGCCGAGCAGATTGATAAGTGGGAGGCATTCCGCACCGAGGCCTTCGAGTTCGCGTGCGATGAGGGCTACGATCACCCGGCCTTTACCGACTGGGTCTGGCCCGACGCTGCAGCTGCAACTGCTGCCGACGGCGCGCTTTCCGCAACGCAGATGACCGCGGGCGACAACGAGTAAGTGGGCATCCGGGACGGTCTCGCGCTGGGGCCTTGCCCGGCGGGGTGGCCTTGCTCCGGGAAGTGGGCTTCGCGAACTTCCCGGAGCAAGGCC
>NZ_QSOP01000017.1 GCF_003436275.1 Collinsella sp. TM09-10AT
CCTACCGGGAGTAGCCCCGACGGTTGACAAAACTATAGGAACACCCAATGACTAGCTGCCGGGGTGCGGGCGTGACTTTCGTCCCGTTTGATACTCCGCTGACCTAGATGTTCGTCACATGAACCCGCAAACGTGGGACAATGACGCTGTTGGTATCACAGACAAAGGATGTGCCTATGAACGCCCCCGTTGCCCAGCCCTGTCGGCAGCGCCGCCTGTTTGCGCGGTTCGCTTCCGTCTGCGCACTCGTCGCGCTTGCGTTGTTGCTGCTGCCTGCCGTCGCGCACGCCGACGGCTACTCCATGAGCCAAACCTATATCGGTGCCACGGTCGAGGCCGATGGATCGCTGGCCGTTGTCGAGGGACGCCAGTTTGATTTCGACGACGACATCAACGGCGTGTTTTGGGAGATCAATACGGGCTCCAACCAGCAGGGCGGCACGGCGGGCGTCGACGTGCTGAGTGTCGAGGAAGAGGACACCGCGTTCAACAAAGTCGATAGCGCGAACAAGGGCGACTCTGGCGTCTACACGGTCGAGCAGACCGGTGACGGCGTAAGGATTAAGGTGTTCAGCCCTCACGAGAGCGGCGACAGCGCAATCTACTACGTGAGCTACACCATGACCGGTGCGGTTATGAACTGGGCCGATACCGCCGAGCTCTACTGGAAGTTCGTGGGTGACGGCTGGTCTGCGGATTCCGATGACGTCGAGATGGAAGTGTGCTTCGCGAATGCCGCTGCCGGGACGGCGGCCGTCAAGGGCGATAACTTCCGCGCATGGGGCCATGGTCCGCTGACGGGCGACGTGTCGCTCGATGAGGACGAGCCCATGGTCACCTATACCATTTCCTGCGTGCACCAGGGCGAATTCGCCGAGGCACGCATCGCCTTCCCTAGCGACTGGGTGCCGCAGCTTGCCGCTTCGGGCGAAGAGCGCATGTCAACGATCCTGAGCGAAGAGAAGGAATGGGCCGACGAAGCTAACGCCCGCCGTGAGCACGCGCGTGCGGTTGCCAGCGCGATTGCCGTGGTGTGTGTTGTTGTGGCGGTTGCCTATACCGGTGTAATCGTGATGCTCAAGCTGCGCAGGCCCAAGCCCAAGCCGCTCTTCCAGGACGAGTACTTCCGCGATGTGCCCTCCGCCGATCATCCCGCGGTGCTTGCAACTCTTATGAGCTGGAACGACGTGCCCGATCAGGCATATATCGCCACGCTGATGAAGCTGACCGACGACCGCGTGATCAAGCTGGAAGAAGCGACCGAGACCAAGAAGAAGGGTCTGCTCCGTCGCGAAAAAGAGGAGCAGACGTATCGCATCACAGTGACCGACGAGGCCTGGAAGGCTGCCAAGAAGGACGGCATCGATCGCGACGTGCTCAAGGTCTTCTTCGCTGGCGTTAAGCCCGATAAAGACGGCGTCCGTTCGCGCACGTTTAGCGAGCTGGAGGAGTATGCCAGCGAGCGTACTGAATCTGTTGGCGACAAGCTCGAGGACTATCAGAGCACGGTTAAGGGCAAGCTGGAGGAGTGCGAGTTTATCGCATCGGATGGCACTATCGCGATGGTGGCCGGCCTGGTTCTCGGCATCATCATTGTCTTTGGCATTTTGGGCTCTCTGTTCTATACCGACTTTGCGGACGCCAATGTCGGCGCCGCTATGATCTCGATCCCCGTCACGATCGTGGGCTTTGTCCTGAGCTGCACCTTCCGCCGTTACACGCCGGAGGGCGCCGAGGTGGCGGCTCGCTGCAAGGCGCTCAAGCATTGGCTCGAGGACTTTACGCGTCTGAAGGAGGCCGTCCCCAGCGACCTGATCTTGTGGAACAAGTTTCTGGTGATGGGCGTTGCCCTGGGCGTTTCGAAAGAAGTGCTGCGACAGCTGGCCGAAGCCGTGCCTGCGGACCTGCGCAACAGTGACGATTTCTACGACAACTACCCCTGCTACTGGTGGTATTACCATCACTACGGCAACGAGTCCCCGCTCGATTCGTTCAACGATGTGTACCACGAGACCATCCGCGAGCTGGCTTCGAGTTCCGATAGCTCGAGCGGCGGCAGCGGTGGCGGCTTTTCCGGTGGCGGCGGTGGCGGCGTCGGCGGAGGCGGCGGAACGTTCTAGCGAGCGCTTGCTTTGGGGTGGATCTTTCTGGGCGGTTGCCAGGGAAGATTCATCCCATTTTTGTGCATCGAAACGGGTCAAACTTTCCGCTGAGGACCTTCGCGCAAGGGGCAGTGGACAAAAAATGCCAAATATGAGTACTGTTGCTGCGTTGGTCACATATGTTTGCACATAATAATGGGCTCCTAATGAGAGTACTTCTCGTTAGGAGCCCATTTTATTGAACATTTGGGGAGCTACGTCAGCTCATGCAGCTGGTCGTCATGCCTACAAGCGTCAAAAATGTCCCAAATCGCTGCTACTAAAAAGGTAACAGTACTCATATTTGATGTTTTTTGACCAGGGCTATCTACAAACCCCCTAGGCCACTCATTGGGGACAGACTTAAATGACTAGTTGTTGGGGATCAGTCATTGGGGACGTTCTTAAATGACTAGGTGTGGCTGCTTGGGCTAGGCTGTTAGGTCGAGTTCGTAGAGAAAGCTTTCACGCGGCATGGCGTGGCGGCGCTCTTCGCGGTTGGCGCGGTGCGTGGCCGTGCGCTTAAAGCCGTGCAGCTCGTAGAACTTCCACGAGCAGTTGGAGTCGGTGTACAGGTGCGCCCTCGTCGCTCCAAGCGAGGACAGGTGCGAGACTGCGGCATCGAGCAGAACCGTGCCAACGCCCAGGCCATGGACATCGCGATCCACGGCAAGCAGCGTGACCTCGTTGTCGTGCGGCAACGGGCTGCTCTCGAGCAGACGGTTGTTGGTTCGGATGGTTGCGCGTACAAACGAGAGATACTCGGCGCAGGCATCGGGCTCCAGCTCACGCATCTGCGATAGCAGCGCGCGTTCGGTATCCATCCAGTGTTCCTTAACGGTGGCGCCGGAGCTCTGTCCCGCACGCGCGAGCGAAATGCCACGCGCCTGACCGTCAATCACCGCAACCTGCGAAAACGTCGACGACGAAAGGCAGTAGGCAAGGTCGCACGCGGCCTCGAGGCGGTTGTACTCATCGTTATCCGAATTGTTATGCCAAAGCTGCTGCAGAATCAGCGCGATGGCGTCGAAGTCTTCGGTATCAAACGGTCGGTAGAGAACCCGCGAGACCATGGTGCCTCTTTCTTTTGCGGATGCATATCGAGCACAGTTCTACCACGCCATTGGCATCTAATTATGGTGCCCCTGTGTTCCATGAACTCACCGTGCCCGGTGCCGTGCCCATCCCCCCGCTCGTAAACTTTTTCTGCACAGCCGTGCGTTGCGGGATGCAACGTCGCGCTCGATGCGCTACATTGAATCAGTATTTTCAATGCCGCTGCGCGAGCGCTGCAGATCGACGTATCACCGACTCACAGAGCACGGCGGCGTACCAGACAGGAGGACTGCATGGGATCTGATGTGAAGATCGCACGCGCGTTGATCTCGGTTACCGATAAGACGGGCGTCGTCGATTTCGCACGGACGCTGGTTGACGACTTTGGCGTCGAGATCATCTCTACGGGCGGCACGGCTCGTGCCATCGAGGACGCGGGCGTTCCCGTAACCCCCATCGAGGAGTTCACGGGCTATCCCGAGATGATGGACGGCCGCGTCAAGACGCTGCATCCCAAGGTTCACGGCGCGCTGCTGGCCCGTCGCGATTCCGAGCAGCACATGCAGGAAGCCGCTCAGCACGGCATTAAGCTAATCGACCTGGTCGTCGTCAACCTGTACGAGTTCGAGAAGACCGTCGCCAACCCCGAGGTCACCTTTGCGGATGCCATCGAGCACATCGACATCGGTGGTCCCTCCATGCTGCGCTCTGCCGCCAAGAACGCCGCGAGCGTTACCGTCATCTCTGACCCGGCCGACTATGATGCCGTCCTGGCCGAGATGCGCGAGACCGGTGGCTGCACCACGCTTTCCACCCGTCGCCGCCTGCAGGTGAAGGTCTACCAGACTACCGCCGCCTACGACACGGCTATCTCCCGTTGGCTTGCCGCTCAGGCAAGCGACGTGGCGGACACCTCTGCCAAGCTCGAGATCTCGCTGGAGAAGGTCGACGACCTGCGCTATGGTGAGAATCCTCAGCAAAAGGCTACGGTCTACCGCTTTGCCGAGGGCTGCGAGAACACCGCGAGCTCGCAGTTTCCGCTCGTGGGCTCCGAGCAGATCCAGGGCAAGCCGCTCAGCTACAACAACTATCTGGACGCCGATGCCGCTTGGAACCTGGTCCGCGAGTTCGACGAGCCGGCCTGCGTGATCCTCAAGCATCAGAACCCCTGCGGTTCCGCCGTTGCCGAGGACATCACGGCCGCCTACGACCGCGCTTTTGCCTGCGATCCCAAGAGCGCCTTCGGCGGCATCATCGCCTGCAACCGTGAGGTTCCCTTTGAGCTGGTTGAGCACTTTGCCGATCAGAACAAGCAGTTCGTCGAGGTCATCATCGCCCCGAGCTACACCGATGAGGCACTCGAACGCATGGCTAAGCGTCCCAACCTGCGCGTGCTGGCTACCGGCGGCGTGGACCACGGCGCCCAGGTGGAGCTGCGCTCCATCGACGGCGGCATGCTGGTGCAGGAAGTTGACCACGTGACCGAGGATCCCGCGACCTTTACGTTCCCCACCGATCGCAAGCCCACCGACGCTGAGATGGCCGAGCTCGAGTTTGCCTGGAAGGTCTGCAAGGGCGTCAAGTCCAACGCCATCCTGGTCTCCAAGGGCAAGGCCGGCATTGGCATGGGCCCCGGTCAGCCCAACCGCGTTGACTCTGCGCTGCTTGCCTGCGAGCGCGCCGAGGACTTCTGCGAGCGCGAGGGCGTGGAGAAGGGCGGCTTTGCCTGCGCAAGCGACGCGTTCTTCCCGTTCCGCGACAACGTCGACGTGCTTGCCGCACACGGCGTGACCTGCATCATCCAGCCCGGCGGCTCCAAGCGCGATGACGAGAGCATCCAGGCCTGCAACGAGCATGGTATTGCGATGGTCTTCACGGGTGCCAGGCATTTTAGGCACTAGGGCTTTCCCAAGCACCCGACCTTGCCCCTCAAACCGTCGCTTGCGTACATTTAGTACGCGGCGCTCCTCTTTCGGGGCAATCTCGGGCACTTGGAAAACCCTTAATGGGATGTTGTTCTATCCCATTAAGTTGATCGGTCGCCTGACCATATCGTCAAAATAATCTCTGCAAAAGACGGCCGCTCCGTTTGGAGGGCCGTCTTTTTGGTATAAGAGGACGGAATGACTAACACGAAAGGTATGACCATGCCCCAGATTGATGATGCAGAGCTGTTTGGCAATGCCGAGGATCAGCGTGCGTACGAGGACTTTTGCGCCAATCAGGAGGCGGTCGAGAAGTTTACGCTCGACAAGCCCGCGCTCGTGTGCCGTTGGCGCATGTCCAACAAAAAGGTACCCATGCTCAACCGCCACATTCGCGCGCTGTCCGAGCGCCTGGTGCAGGGCGAGCCGCTCACCCATAACATGCTCAGCTGGGCCAAGCAACACGTTGAGTGGTCGCTTGCCGAGGGCGATTACACCGCGCATGACGGCGTGCTCATGCTGGTAATCGACGTCAACGGCAATGCCGCCATGACGGTAGGCGAGTACGAGCCGCTGTCCGATACTTCGGCCAAGGCCTTGCGTGCCCGCTCTGCCGAGGCCCGCTCCGAGGCCGACGAAACCGGCGTGGCGCCCGAGTTGCTCGCTTCCGTCAACGACGGAGAGCTGGCCTTTGTGGCGCCGGCGGACGAGTGCCTGTGCGGCACGGCGACGCTCATCGAGCAGCTGGCCCAGACCAAGGGCATCTCGGTCACGCGCGTAGACATTCCCGCGCAGCTCAAGGGCGCTTTGTTTCTGGTGAGCGACGAGCACGGCGTGGTTCCCGCTGCCGATGCCGACGCCGCCGAGTCCGATGCAGCGACGGTCGCCTTTTTTGCCGACGGCTACGAAAAGCTCCGCGCCCGCCGCTAAATGATTTTTCTGGGACGGGGATTTTATAATCATTTGATCCCCGCACCCGTTGCGAGCGAGGGCGAGTCGGACCTTTCGTTCGCGAACAGTTCTGTCACCTTGTTGCCGCGCGAGGCGCGTGCCGGCGACTTCGCGGCGATAATGGCTGTAAGGCAACTAAGAGGGGAACGGAATCCATGGCGCTAATCTATATCGTTGAGGACGACGAGCCCATTCGTCGCGAGCTTGCCGATATCCTTGCCCGTGCCGGTTTTGAGGTCGAGGCCTGCGAGTCGTTCGAGCATGTCTCGCGTGACATCTTGGCCGCTGCGCCCGACTTGGTACTGCTCGACCTGACGCTTCCCGTCAAAGACGGCCAGCATATCTGCCACGAAGTCCGCCGCGAATCCGAGGTTCCCATCATCGTCCTCACGTCGCGCACGACCGAGATCGACGAGGTCATGGCCATGACGCTCGGCGCGGACGGCTTCGTTCCCAAGCCCTATAGCGCGCGCGTGCTCGTGGCGCGCATCAATGCCTTGCTGCGTCGCACCGCGGCGGCGGGCGAGCGCAGCACGCTCGTCCACAAGGGGCTGGAGCTCGACCTTGCTCGCTCCGCAGTCACCAATACGGCAACCGGCACCAGTACCGAGCTCACCAAAAACGAGCTGCGTATCCTCTCGCTGCTTCTGAGCCGCGCGGGCAAGATCGTCTCGCGCTCGGCCATCATGCAGGACCTGTGGGACTCCGATGCCTTTGTGGGCGACAACACGCTCACTGTCAACATCAACCGTCTGCGCACCACGCTCGAAAAAATCGGCATCAAGGGGTATTTGACGACGCACCGCGGCCAGGGCTATTCGGTCTAGGGGCCGGCTATGTCGTTTGCCAAATTTTTCAAAGATGCGCTGCTTCCCGTCGCCGTGTGGACGTGCGGCGTTCTGCTGAGCTGCTTTGTGCTGACGGTCGCCGGCGCCCCCGTTTCCATCGTGGCCGTGGCGGTCGGTGTGTCCTTTATCTTTGGTATGCTCGGCATCGTGATCGAGTACGCGCGCCGTCGTCGTTTTCTGCGCCAGCTGGAGCGTGCGGCAGAGGAGCTCGAGAGTCCCGCATGGGTGCAGGAGATGGTGCAATGCCCGACCTATGCCGAGGGCGAGCTCGAGTACGAGGTCTTGCGCCGGGTGGGCAAAGCCGCTTGCGACGAGGTTGCCGAAGGCCGGCGTCAGACCGATGACTACCGCGACTATATCGAGAGCTGGGTCCACGAGGCCAAACTGCCCTTGGCGGCAGCTCATCTGATTTTGGAAAACCTGGACGGCAGCGAAGACGACCTGTCGCGTGTGGATGACCTGGGTCGCGAGCTGGCTCGCGTTGAGCGCTATATCGACCAGGCACTGTACTATGCGCGCTCGGAAGTCGTGGAGCGCGATTACCTGATTCGCCGTTGGGATCTTAAGACCCTGGTGACGGGTGCGATTAAGGCCAACGCGCGCGAGCTCATTGCGGCGCACGTGACTCCGGTGTGCGAGAACCTTGACTTCGAGGTCTTTACCGACGAAAAATGGCTCGAATTTATCCTGGGCCAGCTCATTCAGAACAGCATTAAATATGCGTGCGAGGACGGCGCGAAGATCGTGTTTTCGGGCGCATTGCTGGACGAGGGCTTGGCGAGCGAACGTATCGAGCTCACCGTCGCGGACAACGGCTGCGGCGTGAGCGCGGCCGACCTGCCGCGCGTGTTCGAGAAGGGCTTTACCGGCGACAACGGCCGCACCACCAAGCGCGCAACGGGCATCGGCCTCTACCTGGTGGCGCGCCTGTGCTCCAAGATGGGCATCGACGTCACCGCGGCATCCGACTCCGGCGAAGGCTTTGTCGTAACATTCGCGTTTTCAACGAATAAGTTTCAATATTTCGAGTAACGCAACGCGGCAGACGCCCACCCAAACAAAAACGTGCAGCCCAAACAAAACGTGCCACCCCAAACGGGGCGGCACGCTATCTTTTATCAGCCAACTCGCTGAAGTAAGGCTGCGAAGGCCGCGGGGCCGGGAGGGGTTTCCTAAGGGCACATCCCGCAGCCGCAACGCGGCGAGGACGTGCCCGTGGAAACCCCGCAGGCCCCGCGGCCGGTGGGAGCAACGCTACTTCACGACCAAAATGTCGCAGTCCGTATTGCGCAGCAGGAACGTCGAAATCGAACCCAGCAGCGCATACTTGATCGAGGACAGGCCGCGGGCGCCGCAGAGCACCAGGTCGGGCTTGACCACGTCGAGCATCTCGTCTTTGAGCGTCTCACGAATACGGCCGGCGCGAATCATGACTTCGACCTCGGGAATGTCGGGA
Source organism: Collinsella sp. TM09-10AT (assembly GCF_003436275.1). Classification (GTDB taxonomy): domain Bacteria; phylum Actinomycetota; class Coriobacteriia; order Coriobacteriales; family Coriobacteriaceae; genus Collinsella. The sequence goes on from NZ_QSOP01000017.1 coordinate 8,378, forward strand.
TTGGCCTTGGCCTCTTCGAGCTGCTTGGCGATGGAGTTCTTAAATGCCTCCTCTAGGCCGTTGACCAGATCGACCGGATAGGAACCGGCGCTCTCGAGCGCCGTGGAATCGATAACGTGGCCGATGATTAGCTTGGCGCCGTTGTTCGCGGCGACCTTGATGGCGCGTGCGAGCACAAAATCCTGCTGTTCAGTACCGTCGAGTGAAACAAATACCTTGGTGTAGCCCTCGTTCATGGTTTCCTCCTTGGTCTATCGCACGGGCGCGGGGCTCGTGCATCGGACGGGCGCGGGCGCGTTGGCCGCCGGACACTTTATCTTGTTGCAGTTATACCCAAGGATTTGGGTTTGACCGCTCGCAATTCTGTGAACGGGCGAGTTTTTTGGTAAGGGTAGGCGCAGGCGCGCCGCCAACGGTTGATAATGGGACATCGCCCGCACCGTCCGCAGAACAATATCGGCGGGTGTCTAACGAGGGGGTCCCTTTGGATATCATCGAGCTTTTTAAATCTGCCTTCATGGGCCTGGTCGAGGGCATCACCGAATGGCTGCCCGTTTCGTCGACGGGTCACATGATCTTGGTGGACGAGTTCGTCAAGATGAACGTGAGCGAGACGTTCTGGAATATGTTCCTGGTCGTGATTCAGCTCGGCGCCATTTTGGCCGTCTGTGTGCTGTTCTTCCATGAGCTCAATCCCTTCTCGCCCAGCAAGGGTAAGGAGGGCCGTCGCGACACCTGGGTGCTGTGGGGCAAGATTGTGCTCGGCTGCATTCCTGCGGCGGCGATCGGCCTGCCGCTCAACGACTGGATGGAGGAGCATTTCTACAATGCTCCCGTCGTGGCGCTGGCGCTCATTGTGTACGGCGTGCTGTTTATCGTGATCGAGAACTGGCGCGCGAGCAAGCGCGAGGAAATGGCCGTTGCCGGTTCGTTTGGTTCGCGTGCTGTGGCGTCGGGTGGACGTCCCACCGGTGCGCACTTTGCGGCGCCCGCTGCGGTTGCTGCTGCAGACGACGATGACGATAACCTGGACTTTGGTTCCATCGCTACGCTCGAGGACCTGAGCTGGAAGACCGCACTGGGTATCGGTTGCTTCCAGGTGCTCTCGCTGGTGCCGGGTACGTCGCGCTCTGGCTCCACCATCATCGGCGGCCTGCTGCTGGGCTGCACGCGCTCGGTGGCGTCTAAGTTCACGTTCTTCCTGGCCATTCCCGTTATGTTTGGCGCGAGTGCGCTCAAGCTGGTCAAGTACTTTATTAAGGGCGGCACGTTCGGCACCAACGAGATCGCCATCTTGGGCGTGGGTTGCGTCGTCGCCTTTGCGGTGTCGCTCATTGCCATCAAGTGGCTTATGGGCTTCGTCCGCCGTCATGACTTTAAGTGCTTCGGCGTGTATCGCATTGTCCTGGGCATCGTAGTGCTTGCGTACTTCTTTGTCCTGGAGCCGATGCTCGGCCTCTAACTTAGTCGACGCTGCGCGGCGGTCAGGACGACAACTTGTCATTCAAAGGGGGTGGCATGACCAAAAGGTCTATGCCGCCCTCTTTGTCAAGGGGCTAGGTAAAAGGGGTCAGGTAATTTTGCACCAACTTGGTTCAGAATAGCCTGAAACCTTTTCATCAATCGCAGTGGGAGATGGTGATCTGGGCGAATGAGTCGACTGTCCTTCCTGGTCGCCAACAAAAATCGAGTTGTGCGGCCTCTCGGAGGTCTCTAGCTGACAAAAAACGCCATCTTGGTACCATCAGCATTCACAGTAGTGTTTGCTACTGTGAGTTATATGCGTAAATTCGCGAGAATATTCCCAAAATAGGACAAAGGCACTCAAGTTATTTCAGCAACCCTTGCGTGGAGCCAGTGGAAAAGGCCGCACAACTCGAAAAATGTTGGTGGCGGTTTGAGGATAATGCCGAATGCGGTAAAGGGACTGTCCCTTTGCCGCATTCAGGCCACGGTGTGCTGGGGCTTGCGGTTAAAGATGAGCTTGTCCACTACGGCCTGAAGCGACATATGACGGACGGTGTTGTAGGCCTCCTGCGTGCTGTAGGCGCAGTGGGGTGTGACGATGCAGCGCGGGTGGGCGATCAAGGCCTGGTTGGGCGCGGTCTCGTCGGCGAGCACGTCGAGCGCAGCGCCGCAAATGCCGCGTGTGCCACTGCTGGCAATACCCTCGTCCAGCGCGGCGACTAGGGCATTTTCGTCCACAATGGGTCCCCGGGCCGTGTTAATCAAAAATGCCGTTGGTTTCATACGCGCAAGTTCGCGCTTGCCAATTAGCGTTTCGGTCTCCGGAATCAACGGGCAATGAAGGCTGACGATATCGGAGGCCCCAAGCAATTCGTCGAGCGTTTGCGCTTTGATACAACCGGCGGCGGCAAGCTCTTCTGCGCTCTTGGTTGGCGCCCACACCAGCACCTTCATGCCGAGTGCCTGCGCGATAGGCACCACGGCACGCGCGATGCTGCCAAAAAAGACGAGCCCCAACGTGCGGCCCTGCGTGCGGTGCATGGTATACCCGCCCAGTGGATTCCAAACGCCAGTCCGCACGTCGCAGTTGAGAAACGTAACCTGTCTCATCAGGTCAAGCATCAAGGCAATAGTATGCTGAGCGACGTCTTCCGAGCAGTATCCGGGGCAGTTGGTGACGGTGATGCCGTGTGAGGCCAAGCGGTCGACAGCAACGTGGTTCACGCCGATGGACATATTCGAAACGATGCGTATCCCCACGGCGGCCATGTCGTCGGCACACGCATCGTCGATGGGACCGAACTCGCCGACAAAGCCCTCGCAGCCGACCAACTGCTCGGCGGTGGGGCAGACATTGGGCTTGTGCGCGCAGCCAACCAGATCAATTTGGTCGCCGCCTTCGATTGTGTCGAGCACCGCTTGACCAGCTTCGGTCGAGCCGTCGACCATGTAATAGAGCACCTTGTGTTTCACAACGGCCCTCCTGCGATGTGGGGTGGGTAGGAGCGGTAGATATTCTATCCCTCCGGTGGTGCAGATTAACCTGACCCCATTACACCAAATCCGCTGGGGCAGGCCTGACAGTGGCGGACGGAGTCGTGGTGTGATTTGCGTTGGTGTCCGCGCGGCTCGGTATACTGGTACGGCTCAAACTATGGCGCTGCCCGCAGGCGCGCCGTCCGTCAGATGAGGAGTCGCCCATGACCCAGCCCTTGCCCTGGGAAAAGAACACCACGGTACCCGTGCCTCCCGCGCCGGAACCCGTGCCGCTCGATGTATACGTCGCCCCCGCTGCGCCGGAGCCCGAACTCGTCCCGCTCGACATCTACGACGCTCCCGCGCCGGCTCCTGCGCCCGCAAAGCCGTTTGTCGACATCGACAGCCTTAATCCCGCCCAGCGCGAGGCGGTGCTCACCACCGAGGGTCCGTTGCTGGTCCTCGCCGGCGCCGGCTCGGGCAAGACCCGCGTTTTGACCTTCCGCATCGCACATATGCTCGGCGACCTGGGCGTTAAGCCTTGGCAGGTTCTTGCCATTACGTTTACCAACAAGGCCGCGGCAGAGATGCGCGAGCGTCTGGCGGCGCTCATTCCCAGCGGCACCCGCGGCATGTGGGTGTGCACGTTCCACGCCATGTGCGTGCGTATGCTGCGCGAGGACGCCGATCTGCTGGGCTACACCGGGCAGTTCACCATCTACGATGACGACGACTCAAAGCGCATGGTGCGCGATATTATGCAGGCGCTCGGCATCGAGCAAAAGCAGTTCCCCATCAACATGATCCGCAGCAAGATCAGCTCGGCCAAAAACGCCATGATCGGTCCCGAGGATATGCTCAAGTCCGCCGATAGCCCCAACGACAAAAAGGCCGCGCAGGTCTACTTGGAGCTGGAGCGCCGCCTGCGCGCCGCCAACGCGATGGACTTCGACGACCTGCTCGTACGCGCGCTCGAGCTGCTGCGCACCCGCCCCGAGGTGCTCGACAAGTACCAGGAGCGCTTCCGCTACATTAGCGTCGACGAGTATCAGGACACCAACCACGTCCAGTACGAGATCGCCAACCTGCTGGCCGCCAAGTACCAAAACCTCATGGTCGTAGGCGACGATGACCAGTCCATTTACAGCTGGCGTGGCGCCGACATCACCAACATCCTGGACTTTGAGAAGGACTTTAAAAACTGCAAGACCGTCAAGCTGGAGCAGAACTACCGCTCCACGGGTCATATCCTGAGCGCCGCCAACGCCGTGGTGCGTCACAACTCGCAACGCAAGGACAAACGCCTGTTTACGGCCGAGGGCGACGGCGAGAAGATCCAGGCCTTCCAGGCGAGCGATGAGCGCGACGAGGGCCGCTGGATTGCCGGCGAGATCGAAAAGCTGCACTCCAAGGGCACGAGCTACGACGACATCGCCGTGTTCTATCGCACCAACGCCCAATCGCGTATTCTCGAAGATATGTTCCTGCGCGCGGGCGTGCCCTACAAGATCGTGGGCGGCACGCGATTCTTCGACCGTGCCGAGATCCGCGATGTTATGGCCTACCTCAAGATGATCGTGAACCCGGCCGACGAGATGAGCGTCAAGCGCGTCATCAACACGCCGCGCCGCGGCATCGGCTCCACCTCGATCCAAAAGATTGAGCAGCTGGCACGCGACAACCGTTGCTCGTTCTTCCAGGCCTGCGAGATCGCAACAGCCGAGACGGGCATGTTTAGCGCGAAGGTGCGCAACGGCCTGTCGAGTTTTGTGGCGCTGGTGCGCGAGGGCCGCCGCATGGACGGCGAGCTCAAGGACGTCGTCGAGATGATTGTCGACAAGACGGGCCTGCTGCAGGCGTTCCGCGCCGAGGGCACCATGGAGTCCGAGAGCCGCGCCGAGAACATCCAGGAATTCCTGGGCGTCGCCGCCGAATTTGAGGAGACGCACGAGGATATCGAGGGTACGCTCGAGAGCTTGGAAGAGCTGCGCGCCGCCGGCGTTGCCGACGTGCCTGCCGGCGCCGAGCCCGAGCCCGTTGTGGTGAGCACGCCCGCGCCCGAGCCGGGGCCGTCCGCGCCTGTGTCTTCGTTTGAGGCGCTTGTCGGCGCGCGCGATGCCGCGGGCACCAATCCGCTCGATAGCCTGGCCGCTCCGGCGCTGTCTCCACAGGATGCCCTGGCTGCCGCCATCGCGGGCAACGCCTATGCCGCGCCGACAGAGCTGCCGGCGGGCGCCGTGCATGCCGACGAGATCGAGCGCACCTACGGCCCGCTCACTTGCAAGGCCCTGCCTGCGCTCATGGAGTGGCTGGCCCTGCGCTCCGACTTGGATTCTCTGGCCGGCGAGACGCATGCCATTACCATGATGACCATCCACTCCGCCAAGGGCCTGGAGTTTCCGGCGGTGTTCGTGGCCGGCATGGAGGAGGGTATCTTCCCGCATGTGCACGACTTTGGCGGCAGCGATGATCCGGGCAAGCTCGAGGAGGAGCGTCGCCTGGCCTACGTCGCCATCACGCGCGCCCGTAAGCGCCTGTTCTTGACCTATGCGGCCACGCGCCGCACGTACGGCTCAACGTCTGCCAACCCGCGCTCGCGCTTCCTCAACGAGATTCCGTTTGAGGATATCGAGTTCAGCGGTATCGGTTCTGCCGGTTTTGAGGGCACGGGCTGGGAGAAGCGCGGCGACCGTCATGGCACCTTTGGCTCGGGCATGGGCTCGGATATGTATGGCGGCAAGGTGTTCGGTTCGCATACGCGCTCGACCGGCGGCTCCGGTTCGCGCGGCGGATCGAGCTTTGACGACTTCTTTGGCGGCAGCAGCTACGGGACCGAGCGCCATCGTGGGGTCTCGCCCGACGCTGGCCGTGTTGCCTCGACCTTTGGGTCGGGCGCGCCGCGAGCTAAAAAGCCGTCGTCCAAGGTGTCGCCGACGGTGGAGCGCAAGGTCGATCGCGCCAGCGCATCGCAGGACTTTGCCGCGGGCGATACCGTGAGCCACAAGACCTTTGGCACGGGTACCGTCATCTCGGTTGTCGGAGACATGATCGAGGTTCAATTCGAAAAGACCGGCCAGACCAAAAAGCTGATGAAGGGCTTTGCACCGATCGTTAAGCTGAATGCCTAACTGCGAGGTTGACCGGGCGCTCCGGGGGCTTTGGTCGCCTGCTCGGACAGTCCTGCTCGCACGGAGAGCACATTAAGTGCTCTCCGGCTCGTGCGGAACTCGCGATCGACCAAAGCCCCCGACGCGCCCTCTTCCTTGTGGCGTTTTAGCCTGCAGCTTGCGAACGTCGCTCTGCTCGTTCGCTTTTTGGTCTGGAGAGCCGGGTGGGCTGATATATAGATACGAGTAGGGGCTCCTCCGTTGATGAACGGGGGAGCCCCTTGTTTCGTTTTGGTTGTTGTTGCGACCTAGAGGTGGCTGATGATCAGTTCCATCTTGCCTTTGAGGTCAATGGAGCTAACGGTACTGGGTGCTAACAGGTGGCTTCCCTTGTGGACGGGGTCGCCGCAGACGGCGCCTTCGCCGTCGATGACCGACAGGCACATGAAGGGCCAGCGCTGGTCGAGGGTCTTGCTGCCGTTGACGCGCACGCGATCGACGGTGTAGCAGGAGTTAGACTCGAGCTCGGTCACGCCGTCGATCTCGGGCGCGGTCACGGTGCCGTCGGTCGGTGCCTGAGCATTGAAGTCGATGCAGTCGAGGCTCTGCTCAATGTGCAGCGGGCGCAGCTTGCCATCGGTGCCGGGACGGTCGTAGTCGTACAGGCGATACGTCACGTCGCTCGACTGCTGCGTCTCTAAAATGAGCGTGCCGGTCTTGATGGCGTGCACGGTGCCGGAATCAATCTGGAAAAAGTCGCCCTTGTGAATCGGCAGCACGTTGAGCATGTCGTCCCAACGGCCTTCCTCGATCATCTGTGCGGCCTCGGCACGATCCTTGGCGCGCTGCCCGACGATGATCGTGGCGCCGGGCTCGCAGTCCAGCACATACCAGCACTCGGTCTTGCCCAGGCTTCCGTTCTCGTGCTCGGCGGCGTACTCGTCGTTGGGGTGAATCTGGATCGAAAGGTCGTCCTTGGCGTCCAGAATCTTGATGAGCAGCGGGAACTCCTTGCCCTCGCAGTTGCCAAAGAGCTCGCGGTGCTCGGCCCACAGCCACGACAGTGTGTGGCCGGCATACGGGCCCTCCGCGATCTGGCAGTCGCCGTTGGGGTGGGCCGAGATAGCCCAACACTCACCGATGGGACCCTCGGGAATGCCGTAACCAAATACGGTTTCGAGCTGGCGGCCGCCCCAGATCTTCTCGTGGAAAATCGGCGTCAGTTTAATCAAATCGGACATGTTCATACTCCCATGGTGTTGCGCGACCGCCCGCTCTAATCGAGTCATAACGAGCGCCCGCATGACTACAAAAACCTATGCCAACGTTACGTTGTGCAGCTCAAAGCGGTCGCCGACGTTGCGCGAAATCGAGTACTCAAAGGCGTTGCCGCTATCCAAAAAGCCAATCTGGTTGAGTTCGAGCAGGGGAGCGCCGGGTTTGGTGCCCAGACGCTCGGCCTCTTCCTCGGTTGCCGCCACGGCGCGGATGGTGCGGTGGAAGCTCGAAATCTTCAGCCCGCATTGCTCGCGGATAAAGCTATAGACCGATCCGTATAGGTCCTTCTTTTTAAGGCCCGGTATCAGCTCGAGAGGCATGTAGGTGTACTCGATGACGATGGGCTTCTCGTCGACCTGGCGCACGCGCACGATGTGATAGGCAAAGTCGTCCTCGGCAATTCCCAGCTGAGTTGCGACGTCCGCTGGTGGATTGACAATCGAGAAATCGTAGACCACCGAGGTCACCTTCTCCCCGCGGTGCTCATACGAAAAGCCCTGGGCGCGGTCGTTTTTGCCCTGGAAAAACGCCTGGTCGGGAAGACCCGCCGTGTCCTTAACGTAGGTGCCCGACCCGCGACGGCTGGTAACAAGACCCTCCTCGGTGATCTGCTCGATCGCGCGCTTGACGGTGATCTTGGAAACGCTATAGAGCTCGCAGAACTCAACGACGGTGGGTAGCTTGTCGCCCGGTTTAAGAGCGCCGTCCTCGATGCTTCGACGGATATCTGCAGCTATCGCCTCGTATTTGGGAATCATGGAACCTCCTTTCCGGCTTGATTGAGTACAGAAGAAAGTATAGTCAACACCTAAGCATCCCTATTGCGTTTTTGAAAAGTTCGAGAAAGGTTTAATTAAAAAACGCTTCTCTTTAAAAACTAGAGCGCTCTAAATGAATATGCACTCGAATAATGTGGTATTGAGCAAATTGATTGGCTCGAGGACGGGGCTGGGCTGTTTTGCCGCCCAGCGAACCGAATCTCATGCTTTGAGTTTCCCCAGATAAAACCCGCCAAAACAAACCTGTCCCTTTTTGGCAGGTTTTTGCCTGGGGAGCGGTACCATACAGGCAATGTTTAAACGAGAAAGGCGGGCTCCCATGGAACCTAAGCAGTACTACATCGGCATTGACGTCGGCGGCACTTCGGTTAAGGAGGGCCTGTTCGACGAGGACGGCAACCTGCTGGCCAAGGCCAGCGTGCCCACGCCTCCCATCGTTGACGCTGCGGGCTTTGCCGCGGTGACCGAAGCTATCGACCAGGTGGTCGCCAAGGCCCAGATTCCGCGTGCCTTTGTGGCGGGCATTGGTCTGGCCGTTCCGTGCCCCATCCCGGCATCGGGCGATGCCAAGGTCAAGGCCAACATTGCCATTAACCTGCCCGAGCTGAGAGTCGCCATTCAGGAGCACTGCCCCGACGCGGTCGTTAAGTACGAGAACGATGCCAACGCCGCTGCCATGGGCGAGGCCTGGCTCGGCTCTGCCAAGGGCGTACAGAACGTGGTGATGGTCACCATTGGTACCGGCGTGGGCGGCGGCGTTATCGTTAACGGCGACGTGGTATCAGGCGTTGTGGGCGCCGGCGGCGAGATTGGCCATATGTGCCTGAACCCCGACGAGGAGCGCACCTGCGGCTGCGGCGGCCATGGCCATCTGGAGCAGTATTCCAGCGCCACCGGCGTGGTGAGCAACTACCTTGCCGAGTGCGAAAAGGCGGGCGTCGAGCCCATCGAGCTGACCGGCCCCTCCGATTCCAAGGACGTGTTCCAGGCCTGCCGCGAGGGCGACAAGCTCGCGCTGGCCGCGGCCGATACCATGGCCGACTATCTCGGCCGCGCACTGGCGCTTATCGCCAACGTGGTTGATCCCGAGATGTTCCTCATCGGCGGCGGCGCCTCCGCCTCGGCCGATGTCTACCTCGACAAGGTCCGCGAGCACTTTAAGCAGTACGCGCTTTCTGCCTCGCGCGAGACGCCCATTAAGGTCGCTTCGCTCGAAAACGACGCCGGCATCATCGGTGCCGCCTACGTAGCCCTGCGCGCCGCCGGCAAATAGTTGGTGCAAGGGGGACAGGTTACTTTGCACCAACATGGTGCAAAAGGGACAGCCTTGGCCCCCGTGCCTGCGCCCCAAAATATGCCGTGGCCCTTCCGTCTGCGAAGGCTCGGCATCGGCGTGCTACCATAGCTACGTCCAAGTACACATATCAAGTGGAGGATATCCATGGCAAACGTTCTTGTCTTTGGTCACCAGAACCCCGATAACGACGCCATCATGAGCGCCGTCGTCCTGTCCCAGCTGCTCAACCAGGTTGAGTATGCCGGCAACACCTACGAGGCCTGCGCCCTTGGTCAGCTTCCGGCCGAGTCCGCCAAGCTGCTTGCCGACGCCGGCATTGCCGAGCCCCGCGTGATCGAGTCCGTCGAGGCCGGTCAGCTCGTCGTCCTCACCGACCACAACGAGTCTGCCCAGTCCGTCGCCGGTCTTAAGGACGCCACGGTCTTTGGCGTTGTCGACCATCACCGCATCGGCGACTTCGAGACCGCCGGCCCGCTGCATTACATCTGCCTGCCCTGGGGCTCCAGCTGCACCATCGTCACCAAGCTCGCCGGCGTGCTCGGCGTTGAGCTTTCCGACGTCCAGGCCAAGCTGCTGCTCTCGGCCATGATGACCGACACGCTCATGCTCAAGAGCCCCACCACCACCGATGTCGACCGCGCCGTTGCCGCCAAGCTCGGCGAGCAGGTGGGCGTCGACCCGGTCAAGTTTGGCATGGAGGTCTTCCTCACCCGTCCGTCCGGCTCCTTCACCGCAGCCGAGATGGTCGGCAACGACATCAAGATGTTCGAGCCCGCTGGCAAGAAGCTGCTCATCGGCCAGTACGAGACCGTCGACAAGAGCCGCGCACTCGGCATGATCGACGAGATCCGCGAGGCCATGCGCGCCTACGCCGCCGAGAAGGGTGCCGACGGCATCGTCCTGTGCATCACCGACATCATGGAGGAGGGCTCGCAGGTTCTGCTCGAGGGCGAGACCGAGGCCGCTCAGAAGGGCCTGGGCATTGCCGACGAGCACGACGGCGTCTGGATGCCGGGCGTCCTCTCCCGTAAGAAGCAGGTCGCTGCCCCCATCATGGCCGCCTGCTAGGTTTAGTTGACCGAACGCCACGACCGGATCGCGGACGCCCCGCGCTCCGGTCGTTTTTGTGCACGGCGCCGCGTCGTCTCTTGGGCAGGCGCGCCCGTGCCGTTGAGCAAATAATGTTCAACCTGTGGTTCCGCTTTTCGGCCACGCCTGCGTGCTTGTCGTGCAGGGTAGGCTAGATGCAAGCGTAATACGTTAGAGCGCGGCGCCGCCACTTGGGCGGGCCGTGCTTTTTTAAGACGGGAGCTTTCCCGTGAAAGGAGCCGCCCATGGCAGCAACTGAGCAGCTGTTCAACGTTCGTGAGCGCAAGCGCTTTGAACGTCACGACATCTGGGAGCGCATCGCCGAGAACGGTACGATTTCCGCCGCCGTCATGGTCTTCGCCGCCATCGCCGCCGTCATTTGCGCCAATACCGATGCCTACGAGGCCATCCATCACTTTTTGGAGACCCCGCTGTATGTGGGTCTGGGCAACCTTACGGCCGGTCTCACCGTTGAGCTTTTCGTCAACGACTTCCTCATGGCGATTTTCTTTTTGTTGGTGGGCATTGAGCTTAAGTACGAGATGACGGTCGGCGAGCTCAAGAATCCGCGTCAGGCCATGCTTCCCATGTTGGCGGCGGTGGGCGGCGTCGTCGTTCCCGCCTGCATCTACCTGATCTTTAACCATGCCGGCGCCCGCAACGGTTGGGCCATCCCCATGGCAACCGATATTGCCTTTGCGCTGGGCGTGCTGTCGCTTTTGGGCAACCGCGTTCCCAACGGCGTGCGCGTGTTCTTCTCGACGCTCGCTATCGCCGACGACCTGATCTCCATCGCCGCCATCGCCATCTTCTACGGTCAGAGCCCCAATCCGTTTTGGTTGGGCGCCGCCGCGCTTGTGACCTGCGCGCTCGTGTGGCTCAACAAGACGCAGCATTACCGCCTTGCCCCGTATTCGGTACTGGGGCTGCTGTTGTGGTTCTGCATGTTCAAGAGCGGCGTACATGCCACGCTTGCTGGCGTCATCCTGGCCTTCACTATTCCGGCCAAGTGCGGCGTCAAGCTCGATAGTCTCACCGATTGGCTGGGCGAGTGCCTGCCGCTGCTCGATGACCGCTACGACGACGAGGCACACATCCTGGGCCAGCATGACTTTACCGTCTCGACTACCAAGGTCGAGCGCGTCATGCACCGCGTGACCCCGCCGCTTATCCGTATGGAGCGTCTGATCTCCACGCCGGTCAACTTTGTGATCCTGCCGATCTTTGCGTTCGTAAACGCTCAGGTTCGCTTAGTGGGCGTGGACATGAGCACGCTGCTCACCGATCCGGTGACGCTCGGCGTGTACTTTGGCATGCTGCTGGGCAAGCCGATCGGCATCTTTGGTATGACGTTTGCCCTGGTTAAGCTTAAGGCCTGCGAGCTGCCGCACAATGTCAACTGGCACATGATTGCCGGCGTGGGCATTCTGGGCGGTATCGGCTTTACCATGTCGATTCTCATCAGCGGCCTTGCCTTCCCGACGGCCCAGTTTGAGGTTCTTGCAGCCAAGGCCGCTATTCTCGCCGGTTCGGTCACCGCAGCCGTGCTCGGCATGATCTACATGAGCGTGGTCTGCAAGCATCCCGCGCCCAAGGACGAGTAGGGGCACATACAAGTTTGAAAACGCTGCCTGTGAATACCATCACAGGCAGCGTTTTAGTCATTGGGGACGTTCTTAAATGACTAGGCTTATTCCACCGTTCCGTAGACGGCGCCCCAGCCGTGGGCGGCCAAGGCGGAGTTGAGCTGGTCGCAAAGTGACTGGCGGTCGTAGTAGCCGGGCGGCAAAAGATTCACGATCTCCATGAGGTCGGGCGCCAGGTCCAAGATTTCGGCCTGTACGATCAGATCCAGGCGGTCGATGGCGTGGCGGTCGTAAAACAGTCCGTCGACCAGGCGCTGCAAGTCGCCGAATTCCTCGGCCTGAAACGATCCGTACTCCATAGTGCCTCCTTGGGCGCCCCACGCCGGCATGCGCGGCGATTCGTAATTGATTGCGATGAACTTAATCTATCACGGCTTCATAACGTTGCGACGATGGCGGTCTATACTTAGACGAACTGCAACGTACCGCTTCGCGAAAGGTCGCACCCCATGCAGACGATCTACCAGAAGATGGAAACCACCGAACTCGATGCCGCCATCGAGGCGCTTAAAGCCGAGGTTGCCGAGGTCAAGGCCAAGGGCCTGGCGCTCGACATGGCGCGCGGCAAGCCGTCGCCCTCCCAGGTGAACATTTCTCGCCCCATGCTCGATATCCTCAATGCCGATGCCGATCTGCACGACGGCAATGTCGACTGCTCCAACTACGGTTGCTTCGAGGGCATTCCCTCGGCACGCAAGCTGGCGGGGGAGTTCCTGGGTTGTCCTGCCGAGCAGACGCTCGTACTGGGCTCATCGAGCCTGCTGATCGAGCACGATATCGCCGGTATGTTCTGGCGTTGCGGCTCGTGCGGCAGCGACCCTTGGGAGGCTTACGAGGCAGCGCACGACGGCAAGAAGGTCAAGTTCCTGTGCCCCGTTCCCGGCTACGATCGCCACTTTGGCATCACCGCCGACTTGGGCATCGAGAACGTCCCCGTCGCGATGACCGACAACGGCCCCGACATGGACGAGGTTGAGCGCCTGGTTGCCACCGACGACTCCATCAAGGGCATCTGGTGCGTGCCCAAGTATTCCAACCCCACGGGCATCACCTTTAGCGAGGACACTGTGCGTCGCCTGGTCGAGATGCCCACGGCCGCGCCCGATTTCCGCATCTTCTGGGACAACGCCTACTGCGTGCACGACCTGTACGACGAGACCGACGAGCTCGCCAACATCTTCGATCTTGCCCGCGCGGCGGGCACCGAGGACCGCGTGGTGGCCTTTGCCTCGACGTCCAAGATCACCTTCCCGGGTGCCGGCATCGGCTTTATCGGTGCGAGCCCCGCGGTCATCGCCGAGTTCTCCAAGCGCCTGAAGGCCGGTCTTATTAGCGCCGACAAGCTCAACCAGCTGCGTCACGTGCGTTTCCTTCCCACCATCGAGGCGGTCAAGGAGCACATGAAAAAGCATGCCGAGTTCCTGCGCCCGCGCTTTGAGGCCGTCGAGCGCAAGCTCACCGAGGGCTTGGGCGACACGGGCTGCGCCACTTGGACGCACCCCCGCGGCGGCTACTTTGTAAGCTTCGATGGTCCCGAGGGCTCGGCCCAAAAGGTCGCCGCGCTTTGCGCCGACCTGGGCGTCAAGCTCACGCCGGCCGGTGCCACCTGGCCCTATGGCAAGGACCCGCGCGACACCAACATCCGCATCGCGCCGAGCTATCCCACGGTCGAGGACCTGGAGGCCGCGCTCGATGTGCTGGTGCTGGCCGTTAAGCTTGTCGCTGCCGAGCTTGCGCGTGCCGAGCGCGCCTAACGCGCGGCTTCCCGTACTATCCGCACTTTCGATACGTAAAGGAGCGTATACATGGATTTGGGTATTTCCACCAACCCCACGCCAGAGCTCTACACCATTAAGGTGACCGGTGAGATCGATATCTCTAACGCCGATAGCCTGCGCAATGCCATCGACCTGGCGCTCGAGCAGCCCACTGAGGCCGTTGAGCTCGATTTTGCCCAGGTGAGCTACATCGATTCGACGGGCATTGGCGTGCTCGTGGGCGCCGCGCACCACGCGGCCGACCACGGCAAGCGCTTTAGCTGCACCAATGTGCAGCCCCCGGTGATGCGCGTGGTTCAGCTGTTGGGTGTCGACCAGGAGATTTCGATCACCGCTGCATAATCTTTGCCCCCAAAAGGGCGTGCCGTTTGGCATATGTTTGTGATGCGCTCGGACGTTTTGGCGTCCGGGCGCTATACTTGACCGAATGAATAGACGAGTTCCGGCCGAATGGCGCGGTGCGGGCTCGACTCACATCGAGCCTTGGAGGTATGTGTGTTTGGTATTGGAGAGGGTGAGCTCGCGATCATCGTGGTCTTCGGCTTTTTGCTGTTTGGCCCGGATAAGCTCCCACAGATGGGCCGCACGATCGGCCGTGCCATCCGTCAGTTCCGCGAGACGCAGGAAAAGATGACGGCCGTTGTTCAGTCCGAGATAATCGATCCGGTGAGTGAAGCCGCGTCGGCCCCGGTCAAGCCCAAGAAGGCTGCCGTCGATGACGATTCCGATGCAGACGAGGATGCCGTCGAGACGGCTGCGCCCGCAAAGAAGGAGACCTTTGCCGAGCGCCGTGCCCGCCTTGCCGCCGAGAAGGCCGCGTGCGAGGCTGCCGCCGAGGGCGAGGGTGCTGCTGAGGAGTCCGAGGCCGAGAGCGCCGAGCCTGCCGCTGCCGCCGAGCCTGTCGTCGAGCCCGAGCCTGCTGCAGAGCCGGAGCCCGAGCCCGAGCCCGAGCCGGCAGAGCCCACGACGGCTGACCTCTACGCCCGTCGTCCCCGCAAGCGCAAAGCCGTCGTCGACCAGCTTGCTCGCGAGCTCGAGGCCGAGGACGACACCGCTGCCGCCGACGCCCCGAAGGGAGGCGATGAGTAATGCCTATCGGACCTGCGCGAATGCCGCTCTTCGATCATTTGGGAGAGCTCCGTCGCCGCTTGACCATCGTGGTCGTCTCGGTATTTGCCGCCGCTATCGTGCTGTATTTCGCCACGCCCGTGGTGCTCGACATCTTGGAAGACCCCATCCGCTCCTTTGTGCCGGACGGTAAGTTCTACATCACCACCACGCTCGGCGGCTTTGGACTGCGCTTCTCGCTGGCCATCAAGATGGCCGTGGTCATGTGCACGCCCATGATCATCTGGCAGATCCTGGCATTTTTCCTGCCGGCACTGCGCCCCAACGAGCGCAAATGGGTTGTGCCCACGGTGCTCGCCTCGACGGTGCTGTTCTTCCTGGGTGCCATCTTCTGCTACTTCATCATTATCCCGGCGGGCTTTGAGTGGCTCATCGGCGAGACCTCGGCCGTCGCTACGGCGCTGCCCGACCTGGAGAACTACGTCAACATGGAGCTGCTCTTTATGATCGGCTTTGGTGTGGCGTTTGAGCTGCCGCTCATCATCTTCTACCTGTCTGTTTTCCACATCGTGTCCTACGCGGCCTTCCGCAGCGCCTGGCGCTACGTGTACGTAGGCCTGCTCGTGGGTTCGGCTGTGATTACGCCCGACGGCTCGCCCGTCACCCTGGGCCTAATGTACGGCGCCCTGCTCTCGCTCTACGAGATCTCGCTCGCCATTGCCCGCGTGGTCATTACCGCGCGCGAGGGCAAGGAGGGCCTGTTCGTGAGCCGTCTGGACCTGTTCTCGGACGACGAGGACGACGAGGAGTAAATCGGTATGCATGAGGTTGGCATTGTCAACGGCATACTCGATACAGTGATTCGCGCGGCGCGTGGGGCGGGGGCCTCGCGCGCCGTTTTGGTAACGCTGCGTATCGGGGATATGACCGAGGTCGTGCGCGAGGCGCTCGACTTTGCGTGGGAGACATTTCGCGACGAGGACCCGCTCACGCGAGGCTGCGAGCTTGCCGTGGAGGAGGTCCATCCACAAAGCGAGTGTCTGGACTGCGGCGAGGTTTTCGACCACGATCGCTTCCACTGTCGCTGTCCCCAGTGTGGTGGTGCCAACGTGCGCCTACTGCACGGCCGCGAGCTCGATATCGCAAGTATCGAAATCGAAACCCCCGACGATTAGCCCGCTAGCCATCTAGCGATGGGGTATAAAGGGGCCAAAGTAAGGAGCGTTAAGTATGGCCGAGAAAACGATTGATATTGCATCGCCGATTCTGTCGCGCAACGAGCGCCTGGCAGATCAGCTGCGTCAGCGATTTGAGCAGACGAACACCTACGTGATCAACGTGCTGTCGAGCCCCGGCTCGGGTAAGACCACCACGATTCTGGGCACCAACGAGCGCCTGCGTGACAAAGCCGGCCTGCGCTGTGCCGTCATCGAGGGCGATATCGCCTCGGATGTCGACGCCATCACCATGAAGGAAGCCGGCATGCCCGCCATCCAGATCAACACGGGCGGCCTGTGCCACCTCGAGGGCAACATGATCATGGAGGCCGTCGACGCCTTCGACCAGGCTGTGGGTCTGGAGAACATCGACGTCATCTTTATCGAAAACGTGGGCAACCTGGTCTGCCCGGTCGACTTTGACCTGGGCGAGAACCTGTCCATCATGATTCTCTCGGTGCCCGAGGGCGACGACAAGCCCATCAAGTACCCGGGCATCTTCCAACACGCCGGCGCGCAGCTGCTCAACAAGGTCGACGTGGCTCCGGCTTTCGATTTTGACATGGATAGGTATACTAAGACACTCGATGACCTCAATCCGCAGGCGCCGCGGTTTGCCGTGAGCGCGCGCAAGGGCGAGGGCATGGATGCCTGGTGCGATTGGCTCATCGGGCAGATCGAGCAAGCAAGGGCGTAAATCGGCCGCCACACGGGCGGGCGTAGCCGCAGAGACACGAGATAGGAGCCTCTTTTGAAGCTCATCATCGCCGAGAAAAACGACGCCGCGCGTCAGATCGCCGAGCGTCTGTCCACGGGCAAACCCAAAAAGGACAAGGTGTACAACACCGCCATCTACCGTTTTGAGTGGAAGGGCGAGGAGTGCGTGACGATCGGCCTTGCCGGTCACATCCTTGCGCCTGATTTTTGCGACAGCGTGCTGTTCGATAAAAAGCTGGGCTGGTATTCGGTTACTGAGGACGGCGAGATGCTGCCGGCCGACATGCCCGATGGCCTGGCTCGTCCGCCCTACGACACCAAGCGCAAGCCGTTCCTTGCCGATGGCATTTCCATCAAGGGCTGGAAGCTCGAGAGCCTGCCCTATCTCACCTGGGCGCCCGTCATTAAGCTGCCGGCCGAGAAAGAGCTCATCCGCTCGCTCAAGAACCTTGCCAAGAAGTCCGACAGCGTCATCATCGCCACGGACTTCGATCGCGAGGGTGAGCTGATCGGTTCGGACGCCCTCAACAAGGTGCGCGAGGTCGCGCCGGACTTGCCGGTCGCCCGCGCCCAGTATTCTTCGTTTACCAAGGCCGAGATCACGCAGGCCTTCGATAACCTTGTCTCGCTCGACCAGAACCTGGCCGACGCCGGCGAGAGCCGTCAGCACATCGACCTCATTTGGGGTGCGGTGCTGACGCGCTACCTGACGCTCGCCAAGTTCGGCGGCTTTGGCAATGTGCGCTCCGCCGGCCGCGTGCAGACACCGACGCTTGCCCTGGTGGTCGAGTGCGAGCGCGAGCGCATGGCGTTTGTGCCCGAGGACTATTGGCAGATTCGTGGCATGGGCGCCGCGCAGGGTGCTGCCGAGGACGACCGCTTTAAGATCGCGCACAAGACGGCGCGTTTTACCGATAAAGATGCTGCCGAGACGGCGTACAGCCATGTCGACGGCGTCGCGACGGCAACCGTCGCCGCGGTGACCAAGCGCTCGCGCAAGCAGCAGCCGCCCACGCCGTTTGCGACCACCTCGCTGCAGGCAGCCGCCGCGGCCGAGGGCATCTCGCCTGCGCGTACCATGCGCATCGCCGAGTCCCTCTACATGGCGGGTCTCATCAGCTACCCGCGTGTCGACAACACCGTGTACCCTGCGACGCTCGATCTGGGCGCCGTGGTGAGCGACCTGGCAAAGATCAACCCGGCGCTGGCGCCCGTGTGCAAAAAGGTGCTCGCCGGCCCCATGAAGCCCACGCGCGGCAAAGTCGAGACCACCGACCACCCGCCCATCTACCCCACGGGCGAGGGCGATCCGTCCACGCTCGACGGCGGCCGGCGCAAGCTCTACGACCTCATCGCCCGCCGCTTCCTGGCGACGCTTATGGGTCCCGCGACCATCGAGAATACCAAGCTCGAGCTCGACGTGAACGGTGAGCCGTTCGTGGCTTCGGGCGATGTGCTCGTGACCCCGGGTTTCCGCGAGGCGTACCCGTACGGACTCAAACGCGACGAGCAGATGCCGCCGCTGGAGCAGGGCGACACGGTCGACGTGTTCGACATTAAGCTTGAGGCCAAGCAGACCGAGCCGCCCGCGCGCTACAGTCAGGGCAAGCTCGTGCAGGAGATGGAGAAGCGCGGCCTGGGTACCAAGTCCACGCGCGCGAGCATCATCGAGCGCCTGTACGCCGTGCGCTACCTCAAAAACGATCCCGTGGAGCCGAGCCAGCTGGGTATTGCCATTATCGATGCACTGTCGCAGTTTGCCCCGCGCATCACGAGCCCCGATATGACCAGCGAGCTCGACGGCGACATGACCCGCGTGGAGCGCGGCGAGGACACCGAAGAGCATGTCGTGACGCACTCGCGCGCGCTGCTGGCCGGCGTGCTCGACGAGCTGCTCAAACATACGCAGGAACTGGGCGACGCCATCAGCGACGCCGTCACGGCCGATGCGCGCGTGGGTACCTGCCCCAAGTGCGGCAAGGACCTGGTTATGAAGACGAGCGCCAAGACCCGCGGCAGCTTCATTGGCTGCATGGGCTGGCCCGACTGCGATGTGACCTATCCGGTGCCGAGTGGCGTCAAAGTAAGCCCGCTCGAGGGCGAGGCGGCCGTGTGCCCCGAGTGCGGTGCGCCGCGCATTAAGTGCCAGCCGTTCCGCCAGAAGGCCTTCGAGATTTGCGTGAACCCCACGTGCCCCACCAACTACGAGCCCGACCTTAAGGTGGGCGAGTGCAAGGTGTGCGCCGAGGCAGGACGCCATGGCGACCTGATCGCGCACAAGAGCGAAAAGAGCGGCAAGCGCTTTATCCGTTGCACCAACTACGATGACTGCGGCGTGAGCTATCCGCTTCCGGCGCGCGGCAAGCTCGAGGCGACGGGCGAGACCTGCCCCGAGTGCGGCGCCCCCATCGTTGTGGTCAACACGGCGCGCGGTCCGTGGCGCATCTGCGTGAACATGGACTGCCCGACCAAGGAGAAGAAGCCCGCCCGCGGCCGCAAGACCACAACCAAGGCGAGCACGGCGAAGAAGACCACGGCAGCCAAGAAGACGACGGCGGCAAAGAAGGCCACGGCGGCCAAGAAGACGACCGCCAAAAAGACGACGACCAAGAAGGCGGCCGCCGACAAGTAGCGGCGCAGCCGAAACATTGCCCAAAACAAAAACGAGCGAGGACCTCAAGATCCTCGCTCGTTTTCTAGGCAGTCATTGGGGACGTTCTTTAATGACTAGTCGTTTGAGAACGTCGCATGCGACTAGTTCACTTCGACGGGTTTGGCGCCGGGATAGCGCTCCTCAAAGTCTAGGCGGTACTTATTGTCATTGGTGCCCGCCACGTTGTCGCGCGACAGCGGCGCCACGATCTCATTCTTGTGGTCCGCAGGCTTGGCGTATTTCAGGCTGATCTCCCAGGCATCGCAGATCGCGTCGATACGGTGATCCAAGTCGTCATACAGGGCAATGATGTCTTTCCAGGAGCTGTAGTTCTTGGAGCTCGCAGGGACGTCCAGGTCCTCGACGATATCGTAATACTGCTCGATGGTGTCCTCCGTGCGCTCGGCGACGTCGGCGAGATTTTGGCGGGTGGTGCGATCTTCTTCCAGATAGCTGCCATTGAAGGCCTGCGCGCAGGCACAGACCTGGCTATCGAGATCTTCGAGCAGATCGTAGTATTCGCCTAGGCGACGGTAGAGGTTTTGCTCGGAGAGGGTCGCTGCGCCGCCATCCTCGTCGTCATCATCGTCATCGTCGTAAAGGCTATTGGGGTCGCCGAGGGGCTTAAGGTCATCGGCGTCAACATCGTGGTGCGGCTTGGTAATCTCGGCAGTCGTTTGCGTGGCAGCGTTGTCGAAAGGCTTGATCACAAAGAAAACGACCAGGGCGATGATGATTGCCACCAGCACAACGACAATGGCGATAAGCGGCTTGGTGCCGCTCTTTTTGGGGGCGGCTGCCTGTGGCGAAGTGGGCGCGTATGCAGATGCCGGTTGCTGTTGGGTTGAGGTACCCGTGACGGACATACGCCGTGTCGTTTCGACCTCTGCGGGGGCAGCAGCGGGGTCGGGGCGATAGGCGAGGGGGTCGTCCGGCTTAGCCTGCGGCGTATCGAGGGAGACGGTCTGCTCAAACGCGGGCTGTCTATTGCCCGCGGCTATCTGTTCAACGGGTGTACCGCACGAGGTGCAGAACTTGGCATCATCTGCAAGAAGTTTGCCGCACGAGGCGCAATACCGAGACATTGCCACTCCTTTCGCCACATTTCAATGCAATACGACGATTATACCCAGCATCCAAAATTCCCCATCATAAGTTGCGGTGAAATAGGGACTGTTTGGCGGTCTCAGAGCTTCAATCAGTCCCTATTTCACCGCAACTTTGGAAAGGCGCCTTTAGCCATTGGGGACGCGCCGAGCACTGGGGTATCATGGCTTGGTTGATATATCTGCATTTACGCGCCTTGTAGGAAGGGGCTGCGCCCATGGCTTTTGAGCCCGCTCAACATAGCTTTATCACGCTCGAGGGCGTCGATGGCGCTGGTAAATCTACGCAGGCGCGCCTGCTTGCCCGTGCGCTCGAGCTCGCTGGCCACCAGGTTGTGAGCCTGCGCGAACCGGGTGGTACTGCCATCAGCGAAAAGATCCGTGCTCTGCTGCTCGACCCCGCCAATACAGCGATGGGCGACACCTGCGAGTTGCTGCTCTACGAGGCGGCGCGCGCCCAGTTGGTGCACGAGGTCATAGCCCCCGCCCTTGCGGCCGGCAAGGTGGTCCTGTGCGATCGCTTCTACGATTCCACGACCTGCTACCAGGCGTTTGCCGATGGCCTCGATCGCCAGATAGTGCGCGACGCCAACAACCTGGCCGTCGCGGGTACGCACCCGGCGCTCACACTCGTCTATCACATCACGCCCGAGCAGGCGGCGCTGCGCATGGCAGCCCGTGGTGCGGCAGATCGCATGGAGGCAAAAGGCATGGCATTCCAGGAGCGTGTCTACCAGGGCTTTTGCGCAATTGCTGCCGAGGAGCCAGACCGCGTAAAGCTCATCGACGCCACTACGACCGTCGAGGAAGTCTTCGAGAAGACGGTCGAGCAGGTTCGCGCGTACGGTCTCGACATTCCGCAGGAAGCCGTCGCCGCCGCGCTTGCCAAGGAGGCCGAGTAACATGGCCCCCGCTCAGGCAAGCCTGCTGGCCAAGCTCGACACCCAAGAGCGCGTGCGCGACTTTTTGACCAATGCCGTCGCTAGCGGTCGCGCATCGCACGCCTACCTGTTTTTGGGCGCGCCCGGCGCGGGCAAGCTCGACGCCGCGTGGGCGCTCGCCCAAGCCTTCCTGTGCGAGCAGGATGGCTGCGGCTCATGCGATAGCTGCGTGCGCGTCGCCCGCCATACGCACCCCGACGTGCACTATTACACGCCCGAGAGCGCCACGGGTTACCTCATTGCCCAGACCCGCGAGCTGCTCGATGACGTGCCACTGGCGCCCATCCGTGCCAAGGCCAAGGTCTACATCATCGACCGTGCCGAGCAACTGCGTGCCAACACCGCCAACGCACTGCTCAAAACGCTCGAGGAGCCGCCCGAGGGCGTTATGTTTATCTTGCTGGGAACCTCGGCCGACGTGATGCTGCCCACTATCGTGAGTCGTTGCCAGTGCGTGCCGTTTCGGCTGGTATCGCCCGCCGTCGCCGCGCAGGCCGTGAGCCGCGCCACCGGTCAGGACCCTGCGCGTTGCCGCATGGCGGTCGCCGTGGCGGGAAGCCCCACACGCGGCATCGAGTTTCTTAAGAGCGCCGAGCGCCAGGACGCCCGCCGTCAGATGGTCCGTGCCATCGACTCGCTCATTGCCGCCGACGAGGCCGACGTGCTCAGCCGCGCCAAGTCACTCATCGTCGCCGTCAAGGCGCCGCTCGCCGAGGTCAAGTCCACGCAGGAAAAGGTGCTCGAGCAAAATGCCGACTACCTGTCGCGTGGAGCATTGAAGCAGCTTGAGGACCGCAACAAGCGCGAACTCAACGCGCGCGAGCGTTCGGGTATCATGGAAGCGCTGGCGAGCGCGCGGACGCTCATGCGCGACGTGCTGCTGACGCTTCAGGATGAGGCGGCCGACGTCGTGAACGAGGATGTGCGCGACACGATCGGTCGGCTTGCCGCCGCGACCAATGTTGCGGGTGCCACCCAGGTGCTCGAGGCGGTCGCAACCGCCGAGCGCAACATCGCCAGAAACGTTACTCCCCAGCTGGCCATCGAGGTCATGCTGTTCGATATCAGGAAGGCACTGAAATGCCGTTAGTCGTACCCGTTAAGTTTACCTACGCCTCGCGCGACCTGTGGTTCGACCCGCAGGATCTGGATATCCTCGAGGCCGATTATGCTATCTGCTCCACCGAGCGCGGAACCGAGATCGGCTTGGTCACGGCCGATCCCTTCGAGGTGCCGCAGGACGAGATCGGCCAGCCGCTCAAGCCCGTGCTGCGCGTGGCGAGCGACATCGACCTGCAGCTTGCCGATGATCTGGCCATCCAAGGCGACGAGGCCATGGTCGATTTCCGTCGCCTGGTCAAGGAGCTCGACCTCGAGATGAAGCCGGTCGGCGTCGAGTACCTGTTTGGCGGCGAGAAGGCCGTGTTCTACTTTGCGGCCGAGGAGCGCGTCGATTTTCGTCAGCTCGTCAAGGATCTGTCCTCGACGCTGCACATTCGCGTCGACATGCGCCAGATCGGCGTGCGCGACGAGACTCGCCTGGTGGGCGGCTATGCCCAGTGCGGCCAGGAGCTCTGCTGCACGCGCTTTGGCGGACAGTTTGAGCCCGTCTCGATCCGCATGGCAAAAGAGCAGGACCTGCCGCTCAATTCCTCCAAGATCAGCGGCGTTTGCGGCCGCCTGATGTGCTGCCTGCGCTATGAGTTCGAAGCGTACAAGGACTTTAAGAGCCGTGCGCCCAAAAAGAAGACGCTCATCGATACGCCGCTCGGCAAGGCGCGTATTCAGGAATATGACACGCCGCGTGAGCAGCTGGTGCTGCGCCTGGAGAACGGCAAGGTCTTTAAGGTCAACCTGGCCGATATGACCTGCTCGGAGGGCTGCAAAAAGAAGGCCGCCGAGCAGGGCTGCAACTGCCGCCCCGACTGCGTGACGCGCGACGTGCTCGAGCGCATCGAGTCGCCCGAGATGCGCCTGGCGCTCATGGAGCTCGACCGCGAGAACGGCGTCGACGTGGGCGATGGCCTGTCGAGCGCCGACCGTCTTGCTGGCACGTCGATGCCCAAGCGCCGTCGTCGCGATGCTGAATCCGATGCTCGCGCCGGTCAGGGGCAGGGCGAGGGCCGTGGCCGCGGAAAGGGCCGTGGCAATGCCGCAACGCCCGAGGCCGAGGAGGCCGCTGGTGGCCGTCGTCGTCGCAAGCGCGCGGGCTCGGGTGATGCTACCGAGGCTGCGGCCGCGGGCAAGAACGTTTCCCGCGAGCGCGAGGCTCAACAGCCCCAGCAGCAAAACCGCGGCGGTGGCATGAACCCCACGCGCCGTCGCCGCCGTCACCTGTCGAGCGAGGAGCGCGAGGATGCCTTCCGCGCTGCAGCTGCTCGCGAGGCTGGTGCCGCTTCCAAGGGTCCCTCGGCCTCCGATGCGCCTGCCGACAAGGGCGGCAAGTCACGTGGCGAGGAGGAGCGCGCCCCGCGTCCGCGCCGTCGCCATTCCTCGGGCGCGCAGCAGAAGCCCTCAGTGCCCTCCGTGGCCGATCAGGTCTCGGATGGCGAGGTCAAGGTCACGCGCCGGCGTCCCGGAGATGGCGGGGGAGCGGCTGCCAAGGCTTCGCGTGGCGCGGCTCGCGACGACCGCGAGCCGCGCGAGGATCGCGGTGGCGAGGGCTCGGCCGACCAGGGTCAAAAGCGCCGTCGTCGTCGCCGTTCCCGCAAGCCGCGCCAGGATGGTGGCGAGGGCTCGACCCCGTCTTCGGCCGCACCACAACCGCCCGCCGGCGAATAACGCCCGCGAGCGGATTTAACCCGCCTTACCCC
Source organism: Collinsella sp. TM09-10AT (assembly GCF_003436275.1). Taxonomy (GTDB): domain Bacteria; phylum Actinomycetota; class Coriobacteriia; order Coriobacteriales; family Coriobacteriaceae; genus Collinsella. The sequence goes on from NZ_QSOP01000017.1 coordinate 32,810, forward strand.
AATCGCGTCGGGGTACCATAGCGCTGAATCAACAACCCTCCCTGCGACCGAATGTAGGGAGGGTTGTGTCTTGAAGAGCCATCTGAACAAATTGAGCCGTCTGCAGGGTGCCGGCGCCCTACCGTTTGCGGACGAATTGCTGCCGTTTGCCGAGCGGGCGGCACGCGAGGCACTCGAGGCATTGTCGCCAACACGATGTGCCGGCTGCGAGCGCGCCGGTGCGCTTATTTGCCAAGACTGCCTGGCCGCGCTCACGCTCATCGACCCACGTCATAGCTGCACCCGATGCGGCGCCCCGTTTGGGGATTTGCTGTGCACTGAGTGTTCGGTCGAGGGCACGTCCTCGGCAATGGCGGAGGCGCTCGACCGCTGCCTGGCGTGCTCCGTCTATGCGCATCCGCTGCCGCGCATCATTAAAGCGTACAAGGACGCGGGCGAGCGACGCCTGGCGCCGTATCTGGCGGAGCTGCTCTACGACACCGCCCTGCATGCCCAGGTCGTAGCGCCCGATCGCTTAGGAGGTGTGCTGTCCGGTGCGGATGCGGTGGTGTTTGTGCCTGCGACGGCGGCAGCGTTTCGGCGGCGTGGCTTTGATCATATGGAGGCCATTGCGCGCCCATTTTGCGAGCTGTCGGGCGTTCCCCTGCTCGATGCCCTCGTCAAGTACGGGCATGGCGACCAGCGCGAACTCGGTCGTGAGGAGCGTCGCGAGCGTGCCCAAGGCATGTACGAGACGGTTGAGGACGTGCGCGGCCGCCGTCTACTGCTTATCGATGACGTTATCACCACGGGCGCGACCATGGCAGCGGCCTCGGCGGAGCTCAAGCGTGCCGGCGCTGCGGCAGTCGATGGCCTTGCTATCGCACGTGTTTGGTAGGGGTGGTTTTGTGGCAGTGAAGATTGAGCGGCGCAACGAGCCGACAGGCGAACAGCTAGCGGCTTCCGTAATCCTAACAGGCGCTTCAGCGCTGCGCATGATGCGCGCCGAGCGCCGGCAGATGGGCTATATCAGCTGGAAGGACCTTAATCCCGATGAAGAGCGCCGTGTGCTGCGCACGTCGTCGCCCTCGACCGAGGATATCTATCTTCCTGACTTGGTGCGAATTGGAGCCGCAAGCGGCGAGGTGCAAGAGGATTTGTGCTTGCTGGTGGGATCTGCGGCGCAGCGCCGCCGCATGCCTAGCGTAGGCTGGTCCGTGTGTTCCGGGTTGCCCGCCGGCTCGATTCTAGAGGTGGAACCGGGGGTGTACAGCTTGTCTCCCGAGGCCCTCTGCCTTGCCGTTGCGCGCGAACTTGGCTGTATCCAGGCATTTGCCCTGGCCCAGGAGCTGTGCTCTAAGATTTCACTGAGCGACCGCGGGAAGTATCTGCCTCCCTACACCTCGCCTGTTACGAATAAACTTGCAAAGGACAAGGACCAGCCAGCAGACGTGGGCTACTTTGAAGTCGAGCCGGTGCTGATGCCCGATCGTCTGGCAGATTACCTTGCGGCATGCAAGGGGAATGTGGCCAAACAGCTGCTGCGTCTGTGTCCCTATCTTTCGGAAAACCTGCTCTCGCCCATGGAGTGCATCATGCTCGCCCTGTTTTCGCTTCCGTTTTCCTATGGCGGGTTTGCCTGCGGACCTTTTAAGACCGACTACAAGATCGAGTTCGATGACCGTGCGCAGGCAATCTCGGGGATGCCCCATACAGTTTGCGATGCATATCAGGAGGCAGCCCGGTTTGACCTGGAATACAACGGTGAGCTGGGCCATTCCTCTCGGAGGGGACGTATCCATGATGAAAAGCGCAACACGGGCTTGATTACTATGGGAATCGAGGTCGCGACGGTCAACAACGAAATGCTCTGTGACATGGAAGCGATGGAAGCGCTCGCATGGCGCATGCACCAGCGTATGCGAAAGCGGTACCGGAATCGTGTCGATGCCCGCAGGAAGAAGCAAGAGGCGTTGCTTAATACGCTGCGGGCGTGTTTTGGGCTTAAGCCGGTCTAATTCACGTCGAAAATAGGGGGTTAATCATATGCCCTGGCCAAAATATGGCAAATATGAGTACTGTCACTAAATCAGTAACAGCAAAATCAAGGAATTTAGGACTCGGAGGCGTCATAAAGTAAGAAGATAATAAACAAATGTAGAATAACTAAGCATCAGGTTGGCGACACTGAGCGCAAAATCTGTCCGAGAGGCTAAAACTGCCTGTTACTAAATTGGTGACAGTACTCATATTTGCCATTTTTTGGCCACAGCACCCTAGGAAGGGTGCCCCGGAGCTCCCCATAGGGGAGCTCCGGGCTTCACAGGGGCACGAATAGCCCACTCCGACCTGCGAAATCTGTACTCGCGATGCGAATGACGCCCCTAACCTTAAACTTTAGCTTGAACTTAGCTATAATGCGCTACGTTCCTACCAGGCTGTGGTTGCGGACGGACGAAATGCCCGTCCTAGTCCAAGACAGACGCGGTCAAAGGGATCCACGTAAGCGACCGCGTGCGCGCGGCGCGATCATGGCGCGTCCTAGATGTAAGCCGCACCGTCCGTTCTACTTTCTTTGGGGCAATACCGCCTCGCGGGCGAGCGGGCCAGTCGTGAAGGTGGCTGCGGCCTCCCGAGCAAACACCCCGGTGCGCAAGTGTGGGGTCAAATACCAGGTCAGCTGGTGGGAACAATCTGATATTCCGCGCATCGCACGGATCGTATACGACACAGAAGGCAGGGTAGTGGACATGGTGAGGGGCAGCTTGATGCACGCGGCTCGGTTAGGTGCTGGGACCGCAGCGGTCATCGCCGTTTTGGGTCTGAGCGGATGCGCGTTCAACCCGCTGTCTACGTTCACGACTCCCACGATCGACCAGATCGAGTACGAGACCGTCACGCCCACGGTGTCGGATGATGCCCTGGTCACCCCCGGTACCCTGACGGTCGCCCTCGATACTTCCGATGCGCCGCAGGCCATGCAGGGCACCGACGGCGAGCTCACGGGGTATGCGGTCGACGCCGCCCGCGCCCTCGCAAGCCGCATGGGCCTTAAGGTCGCCTTTGTCGATGCGTCCTCGGCAGGTTCCGCGCTCGGCGACAAAAAGGCTGATATCTTTATCGGCGAGATCAACTCCACGGACGGGGACGTTAGCTCGCTCGGCACCTGCCTGTACGATGCCGCTTCCGTGTTCGGTAGAACCAGCGATGGTGGGTCGCTAAACGTTTCCACCGATACCCTTAACACGTCTACTCTGGGTGTCCAGATGTCCTCGGCCTCGCAGGAGGCGCTTGCTAAGCAGAGCATCACCGCCAACCAAAAGACCTACCCCAACATCAACGAGTGCTTTGAGGCGCTCGAGTCCGGCGAGGTCGACTATGTGATCTGCGACTCCACGGCCGGCGGCTACCTTGCACGCCTGATGAGCGAGATCTCCTATGTCGGTGCGCTCGAGGCGCCCTCGACGCTTGGTGTTGCGGGCCTCTCGTCCAATGACGAACTGTGCCGTGCCGTGAGCGATGCCCTCGACGGCATCACGGTCGACGGTACGCTCGAGGCGGTCCACTCCGTCTGGTACGGCACGATGCCCTATGACCTCACCACCAAGACGGTCTCGGGCGCCGACGTGCAGCCGACCGACACCGGATCCAGCGAGTCCGCATCCTCCGATTCGAGCAGCGATGGTGCATCCTCCGAGGATAAATCGTCCAGCCAGGAGGGCACTATCACCGACGACGACATTAACAAGCTCAATAGCTAGTTATTGCTAGGGGTGGCGTCTCCTATGCGCTAGGAGGGACGCCTCTTCACGGTTTCAACACGCATCGCCGGGCTCTCCCAACAGGGGAGCCCGGCTTTTTCGTTTCCATAAAACCAGCAGGTCAAAGACATTTTTTAGGTGCAAAACCAAAGTCGCCTCGCTCTTCCATAGCGCACTTTGCCACAGAAAAGTGCGAGACTTCGGTATGCGGTATCAAGCAGTCGTTATTCGGGTCTTTAGGAATCCGCGTGATTAAATGCACGGCAATGGGTACATAGCCAGTACAGTAAGTCCCCGAGGCAGATTGGAGCCACGTATGGATATCAAGGTTTCTGGACGCAAGACGACGGTAACCGATGCTCTGCGTGCGCATGTGGATGAGAAGATCGGCGAGGCGCTCAAGGTTTTCGATATCGAGCCCATGACGGTCGACGTTGTACTTCGTTATGAGAAGAACCCCTCGAACCCCAACCCGGCAATCGTCGAGGTTACGGTTCGTGCCCGCGGTTCGGTGATTCGCGTTGCCGAGCACGGTGCAGATATGTACGCCGCCATCGACCTCTCCGCCGATAAGGTCACCCGCCAGCTGCGTAAGTTCAAGACCAAGGTCGTGGACAACCGCCAGGGCGGTGCCAGCGCCGCGGATGTCGCACCGGTCGAGCGCGTCGAGGATCTGGCCGACCTGCTGCTGCCCGAGGAGGAAGACGACCTGCTCGTCCGCGAGAAGGTTATCGACGTCACTCCGATGACTGAGGAGCAGGCGCTGGTGCAGACCGATCTGCTCGGTCACGACTTCTACGTGTTCGAGAACGCGACGACCGGCCTTATCAATGTGGTGTATCACCGTAAGAATGGTGGATATGGCATCATCAAGCCCCGCATCGAAACACTTGACGAGTAAAATACGTTAACTTGCATGAGTTAACGGCTGGCGGCCATCCCATGCGGGTGGCCGCCTTTTTACGTAAGGAGTCGCTTTGATGGACAAGGCCGCATCCGCCGGTCATTCGGACCGTTGCCGCATCGTCGTCGATACCTGCTGCGACTTTAGCCCCGAGGTCGCCGCGAACCTCGATGTCGATATCTTGGGTTTCCCCTTCATTATCGATGGCGAGGAGCGCACGGATGACATCTGGTCGAGCATCACACCCAAGGAGTTCTACGACCGCATGCGCGCCGGTGCCCGCGTGTCCACCTCGGCTGTGTCGCTCGGTCGCTATATCGAGTTCTTTACCGAGTGCGCCAAAGAGGGTACGCCCACGGTCTACCTGTGCTTTACCTCGGCGCTGTCGTCGAGCTACAACTCCGCGTGCCAGGCGGCGGACGCCGTGCGCGCCGAGTATCCCAACTTTGAGCTGTACGTGGTCGACAACGCTCTGCCCTGCGCGACCGGCGAGCTCCTGGCGCTCGAGGCCGTGCGCCAGCGCTCGGCGGGACTGACTGCTAAGCAGCTGGTCGATTGGGCAAACGAGGCCAAGACCTACGTGCACGGTTACTTTACGCTCGAGAGCTTCGATGCGCTGGCTGCCGGCGGCCGCATTCCGCCCGCGGCGGCGCAGCTCACGGCAAAGCTCGACGTCAAGCCCGAGCTCTCCTACGACCTGGCCGGCTCGCTGTCGCTGATCGGCGTCAACCGCGGTCGCAAGAAGGCGCTCAAGTCCATCCTCAAGTCGTTCCGCGAGAACTACGTGCCCGATCGCACCATGCCCATCGCCATTATGACGGCCGATGCCGAAAAGGACGGCGACTGGCTCGAAGCCGCCATCCGCAAGGAGGAGGGTTGCGCCGACGTCACGATCATTCGCAGCTCCGTCGGTCCTACCATCGGCTCGCACGTGGGCCCCGGCATGGTGGCCTGCGCGTTTTGGGGTAAGAACCGCGCCGACAAGGCGTCGCTTTCCGACCGTATCGCCCGCCGCGTGCGCGGTCAGTAGGCAAGTAACGCGGCCGTAATCGATCCCAACTCACAGCCCAAACGCTGGCACCGAGTATTCAACCTGGTAATAACACCCAACCCAAAAGGAAAGGCTTCATGGCAAACAAGCTCTCTGTCGCATTCATCGGCGCCGGAATCATGGGTGCCCCCATCGCCGGCCACATCCTGGATGCCGGCTATCCCGTCACGGTCAACAACCGTACCAAGTCCAAGGCCGCCGCGCTTATCGAGCGCGGCGCCGTCTGGGCCGATACGCCGGCAGATGCCGTGGCGAACGCCGACGTCGTCTTTACCATGGTGGGTTATCCCTCCGAGGTCGAGGAGCTCTACCTGGCGGGCGACGGCCTGCTCGCGTGCACTAAGCCCGGCGCGGTCCTGATCGACCTCACCACAAGCTCGCCCGAGCTGGCGCGCGACATTGCCGAGGCCGCCCAGGTTTCCGGCCGCATGGCGTTTGACTGCCCCGTCACCGGCGGCGAGTCGGGCGCTATCGCCGGTACGCTCACGGCTATCGTGGGCGCTACCGAGAACGACATCGCGCCGGTCCGCGACATCCTTGCCACCTTTGCGGCCAACATCTGCTGCTTCGACGGCGCCGGCAAGGGCCAGGCTGCCAAGCTCGCCAACCAGGTGTCGCTGGGCGCCTGCATGGTCGGCATGGCAGACGCCATGGCATTTGCCGAGCTGAGCGGCCTTGACCTGGAGAAGACCCGCCAGATGATCCTGGGCGGTACCGGCAAGTCCGGCGCCATGGAGAGCCTGGCTCCCAAGGCGCTTGACGGCGACTACAAGCCCGGCTTTATGGTCGAGCACTTCATTAAGGACCTGCGCTTGGCGCTCGCTTACGCCGATGACCGCGAGCTCGCGCTGCCCGGTGCCGACGTCGCTTTTACGCTCTACGACATGCTCGACGCCATCGGTGGCGCCAAGCTGGGCACCCAGGCCATCACGGTTCTCTACAAGGAGGAGGCCGACGCCATCGCCGCCGGTCTGGACTGGTCGCAGTATCGCCCCGAGGAGCATGGCGCTCACGAGGAAGGTTGCGGTTGCGGCGAGCACGGCGAGGACCATGAGTGCGGCTGTGGCCATCACCATGGCGAGGACCACGAGTGCTGCGGCGGCCACGGCCATGACGACGGCCACGAGTGCTGCTGCGGCCACCATCACGGGGAGTAGCGCCCATGAGCTGGACGTTCGTGGTGCTTGCGCTGGTACTCTTTCTCTTTGCGATCTACATCGGCTTTCTGTGCGGCCAGTGGGCGTGCGAAAAGCGTGTCATCACCAAGCGCGACTACTGGATTGCCAACTTTGCAGGAGCGGCGGCGGTCGTCCTACTGACCTGGGTGTTCTCGCTGTTCCCGCTGGTGCAGTTTGCGCCGATCGGCTGGCTCGGCGGCTTTATCGCCGGCCTTAAGATGAGCTTTGGCGAGTCCGTCGGTCCATGGCGCAAGCACGACGAGGTTTTTAACGTCAACAAGGCTCATCGCGCCGCCGCCGACGCGGGCGACGCCGAGGAGCGCCGCCGTGCACGTCGCAATGGCGCGGCCGACCGGCAGCTCATCTCGGTCACCGATGACAGCAAGGGTGCTGGCAAGCACGCCAAGAAATAAAAAGAAGAGGTAACTATGGCAGAAAACAAAGACGAACAGCTCACCGACGAGGAGCTGGCACAGCTCCAGCTGGCGGAGGAGAACGAGAACGCCGTCGACCGTCTGGTCCAGGAGCTCGGCTGCCCCACGCGCCGCATCCGCCAGTTTGCCGCCCGCGTGCTGCACCTGCTTGCCGAGCGCGATCCGCAGCGCGTCGTGCCCTGCGTGCCCGCGTTGATCGAGGCGCTCGACCGCCCCGAGGCGCAGACCCGCTGGGAGGCCCTCGATGCCCTGACGGCGCTCGCCACCACCTGCCCCGAGCAGCTGGGCGATGCCTTTGAGGGCGCCGAGACCGCACTGTTCGACGAGATCTCCTCCACGCTGCGCTATGCCGCCTTCCGCCTGCTGTGCGTGTGGGGCGCCACGAGCGTCGAGCGTTCGCGCGAGGCTTGGCCCATCCTGGACGAGGCCATCCAGTGCTACCACGGCGACCTTGAGTATCGCGACATGCTCGGTTGCCTGTACGAGTTTTGCCAGGGCGAGATCGACGCCGAGGTTGCCGAGAAGCTTGCGCTGCGCCTTAAGTTCGATGCCGAGAACGGTAAGGGCAGCTATCTTAAGGCCCGTTCGAGCGAGATTTGCGAAATGCTTGTTAAACGTTTTGGCCTGGATCTCTCCAAAAAGAAGAAGCGTGCTAGCGTAAAAAAATCTGACGACGCCGAAGACGAGGAGTAACAGATTATGGCGCACGATGTAGTCCTGATTCCCGGTGACGGTATCGGTCCCGAGATTACGCAGGCCATGCGCCGCGTGGTCGAGGCCACCGGTGTCCAGATCAACTGGAACGTCCAGGAGGCCGGTGCCGGCGTCATGGACGAGTTTGGCACGCCGCTGCCCCAACATGTGCTCGATGCGGTCGCCGAGACCAAGGTTGCCATCAAGGGCCCCATCACCACGCCGGTCGGCACGGGCTTCCGCAGCGTTAACGTCGCCCTGCGCAAGCACTTCGACCTGTACGCCTGCGTGCGCCCCTGCCTGTCGCAGCCGGGCGACGGCTCGCGCTTCCGCGACGTCGACCTGGTCATCGTGCGCGAGAACACCGAGGACCTCTACGCCGGCATCGAGTTCGATGAGGGCGCTGCCGAGGTCGAGGAGCTCTCGCAGCTTGTCGAGCGTTCGGGCCAAAAGACCTTCGCCGCCGATTCCGCGATCTCGATCAAGCCGATCTCCATCGCCAAGAGCCGCCGCATTGTGGAGTATGCCTTTGAGTATGCCCGCCGCTGCGGCCGCAAAAAGGTGACGGCCGTGCATAAGGCCAACATCATGAAGGCGACCGACGGCTTGTTCCTGCGCGTAGCGCGCGAGGTGGCCTCCAACTATCCCGATATCGAGTTCAACGACAAGATCGTCGACGCCACCTGCATGGGCCTGGTCCAGAACCCCAACGACTTCGATGTCTTGGTGCTGCCCAACCTGTACGGCGACATCGTGAGCGACCTGTGCGCCGGCCTGGTTGGTGGCCTGGGTATGGCTCCGGGTTCCAACATCGGTGCCGATTGCGCCATCTTTGAGGCAACGCACGGCTCCGCGCCCGATATCGCCGGTCAGGATATCGCCAACCCCACGGCCGAGATTCTCTCTGCTGCGATGATGCTCGATCACCTGGGCGAGAACGACGCCGCCAACCGCATTCGCGCCGCCGTCTCCGCCACGCTTGGCGAGGGCGAGCAGGTTACCGGTGACGTGCGCCGTGCTCAGACCGGCTCCGTCGAGGGGGCCGTGGGCACGCAGGCCTTTGCCGATGCCGTTATCGCGCACCTGGCCTAAGGTACGCACGCTGCAAACGCCTAAATAGTACTTAAGTGTTTGCGTATAACCTAAGAATGAATACGCCCGGCGCCTCGTCGGGCGTATTCTATTGGGGACTATGTTTCCTAACAAGGAGTAATTGATATGGGTCTGATTCAAAAGAAGGACGAGAAGGACGAGATCGACGGCATCCAGATCATCGAGCGCGGCGAAGGCCCCGACGGTGACGAGGACGAGAAGATCGACCTGGTCGCCGGCACGTCTGCCGAGCACATTGCCGCCGGCACGACGGCCGAGGAGGAGGATGCTCGCCTGGAGGCAAAGATCGCCGCGGACGCCGCCGACGAGAACCTCATGCCCGAGGAGCAGGACGAGGACGACTCCGATGCGGACGACCATGCATCCAAGCACAAGAAGACGATGATCGCCGCCTTTGTGGTCGCCATCGTGATTGCTGCGGTGGTCGGCTTCTTTATTGGCAATGGCGGCTTTGGCGGCAAGGGTGTCGGCTCGTCGACCCTGACCGAGGACCAGCTCGATTCGACCGTGGCAAGCTATAGCTACAACGGCAAGAAGAGCGATATCACCGCGCGCGAGGCTATCGAGAGCCAGTACAGCCTCGACACCGTCAAGGATAGCGATGGCAACTACACCGCTCCGTCTGCCGACGTTATCCTGTCCTATGTGCGCAACAAGATCCTGCTCGACGCTGCCGAGGACGAGGGCATTACCGTCTCTTCTAAGGAGATGAAGAAGTACGCCGAGGATTCCATCGGCACTTCGGACTACAAGACCATGGCCACGCAGTACGGCGTGTCCAAGGACCAGGCCAAGCAGATCGTCCGTCAGTCCGCGACGCTGCAAAAGCTCTACAAGAAGAAGGTGGGCGATAGCTCTGCAAGCATGCCGACCGCCCCGACCGAGCCTGCTGACGGCAACGAGGAGACCGCGAGCAAGGACTACGCCGACTACATCATCAACCTTGCCGGCGACGAGTGGGATAGCGAGAAGGGTACTTGGAAGGACGCCGACAGCACCTACGCTAAGGCGTTCGCCGACGATGCCTTTACTGCCGATAGCGCAACCTATAAGCAGGCCATGACCGCCTATTACACCGCCTACCAGCAGTACTCTTCGCAGGCCTCAAGCGCCAGCTCCAAGTGGACCGAGTATGCTAACGGCCTCTACGCCAAGGCCAACATCAGCATCTACGGCCTGTTTGCGTAAGATCTGTCTGCACTACTGCGCGCTAACCGATCTACCTGATTAAGCCCGCTAGAACGACAACGTTCTAGCGGGCATTTTGTTACCGAAACCACTAGGATAGGACTTGCGCCCGCGCAAGTGCTTCATCGGGTATCCTCAATTCATCCGGGAAAACGGCCGTAAACGATTGCAAATAACCGGTGAACGGTCGAAAACTACCGTTCACCGATAATATCGAAACTGGTTCTTACTGGTATTAAGTCAAAAAGACCAATTCACAAATCTTCACAATGACCTGCAATTTTTCTATACGCCATTTTTAGCCACCCTGCGTTGTTTAGACACAGAAAAGGTTCCGATCTTTCGTCAAAGTATTTCGATACGGTTTCAAAACCGCAGGTAGAAGTGTTAACGAGCGGTAAACGGTCGATTTTTTACCGTGAACGGTGCAAAAACGTTTTACTGTTTGAATCAACGAAAGTAACCTCTTCTGTGGTGATATAGTGACAACAACACGTCACGTGGTTACTACCAGTTGAGAGACCACTGGTTCTCAAAGAACGCTTTCCAAGAAGCTTTAAGGGCGATTGCCCGTTGGCTTCCGAACATCATCGGACTCAGATCGTACACACCTTCGGAAGGGAAATTTGAATGGTTGGCTTTATTCTTACCGGTCATGGACAGTTCGCACCCGGCCTTGCAAGTGCTATCGCTATGGTTGCCGGCGACCAGCCCGCTTTTACCGTCGTTCCTTTTGAGGGCGACCAGGCTGCTTCCTACGGTGAGGATCTCCGCGCCGCTATTACCGCCATGCGCGAGGAGTGCGATGGCGTGCTCGTCTTTACCGACCTGCTTGGCGGCACCCCGTTCAACCAGGCAATGATGATTGCCCAGGATGTCGACAACGTCGAGGTTCTGACTGGCACCAACCTTCCCATGGTTATTGAGCTTCTGTTCCTCCGCGGTAACGCCACGCTCGCCGAGCTTGGCGAGCAGGCCGTGACCGTTGGCCAGACGGGCATCACCGCCCAGACGGTCGCATCCGTTGCCGGTTCCGAGGAAGAGGATATCTTCGGCGACGAGGACGGCATCTAATGGCCGATTTCGGAGCCAACGTCCTGAGCTCCTCGGTCGCCCTTTTAGGCCTGCTTGTCATCATGGGCTTGATTTACACCATCTGGTCGCAAATCAACATGAAGAAGAAGCAGAAGTACTTCAAGGAGCTGCACACCGAGCTCAAGCCGGGTCAGGAGGTTCTTTTCGCCGGCGGTATCTACGGAACCGTCAAGGGCATCGAAGGCGAAAAGGTCCAGATCAAAGTCCGATCCGGTGCCGTCGTAGATGTTTCGCGTTACGCGATTCAGGAGATCAAGTAACTGTCGTCAGCAAATAACGAAAGGAAGCTGATCAACATGGCAGAACCCAACATTCTTCTTACCCGCATCGATAACCGACTGGTCCATGGTCAGGTCGCTACCCAGTGGAACTCCACCCTGGGCTCCAACCTCATCCTCGTCGCCAACGACGATGTGTCGACCAACACCATGCGTCAGAACCTCATGAAGATGGCCGCTCCCGCCGGCGTCGCTACGCGTTTCTTCTCCCTGCAGAAGACCATCGACGTCATTGGCAAGGCGAGCCCGCGCCAGAAGATCTTCATCGTGGCCGAAACACCGGAAGACGTGCTTACGCTCGTCAAGGGCGGTGTGCCTATAAAGAAGGTAAACATCGGCAACATGCACATGTCGGAAGGAAAGCGCCAAGTCGCCACCTCCGTCGCAGTTAACGACGAGGATGTCGCTGCGTTTAAAGAGCTGCAGGAATTGGGGGTGGAGTTGGAGATCAGGCGCGTTCCGAGCACGCCTGTTGAGGATACGAGCAAGCTCTTCTCGTAATCCTCGTGATCCACGTTGTCAGGAGTGAAACCCTGACATTCTGTACGTGAACCAAAAGTGCGTACATACATTTTGAAAGGAGGAGCAAGATGGAATTCTCGATCATTCAGGTCGCACTGGTCTTCGTTGTTACGTTCATCGCGGCAATCGACCAGTTCAACTTCCTCGAGTCTCTCTATCAGCCCATCGTCACCGGCGCCGTCATCGGTCTTATCCTTGGCGACCTCAACACCGGTCTTCTCGTGGGTGGTACTTATCAGCTCATGACGATCGGCAACATGCCGATCGGAGGCGCTCAGCCGCCTAACGCCGTCATCGGCGGCATCATGGCAGCCATTCTCGCTATCGCTACGAAGCTCGAGCCCAACGCGGCAGTCGGCCTCGCCATTCCGTTCGCTCTGCTTGGCCAGCTTGGTGTTACCCTGGTCTTCACGCTTATGTCCCCGCTTATGTCCTCGGCCGATAACATGGCTCACAACGCGGACACCAAGGGCATCGAGCGCCTGAACTACTTCGCCATGACCCTGCTCGGCCTGATCTTCGCTATCGTCGTCACGCTGTTCTTCATCGCTGGCGCCACCATCGGTGCGACCATCGCCGCCGCCATTCCGGATTGGCTGCAGACCGGTCTCTCCGCTGCAGGCGGCATGATGCGCTTCGTCGGCTTCGCCGTCCTGCTCAAGGTTATGATGAACCGCGATATGTGGGGCTTCTTCCTCATGGGCTTTGGCCTCGCGCTCATCACCGTTGCCAACGATTCTCTGGCAACCCCTGCTCTGCTCATCCTCGCTCTCATCGGCTTCGGCATCGCCTTCTGGGACTTCCAGCAGCAGACCGAGCTGAAGGGTGCAGCTGTTTCTGACGGAGGTGACTTCGAAGATGGCATCTAATGAGTATGTGATCCCGGAGCACTACGAGGATCTCACTCCTGCTCCGCAGCTCGACCAGAAGACCCTCAACAAGATGGCTTGGCGCTCCTGCTTCCTGCAGGCCTCGTTCAACTACGAGCGTATGCAGGCCGCTGGCTGGCTCTACTCCATCATCCCCGGTCTGGAGAAGATCCACACCAACAAGAACGACCTCGCGGCTTCCATGAGCCACAACCTGGAGTTCTTCAACACTCACCCGTTCCTCGTCACCTTTGTTATGGGTATCGTGCTTTCGCTCGAGCAGAACAAGGTTGACATCCCCACGATCCGCGCCGTCCGCGTCGCCGCAATGGGCCCGCTCGGTGGTATCGGTGACGCCCTGTTCTGGCTGACGCTCGTGCCTATCACGGCCGGCATCACCTCCAACATGGCTATCAACGGTAACGCCGCTGCGCCGCTGATCTTCCTGGTGATCTTCAACGTCGTCCAGTTCGCTCTGCGCTTCTGGCTCATGAACTGGTCCTACAAGCTTGGCACCAGCGCTATTGACGCTCTGACCGCCAACATGCAGGCCTTTACGCGTGCCGCTTCCATCATGGGCGTCTTCGTCGTCGGTTGCCTGGTCGTCACCATGGGTGGCACCCAGATCAACCTCCAGATCCCCAACGGCACCACCCGCGGCATTGCTGCCCACACGGTTGTCGTCTCCGAGGAGGAGGCCGAGAACTTCACCGGCCTGGAGGGTATTGATACCGAGACCGCTGAGGCTGGCACCATGGCCATGACCGATGCCGACGGTAACGCTCTTACCGCTTCCGATGTCGACGGCAACGCTGTCGAGTGCGGCGTCACCGATCTGGGCAACGGCATGGCGTCCGTTACCTACGGCACCGTCACCGAGGATCCGGTCAACTTCTCCGTTGCCGACACCCTCAACACCATCGTCCCGAAGCTCGTCCCGCTTATGCTTACGCTGCTGCTTTACTACATGTTCGCTAAGCACAGCTGGACCCCGACCAAGGGCATTCTGCTGCTCTTCGTCCTGGGCATCCTGGGCGCTGGCCCGCTTGGTCTCTGGCCGAGCATCTGGTAAGGCTCTAGCTTGAGGGGTGTGTCCCTACGCGGCTCACACCCCGACCCCTTAAGCCATGTGTATGTTAAAAGCCGCGTGCTCGAAAGAGCGCGCGGCTTTTGTTTTCTTAATGATTCGGGTGTTGCAGACCGATAATGCTTAACACCCAAGGTAGTAGCCTAGTTTGAGCAAAAGGGAGGATAGGATGGCGATCGGAGCGCGTAAGCAACCGCTGTACGATCAGCTGGTCGATATTCTGACCGAAAAGATTGACCATGAATATCGCGCCGGTGACATGATTCCTTCCGAGCGCGAACTTTCGGAGCGCTATGGTCTCTCGCGCACTACGGTACGCCTAGCTCTGCAGGAACTGGAGCGTTTAGGACTGGTGGTTCGGCAGCACGGTCGCGGTACCTTTGTGACCGACCGTTCGGCAAAGGCAACCAATCTTATGCAGTCCTACAGCTTTACCGAGCAGATGCGCGCGATGGGTCGCGACCCCGAGACCACGATTCTCGATTTTTGCGAGATGGAGGCCGATAAGAATCTGGCCGAGCATATGGGATTACGTATCGGTGATCGCATTTTTAAGCTCAAGCGCCTTCGTTCTGCCGACAACATGCCCATGATGGTCGAACGCAGCTATCTACCGGTTCGTCAATTTCTGTCCCTAAAGCGACCACTGCTGGAGCGCAAGCCGCTTTACGATGTGATTGAGCAAGACTTTCAGCAAAAGATACGCGTGGCCGAAGAGGAGTTCTATGCGAGCATAGCCCGTCCCACCGACGCCCACCTTTTGGGAATTGTCGAGGGCTCGCCTGTGCTCGATTTAGTCAGGACTACGTATAACGAGTCAAACGAGGTTGTGGAGTATACACTCTCGGTTGCTCGTGCCGATCAGTTTAAATACAAGGTTTACCACCAGCGTAGCAACTAGTGTCCGCATCGTTTCCATATGGTGATTCTTTGCATTTAACTGGTTACTACCAGATAACCAACCGAAGTGTATAATTGCACGTCAGAGGATTACTTCTAGAGAGAGGTATTAGAAATGTTCGAGAAGAGTGTCGAGGAGCTCACCGAGCTCGGCGCCCAGATCACCACGGCCGAGATTGCTCAGCAGCCCGAGCTTTGGCGTGATACGCTCAACATCTATCGCGAGAACAAGGAGGCCATCGAGGCCTTCCTTACCGAGGCTCGTGCTATGGGCGAGGGCCGTCTGTCCGTTGTCTTCACCGGTGCCGGTACGTCCGACTATGTTGGCGATACCTGCGCCCCGTATCTGCGTCACGCCGGCAACACTGATCTCTACGACTTTAAGCCCATCGCCACGACCGACATCGTGAGCGCCCCGCGCGACTTCCTGCGCGCTGAGGATCCCACGCTCGTGGTTTCCTTTGCCCGCTCTGGCAACAGCCCCGAGAGCCTTGCCGCCGTTGCCGTTGCCAAGGAGCTCGTCCACAACGTCAAGTTCCTCAACATCACCTGCGCGCCCGAGGGCAAGCTCGCCGTCGAGTCCGCTGATGACCCCAATGCGCTGACGCTGCTCATCCCGCGCGCCAACGACAAGGGCTTCGCCATGACCGGTTCCTACACCTGCATGACCCTGCTCTCTACCCTCATCTTTGACGAGGCTTCCGACGAGCAGAAGGCCGAGTGGGTCGAGACCATCGCCAAGATGGGCGAGGAGGTCATCGCTCGTGAGCCCGAGGTCGCCGATTACCTGGCTGGCAACTTCAATCGCGTGACCTACTTGGGTTCCGGCTCCTTCGGTGGCCTTGCCCAGGAGAGCCAGCTCAAGATCCTCGAGCTCGCTCACGGTCTGGTCGCTACTTCCTACGACACCTCTATGGGTTATCGTCACGGACCCAAGTCCTTCGTCGACGACAAGACCCTCGTGTTCGTGTTCGTCAACAACGATGCCTACACCCGTCAGTACGATATCGACATCCTCAACGAGATCGGTGGCGACGAGATCGCTCAGCACACCGTTGCCGTTCAGCAGGATGGCGCTACCGTCTACGAGGGCGAGTCCTTCACCTTTAAGGGCTATGAGGCACTCCCCGAGGGCTACCTTGCCCTGCCGTTCGTGATGTTTGCCCAGGCCATCAGCCTGCTCAACTCCGTGCGCGTGGGCAACACGCCCGATACGCCGAGCCCCACCGGCACGGTCAACCGCGTGGTTAAGGGCGTGACGATTCACCCCTTCACCGCTTAATCGCGTCCCCCCTGTAAGGGCGCCCGTCCGCTCATAACGGCGGGCGGGCGCTTTTTGTTTGGCTCTGTTAGACCAAGGTTGACATAAAAACGATGTCACCGCGAGGCGGT
>NZ_QSOP01000018.1 GCF_003436275.1 Collinsella sp. TM09-10AT
TACCGCCTCGCGGTGACATCGTTTTTATGTCAACCTTGGTCTAACAGAGCCAATAAAAAAGGCCGCCTAGGACCAAACAATACGTCCTAGGCGGCTTTTTTGGCGCGCATCAGCGGCCGTAAGAGATATCGGAGCACAACGCCCGTTGCCGCTCCGCAGCAGTCGATCATCACATCGGTGATCATGCCGGCGCGTCCCGGCACAAAGAGCTGAATCGTCTCGTCGATCGAAGGAATCAGCAGCAGGAACACCGCCGTGGGCAGCAGCACGTCAAAGGTGCGCCGGCCCTCAAAATCAAAGGCGTGCGTTGCCAAGATGCCGAGCACCATATACTCGGTAAAATGCGCGCATTTGCGAACAACAAAGTTGGTCACCCATTCATATGGAAGTCCCACGCTGTGCAGGAAACCGCGGATAGCTTCCATGACCGTTAGGCTCAGCGAGCCCGACCCCGAGCCGGGAACCAGCGAATTGCCCCAGATCAAGAGCGCCATCAGGCAGGTCACGACCGCCCATTTTCGATTGATCTTAACCATGCAGAAGTTATGCCTCCGCGCGGAGCGGCGCGAAGCTGGCGGTACCGCCCTCGATAACGCTCAGATAGGCACGGCCCGTACGCTTGGCGGTAGAGGACTGCAGGCGCTCGATCTCTTCCTCGAGGATCTGATTGACGCGCTCGTGACGACGGTTTTCCATAATGCCGGCGGCAATAGCCTCGGCCCGCTCGATGCTCTCGCGCGAGATACGGGCAGTATCCTCGGGGAACACAGCGCTGTGACGGCCGACATAGGCGGGGGCAGCAGGCTGAGGGGCAGCGACGGGAGCGGGGGCTGCAACAGGAGCAGGCTCGTCAATCTCATCCAGAATCGCAGTGGCGGCGGCCCACATGTCCTCGTGGCCCGAGTAATCGGCCATGGGGACATCAACCTCGAGCGAGGCGTCCGGAAGGTCGCCGGTGTCGATGCGATCTTGGGCATCAATCGATGCGGTGATGGCTGCAGGCTCATCGAGGTCATCGAGATCGATGTCCGCGGCACCGGAAATGATAGGCATGCTGGCGAGGTTTGCGTTGTACGGCGCAGCCTCAGCCGCCTGCTGCTGGGCAGGAGCGCCCCAAAGCGAGCTTTCGGCGGCACGGCGGGCGGCAACGGCCTCCTCGTCCGCGGTCATGGCTTCATCAACGTACGAATTATCGGCAGAAACGTTCGCGTCCGCCGAGGTAGCGCTGTAGGCGTTATTGGCTGCCGCGTTGGCAACGAGTGCCACAAAAGCCGCCGTGCTGCCCGCAGGGGCGGCCTGGGAGCCCGACACGGCACGCGCCGCGGCGGCGATGTCGTCGCGATTGAAGGAGCCGGTCTGCCCGCCGTTGGTGAGCTCGTCGATGGCGACTTGATAGACGTCGCGCGAGCGCGCAGGGTCGCAGCTCACCGGCGAATCGTCGTCGAGCATGCTGTCGATCATGGACCAAGCCTCGGCCTCGTCCATAGCATCTGCGGCACGAGCAATGGTAGGAACACCATCGTCGGCATGACGGCGCTGGAACGCACCAGTCAGGCCGGAAAGGAATGCCGAGTTAGACTGCTCCGACTGAGCCTGAGAAGCAGAAGTCGCAGCGTAAGGAGTCGCATCCTGCTGCTGAGCTGGAATCGAGGCGGTCTTGAACTCGCTTTGATGCTGATTGAGATTGGCGGCACCGCCCATGGCATCGGGCTGGAACAGACGCTCTTCACGCTGCGCACGATACTCGGAGATACCCAGCGAGGCGGCATAGATACCCACGCCCGCCACCGCGCCCACGGCGAAGGGAACTGCACCCGCCACGACCGTCTCGTTCACCGACGAAAACGGCAGCGTCGCGGCATACATAACCACGGGAGCGGCAAGGCCGATCCCACACGAAAGTCCGGCAAGGACTGCTCGTTGTGTTGCATCAGAAGAAGCCATGAGCTCTCCCCATCTTCCAGCACCCAAATCGCATCATTCAGTTGGCTGCGCGAGAGAAGATGAAGCGGGGCTATGCCCCAAAGCAACGGTATATGGTTCGTTTCATCTGCGTTTTCCGTCGCGAAGCTTAAAAGCTATTATGCGAAACCGCCCTGCCGATTGCAAGCGACGATGTCGGATTGAAACGGGAAACCTGCTGCTCGTCGGTCTTACGGTCAAAAATAAGCGCGGAGCGGCGCTACGGAAAAGGGCCGAGGCTCAAAGCCCCGACCCTCTATCGCATTGATGACTATCGCTGCGCGTGGATGACAACCTAGAACGTCTGCTCGTAGTCGCTGTGTTTTTTGGCCGAACGCACCAGGAACTCCTGGTTGGTGTTGGTGCCCTTAAGACCCTTGATAAACGATGCGGCTGCGCGCTCGGTGTTGTTCATGCCGGCAAGAATGCGACGCAGACCAAAGACAAACGGACGCATCTGCTCGTCGACCAACAGGTCCTCGTTACGCGTACCGGAGGCAACGGGGTCGATAGCCGGGAAGATGCGGCGGTCGGCCAGGTCGCGGTCGAGCTTAAGCTCCATGTTGCCGGTGCCCTTGAACTCCTCAAAGATGACTTCGTCCATCTTGGAACCGGTGTCGATGAGGGCAGAGGCCAGGATGGTAAGCGAGCCACCGTTCTCGATATTGCGGGCTGCACCCAGGAAGCGCTTGGGCGGATATAGGGCCGCCGAATCGACGCCGCCCGAAAGGATGCGGCCCGAGGCGGGCGCCGCCAAGTTGTAGGCGCGGGCGAGGCGCGTGATGGAGTCGAGCACCACCACGACGTCGCCACCCAGCTCTACGATGCGCTTGGCGCGCTCGATGACGAGCTCTGCCACGCGGGTGTGGTTGTCGGCAGGCATATCGAAGGTCGACGCCACAACCTCGCCCTTGATGGAACGCTGCATATCGGTGACCTCTTCGGGGCGCTCGTCGACGAGCAGGCAGATGAGGTGCACCTCGGGGTTGTTAATCGAGATAGACTGGCAGATCTTCTTGAGGATCGTGGTCTTGCCGGCCTTGGGCGGGGACACGATCAGGCCGCGCTGGCCCTTGCCGATCGGTGACACGATGTCGATGGCGCGGCCGGTAATAGAGTCCTTGCCGTGCTCCATGCGCAGCGGCTCGTTGGGATAGAC
Source organism: Collinsella sp. TM09-10AT (assembly GCF_003436275.1). GTDB lineage: Bacteria > Actinomycetota > Coriobacteriia > Coriobacteriales > Coriobacteriaceae > Collinsella. Next base: position 3,122 of record NZ_QSOP01000018.1, read on the forward strand.
CGGGGTGAGGTCGCTGAACTTGGGACGGTTGCGAATCTGCTCGGGGTCCAGACCGTTGACGGTCGTGATTTTGGCGAGGCCGGCGCGCTTGTCGCCGCCGCGCGAAGGACGCAGCGAGCCCTCGATGACGTCGCCCGTGCGCAGGCGCGCGGAGCGGATGAGGTAGGCGGGCACGAAGGCGTCGTCGTTGGACTTCATGTAGCCATGGGCGTGGATGATGCCGGAGCTGTCCGGGCGAATCTGCAGAATGCCCTTGATGTCGCGGAAGCCCTCGGCCTTCGCAGCGGTGACGTAGATTTCCTCGACGAGCTCGGCCTTCTTCTTGCCGGTCGTCTCGATCTCGAACTCCTTAGCCTTCTCGCGCAGCTCAGCGACCTTCATGGCCGCGAGTTCCTCGCGCGAAAGCGTGGGCTCGGTGGGAGCGGCATTACGCTCCTTGTTGCGCTGTTTGCGATCGCGCTGGCGGTTGCGACGGTCGTTGTTGCGGTCGTCCTTACGCTCGTTGCGCTCGTCGTTGCGCTTGTGCTGGCGACGGTTGGGACGAGCGCCGTCTTCGCCCTCAGCGGGGGCGGCACCATCGGTTGCGGCGGTGCCAACATTGGCCGCGGCGGCGTCATTGGCCTCGGCGCCAGAATCAACCTGCGCTTCGACATCCTGCTGCTCGGACGCCTTGGCCTTAACGGACTTCTTACGACCGCGCTTGGGCTTCTCGGACGCAGGCTGTTCGACGTCCTGGGCCTTGGCGACATCAGTCGACGCATCGGCGGTCGTCTCGGCAGAATCCTCGGACGCACCCTTCTTGGCAGCCTTGGCCTTGGACGTGCGCTTAGCAGCAGTACGACGGCTGCGACCGGGACGGACGTCGGCGGGCTCGGCATCGGCGGGAGCGGCCTCGGAAGTCGTAGCATCCTGGACGGGTGCATCGGCAGCGGTTGCAGACTCGGCGGTCGCCGCAGCATCCCGAGCGGCGGCGGCTGCTGCTGCGGCCTTCTCTGCCTCGACAAAGGCCTTGGGCTTGCGACCGCGACGGTGCGGGCGCAAAGCCGGATCGACAACGGGAACTTCGTTGGCCTCGACAGGCGCAGCGGGCTCAACAGGCAATGTGCCCTCCCCTGCCGCGGAACGGACCGAAGCCTCAGTGAGCTCGGGGGCTACCTGTTCCGCAACTTGCTCGGCCTTAGCAGCCGTGCGGCGGCGTGTGCGCGGTGCCGGCTTCTCGGTCGGCAGGTCGGCGGCAGGGGTCTCGATGGCGGCAGGCGTCTCGGGCACAGACGGAGCTGCAAGCTCGGTCAGAGCCGCGGCCTCGCGCTCGGCAGCACGACGGCGGGCGCGCACCACCTGAGCCTCGCTAATCTGCGCCAACGCACGTGCCTGCGCGACCTCATCGGAAATCGGCGCCGAGGAGTCAGCTGCAACGGTGCGCTTGGCGCGCGTCGTGCGCGTGGTACGGCGCTTGGGCTTGGTGACCTCCTCGCCGTCAGCGGCAGGCTTGGCCGTGCGGCGCGCGAGCTTGGGCTTTGCCGGAGCAGCCTCCTCACCAGTTGCAGGCGCAGGCGTCGAAGCAGCCTTAGGCGTCTCGGGAGCCGAGGCTTGCGCGGGCGCCGCGACCTGGTCCGACGCAACCGGTGCAGCGGGAGCGGCTTGCGTCGTCGTTATTTCGTTTTCTTGCTGTTGATCAGACACAGTGTTTGCTCAACTTTCTTTTCAAGCCCTGTGATCACATGCTCCCTGCATAAACCTTCAGGGCGGCTAAACAGTCTAGTTCCGTTCAAAACGACGGACATCATTGATCTGTATCGAGATGATTGCGTCAACTACGCAGCGTTAGTGTAACACAACCGCCGCCACCTGCAACTTAGTCATTGGGGGCGTTCTTAAACGACTAGTCAAAAGGGACACTCTTTGGTCTACCACCCACAAATCAGACTGCCTCCGCAAAAACTATGGCGGTTTACTACGACGAATCGATCAACCGCGACCACTCCGAAACATGTTGAACTAAAACCGCAGGTAGATGCCTTGCGCTTTTTTGCGAAAAGCCAGCGTGGTTGGAAATTCCCAATTCATCGTAGTAAACCGGCATAGTTTCGTATTTCCAGCAGTTCCAAATTCGTCAATACGTCGGCATTTGCGAAAAAAGCCCGACCTCCGTGGGAGATCGGGCTTATAGGGCTCAGTTAAACCAAACCTACACGGTCAAATGACCCGCAGGTTACATCTGCTCGGGCGCGGAAACGCCAACGAGGGTGAGCACCAGGGCGAGCGTCACGCGGACGGCATCGCAAGCGGCCAGACGGGCACGCGAAAGCTCGGGGTCGACGGGACGGCCCTCGCTCGGCAGCACCTGGCAGGCAGCGTAGAAGCTGTGGAAGTCACCGGCGAGTTCCTCGGCAAAGTGGGTCAGACGGAACGGGGCGCGATCGCGAGCACAGCTGGCGATCAGGTCGGTGAGCTCGTTGAGCTTGCGCGAAAGGGCGAGCTCGGTCGGGTCGGTCAGCAGCGAGTAATCGACGTTCTCACCGATGGCCTTGGCGGCAACGGCCTTCATGCCCATCTCGTTGGCCTGCTCGGCGGTAACGTCGGCGGCACGGCGCAGGATGGAGCACACGCGGGCGTGAGCATACTGCACGTAATAGACCGGGTTGGAGTTGTCGCGCTTCTTAACGGCCTCGATGTCGAAGTCGACCATCTGGTTGGAGCTCTTGGAGATGAGCGTGTAGCGAGCGGCATCGGAGCCGACCTCGTCGACGAGCTCCTGCAGGGTCACCATGGTGCCCTTGCGCTTGGACATACGGACGGGCTTGCCGTTACGCAGCAGGTTGACGAGCTGGCCCAGTAGAACCTCGAACTTGCCGGGGTAACCCAGAGCGTCGCAGACGCAGCGGACGCGCTCGATGTAACCGTGGTGGTCGGCGCCCCAGATGTCGATGACGTGGTCGACGCGCTGGAACTTATCCCAGTGATAGGCGACGTCGGAGGCGAAGTAGGTGTACTCGCCGTCGGACTTGATCAGGACGCGGTCCTTGTCGTCGCCCAGATCGGTGGAGCGGAACCACAGGGCGCCGTCCTTGGTGTAGAGGTAGCCCATCTTGTCGAGCTTCTCAAAAGCGCGGTCGACGGCGGAGGTGCCGGCGGTCTCGCCCTCGGTGTCCTTCACATACAGCGAGCGCTCGGAGTACCAACGGTCAAAGTCGCAGTTGACGGCGTGGCAGAGGTCGCGCATGTTGTCGACCATCTTCACGTAGCCGCGCTCACGGAAGCTCTCCATACGCTCCTGCGGATCGGCGTCGACCCACTTGTCGCCGTCGGTGCGCCAGAACTCGGCGGCCTCGTCGATGATGTAGTCGCCGCCGTAAGAGTCCTTGCCCAAGGTCTCGGCAAAGTTGTCCTGATACGGATGGGTCTCGGGGTGCTCGTCGTTCTCGTCGGCAACAAAGGCGTCACGGTCGGCGATCAGCAGCTTGTGAGCCTCGTCGATATCAACGCCCTGCTTGGCGATGATGTCGGCAAGCTGCATATAGCGCGTGCTGATGGAGTTGCCGAAGGTGTTCATCTGAGAGCCGTGGTCATTGATGTAGAACTCACGCTGGATCTCATAGCCGGCGTGGTCCATAACGCGGCAGAGCGAATCGCCCAGCGCGGCCCAGCGGCCGTGGCCGATGTGCATGGGGCCGACGGGGTTGGCGGAAACGAACTCGACCTGGGTCTTCAGGCCACCACCGACGTTGGACTTAGCGAAGTCCATGCCCTTCTCGCGAGCCTCGCCAAAGATGGCATTCTTGACGGCAACGGAGAGGTAGAAGTTGATGAAGCCGGGGCCTGCGATCTCGACCTTCTCGATCGCGGGGTCCTCGGGCATATGGGCAACGATGACCTCGGCGATCTTGCGCGGGGCGCAGTGGGCCAGCTTGGCGGACTTCAGGGCCATGGTAGAGGTCCACTCGCCATGAGAAGTGTCAGCCGGTCGCTCGATAGCGCAATCGTCAAGTTCAAATGCGGAAAGGTCGCCGGCCTCCTGGGCCGCAGCAAGCGCAGCGCGTACCAGCTCTTCAATCTTCTCGGGCATAGATCCTCCTTGTGTTAAAGCCCCCGAGCTCTTGGTCACTCGTAGGGCAAAAGCCAGAGTTTGTAGCACTTTATCACAAGCGACGGGCACTGTCGCAGGGTAAAGCTAATAGATATTGCATATGCACAAAAATGACTACAGCTTGCATGGAGTCACTCAAAGATGCCGGTCTGCCTGCAGATTATGCAGGCGTTGAAAATGCATAAAGGTGTGAATGAGCTGCGTCTGTTATCGAATACTCTTACCTATCAGAATTGTGTGCTTTTCCTGCATAAAGTAAGGGTTTGCGCACGTCAGCGTGTTATTCTAGACATACGTAAATTCGTATAAGTTGGAGGTAGCATGTTCTCAATCGGTCAACACGTCATTCATCCGGGTCAGGGAGTCTGCACCGTCGTCGGTTTTAGGGACGACACGCCGCAGCCCATGCTGTTGCTCGAGACCAAGCAGGGACATGCGCAGACGATCCTCATGTACCCCGTGGCGCAGGCCGATCGTTTGCATGCCGCCATCTCCCAGCAAGATGCCGAGCACCTGCTGAGCCACTATGACGAGCTGGAGTGCGACACCTTTACCGAGCGTAACAGCTCGCTTGAGGAGACGCACTTTAAGCAGCAGCTCAAGCTGGGCGCGCCCGAGACGGTCCGCGTGGCAAAGACCATGATGCACCGCATTCGCCAGGCCGAGGAAGCTGATAAAAAGCCCAGCTCTTACTACATGCGCGTACTCAAGGAGGCCAAGCGCCGCTCCATTGAGGAGTTCGCCGTGGCCCTGGGCGTCACCGAAGAGGACGCCGAAGCCCGCCTAGCCCAAGCCGCCCTCAACTAACCCATCCGCGCCAAAAACCACCACAAAGGGGACAGGCACCTTTGTGGTGGTTTTTTCGTTCTAGTCGTTCTAGTAGTATTCATTCTTAGCGATACCTACGAGCACAAGGAGCCTCTTATGGCAGAGCCACTTACCGCCGGAATCACCCGCGACCGTGCGTTCGAACTGCTCAACGAGCACAACAAGGACCCGTTCCACATCACCCATGGCGAAACGGTCGAGGGCACCATGCGCTACTTTGCGCGCGAGTTCGACCCCGAGAACGAGGAGTTTTGGGGCATCGTCGGCCTGCTGCACGACCTGGATTGGGAGGAGCATGAGGATGACCCCATGAACCACACCATCTATGCGGCCGAGATCCTCGAGGGCGAGGGCGCCTCTCCCGAGCTCATTCGCGCCATCCAGACGCACACGTCCGATTTCAACACCTCGCTGCCCAAGCCCGAACTGCAGATGGAAAAGATACTGTTCGCCTGCGACGAGCTCACCGGCCTGATCGGAGCCGCCGTCGTCATGCGCCCGAGCAAGAGCGTCATGGACTTTACGACCAAGTCGCTCAAGAAGAAGTTCAAGGACAAGCGCTTTGCCGCCGGCTGCTCGCGTGACGTGATTTCGCAGGGCGCCGAGATGCTGGGCTGGGAGCTTCCCGAGCTCTTCGACCGTACCATCGCGGCCATGCAATCCTTCGCTCCCGATCGCGACACCTTCCAGGCCTAACCGCCCACGCCACCTATAACCACCGCAAAGGGGACAGGCGCCTTTGTGGTGGTTTTTCGTTTGCAACAGGTTTAGGGACGGACCTGGCCGGTGCCGCGGAGCTTGTATTTGTAGGTAGTGAGGGCCTCGGCGGCAAAGGGGCCGCGGGCGTGGAGCTTTTGGGTCGAGATGCCGATCTCGGCGCCCAGGCCAAACTCGCCGCCGTCGGTGAAGCGCGTGCTGGCGTTGGCATACACGGCCGAGGCATCGACCGCGTCCAGGAAGCGCTCGCAGGCATCCTCGTCCTCGGCAACGAGGGCCTCGGAGTGCATGGTGCCGTAGCGGTTGATGTGCGCGATGGCTTCGTCCTCGTTCGCCACGACCTTCACGCTCATCTCGAGCGCCAGATACTCGCGGCCCCAGTCCTCCTCAGTCGCGGCTACATAGTCGTCGCCCTCGGCAAGCCCGGCGGCAGCGCATGCGGCGCACGTGGCCTCGTCGCCGTGAATCAGCACGCCGTGGTCGTGCAGCACGGCAACGACCGCCGGCAAAAACGAATCCGCCACGGCACGGTCGACCAGCAGCGACTCGGCGGCATTGCACACGCCCACGCGCTGCGTCTTAGCGTTGACGATAATGTTGAGCGCCTTGTCAAAATCGGCGGATTCATGCACGTAGATGTGGCAGTTGCCTGTGCCCGTCTCGATCACCGGCACAAGCGACTCGCGCACGCAGCGCTGGATCAGGCCCGCACCGCCACGCGGAATGAGCACATCGACAATACCGCGGAGCTTCATGAGCTCGCCGGTGGCCTCGCGGTCGGTGGACTCGATCATCGAGATAGCTTCGCGTGGAAAGCCCTGGGCCTCAAGCGCATCGGCCAGCAGTTCGGCAATCATGGCGCACGAGTGATAGGCCAGCGAACCGCCGCGCAGGATGCAGGCGTTGCCGGTGCGGATGCAGATGCCCGCGGCATCGGCCGTCACGTTGGGGCGCGCCTCGTAGACCATGGCAACCAGGCCCAGCGGCACACTCACGCGCGTAAGGTCCACGCCACTCGCAAGCACACGGTGATCGAGCACGCGGCCCACGGGATCGGGCAGCTCGGCGAGCTTCTCCAGGCCGGCGGCCATGCCCTCGACGCGCTCGGGCGTCAGCAGCAGACGATCGAGCAATCCGACCGAGGTGCCCGCATCACGCGCAGCGGACATATCGAGCTCGTTGGCGGCGACGATGGAGTCGATACCGTTGCGCAGTGCTGCGGCCATGGCGCGCACGGCCTCCTGGCGCTGCTCGTCGCTCGCCGTGGCAAGCGAGGCCGACGCTGCCTTAGCGGCAACGGCAAGATCGTGGACATACGTGGCTATATCGACCGACATGGACGGCCCTTTCTCCTAGAAGTTTGCAACCATGGTAGCCGATTTGCGCATGCCCTCGCCCGCGGCGGTAGAATTGGTCAACCCGAAACACCGCAACGAACGGAAGACTCACATGGCCCTCATTACTTCGTACCACGTCCCCGGCCTGTATGTCGAGGACCACAGCATCGACGTCCCCCTCGACTGGCGCGGCCTGGAGCCAATGCTCCTGGCCGTCGGCAGCACCATGCGCCGCGGCGCTATGCCGGCACCAATCGCCGGCGCGCCCGAGAGCATCAAGCTCTTCTACCGCGTGGTTTGCGCGCCCGACCGCATCAACGACGATCTGCCGCTGCTTCTGTTTTTGCAGGGCGGCCCCGGCGGCGAGAGCCCGCGTCCGCTGTCACCCACAAGCGATGGCTGGATCGAGGAGGCCGTCAAGCACTTCCGCGTGGTCCTGCCCGACCAGCGCGGCACCGGACGCAGTAGCTGCGTGGACGGACGCACGATTGCCACCTTGGGCGATCGCGCCGAGGCAGCCGGCGCCGATGCGGCCCGCTCGCAGGCGGACTTCCTCAAGCGCCACCTCGCCAGCTCCATCGTGCGCGATTTTGAGTACCTGCGCCTGGTGGGCTTTGGCGGCAAGCCCTGGGTCACACTCGGGCAGAGCTACGGCGGCTTTTTGACGTTGAGCTATCTGTCGCTCTTCCCCGAGGGCGTGGCGGCAAGCTTTACCTGCGGCGGCATCCCCCACGTGCCGGCGAGCGCAAGCGAGGTCTACGCGCACACCTTCCCGCGCATGGCTGCCAAGACACAGCAGTATTACGACCGCTACCCCGCCGACGTCGAGCGCGTGGCGGCTCTTGCCGATGCGCTCGAGGCTCAGAAGCCCGTGCTGCCCGACGGCTCGCCGATGACGGTCGAGCGCCTACAGCTCATGGGCAGCGACTTTGGCATGAAGCCGAGCTTTGAGCGCATGCATTGGATTATCGATCACGCTTTTGTTGACGGCGACGGCACGCTGACCTGCGGCGTCTCGATATCTGACAGCTTTTTGATGCGTGCCTTCGAGCGCACCAACACGCGCACGAATCCGCTGTACTGGACGCTTCAGGAGTTCATCTACGCCGACGGCGATACCATGCCCATTCGCTGGGCCGCGGCAGAGGAGAAGGCACACCGTGCCGAGTTCGACACCCTCGCGCGCCCGCTCATGTTTACCGGCGAGGCCATGTTCCCGTGGATGTTTGAGCAGATGCCCGAGCTTAAGCCGTTTAAACCCACCATGGACCTGCTGATGGAAGACACCAGCTGGGACAAGATCTACGACCCGCAACGCCTGGCCTGCAACGAGGTGCCGCTCCAGGCCGCGGTGTATTTCGACGACATGTACGTCGATTCGGGCCTGCAGCTCGATACGCTCAGCCGCGTGGGCAACTCGCATGCCTGGGTGACGAACGAGTTCGAGCACGACGGCCTGCACGGCAGCGTGGTGTTCAAGCACCTCTTCGACGAAGCCCTCAACCGCGGAGACCTGCGCCAGATCTTCTAGCAAAGGAGTGTCCCCGTCTGCCGGCACAAAAGGAACGTCCCCAAGTGCCGGAAAAGGAGAGGCAGCACTGCTGGCAAAACGAGCCGCAGCGCTGCCTCTCTTTATGCAAACACTATCAAGTTGTCCCTATGGATCGCGGGCTTCTCGGCCAGGTCTGCGAGCAGGCGGTTGCTGGCAATCTGGTCCTGGCGGCGGCCGGCTGCAAGCTCCAGCACGTCCGAATCGGCCTCGGCGATACCACGGGCGACAACCATGCCGCTCGGGTCGCACACGTCGAGCACATCGCCCTCGGCAAACTGGCCATCGACCTCGCGAATACCCACCGCGAGCAGCGACGATCCGCGGCTGACCAGCGCCTTCGCGGCGCCATCATCGACCGTCACCGAGCCATGCGCCTTGTCACCCAGTGCGATCCACAACTTGCGCGGCGCAATGTCCAGGCGCTCCGCCGGCGGATCGAACAGCGTACCCACGCTCTCGCCGCGGGCCAGACGCACGAGCGCATCGGGCTCCTCGCCCGAGCAAATCACGCTTTGAATGCCCGCCGTCATGAGAATGCGGCTCGCGCGAATCTTGGTGATCATGCCGCCCGTACCCACCGATGTGGAAGAATCGCCCGCCGAGGCGATAATCTTGGCATCGATCTTATGCACGACCGGGATAAACTCGGCCGTCGGATCCTCATGCGGATTGGCGGTGTAGAGGCCATCGATGTCCGAGAGCGTCACGCACAGATCGGCAGAAACCAGGCAGCTCACAAGCGCCGCCAGCGTGTCGTTGTCGCCGAACTTGATCTCATCGACGGTAACGGTGTCGTTCTCGTTGACGACCGGCACCACGCCCAGCTCCACCAGGCGCAGCAGGGCGTCGCGCGCGTGCAGGTAGGACGTGCGGCGCGCCGTGTCGTGACGCGTGAGCAGCACGAGCGAGGTGAGCAGGTCGCGCGCATGGAACTCCTCGTCGTAGGCCGACGAGATGATGCACTGACCGGCCGAGGCGCAGGCCTGCAGGCTCGGCAGGTCACCGACCGGCTTGCGGTCGAAGCCCAGCACGGGATAGCCGCAGGCAATGGCACCCGAGCTCACCACGACCAGGCGCCAGCCAAGCTCGCGCAGCGCTGCGGCCTGGTCGGCAAGCCCGCCGATAAAGGCGCGGTTGACCTTGCCGTCGGCGCCCACCACCGTGGACGAACCGATCTTTACCACCATCGTTTTATAAGAAGTCGTCATACGTCAAACCAATCGAATGTCGAGCGTTCGGGCGAGCTGGGGCAGTCGGGGCGCCTGGTGCGGAACGGACGAAAATGATCCGTTTTCCTCCGTCCCCTTCGGATCATTTTGCCCAGGGGAAGGCCGAAGCCGCAGCCATGTTCTTGCGCACGAGCTCGTCGCGCACCTGAGCCAGGCCCTGCTCCATGCCCACCACATAGGTCTGCGGGTACAGGAAGCGCTTGAAAGCTGCGTCCAGATGGTCAAGTGCCCAGGCGCAACGCTCGCGCGCGTCCTGGATGCTCTCACGCGGAGCCACCGCACTGCCATCGCGCACGATCGGCACCAGCAGCTCGCGATACTCAAGTTCGGACACGTCGGTCACCAGAGCGGCATCATTCACGGCCACGAGGGTATTGCCGCGCGCGGCGCCCTCCCCCGCCAGATGGTCCTCGTCGTAGATCATGTCGCAGACCGGGCCGCCAAAGCCGTCGTAATAACGGCGCACGCGTTGCACACCCGGGATCGTGCGCTTGTAGGGCTGCTCGGAGAGCTTGACCACCGGCGTCCACGGGTCCGTCTCACTCGCACGGCGGGCGGCGAGCTTGTACACGCCGCCCAGCGCCGGCTGGTCGTAGCAGGTCGCGAGCTTGGTGCCCACGCCAAAGCTATCGATAGGCGCGCCCTGGTCGAGCAGCGACTGAATCGTGTACTCATCCAAATCGTTAGAAACCGAGATCCCCACATAGGGCAGGCCCTCGGCATCAAAACGGCCGCGCACATACTTGGAGAGCTTGGCGAGGTCGCCGGAGTCGATGCGAATGGCCGACAGGCGCTCGCCCACCGCTTCCATCTCCTTGGCAACCGTAATGGCATGCTCGCAGCCCTCACGTACGTCGTAGGTGTCGATGAGCAGCGTGCAATTCTTGGGGCTCGACTTGGCAAAGGCGCGGAAGGCCTCGAGCTCGGAGTCGAAGCTCATGACCCAGCTGTGCGCATGCGTGCCAAAGACGGGAATACCGTAGCGGCGGCCGGCGAGCACATTGGACGTAGAGGAGCAGCCGGCAACGTAGCTCGCGCGCGCGACGGCCAGCCCGCCATCGGGACCCTGGGCGCGGCGCAGGCCAAACTCGGCAACGGGACGGCCGTCCGCCGCCAGCACCACGCGCGCCGTCTTGGTGGCAACAAGCGTCTGGAAGCCGACGATGTTGAGCAGCGCCGTTTCGAGCAGCTGGCACTCCAGCGCGGGACCGGTGACGCGAACCATGGGTTCGCGCGGAAAGACGAGCTCGCCCTCGGGGACGGCGTCGATGTTTACATGTGCACGAAAATCGCGCAGGTAGTCGAGGAATGCAGGCTTGAACATCGCACCGCCGGCCGGGGCCTGGAGTGAGGCGAGGTAGTCGATATCCTCGGGCGTAAAGCGCAGGTTCTCGACCAGCTCGGGCAGCTCGGCGGTGCCGCACATGACGGCATAGGCGCTGCCAAAGGGATGGTCGCGGTAAAACGCGGTAAAACAACCCTGCTCATTGGCCTTGCCGCTCTCCCACAGGCCCTGGGCCATAGTGAGCTCGTACAGATCGGTGAGCATTGCAATGTCGGTGGGATGCGAGATGTCGGTCAAAGCCATGGGGCGACCTTTCGGATGCGTTGTGCAGAGGTTGAGGGTTGGAAAAGGGCAGAGTGTTCGGGCATGGCACCCAGCGCGAATGGGCTAGAGCAGGCCCATGCTGGTCAGGATCGTGTAGCCCATAAAGATGACAAACGCGATGAGGGCAAGGACAATGATGATTTTTTGAGCCGGCGCCATGCCAGGGATCTCGTTCTCGCCCGTAGGCTCCTTGGAGGTAACCATGCGCTGGGCAAAGGTCATCTCGTCACGGCTCGGCTTGGGCTCGACGGACTTGGAACGAGCGACCTTTTTAGGCTGAAGTTTAGGTGCGGTGGGCGCGGGCTTCGCGGCGGCGGGCTTGGGCGCGGGGGCGACGTTCGCGGCGGCCTCCTCGGCCTTCTCGCGCTCGGCACGCAGGGCGGCCAGCTCCTCACGCTCGCGGCGTGCCTCTTCCTGGGCCTCGCGACGAGCTTTCTCGGCGCGGAGCTCTTCCAACTCGGCGCGTTCCTCGGCAGACAGTGGTTGGGACTCAAGCTTGGCCATGGTACAGCCCTTTCTTTTAAAAAAAGCCGCCGACACAATGTCAGCGGCTTATCAAATCCAAGGGTGGAGACGAAGGGAGTCGAACCCTCGGCCTCTGCCATGCGACGGCAGCGCTCTCCCAACTGAGCTACGTCCCCAGGACAAGTTGATATTTTACCTACGGCTCGCCAACTGTCAACGCCCAATACCCAGTCTTTTTGGGACGCGGCTATTTTGACAACTTTTCGAGCAGGCGATCCTCTCGATGATTTTTTAATCCCCGTCCCAGAAAAATCATCGGCGAGCGCACTACTTTGCGCTGGTGAGGACGCCGGTGGTGTCGAACGCCGGGGTGAAGCTCTCGTCTACCGCTCCGCCTTCTTGCCAAAACATCGTCGTAAAGCCCAGGTCGTCGGCATGGTCGAGCACCTGCTCGTACTCCTCGCGCGTCACGGCGCGCGCCAGGTCGCCGCCTTGTTCGCGCATGAGGGCATTGGGCGTGTACTGGTTCATGACCGAGATCGGCACGTCGCCCACCGTCTGCCACACCAGGTCCAACACGCGGCACGAATCGTCCGCATGCCCCGGCAGCACCAGATGACGCACGATTATGCCGCGCTTCATGAGCCCGTCCCCGTCTACCAGCTCTCCCCCGCGGCGCTCAATCTCGCGCGCCATCTGGGCCAGACCCGACACAGCCACGCGCGGGTAGTCCTTAATATGAGAGAGTGACTGCGCAAGCGCCGCATTGGCATACTTAAAGTCGGTAAGCCACACGTCGACCAAATCGCCGAGCGCCGCCACGGCACTCGCACGCTCATAACCGCTCGTGTTGTAGACGATCGGGATGTCCAGCCCGCGCTCCCGAGCTGCGGCAATCGCGGCAGGCAACAGGTGCGCATAGTGCGTCGCCGTCACTAGGTTGATGTTATTGGCGCCCTGGTCCTGCAGCTCCAGCATAATCTCGACCAAACGCTCGGGCGAAATCTCAAGCCCAAAATTGCCCGTCGAGATCTCGTGGTTCTGGCAATAGATACATTTGAGCGAGCAGCCGCTAAAGAAGATCGTGCCCGAACCGGCCTCGCCCGAGATAGGCGGCTCCTCCCACATATGAAGCGCCGCGCGGGCCACCTTGAGCGTGTCATCGGCACCGCATACGCCGTGCGCACCCTCGTCGCGCACCGCACCGCAACGGCGCGGACACAAATGGCAGGCGGGCGAAAAAAGTTCGGTCAACGGCGTCGGCATAAAAACATGCTCCAAAACAACGATTCAGCAGCTCAAACGTAAAGGGACCAACCGCACAGACGGCTCGAGCCCAAGGCGCCGTAATCGTCCGACACGATTTTTGTAATGTCAAGACTGGAATCGATAAAGTGCCGCTTTATGATGTAGGTATTCCGCCCCCCGCGGAGCAACTGGGTGAACCGTCGCGTTTATTTAGGGAGCCCACACAGTCGTACCTAGTACAGGTATCCTTCGTTGTTAAGGACGCTGGAACAGTCGATGAGGGCACCCACCTGTTTTAGGTGGGTTCATTTTCGTAACGTGGGGGGTGGTTTTTATTTGCCGAAAACCACCATTACAGCCCATATGGATCCCCGCCGGTATCCCGACAATCCATCGACAACATCCCAATATCTGGTAAGCGCGTGATTATCGCTGCGTGCAATTCCATGCACCCCCCGTGGTCGAGTATCATGGTTCGGCTATGCCCTTTGCGCTTAGCAACCTTTGACCTTTTCCTTCGACGCTTGGCGGTTTTTAGATTCATGGCTTCATCCCCGAGCTACATACCGTATCTATGCGTGGCAGCGGCGGCCTTTATCACGACCTTCCTCACGGTGCCCCTGGTCAAGCGCTTGGCAATTAAGCTCGACGCCGTCGACTATCCTTCTAAGCGCCGCATCAACACCAAGCCCATCCCGCGTTTGGGCGGAACGGCGGTGTTTTTGGGCCTGGTCGTTGCCTGTATTGTGCAAATCCTAGGCACCTGGTACCTGGGTTGGCCGCCCGTTTTGGTGCCCCACCCCCGTCTGCACATCAGCTACCCCATACTTGCGCTTTCTTTTACCGTCATCTTTGCGACCGGCGCTATCGACGACGTCTTCCAGCTCAAGCCCAAGCAAAAGCTAGCCGGACAGGTCCTCGCCGCGCTTATCGCCTGTATCGGCGGCCTGCGGATCGGCGTCATCGTCAACCCGTTTGCCCCCGGCGAGATCATGCTCGGATGGCTCGCCTACCCCATCACCGTGATCTATCTGGTGGCATTCACCAACATCATTAACCTCATCGACGGCCTCGACGGCTTGGCCACGGGCATCTGCGGCATCGCGTCGTTCACCATGTTTTCGATGGCCGTTCTCTCGGGCCGCATCGACGCCGCCGCGCTCTCCATTGCGCTCTTTGGCGCTTGCCTGGCCTTTTTGCGCTACAACTTCAACCCCGCAAGCATCTTCTTGGGCGACTCGGGGTCGTTGCTTCTGGGCTTTGCACTGGGCTCCATCTCGCTGCTCAACGTGAGCCGCACCGCCGCGCTCACCTCGCTTATAATCCCGCTCATCGTTGCCGGTGTGCCCATCATCGACACGTTTAGCGCCATCGTGCGCCGCAAGCGCGCCCACATTAGCATCGGGCAGGCCGACAAGGGCCACATCCACCACCGCCTGATCCAAGAGGGCTACAACCAAAAGCAGGCAGTGCTCCTCATCTACGCCTGGTGCATCATGCTTTCGGCCGGCGCCGCCGCGATTAACCAGGTCGAGGTGCCCATGCGCGTGCTCATCTTTACCGTACTCGCCATTGGCTCGGCGGCCTTTGCCAAGCACCTGCACCTGTTTGAGCCCGTGCTGCGCCACCATTACAACAAGCGCACGCACGAGGACGAGCTCGTCACCCCCGACGATCCCGCCTTTAAGCAGGAGGAGCAGGCGGCAGAAGAACGCAGGGAGGAGCGCCACCACAGGCGCTAGGGTAAGCTGCCGAGGATGCGCCCAGGCGCCGCCGGCCAAACGCGCAGCCACGCCGCGCCCATCGCACATGCCGCCGCTCTCCCGCCCCTCGCGTACTTACGCCCCGACCCTCCAATAAACGCGTTATCATCTTGACCCATGAACATACGTTAGGAGCAATCATGCCAAACGAGAACAGCTACGAAGTCGCGCTGCAAAAGAGCAACGCCATTCGCGAGGGCCTGGCCAAAACGCCCGAGAAGTTCACCATGCTCACCGGCGACCGCCCCACCGGCCGTCTGCACCTGGGTCACTACTTCGGCACCCTCAAGGGCCGTGTTGAGCTGCAGAACATGGGCGCCAAGACCAACGTGCTCATCGCCGACTACCAAGTCATCACTGACCGCGATACGACCGAGCACATCCAGGACAACGTGTACAACATGGTCATGGACTACCTTGCCTGCGGCATCGACCCCGACAAGACCATGATCTACGCGCACTCCGCCGTACCCGCCGCAAACCAGCTCATGCTGCCGTTCCTGTCGCTGGTCTCCGAGGCCGAGCTGGCGCGCAACCCCACGGTCAAGGCCGAGATGGAGGCCTCGGGCCACGAGCTCACCGGCCTTCTGCTCACCTACCCGGTGCACCAGGCCTGCGACATCCTGTTCTGCAAGGGCAATGTGGTGCCCGTCGGTCGCGACCAGCTGCCGCACATCGAGCTCACCCGCACCATCGCCCGCCGCTTTAACAACCGCTACGGCAAGGTGTTCCCCGAGGTCGACGCGCTGCTGTCCGAGACCCCGCTGCTGCCCGGCCTGGACGGTCGCAAGATGAGCAAGAGCTACGGCAACTCCATCAACATCTCGATGACCGCCGAGGAGACGGCCAAGCGCATCAAGAAGAGCCAGACCGACTCCGAGCGCATGATCACGTTCGATCCCGAGAATCGCCCCGGCGTGTCCGGTCTGCTTTCGACGGCCGCCATCTGCACCGGCCGTTCCGAAGTCGAGATTGCCGAGGAGATTGGCATGGGCGGCTCCGGCCAGCTCAAGAAGTACGTGACCGAGGCCGTCAACGAGTACTTCGCGCCGATCCGTGAGCGTCGCCAGCGCTACGAGAACGACCTGGATTACGTAAAGGACGTCCTGCACGAAGGCAACCGTCGCGCCAACGAGATCGCCGAGCAGACCCTGGCCGAGGTTCAGGACGCCATGGGCATGGTGTACTAGGCAAAGCGCCTTCGCACAACATAGACGGTGAGGCTGAATCCTCACCGAAACAGGAACAGGCCCGCTGGCAGATAGTTGCCAGCGGGCCTGTTCCCGAAGTACACCGTTGAATCGCACAGAGGGGAGGAATGCGAATCAAACTCAACAGGGCAGGCTTTTTCATCGCCTATTGCCTGCTCCGTTGCTGAAAACAATATAGTTCACCGTGGTTTACTTTGCTGCGACAAACCGCGCCGCCATACCTTCTCCATAAGTTAACCTCGGTAAACCTGCCAAAACCACCACAAAGGGGATAGGCACCTTTGTGGTGGTTTAAGCCACGGCAGAGCCGCTAGAGTCCTGCAGGCCAGCGACAGGCGGCCAAGTCGACGTGCATGTCGTCCTTAAACGCCACACCCTCCCCTAGCAAAAGCTCACGTTGAGCATCGGGACCGCCAAAAGCAAAACTATCGCATATGCGGCCATCGGCAAACACCACGCGGTGACAGGGAATCTCGCCGGGGCGCGGATTGCCATGCAGGGCATACCCCACGTACCGCGCACTTCGTGGACGTCCAGCAAGCAGCGCCACCTGACCATACGTGGCGACCATCCCCTCGGGAATCTGCTCGACCACCTCGTACACCCGCTCAAAAAAGCCCTCAGACGCCATTGCTCGCTCCCTTCCACCCGGAATAGCATAAACCACCACAAAGGTGCCTGTCCCCTTTGTGGTGGTTTTGGCAGGTGGGCTAGTTAACGGGCTGGAAGAAGGCTACGGCTACGGCGCCGGGGCCTACATGGGTGCCGATGGTGGCGCCGATGGTGTGAACGGGCAGTTCGCCCTCGGTGTGGCCAGCCCACAGTGCCGCGCTGTCCTCGATATACTTCTTGAGCACCGCATCCGAAAGGCCCGTATAGCCGAGCGCCAGCGGCATGGAAAAGTCGATGCCGCCTGCCTTTTCGACCTTCTGGTTGAGCAGGTTACGGCCGTTCTTGGAACCGCGCGCCTTGCCCAGCTGCACGATCAGACCGTCCTCGGCAGCCACGACCGGCTTCACGTTGAGCAGCGTGCCCACAGCGCCCGCCGCAGCAGACAGGCGGCCGCCGCGCACCAGGTACTCCAGCGTTTCGAGCAGGCCGATGACGACCACGCGGTCGCGCACGGCCTCGACAGCATCCGCGATCTCAGCCGCGCCGCGGCCCTCGTCCACCAAGCGCAGGGCATACTCGACCAGCACGCGCTCGCCCAGGGTAACGTTATTGCTATCCACCACGTACACATCGCCGCCCGGGGCCTCGGCAAGTGCGGTGCGGGCACTCTGATTGGTGCCCGAAAGCTTAGCGCCCACGGTAATAATCACAGCCTCATCGCCGGCCTCACGCGCCTCGGCAATCGCCTGCGAAAACGCGTACGGGTTGACCTGGCCGGTCTTGGGCAGCTCATCGCGTTCCACGAGCATCTCGTAAAAGCGCTGGTGATCGATGTCGACGCCATCCATGTACACATCGGTGCCAAAGGTGACGGACAGCGGCAGAACATGCAGAGCGGGGTGCTCAGCCGGCGACATATCGCTTGCGGAATCGGTAATAATGCGGACGGACATAACGAATCCTTTCTTGCGCAGGTCCCGCGCGGGGAATTTTGACAGCAATGCCCCGGCACGGCATACGCGCTCAAACGGGACTATGCAGTTTTTAATGGGAAGCAAATGCCTTGGCGGCCTTAGATCTCACGCAGGGTGTTGAGAATCGTACGCAGCGACGCATACATCTGCTCGCGCTGCTCCACACCCATAGCCTTACCGGTGGTGTCGAGCACCTCGCGAATGATGCGGTCCGCCTCGCTCATGCTCTCGCCGCCCAGAGCGGTCAGGCGCACCGGGGCACGATACTTAACGGCCGCATCACCCGAGTCGTCGACCTCGACGTAGCCGCCCTCCTCCAGATGCGCGAGCGTGCGCGAGACGGCGGCACGGGTCACGCCTGCCATGCGAGCCAGGTCAGCGCCAGTCAGGCCGTCCTTGCTGCGCTCAAGATAGTACAGGCACATAACGTCGGAGCCCTTGAGGCCCAGCCTTGCGCCCTCGGATGTCTTAATGCGCTGGATCTCCTTGTAGAGCCCGCTGATCAGTCCGACAAAGTCCTCGAAACGTGTCTCGTCGTTCTGCTGCATGGGAGACGACCGCCTTTCGCTTACATGATGCTAACGGGTAAACATCTTAGCCGCACGAGGCAACACCCATACCCAAATATCCCATTTGTTAACCCATCAACATAAAAACCACCACAAAGGGGACAGGCACCTTTGTGGTGGTTTTGACCGGCGAACATGATCCGCAGGCGTCGTTACAGTTCCACGCAGGGATTGTCGCGGGTCACAAGCGTCTTAACGACAACCGTCGCTCCCAGATAGCGCTCGAGCAACTCGGCGAGACGATCAACGGCAGCCTGGCAATCCCCCATCCGCTCGGGCTCCGCGCACTCAATCGCCAGGAATGCATCGGCCGAATCGTCGGACAGCGCCGTGCGAACGCCATCGCGCCAGTTCCAGCAGCGGCATACGGCGCCCGCATCATCGATGTAGGCGAGCTCGCCGGGCAGCGTCGGGTCATCTGTTTCCTCGCCAAGTGGCAGGAACGCATCGCCGCCGTCAGTCACCTTCAAGCGAAGATCCCCCTCAATCGTATGCAGGTCCTCGCCGCCAACGGGCAGCGCGTAGGTCAGCGACACCGTGTTGTAGATGTCCACCGCGGGCGTAATGTGGCCCACCGGTTTGCCCTTGAGCACGCGCTTGAGCAGGTTCTCAATTGAGCAACGCGCGCCCTTTTTGGTCTTGAACAGCCGATAAGCCTCGCGCCATGCCTTGACCGGTGCGTTCTCGCTGATAGTATCGCTGGTCAGATGACGCTCCGCGTCGATATTGGCGCGGTCGAGCAACGCCGCAATCGCGTCCACGTCCTCTTGAGGAATCTGAGCCGCGGGCTTCATGCCCTTTACGACCACAACACCGACAGCCGCCTGCGGAAATAGCTCCCAAAACGAATCCTCGGCAATAAAGCTCTTCATGCGCTCTCCCTTCATCGTGCGCGCCCGAGCGAGGGCGCCTAAACAAAAAGCGCCCTTACGACGGCCACCTTCAAAGTCCTACGGTGCCGCCACAAGAGCGCTTACGCTGCCCCCATCCGGAGAAGGGAGCGATATGTCAGGCGTATTGTAACCCGAGTCATCCGCGCGAGTAAAACCACCACAAAGGTGCCTGTCCCCTTTATGGTGGTTTTGGGTCTGAAGCAACGCTAGTGTCGGAGTCCCAGCAGGCCGCGGCCGCGATGACGGGCGTCGGCGTGCACCTGAGCGTGCGGACCGGCGGCCTTCACGGACTCGGGCAGGTGCGAGTACTTCTTCTCGAAGTTCTCCTCGAACATCACGGCCAAGTTGTGCGCCGCCTCGTCGTAGCGCGCGGTGCTCTGCCAGTACTGGCGCGGCACCAGGATGCCGTCGGGCACGCCGTGGCACGTGGTAGGAATGTCGACGTTAAAGATATCGTCATGCACGAATTCGCTGTCCTCGATGGTACCGTCGAGGGCGCGGGCCACCAGGGCGCGCGTGTAGGCAAGCTCGATGCGATGGCCCACGCCGTAGCCGCCGCCAATCCAGCCGGTGTTGACCAGGTACACACGCGTGCGGCCGTCGGCGATGCGCTCACCGAGCATCTTGGCATAGACCATGGGGTCGAGCGGCATAAACGGCTCGCCAAACAGCGAAGAGAACGTGGGCGTGGGCTCGGTGACGCCGACCTCGGTGCCGGGGATCTTAGCCGTAAAGCCCGTCACGAAGTGGTACATGGCGGCATCGGCCGTCAGGCGTGAGATGGGCGGCAACACGCCAAAGGCGTCGCAGGTCAGGAACAGCACGACGCTTGGAGTGGTGCCCATGCCCTTGGTCCACGCGTTGGGAATGTGCTCCACAGGGTATGCCACGCGCGTGTTGTGCGTGATCGAGATGTCGTCGTAGTTGGGCTTGCGGTTCTCGTCGAGCACCACGTTTTCGCAGATCGCGCCAAAGCGGACAGCGTTGAAGATCTCGGGCTCGTGGAAGGCGTCCAGGCCCTCGCATTTGGCGTAGCAGCCACCCTCGATGTTAAAGATGCCCATGTCAGACCAGCCGTGCTCGTCGTCGCCGATCAGCAGGCGCGTGGGATTGGCCGAAAGCGTGGTCTTGCCGGTGCCGGACAGGCCAAAGAACACGGCGGTCTCGTGCGTGACGGGATCCATACTGGCCGAGCAGTGCATGGGCAGCACGTCGTCCTCGACGGGCA
This sequence comes from Collinsella sp. TM09-10AT, assembly GCF_003436275.1. Classification (GTDB taxonomy): domain Bacteria; phylum Actinomycetota; class Coriobacteriia; order Coriobacteriales; family Coriobacteriaceae; genus Collinsella. Next base: position 23,444 of record NZ_QSOP01000018.1, read on the forward strand.
GCAGGTAATTCATGACGCTGAAAATGGACTTTTTGATCTCGCCGGAGTAGCCGGTGCCGGCGACCAGAATCACGCGCTCCTGGAAGTTAATGACCACGGCGGCGCTGGAGTTGAGGCCCTTGATGGCGGGATCGCACTGGTAGCCCGGCGCGGCGAGCACACAGAAGTCCGGCTCGCCGGTGCGTGCGATTTCACGGGCAAGCGGGCGGGCGAGCATCTGCTTAATAAAGAGCGCCTGGCTGGCACGCTCGCAGGCGACAAGCAGACGACGCGTATGGTTGCGGTCGGCACCGGCCATACCGCGAGTGACGAACACGTCGCGCTCGTTGAGATAGTCGACGATGCCGGCCTTGATGGCCTCGTAGCTCTCGACAGACAGCGGGCGGTTGACGGCACCCCAGGCAATCTTGTCGTGAACATCGGGGGTGTCAACGATAAAGCGGTCATTAGGCGAGCGGCCAGTGCGCTCCCCCGTCTCGATCACCAGCGCGCCGTTGGAGGCCATACGACCTTCGTTGCGACGGATGGCGTGCTCGACGAGCTCGGCTGCCGGCAGGTCGACCAGCAGGCGGGGCTGGTTCTCGGCAGGATCTTCGACCAGCGTAATGCCAAAGTTGGACAGAACTTCTGCAGGGGTAATACCTGGCATGGGGCCTCCTTTAAAAGCGCGACACGTGGACGAGGCGCGCACTTTACTCACGTAAAGCCCGTTGTACCCGATATGCAAAAACGTTTTTGCGGCAACGGCGAAGCGCCCGCCCAACGGTCAAAAATCGCACGCAAGCGGCCTAGTCGTTAGGGACACTCTTGAACAGGCAACAACCAAGGAGCGACCCCGGATCCGGCACTTAGGGACGTTCCCAAAGTGCCGGCACATAAGGAACGTCCCCAAATGCCGTCTACTGAATGGCGCCGCCGAAATTATCGAACAACCTGTTCAAAAACACGAACGAACACCGTCGCGTCTATACTAGAGCGCAGCAATAGAAAGGACTCCGCTTTGAGCATCACGCCCATCGATAGCATTCGCCGCGCCATCGCCCGCCGCAATGGCGTCGCCGACCCCACCGTATCGGACGGGGCGCACGGGCAGGGCGGACGCATCGAGAACGGCCTGTTCCCCGCATCGCACACCGCCGAGGAGCTCGCACGAATCCAAGAGCTAAGCCAGCGTAACGCCGGCGGTCCCGACAGCAGCCAGGTCACACGCCGTCGCCGCGAGCGCGATCGCCAGCCCGGCCCCATCCACCGCATGGTCAATGCCTGGTGGAACCGCCTGCTCGGAGCCGTCTACGGCGGCGGCTTCTCCACGCAAGAAGCCGAGTACGAAGATCACGCCACCCGTCGCGACTACCTTTGGAATACCCTGGGCACCGCCGTGTGGGGCATGGTGTTTCCGTTGCTCACCATCGTGTCCACACAGCTCGTGGGCGCCGAGGAGGCTGGCAAATTCTCCATCGCCTTTGTCACCGGCACGCTCATCATGATCGCGTGCAACTACGGCGTGCGCAATTTCCAGGTCTCGGACATCGACGAAAAGACGTCCTTTGCCTCTTACCAGCTCAACCGCTGGATCTGCGGAGCGCTCGCGCTGGCATGCGGCCTGGTATACAGCAGCGCCCGCGGCTACGATGCGCAGATGGCCACAATCGGCCTGGGCGTCTACCTGTATAAGGTGATCGACGGCATTGCCGACGTGTACGAGGGACGCCTGCAGCAGGCCGACAAACTCTACCTGGCCGGCATGAGCCAAACGCTACGATCCGTCGGCGTCATCGCGGTCTTTAGCGTGGCACTGTTCCTCACGCGCAGCATGCCCATCGCCGCCATGGCCATGGGCATCGCCGCGATTGCCTCGCTCGTGCTGGTCACCGCCCCGCTCGCCCTGCTCGAAACCGAAAAATCACGCCGTATGAGTCTGCGCGAGGCTGGTCACCTGTTTATCCAGTGCGCCCCGCTCTTTGGTGCGCTGTTCCTGTTCAACCTCATCGAGAGCATGCCCAAGTTCGTGATGGAAGGCACACTGGCCTACAAATACCAGCTGTACTTTAATGCACTGTTCTTTCCAGCGCAGGCTATTTTGTTGAGCATTGGATTTATCTATAAACCGCAGCTCCTACGTCTGTCGAGCATTTGGGCGAATCCGCGCAAGCGTCGCCGCTTTGACTTGATTATTGTTGCCGTTATGGCACTGATCGTGGTCATTACCGGAGCGTGCGCCGCATTTATGGCAGGCCCCGGCATCCCCATCATGAGCTTTATGTACGGCCTCAACTTTGAGCGCTACCGCACGCTGGCACTGCTAATGGTTGTCGCCGGCGGCGTCACCGCGGCAATCGACTTTATCTACGCCATCATCACGGTGTTGCGCCACGCCGGCGATGTCACCAAGATCTACCTGATCTGCTTCGCCGTAAGCGTGGTGCTGCCGGTGATCCTGATTAAGCTGCTGGGTCTGATGGGCGCCGTGGTGAGCTACCTAGCCATCATGGCCCTACTCCTGGTGCTGCTGATAATCGAGTACGCCCACATCCGCCAGCGCATCGAGCGCGACCGCAACCCCTACGGCGCCTAATTAGCTGCCCCGGTCACCGGAATTTGCGATGGAATCGCCCCGGCTGGGGTCTCGTTGAAGACAATATGCATTACGTAAAACTAAGTGAGTAGATTTTTACCGAATCCCTGACCACACCGACAGAGCACAAGTCTGTGACCTGCGGTTTTATTGAGGCAAATATGTTGGGTGCTCGGCATTTCCAAAAAAGTCTACTCACTTAGCCAGCGGGCAGCCAAATGATTATTTAATCCCCGTCCCAGAGAAATCAATTAGCGGGCAGAAGGGCAAGAGTAGTCAAAAAAGCCCCGTCCCAAATTAGCTACCACTTGCACCGATTATTCGCCCGGGTTGATGTTCGCGTAGAACTCCGCCCCATCATCGAGCCGCAGGATGCCCACGCGACCGAACTCGGAGCCGGTGGCGGCGGCGCAGTCGATGTCGATGCGATCGGGCACGCCGGCGGTATCCTCGCCACCCAGGCGCACAATCTGCCCGCGGCCCGACTCCTCATCGAGCCCCGCCAGGCCGCCAACCTCGCAATAGCGCCCAAGCGACACCGTGGGCGTGTGGCCGCTCACCACGACCGGGCCCTCGCCCTCGGCAGAAAGCAGTCCCGTCGGCGCATCCCAATAGCCGTGACGAATCCACAGCAGGTCATCGGACGACTGCACGGCGAGCATTTGCCGCAGCAGCTCGCTATCGGCATCGACCGCTCCCCTGCCGTCACCGCAATCGACACCATGCTCAAGCAAAAACGCGCGCGCCGCCTCGGTCTGGATGCCGGCATGCACCAGCAGGTACGGGCGCTCCTCGGTCTCGGCCACCGCGTAGAGCGGCAGCGCGGCCATCCATCGCACGAGCTCCTCGTATGCCTCAAATTCCATGTCGTTGAGCTGCTCGCTCGTCGTCCAGCCACCGTTGATATCCCAGGTCTCGGCATCGAGCGGGTCCTGGCCAATGATGGCATCGAGCATGATCTGCTCGTGATTGCCCTTGAGCACGTGGGCGTTGGGCAGCGAGCGCACGAGCTTAATAACGCCGACCGGATCGGGCCCGCGATCGATCATGTCGCCCAGCACGTACAGCGTGTCGTCGGACGTCAACGAGATCTTAGACAGGGCCTCGTCAAGCGCACGCACGTGCCCGTGAGCATCAGATGTCACATAGATCGCCATGGTACGCCTCTCCTTGCATTGCGGTCTAAGCCCGGCGCCGCAACTAAAACTTCAAGTTGAACTTAAACGTTACCCATTGTACTCCGTTGCAATAAAGCTGGAAAGGGTTTCCGAGCAGAGGCAAAGACGGCAGCCGTCTATGACGATATCGCGCACGCCCGTAATCCGCCCCCATAAACCCACCACCTTTGGGTACAAATAACCGCAGACAACTGACCGTGCCACGCCAACCACCCAGGAGCGGACACTATCCATGAACCAGATACTTCTCTTTATCGGCCTCGTCATCATTTTGTGCCTGACCATCAAACCCGTCGGCAAAAAACTCCCCTTCCCCACCCTCCTCATCTTTATTGCGCTCGGCATGCTGCTCGGCGTCAACGGTCCGGCGCACATCGACTTTAGCGACTACGCGCTCACCGAAACCGTCTGCAGCACGGCGCTGCTGTTCATCATGTTCTACGGCGGCTTTAACACCAACATCGACCGTGCCAAACCCGTCGCCGCGCCCGCTGTGCTGCTGAGCACGCTCGGCGTTATCGCCACCGCCGGCATCACTGGCGTGTTCGCACACTTCGCACTGGGCTTCGACTGGATCGGCGGCCTGCTGCTGGGCTCGGTCGTGGCGTCGACCGACGCGGCGAGCGTCTTTAGCGTGCTGCGCGAGCACAACCTGTCGCTAAAGGGCGGCACCGACTCGCTGCTCGAGGTCGAATCGGGCTCCAACGACCCCGTCGCCTACATGCTCACCGCGGTACTCGCCACCCTCGCGGCGGGTGGCAACATCGACATTCCCGTGCTGCTGGCCAAGCAGATCATCCTGGGCGTGGGGCTGGGCCTTGCCATCGGCTGGATATCCAGCCGCCTGATTGAGCGCGCACACGCAACGGCCGAGGGCGCGCAGACTATCTTTTTGTTCGCCGTGGCGATCGTCGCCTACGCACTGCCGAGCTACCTGGGCGGCAACGGCTTTTTGGCCGTATACCTGGCAGGCATTGTGCTGGGCGCGAGCGACATCACCGGCAAGGTCGAGATGGCGCACTTCTTTGACACCCTTACCGAGATGGCCGAGATGACGATCTTCTTCTTGCTCGGCCTGCTCGTCACGCCCGCGCGCCTGCCGCAAATGCTGCTACCCGGCCTGGCGCTCATGGCGTTTATGCTCTTTGCGAGCCGCCCCATCGCCGTCGGTCTGCTGCTGGCGCCCTTTAAGACGAGCCCTCGCCAGGTTGCGCTCGTAAGCTGGGCGGGCTTGCGCGGCGCGGCTTCGGTCGTCTTTAGCCTCTTTGCTGTGGTGGCCGGCGTTCCCGGCGGACACGACCTATTTGACCTGGTGTTTGTGATTGCCGTATCGAGCATTGTGGTGCAGGGTTCGCTACTGCCGGCGGTGGCGAAGAAACTTGATATGATCGATGCGGCCGGCGACGTGCGCCGCACCTTTAACGACTACCACGACGAGGACGGCATGTCGTTTGTAAAGCTCAAGGTGGGCGCTGGCCATCCGTTTGCCGGGCGCTCGCTCGCCGATATTGGCAGCGCGACGGACATGCTCGTGGTCTTGGTGCTGCGCGACGGGGCACACCCGGTACTGCCCAACGGCGATACCGTCATCGAGGAAGGCGACCTTCTGGTGATGGCAGCCCCAACGTTCGAAGAGCGTGCCGAGGTTACGCTGCGCGAGGTCACCGTGACGCCCCACGGTCGCCTGGCCGGTCAGCGCCTGCGCGACGTGCCGCAGGGCAAGCACCCGTTTATCGTGGTGATGCTCAAGCGCGACGGCCAAACCATCATCCCCGATGGCAACACCCTAATATACGCCGGCGACGAAGCCGTCATCGCCACGCTAGCTTCCTAGCAGCCCGTCCCTCTTCAGCTACTAGCTGTCACCCACAGCAAAGTCGCGGAGGTCGAGGCCTTCGCGTTCGGCTCGGGCTAGGAGCTCTTGGGGCGACTCGTCCTCGATATCCATCACGTCGAGCATGGCAGCGGGAAAGCCCACGCCAGCCGCGCTCCCCGCGTAGTCGAGCAAGCCCTCGCGCAGCTGGTCTACATCAACTTCAATCTTCACGGTGAATCCTCCTACCGGGCAATCGCGGCCGGACAAACCGCACGTCCCAACTGATGTGCAATAAACTCCAGATACGGCCATAATAAAATAATGAACATCAGGGAGGTTACGGATGATGGACAAGCTCACTGCCATGACAGAACAAGTCAGAGATTTTTGTGATGCGCACGATTGGCGCAAATATCACACTCCAAAGGAACTTGCCATCGGCATAGCGACAGAGTCCTCCGAACTCCTTCAGCTTTTCCGCTTTATGAGCGACAAGCGCATTGCAGAAATGTTCGATAGCCCTGATCAGCGCCAAGCCATCGAAGACGAAGTTGCCGACACGCTCCTCTTTCTCCTACGTTTCGCCGATCTAAACGGAATCGACCTCCCAAAGGCGCTCTCGTCCAAACTCAAACGCAACGGCGAGCGCTATCCCGTCGACACCAGCTCCAGCGAATACAGAAAGGCGGCCCACCATGAGTAATGAGTTCGCCCTTCGACAATACACGCTTCCCCTCCCCCAACCCTTCGAGGCAAGCGAATCGCTGCAGGACTTTGGCACGCCAAAGCCCGGATTCCACCATGACGAGAGTTGGCCCGTTCTCTATATTCTGACCAACAGTAAAAACAAAACGGCGTACATCGGTCAAACGACCAATTATCGACGCCGCATGAAGCAACACGCCGCAAACGTGGACAAAGACTTCGACCGGACCCTCCTGATTGACAATCCAACCTTCAATCAGTCAGCAACATTTGAGTTTGAGAATCGACTTATCGAGCTGTTCTGCGCTGACGAAAAATACCAGGTAACCAACGCCAACAATGGCTATGCCCAGTTCGATTATTTTGAGCGACCTCAGTATCGCCAGAAGTTCAGAGACCTCTGGACAAAGCTTCGCGAAGAGAACTATGCGATCCACCCCATCGAAGAGCTCGAGAATACCGACCTGTTCAAATTCTCGCCCTTCAAAACGCTCACGCCCGATCAATACGAAACGATTGAGGCGATTTACAGGCGGCTCGAGCAAGAGCATGAAGACATTAAACACGGCGGTCCCAAGAAAGAGCGCGTAACCGTCGTGAACGGCGCGCCGGGAACAGGCAAAACAATCCTCGCCATCAGTCTCATGTTCAAAATCAAAAATGAGCCGAACCTTTCCGGTCTGCGGGTCGGCTTCGTGACGCCCATGGAGTCTCTGAGCAAGACGCTCAAAAAACTCACGCACTTCCTCCCCGGGTTAAAGCCCGGCGATATCCTGAGCCCCAACGACGTCACAAAAAACGATCGGTATGACGTCTTGCTTGTCGACGAGGCGCACCGACTGGGAAACTACTTATCCGCCGGCGCCGGCATCGGAGCTTTCTACAACACATGTGAACGACTCAGCTTGCCGCGCACGAGCAGCCAGGTGGATTGGATTTTCAAATGCTGCGACAAGGCGTACCTGTTCTTTGACCCCAAACAGCAAGTCCGCGCATCGGGACTCAACCGAGATGGCCTTGAGCAGCGACTCAACCAACTCGAAGAAGCCGGCATCGAGACCGAAGAATTCAACTTGAGTACCCAAATGCGCGTGCGTGGCGGCGATGAGTACCTCGATTTTGTCTACGACCTGCTTGATAACAAAGCGTACATGCATGCCGGCATGAAGTTCAAAGCACTCTTTTCATAGGAGCCTTACGATTCGCGAGCCGGGGATCCGGACAGCGATATCCCCAGATACCAGTTTGGAATCGTCGACCGATTTGAGGACTTCTGCTCTCTGCAGCAAACCAAGGAAGAAGAAGTTGGTCTATCCCGCATGATGGCAGGCTTTGCGTGGAAGTGGGAAACGAAGAATAACAAAGATGCGTTCGATATCGTCATCGAGGGCATTCCCAAACGCTGGAACTCAACCCAGAAGGATTGGGTTAACTCCGCCAACGCCGTCAACGAAGTCGGATGCATTCATACGGTACAAGGCTACGACCTCAACTACGGATTCGTAATTCTGGGTCCCGACATTTACTACGATTCGAACAAAGATGCAGTCAACGTTAACAGGGCAAACTTCAAAGATGCCGTTGCCAAGAAAAAGGCAAGCGACGATGATCTGCAAAAGATCATCGTCAACGCCTACTACGTCCTCATGACGCGCGGCATGTTAGGAACGTATCTCTATGTGTGCGACCCCGCGCTCAAAGAGTACCTGTCACGGTATATCCCGGCGATATAGACCTTGCGACCGCCCTCCCCCATGTAACCATCCTGTAAATCATAGCGGCGCACTCGAGTTTTACCGTGATGCGGTCGCGCCTAGCGCTCCACTGTGCTAAAGTATCCCGAACGTTCAAACGACTACGAGGGGGAACTAGAAGATGGCACGTGTGCACAACTTCTCAGCTGGCCCGGCCGCACTGCCCACAAGCGTGCTCGCCGAGATCGCCGACGAGATGATGGACTACCGCGGTTGCGGCATGTCCGTGCTCGAGATGAGCCATCGATCTAGCATGTACCAGCAGATCATCGACGACGCCGAGGCAACCCTACGCCGCCTGCTGAGCATCCCCGACAATTACCGTGTCCTGTTTTTGCAGGGCGGCGCCACGCTGCAGTTTGCGGGCATCCCCATGAACCTCATGCGCCGCGGGCGCGCCGGCTACATCGTGACCGGCAACTTTGCCAACAAGGCGTACAAGGAGGCCGCCAAGTACGGCGAGGCCGTGCTGCTCGCGAGCTCCGAAGACACCAACTTCGACCGCATCCCCGACATGGCCGACATCAACGCGCGTATTGCCGCCGAGGCCACGGGCGACGGGCTCGACTACGTCTACATCTGCCAGAACAACACCATCTTCGGCACCATGTACCACGAGCTGCCCAACTGTGGCGATGTGCCGCTGGTCGCCGATGTCTCGAGCTGCTTTCTGTCGCAGCCGCTCGACGTTGAGCGCTACGGGCTCATTTACGCCGGTGCGCAGAAAAACGCCGGCGCCGCGGGCGTGACCGTGGTCATCGTGCGCGACAACCTGATCGCCGACGACCCGGCCTTTGCGCAGACGCCGCAGTACCTGAACCTTAAGACCCAAGCCGCCAAGGGCTCCATGCTCAACACGCCCAACACCTTTGGCATCTACGTGTGCGGCAAGGTGTTCCATTGGGTTGAACAGACCGGCGGACTTGCCGCCATGGCCGAGCGCAACTGGGCCAAGGCCAACCTGCTCTACGACCTGCTCGAGAACAGCAAACTATTCCACGGCACCGCACAGACAGACAGTCGCTCCATCGCCAACGTCACGTTCCGTACCGGCGATGCCGACCTCGACGCCGCCTTTGTCGCAGGCGCGGCCGAGCACCAGATTCAAAACGTCAAGGGCCATCGCCTCGTCGGCGGCATGCGCGCCAGCGTGTACAACGCCGTCACCATGGAAGACGTGCAGGCACTGGCCTCGTATATGAAGGACTTCGAAGCGCAGCATAGTTTGAGTCCGCGATCTAACTAGCCCGCAACGAGCGGGCCGACCAGCCACTTCAAACCACTTGTTATAAACAAATCCGCTAAGGAGTTTTTCATGCGCAAGATTAAAACCATCGACGACATTACCAAGGACGGCAAAGTCGAATTTGGCGAGGGCTACGAGTTTGTGGGCACCGCCGAGGAGGCCGACGCTATTCTGATGCGCTCCACCGACCTGCACGGCCACGAGCTGCCCGAGGGCATCCGCGCCATCGCCCGCTGCGGCGCCGGCGTCAACAACATCCCCGTCGAGGAGTACGCCAAGAAGGGCGTCGTCGTCTTTAACTCCCCCGGTGCCAACAGCAACGCCGTCAAGGAGCTCGTCCTGGGCATGCTGGTGCTTTCGAGCCGCGGCGTCGTGCAGTCGATGAACTGGGTGCGCAACAACGCCGACGACCCCGAGATTCAGGTCGATGCCGAAAAGGCCAAGAAGGCCTTTGTGGGCCGCGAGCTCAAGGGCAAGCGCATCGGTGTCATCGGTCTGGGCAACGTGGGCTCCAAGGTCGCCAACGCCTGTGTCGACCTGGGCATGGACGTTTACGGCTACGATCCGTTCATTTCCGTCGAGCACGCGTGGGTGCTGAGCCGCGAGGTGCAGCGCGTGGGCACGCTCGAGGATCTGTGCCGCGGCTGCGACTACCTCACCGTGCACGTGCCCAGCAAGGCCGATACCATCGGCATGATCAGCACCGAGCAGATCGACCTGCTGGCCCCGGACGCCGTGCTCATCAACTACGCGCGCGAGACCATCATTGACGAGGACGCCGTCGACGCCGCCCTGCGCGCGGGCAAGCTCAGCTGGTTTAGCTGCGACTTTGCCACGCCCAAGACCGTCAAGATGCCCAACACGTTTATCACCACGCATTCGGGCGCCGGCACCGGCGAGGCCGAGGCCAACTGCGCCGACATGGCCATCAGCGAGCTCAAGGATTACCTGGAAAACGGCAACATCGCGCACAGCGTCAACTACCCCGCCTGCAGCATGGGCAAGGCGCGCGCCGCAAGCCGCATTGCCTGCCTGCATGCCAACGTGCCCAACATGATCGGCCAGATCACGGCCATTCTCGCCAAGGACAACGCCAACGTGCAGCGCATGACCAACGAGTCCGCTGGCGAGAACGCCTACACCATGTTCGACACCGATGAGCACCTGGACGGCAGCACGATCGAGGCACTTAAGCAAATTCCGTCGATGTATCGTGTGCGCGTGATTAAATAGCGCCGGCGCCAATCCTGCCAGACAGACCACGAAGCCCATTCGGCCCCCGTTTTCACGAAACGGGGGCCGATTTTGTTGCTCCGGACGACTTTAAAATGATACCCAGAACAAGTTTTTTCAGATAATCGATAGTGAGGCTCAAGTCGCTAAGCACACCCGCTTTGATAAACAGCTTTATCAGGGACTTTAGTAGGTAAAAATCGATCTCTATGTGCCGAATGTAAGTTGACTGTCCATTTTCCGAAACAACTTATTCTAGATAGCATTTTTAAGGCCCCTCCAAGGCGAAATATAAGTCTTTTTGTGACCAAAACTCTAGTCCGCGCGACCGTTTTCCACCCGCGCGGCTACATTCCTGCCCAATCGATAAAAATCTCCTCACGAAGCCGCCGTTCGAGCTCCTGCTGTCGCGGCGTCTTGTCTTTCAGCGGCACATCGAGATAGGACATGATGAGCTCCATCACCACGCGGAAGGCATCGAAGTCGGCCAGCTGACCATAGGTCATCAGAACGACGGGATATCCCATGGCTTGCAAGGCCGTCGTTCGATCGGAGTCCGAAATCTTGGATTCTATGGATCCGTGAATGGCTTTACCTTGGCATTCAACCAGACACTCTCTGCTGCCGTCCTTATTTGCCAGCAGGATATCGGCATAGCGCCTATCAAGCCCCGAAATCAGGCGGGCACTGCGCGTCAAGCGAATCTCGACGTTATTGGTAAGGCGCAGCCCTTCGCCGCCGCGCAACCTCGTAAGGCCAAACAGCATCGAAGCCTGGACCTCGAGCGGCGATGCCGCCACCCCCGTAATGCATTTCGCGGCACGCGTGAACGATTTAGCGCCGCGGAGCCCCGGGATCTTATCGACGTACTCGGTAAGTTCAGAGAGCTCAATCAAGGGAGGTCGTTTCCACAAGTCTGTTGGATTCCCCGAGGTATCCTTTACGTTTTCCCAGCCCGACCGTGCGTCACCCCACCGGCCCCCGTATGCCTGCTCAAGTGCCGACTTTACCTGAGGCGCAATCTTGCACACGGCAAAGGTGCCGCACATCTCATACATGCACATGATCAGACGCTCGTTTGAGACCGAGGAAGCCAGGGTCAGCAGGGTAAAGAGCGGGGACGCGACATCGAGGCCAAACTCCGTCTGCCGCACGGAATCAAACGGCCTCTCCCCGTTCCAAACATGCCTGACAATGCGATCGCCCTTACGTCCGCAGCTGCCCTGCGCCAACACGTGTAACGGGGTGCCCAGGAAATGCGTGACGAGCGGATGCTCACATAGGTGCTCCCTGCGCGGATCGTCCGCAGAATCGGGCAGGTCCGGCATTATTGCCAAGACCTGTGGAGGTATCCGGTGATACCGAAAGGCAGATATGTCGCACAGCATGTCGTCCATGAAGGGTACGTACCCGCTGCGTCGCTTGTGAACCCGCCCGGACGGCAAACGCGCTGGCTCGGCCTGCGAACGGTAAATACTGCCACGCCCACGTCGCGGATCTCTCAGGAGGCTTACAATCGGTTTGGAAAGCAAACTGATTGTGAGGTTGCATATGGTTGATGAGGATTTTGCCTGGCGGCTTGCGCAGGAGCTTGTGCGGATCGACAGCTCAGACCCGGGCGCGTATGAGGATGAAATTGAGCGCTTCATTAAGAGGCTCATTGAGCAGCAGCTGGCACAACTTGATAGTTCTGCGCTCGATGCCGTGCAGATTGAGGAGCTCGAAGTGCTGCCCGGGCGCCGCAACCTTAAAGTCACCGTGCCGGGCCAAAGCGACGAGCCGCGGCTGATCTATATCTGCCACATGGATACCGTCACCTTGGGCGATGGCTGGGACGCAGACATCGAACCGCTTGGGGCGGTTGTGCGCGACGATAAACTCTATGGCCGCGGTGCCTGCGATATGAAGGGTGGCCTGGCCTGCGCCATTGCCGCACTGGTCCATACGCTCGAGCGCGTGGCGGCGGATGGCGCGCTGCCACGCCGCGGCTTTTCGCTCATCTGCTCGGTCGACGAGGAAGACTTCATGCGCGGCTCAGAGGCCGCGATCGATGCTGGCTGGGTCAGCTCGCGCGAATGGGTGCTGGACACCGAGCCCACCGACGGACAGATCCAGGTGGCGCACAAGGGGCGTACGTGGTTCGAGATTGAAATGGCTGGCGTGACGGCGCATGCGAGCCAGCCTTGGAAGGGCGCGGATGCCGTCGCCGCCATGGCCGAGGTCATGTGTTCGCTTCGTCGCGCGTTTGCGGCGCTGCCCGCGCACGATGAGCTGGGGCCTTCGACCATCACGTTTGGCCAAATCGAGGGCGGATATCGCCCCTACGTCGTACCCGACCGCGCCAAAGTCTGGGTCGACATGCGCCTGACCCCGCCGACCGATACGGCCGCCGCAATCAATATGGTCGAGCATGCCATCGCCGTCGCCGAAGCCGCCGTTCCCGGTTGCCATGGCAGCTACACCGTGACGGGCGACCGCCCCGCCATCGAGCGCGACCCGAACTCTCCCCTTCTAGCAGCGCTCAAGCGTGCCGCCGATGACGTAACGGACGCGGACACGACCGTCGGCTTCTTTACCGGCTACACCGATACCGCCGTCATTGCCGGCAAGACAGGCAACCGCAATTGTATGAGCTACGGCCCCGGCTCGTTGGCGCTCGCACACAAGCCCGACGAGTATGTGCCCCATGCCGATATCGTTCGCTGCCAAAACGTGCTCATCGCGCTTGCCGATAACACGCTCTGGGACGCAAGCGGCCAAGTTGGGGCATAATAAGCCGCGAACAAACCGACTCGCGCGTTAGGACCGCCCATGAAAGCACTTCCGTTTCCCTGCATCCGCCCGGCTCAGGACCGTGTGCTCGAGGCGCTGCCTGCGATGGGCGGTATCCTGAGCGGCAACGACGCCCTGCGCGGCGCCATTGCTGACGGCCTAATGCTCAAGGATCCAGGCGCGGCGTATTACGTGTACGAATGCTCGGGCGAGCCGGGTCGCGCGACGGGTGTCGTGGCGATTTGCCCGGTTAACGTACTGACGGGTAGCGACGAGGCTGCCGCCGAGAGCGTCGACGCACTCGCCGCCGCGCGCGCGATCGCCGAGCTTAAGGTGCAGCCGCGCCCCGTGTCGCTCGCCTACGAGGCGTCGCCCGTCATGGATATCATTTTGAGCGCTGCCAAAGAGGGCGCATCGCTCTACGCCGTCACCGATCCCGCGGGCGTCACACATCGCGTGTGGGAGGTCAAGCGCGAGGACGCCGTTGCCGCCATCCGTGCCATGCTCGATCAGGCGCCCGACCCGGTGTTCGCCGGTGACTCCGCCTATGTCGCCGCACTGGCTGGGGCATCGCAGATTCTGGCCGACGAGGCCCGCGCTGCCGGCGCCTACTCTGGCAAAGAGCCGTTCAACTTTGCTGTAGCCGTGCTGTTCCCCGCCGCGCAGGTCAGCGGCAGCGCGCCGCAGGTTCCGACGGGTCTGCTCACTCACCAGGTCTCACGGTTCTAGCGAACTCAAACGCTAAGCTGGAAAACCCAGCATCCAAACAAACAAGGGGCGGAGATGCAGCAAACGCATGCACCTCCGCCCTTTTCGCATCAAACAATTACGCCGGTAAACCGGGCCGCAACGTCAGCGTTATCCACGCTGCGGACCTGCCGCCGCCACGAGCGGCTCTAGCCCCAGCTCGCGCGCGTAGTCTTCCTGCGTAAAGACTTCGACCAGTTCAAACGTATCGGCCGCATCGTCAAACGCAAAATGCAGCACTGAGCAGTTGCCCGGCACGCGTTCGCGCTCGTCGGCCGCCGCGCCCCGCACGTGGTCCAAAAACTCCTTGATAGCTGAGCCATGACTTACCGCGAGCACGCACGTATGGTCCGGACGCTGCATAAGATCGGTCAGCGTCGCCACCATGCGCGTGCGCACCTGGATCTGGCCCTCGCCGCCAAACTGCCGATAGAAGTCGCGCCACGGGCGCTCGGGCATAAGCATCACGCGCTCGGCCTCAAAGTCGCCAAAGAACCACTCACGCAGGCCGTCCAGGCGCTCGTACGCCAAGCCCGGCCACAAGTTGGCGATAGTCTGCTCGGTGCGATGAAGCGTAGAGGTGTAGGCATGATCGGGCTCAATGCCGCGCGCACGTAAAAACATGCCGGCGCGCGCCGCCTGGTCGCAACCCAACTGCGTAAGCGGCGAGTCACTCCACCCCTGAATGATACGCTTAAGGTTGAATATCGTCTGTCCATGACGGACCAGATACAGATCTTTATTCATAGGGGTCCTTTCGTTCGTTACCAACCCAAGAGCGAAAACGCCCCGTCGCAATAGCCAAAATGAAGCACGGCACCGTTGTCGGGTAGCTCTCCCCCGCCAGTCACATACTCAAGAAACTCCTGGCAGGCTGAGCCGTGGGAAACCGCCAGCACGCAGTCGTGCTGCGGCCGGGCCATAATACGGGACAGCGCCGCGACCATGCGCGACTGAAGCTGCACTTCCGACTCGCCGCCAAAGGCCACCGGATAATCGCCCCAGGGCTGCGGCGGCATCTCGCGATTTGATGTGCCCTCCAGCGAGCCAAAATGCCACTCACGCAGGTCATCGACCAGCTCAATGGAACGGCCCTCGCCAACGATAAGCTCGGCCGTATGCCGCGCCCGGCCCAACGGCGAGGAATACACATGATCAAAGGCCACGCCACGCGCCGCAAACGCCGTACGCGCCGTCAGCGCCTGCTCGCGCCCGCGCGCCGTAAGCGGCGAATCGTGCCAGCCCTGCAAAATGCTCTGCACATTGAGCTCAGTCTGCCCATGCCGCACCAAATACAGATCTGCCACACGCTCTCCCCTCGTACCACCACAAAGGGGACAGGCACCTTTGTGGTGGTTTACCGTCTGATCACGCCGCGGTGACGCTCAGCTACACCAGCACGTCGGCGAGCGGGCGCTTGGGTACGTGGTGCACCTGCGCATCGTCACGCCAGTAATTAATTGAGCCGTCGGGGTTGGAATCGATCGCATCGATCATCTGCGTCTCGGCCGGCACGCCAAAAGCCATGATCAGCTTGAGCTCATACTTGTCGTTATCGAGCCCCATAGCATCGATCGCGTGGGGCGTAAAGGCCTTGAACATGCAGGCTGCCACCTCGGGCGTGGCGCTGCGAGCGGCGAGCATCATCGTCTGCGCGGCAATGCCCGTGTCGACCTCGGTGATGGGCGCGGCGGGCTTACCCGGAACAGCGCGCTCGGCAAGAATCGCGATGTAGCCGGTCGGACGCTCGCCCTCGGCAGGACCCGACCAATCCTTAAGCGCGCCGGCCCATGCAAGCTCATCAAATACACGCGCGCAATCCTCGGCACCGCTCACCACATGAAAACGCAGACGCTGAGCATTGGCGCCGCAGGGAGCCAGGTGCGCCAGTTCCGCCAGCTCGAGCAAAAACTCGCGCGGCACGCGCATGGACTCGTCAAAACGGCGGCACGTACGGGCGCGGCGGACCAGCGCGTCAAACGTGTCCAGGCCAAGCTTTTCGCAACCCTGCTTTGCCATCGACTCGGCGCTTACCGGCGCCGCGGGAACAGCTTCGTTCATAAGACCCCCAATAAAAGCCAATTGTTCTTAAGAAAATCTAACCTAAAACGTAGGTAATTACACACAGCGGCGCAATGTTCCACACCTGTTGAATATTCCGCATCCAAACGGGAACAAAGGTAACAATTCGGGAAGATGAGGCTCCCATTCGCCCTTCCCGCCCCACGCGACGGCGCCCTTGGGCGATACTGGTTGCAAGAGCTACGGCTTACGCCGCACGGAAAGGAGACATCATGGGCATCTTTAAGAACGATGACAAGCAATCGAGCGCGTTTGGATTTGACGAGAAAAGCATGGCAGGCAAGGCCGTCAAGGCCGTGCGCTGGATTTACGCCATCACGGGCGTCTTGGCGCTCGTCGCCGGCATCGCACTGCTGTTTGCGCCCGCCAAATCCCTCGTCTTCCTGACGACCGTCTTGGGCATCTACTTTGTGATCACGGCCGCGATCAGGCTGTTTACCGCTGTTTTCGAGCCGCTGCTGCCCACCGGCTGGCGCGTTACGAGCATCATCTCCAACCTGCTCATCATTCTGGGCGGCGTCATAATCCTGCGCAACCAGGCCTTCTCGACCGCGACGCTCACCACGCTCGTGGTGGTCGTCGCCGGCTTTGGCTGGATCGTCGAGGGCGTCATGTCGATTCTGGAGTCCGAGCTTTCGTCCAACCGCGCCCTCGCTATCCTGAGCGGCGCACTTTCCATCATCGCCGGCATGTTCGTGTTTATCTATCCGCTGTGGTCGGCCAAGATGCTCGTCATCTTTAGCGGTGCCGCGCTGCTGGTGTTTGGCGTGACGCTCATTGTTCGCGCCATTCAGTTTGGCAAACTGGTGCGCTAGATGCCAAAGACGCTCTTTATTGATGCCGACGCCTGCCCGGTCACGCGCGAGTCGATTGACTGCGCGCGGCGGGCGGGCGTCGCCGTTGTTATCGCCGGCAACAGCACGCAAAACCTGGAACGGCACATTCGCCGCGACGACCCGCGCGATGCCGAGCACGCGCGACGCGGCTTTTGGGTCACGACGCTCGACGTGAGCGTGGGCGCCGACAGCGCCGACTTTGCCATTGTCGAACGCCTGCAGGCGGGCGACGTGGTCGTGACGCAGGACATTGGCTTGGCGAGCATGGTGCTCGGGCGCGATGCCGCCGCCATCGGTGTGCGCGGGCGCGTGTACGACAAGGCGACTATCGACATGCAGCTGTTTATTCGCCACGAGGAAAAGAAGGTACGCCGCGCCGGCGGACGCACTCGCGGTCCGGCAGCATTTACCAGCGAAGACCGCGCCCGCTTTAAACGCAACCTCACCGAGTTGCTGCACTAACCAAGGTAGATTTTTGAGACATGCCTAAAATCTACCTTTTTGTTTTGAGCGGTGTGAGCGCTCGGAATCCATGGCTCAACAAAAAACGGGCTTCAAAATGCCATGCGTCGCCGCATTGCGCAGGCGCTGAGCATGGCTATTTGAAGCCCATTTTTTAGGCCTACTTAGAGGCCAACGGCGGAGAGGATGAGGCCCCAGCCAGCGCCGATGACGTACATCATGATCAGGAACACGGCATTTTCGCGGGCGCTGCGGTTGGTGCGGAACAGCACCAGATAACCCACGCCGGCGGAAATGAGCGTGCCGGCGAGCATCGGCGCCAGTTGCAGCGCGCCTTCCAGATACAGCTGTGTAATGACCACGCTCGCCGAGCAATTGGGAATCAGCCCGACAAGCGCCGAACCCAGGACAGCGAGTGTCTCGTTGCCGCGCAGGAACTGCTCGATCGCGGACTCGCCGAACGTCTCGAGCACGGCGACCAGAATCAGCGTCACCAGAAAAATGAATACCGAGACCTGCACGGTGTGCGAGATCGCACTGCGGATGATCGACAGGACAGGCGTCCCTTCGTGGGAGTGAGAGTGACCGTGACCATCATGGTGTTCATGTTCGCCCTCATGACCGTGATCGTGGCCATGTCCGTGTTCGTGCTCGTCCTCGTCTTCATCACAACCGCAATGGTCGCGCTCGCACAGCTCGTGGATGTGGTCGGCGCTCACGCCTGCCTCGGCCACCTCGTCGATGATGTCACCGCCGCTGTGGTCGTCGTGCGCGCAGTTCACGTGGGCCGGGTTGGCCGCGGTTCCCAGCACGGTACGGCGAATCGCCGCGTGCGCGCGGGCGTTACGGCGCAGGCCGCGAATGGCAGCGTCCACGATAAAACCCGTGACCAGTGCGATCAGCGCTTTCGAAGCCAAAAGCATCGCCATAGTCTGCACGGGAACCTGCTCGGCAAGCAACAGCGGCAGCATCTCATCGGAGGTCGAAAGGAACACCGCCACCAACGTGCCCAAGGTCACGACACGGCCGGCGTACAGCGTTGCTGCCATGGCCGAAAATCCGCACTGCGGCACAATGCCCAGCAGCGAGCCAACCACGGGACCCGCAGCGCCGGCGCGCTTGATAGCGCCGTTGACGCGGTCGCCCGCAACGTGCTCAAGTGTCTCGAGAGCAAGATACGTCACCAACAAAAACGGCACCAGCGACAGCGTGTCCTTGCCGGCGTCGAGCAGAATATCAATCAGTAAATCCATGACGGATGGAACCTTTCGTGTCTTTCGGCAGCATTGTAAAAGTCCTAGCGGTCAACTAGGGTATTGTAGTTGTCCCGGGCGCGGTGCCAATAGTTGCCTATGGTAAACTATCATCTCGCCATAACTCAGTAACCTCGAGCCGCACAACGCGGCCCGTCCAAGGAGTAGCATATGAACGTATCGCAAGCACTCGAATACGAGCGCCAGCCGTTTATCCCCATGTTTATCTACGGCGATCACGGCGCCATGGAGTCCGAGCGCCAGAAGGGCGAAGAGGCCCTCAAGGTGCTCGAGACCGAGTACTTTACCGCCGAGGGCGACCCCGGCTTCGACTTTGTCACCGTGCGCGACCTGGCCGACCGCAACCGCGACCTGTGCGACCAGATTGGCGAGGCGCGTCTGCGCAACGTGACGCCCGCGACGCTCTCGCGCGGCCTGTCCGATGCTGACACCTGCGCCGCCATCGGCAAGATGCAAAAGCGCACTGCCGCGTCCGTTATGCGCGAAATCCGCGGCGACCGCGACGCGCTCGGCGTGGCCTACGCCCGCAAACCCATCCAGGGCACCGTGCTCGGTATCGACATCGAGACCACCGGCCGTGCACCCGAGCGCGGCTATATCATCAACGTGGGCTGGGAGATCATGGAGCTCACCAGCGACGCCGTCCCGCACGACGCCGAGGCACACTACTGCGGCCTGCCCGACATCTACCGCGGCGAGGATGTACCGCTGTCGAATATCCACCACATCACCTGGGACGACATCGACGGCAAAACGCCCTTCCGCGAGAACAAGGAGCTGCAAAAGCAGCTGCTCAAGCTTATGAAGAAGTACCCGTACATGGCGCATAACGCCGCCTTTGAGGACAGCTGGTTCAAGATTCACCTGGACGGTTACGCCGAGGCACGCCGCGCGGGTAAGATCATCGTCATCGACTCGCGCCAGATCTGCCGCAGCCTGGACGCCGACGCGCGCTCGCTCCCCCGCGAGTCCGCCCCCGCCGCGCTCGAGAACTGGGCACGCCGTCGCGGCACCCTCGCGCCCGACGCCAACGAGCAGCATCTGGGTCTGGACGACACCGACCTCATGCTCCGCACGGTACAGGCCGAGTTCAACCTCAAGAACCTATTCGCGAAATAGCAACGCCTGCGACAAACACTACTTGCTCACGAGCGGCCTCGCAGTGGGAAACACCGCAGCGGGGCCGCCCTACGTTCCACAGATAGATCTGCCATCACAAATTCTGAACCCTCATTTTGAACGATTTCGGCCAATTCCCGACACGTAATTCGTTGTCGGATGGTGATGCATCGATATCAAATGTGCAGCAATTGAGTTTTTATATGCTATAGCTAAGCTGCGATAACATTGATTTTAGGCGTGCCAACCCATAATTGCGTCAAGCTTTTGGACAGCATTTGGTTAGGCCCCTAAAACGACTTTCCCACTCAGCGCCATCAACACGGCATTAGCTGACACGATATATACCATGAGTATCGTATTGTCACATACCACTGCAAAAGCGGTCTACCAGGCCGCGCATTCGGCGTCTGCGAAAGACACCGAGCCCTGTAACCCTGCTGCGATTTATGGATCATGTCCCACCGGAACGCTCCTTGACGCAGCCGCAGAATGGCTCACCAAACACGATGTTTCTCTCGACGCAAATGATTGCCTCGAGGTAATGGTGTTTGATCGCAGGAATGCGCGCTATGCACTGAACTGTCAATGCCACGTTTCGTCAAAACGATTCTCGAACTCACGCTTTATAGAGCTCAAAGATGGCATCTTTATTGTTGGCGTTGAGCTTTGCGCACTTCAGGCCGCCACCTATCTCCCTTTTCGCGAACTGGTGGAGTACTACTTTGAATTGTGCGGCGTTTACTCCCTTGGAACCGACTCTTCCACCTCCTATATCGAGCGTTTCGCGCTCACCTCGACCGAGAGGTTAAAACAGTTCTTTAATTCCATTACCAGATGCGACGGTCTGGCCCTTGCCCGAAAGGCGATCCAATATGTGCGCGACGGATGCCGGTCTCCTATGGAAACGGCCTTTGTCATGATGCTAACGCTGCCCAAAAGCGAAGGAGGGCTTGGTATTAAGGGAATTGAGACCGATTACGAGGTGCAGGTCACCGCTGCCGCAAAGAATCTCACGAGACGCAATAAGTTCTTTATGGATGCGTATCTAAAGAAATCTCGCGCAGACATTGAATACAACGGGTTTTATCATGACGCGGAAGAAGACCGCGCCATCGATGAGGAGCGCAAGAATGCGCTTGCGTCCATGGGATACGGAATCATCACCGTCAGTCGTTATTCCTTTATGCATGCCAGCGCTTTCGTTAGGGTCATGGAGGCGATCCAACGGAAAGAGGGCATACGCCCCTCGCGTCTGCCAAAAGACTTTCAAATCATGCAAGAGGACCTGAGACAGTTTGTGCTCAGAAGGTTTATAGAAGAGAAAAAGCGAATTCAGAAGCAGCTTCGCCAGGATTCCGAAGATCGTCAACGAATCGACCTCGAAAAAGCAACACTCGAAGGTATCGCGCTGGATGACCCGACAATAAATGAAGTTCCGGCAATCGATGACATGCAGACTGTCGAATCCGACAGCCCATCATTTGCCCAAATAAGCAGCCTCGCGCCCGAGGGCAGAATCTTCGGGGCCGGAAGCTAGACCGACTAACAAGGTGGGTACCCTAGCGATGTGCAAAATTGCGAGTATTCAGCAGGGTCGGCCCTCCAGCACCCACAAGTTAATCCAAATGAGAAACAAAAACGCTATCGAACGGGAACGTTAGGCAACATTTGAGGAAGACCTTGTCTGTTTACCGCCCTTGGATAACTCTTGAGCGGCTTTATTTGGCCTGGAATAGATTAACGGACCCCCTATAGTTGCAGAATACTCCAATTTTTGCACGGCGCGGGGGCACCCACCCCGGCATCGGCTATCAAAACCGCTCAGTCCGGAATCTCGTCCACTATTCCCCATCATTTTGTGCGACGAATTACCTGAACATCATTGACATATGAACATGCGCTCATATAATCGGAAGTAAGTTATATGAGCGCATGTTCATATGAAAGGATATTGCAATGAGCATCCGCGTTGATGAAACGAAACCCGACATCGAGGCCACCGAGCCGATCGTCCCCACCACCTGCTCGCCCGAGGACCTTCCCGACGAGGAGCTTCTCTACGACCTTGCCGACCTGTTCAAGGTCTTCAGCGACACCACGCGCATCAAGATTCTCTATGCCCTCATGGGCCGCGAGCTCTGCGTGGCTGACATCGCCGAAGCGACCGCGACCTCGCAGTCTGCGGTGTCGCACCAGCTGCGCACGCTTAAGCAGTCGCACCTGGTCAAGTTCCGCCGCGACGGCCGCAACATTCTCTACTCGCTCGCCGACGATCACGTCTACACCATGCTCAACCAGGGCATGAGCCATATCTGCGAATAGCGATCAACCACGGTATCAGCGCGGCCGGCACCCAGACCGCTAACACAGGGAAAGGAACCCACCATGAAAAAGCAGTTTAAGCTCGACGAGATCGATTGCGCCAACTGCGCGCGTGAACTTCAGGACGAGCTGGCTAAGCTCGATGGCGTCAAGTCCGTTTCGGTCAACTTTATGACCCAGAAGCTGACGCTCGAGGCCGACGACGCCGAGTTCGACGAGGTCCTGGACCGCGTCGTTGAGTTCACCGCCGACGCCGAGCCGGACTGCGAGATCATTCTCTAACCCGCGCATACGTTGACCTGCGAGGCCGCGCTTGCCGCGGCCTTTTCTCGCGAAATTATATGAGCGAGTGTTCATACACTCAAATGAGAGGTTTGAATCATGACAGCCGCCGATCCCAAAAAGAATAAGAAGAAGCGCAAGAAGAAAGAGTCCCTTGAGCATAAGCGCAACCGCATCCTGGTAGCACTGGGCATTTTTGCCGTGGTGTACGCCCTCGATGAGCTCGGCACCCTCACCGCCGCATTCGGCACCCCGGGCGACATCTACGCCAGCTTTGTGCTGTTCCTCGTGCCGTTTTTGATTGCCGGCTACGACGTACTGCAAAAGGCATTCAATAACGTCCGCCGCGGCAAGGCCTTCGACGAGAGCTTCCTCATGGCCGTCGCGACCATCGGCGCGTTTGCCATGGTGCTCTTCCCCGATACCGACCCGCACATGGCCGAAGGCGCTGCCGTCATGCTGTTCTACCAGGTCGGCGAGCTGTTCCAGGCATACGCCGTGGGCAAGAGCCGCAAGTCGATCAGTGCCATGATGGACATCGCGCCCGACTACGCTAACGTCGAGCAAGCCGACGGCACACTCGAACAGGTCTTTCCCGATGACATCGCCGTCGGCACCGTGATCGTGGTCAAGCCCGGCGAGCGCGTGCCTATCGACGGCGTCATCGTCGAGGGCGAAACCCAGCTCGACACCGCCGCACTCACGGGCGAGTCGGTCCCCCGCCCGGCCAAGACCGGCGACGATATCATCAGCGGTTGCATCAACATGACGGGCCTCATCCACGTGCGCACCACCAAGCCCTTTGGCGAGTCAACCGTCGCGCGTGTTCTGGAGCTCGTGGAGAATGCCAGCGAAAAGAAGGCGCGCACCGAGAACTTCATCACGCGCTTTGCCCGCGTCTACACCCCCGCCGTCACTGGCGCTGCCGCGGTGCTCGCGCTTGGCGGCGGCCTGGTGACTGGCGCTTGGTCCGATTGGATCCTGCGCGGCCTGACCTTCCTGGTCGTCAGCTGCCCGTGCGCCCTCGTGATCAGCGTACCGTTGAGTTTCTTTGGCGGCATCGGCGGCGCGTCCAAGCTGGGCGTTCTCATCAAGGGCTCCAACTACCTCGAGACGCTCGCCGACGTGGACACCATCGTCTTCGACAAAACGGGCACCCTCACCAACGGCACGTTCTCAGTCGTCGCGGTGCACCCCGAGGCTGGCTATACCGAGCAGTCGCTGCTCGAAGTCGCAGCCCTTGCTGAGTCGTTCTCCGATCACCCCATCGCGCAGTCCGTGCGCGACGCCTACCAGGGCGAGGTCGACCCCAAGCGCGTGAGCGACTCCGCCAACGACGCGGGCCACGGCGTGACGGCAACCATCGACGGCAAGCACGTCGTCGTTGGCAACGCCAAAATGCTCGCCGCGGCCGGCGTTGAAGCACCGGACTGTGAGGTTGTCGGCACGATCCTCCACGTGCTCGTTGACAGCGTGTACGCCGGCCACATCGTGATTGCAGACACCGTTAAGGCCGATGCGGAGCAAACGATTCGCGACCTGCATGCCGCCGGTATCAACCGCACCGTCATGCTCACGGGCGACCGCGAGGAGGTTGCAGCGTCTGTGGCCAAGCAACTCGGTCTCGACGAGTTCCACGCGCAGCTCCTGCCGGGCGACAAGGTCGAGCGCGTTGAGGCGCTACTCGCGGCCGAAAGTGGCAAGGGCAAGCTCGCCTTTGTCGGCGACGGTATCAACGACGCTCCTGTGCTTACGCGCGCCGATGTGGGCATTGCCATGGGCGCCATGGGCTCCGACGCCGCGATCGAGGCCGCCGACGTGGTGCTGATGGACGACAAGCCGTCCAACATTTCCCGCGCGATCCGCGTGGCGCGCAAGACCATGTCGATTGTTTGGCAGAACATAATCTTTGCGCTGGGCATTAAGCTGCTGATCCTTGTGCTGGCAGCGCTGGGTATCGCCAATATGTGGCTTGCCGTCTTTGGCGACGTAGGCGTGGCGATCATCGCTATCCTGAACGCCATGCGCGCGATGGGTGTCAAGAACCTGTAGCGCCTGTGGTCCCTCCGGCCGGGACCGGGCTTGGTTTTGAAAACGTCCTCGACCAATGAAGCGCCCCCGTTCTGCTCCTTCGGAGCTACGAACGGGGGCGCTTCTGGTCTGCGGAGTGTTTTCAAAAACCAAGCCCGGTCCCGGCCTGCGGTAACGTTGCTGGCGGTTCTTGGGCATCGCTTGCTGGCGGGGTTCCTTGTCTGAGTTGGACTTGGTTGGCGGGGCTACTGGTCCCGGTCGCTGTCCCGTCCCAGCATCGCCCTCAGCTTCTCAAAGCTTTCCTCGCTCAGGCAGTGCTCCATGTGGCAGCCCTCTTGCGACGCGACCTCAGCCGAAACACCCGCATCCTCCAGCAGCCCCACGAAAAAGCAGTGGCGCTCCCACATTTGACGGGCAACCTCAAGACCGCGTTCCGTCAGATGCACGTCGCGTTTGCCCATCTCCACGTAGCCGGTGCTCTCCAAGGCCGCCATGGCTTTAGAGACGCTTGCTTTGGTTACGCCCAAGTATTCGGCAACGTCGATCGAGCGCACGATGCCCTGACGTTCCGATAGGACGTAGATCGATTCGAGATAGTCTTCTCCGGATTCACGTAGGGCCATGGGCCGCCTTTCGCGATGATTGCTAGTTAGCCTTTGGATACTTTTGCTTGATTTACTTTACCGCAAAAGTTGCCCATGTCTTACTACTTTGCCTAAAAGTTAGCCGTGTTTCACAAAACATGCGGGACGAAAACAAAATGGGGACGCCCCGCAAGGAGTGTCCCCAGCTGCCGGCAGAGACGATATGAGCAGGACATAAAAACATTGAGAG
>NZ_QSOP01000019.1 GCF_003436275.1 Collinsella sp. TM09-10AT
GGCCGTGTTCCGCTATGCGGTTGTCAATTTGCGAAAGAAATTATGCGTCACCTGGCACCATGCAGGCATCGCAGCGTCTCGACCGCTTTGGCGCGGAGGTCTTCGCCTCGCTCAACAACAAGCTGCTCACGCTGAAGGCTCAGGGTAAGACCATTTACAACATGAGCGTGGGAACGCCCGACTTTAAGCCGTACGACCACGTGGTCGAGGCGCTCACGCAAGCGGCCCAGGACCCCGAGATGTGGAAGTATGCCCTGCGCGACCTGCCCGAACTCAAGCAAGCCGTGTGCGATTACTATGAGCGCCGCTTTGGCGTTTTGGGCATTACGCCGTCTATGGTGCAGTCGTGCAACGGCACGCAGGAGGGCGTGGGCCACTTGGGTCTGGCCCTGCTCGATCCGGGTGACACCATCCTGGTGCCCGATCCGTGCTACCCGGTCTTTGAGGCGGGTGCCAAGATTGCCGATGCCAAGCTCGAGTACTATCCGCTGGTTGCCGAGCATAATTACCTGCCCTATGTGGCGGGTATCGATCCCGAGGTGGCCGATCGTGCCAAGTATATGATCGTATCGCTGCCCGCCAACCCGGTGGGCTCGGTGGGCATGCCCGAGGTCTACGAGGAGATCATCGCCTTCGCCCGCGAGCACGACCTGCTCATCGTTCACGACAATGCATACTCCGATATCGTGTTTGACGGTGAGCCGGGCGGCAGCTTCTTGCAGTATCCCGGTGCGCTTGAGGTGGGTGTGGAGTTCTTCTCGCTCTCCAAGTCGTTTAACGTCACTGGCGCCCGCATCGGCTTTTTGGTCGGCCGCGAGGATGTGGTCTCTGCCTTTGCCAAGCTGCGCGGCCAGATCGACTTTGGCATGTTCTTCCCGATCCAAAAGGCTGCCATCGCCTGCCTGAACGGTCCGCGTGATGAGGTGGAGGCGCAACGTCTGAAGTACCAGGAGCGCCGCGACGCCCTGTGCGACGGTCTTGAGGGCCTAGGCTGGGAGCGCCCCAACGCGCACGGTTCCATGTTTGTGTGGGCCAAGCTTCCCGGCGGCCGCACTGACTCGATGGCGTTTTGCGAGGAGCTCATGGAGAAGGCCGGCGTTGTGGTGACGCCGGGCGCGAGCTTTGGTCCTTCGGGCGAGGGACACGTGCGCATGGCGCTGGTCCTGCCGCCCGATCAGATCGCTCTGGCTGTCGAGGCTATTCGCGAGGCGGGCCTGTATTAGAAGATCATTTAGGCTCGTCAATAGTTCGAAACCGATTTCGTGCAGTTATTTTACGAATCCTGCAAACAATTTCGGTAAACGGTCGATTTTTGGCTGCGAATAGGAGCATAATCAAAGTCCCGATTGGATGTATTGGGATTACGGCAAGCCGCTCGGGTCGTTCCCGGGCGGCTTGCTTGTGGAGAGAGATGGGAGTTTCTAATGGTTAACGAGAAGAAGGTCGCTATTGTCGGTTGCGGTTTCGTCGGTTCGTCTTCGGCGTTCGCGCTGATGCAGAGCGGTCTGTTCTCCGAAATGGTCCTCATCGACGTGGACAAGAACCGCGCCGAGGGTGAGGCTCTGGATATCGCGCACGGCATGACGTTTGCCGAGCCGATGAAGATCTACGCCGGCGATTATTCCGATGTCGCCGACGCCGCCATGATCGTCGTCACCGCTGGCGCTGCCCAGAAGCCCGGTGAGACCCGCCTGGACTTGGTCAACAAGAACGTCAGCATCTTCAAGTCCATTATTCCCGAGATTAAGAAGTCTGGCTTCGACGGCATTCTGCTCATCGTCTCCAACCCGGTCGACGTTCTGACCTACGCCGCCATCAAGATGTCCGGTCTGCCCGAGGGCCACGTCATCGGCTCCGGCACCGTGCTCGACACCGGCCGTCTGCAGCAGATGCTCGGCGCCCACGTCGAGGTCGACCCGCGCGACGTTCAGGCCTACGTCATGGGCGAGCACGGCGACTCCGAGTTTGTCGCTTGGTCCAGCGCTCAGGTTGCCGGCGTGCCGCTGAACACCTTCTGCGAGCTTCACGGCCACCTGGAGCACGAGGCCGCCGAGAAGCGCATCGCCGAGGACGTCAAGAACTCCGCCTACACCATCATCGAGAAGAAGCACGCCACCTACTACGGTGTCGCCATGGCCGTTAAGCGCATCTGCACTGCCGTCATGCGCGATGAACAGACCGTTCTACCCGTCTCCTCGCTCATGGTGGGCGAGTACGGCCTGTCTGATCTTGCCATCTCCATGCCGACCGTCGTTGGCCGCGACGGCGTTGTCTGCCGCGTCCCCGTGCCGCTGGACGATGACGAGCAGCATGAGCTTACCGCCTCCGCCAAGGCCCTCAAGGACATCATCGACAGCGTCGACTTCTCCTGCTAAATCCAGCTCTTTTGGGCAACAGGCTACAATGAAAGGCGTCCGGTCCACACGGTCCGGGCGCCTTTTTGGTGCAAAGTAACCCTACCCCAATGCGCCATAGTTGATGGGAGAGTCATGTCGGATTCGCCTAATTTTTTGACATATGCCCAGACGGTGTTTGATCCGTTTGAGGAGCGGTCGTTCTGCGCGGTGGATAGCCTGGTCTTTGCGTGGTTGTCCTATTTACGTTTGCCGGGTGATATGGCGGAGCTGACGAACTGGCAGGGCCTAGACGTACGCGAACTGCTGCGTGCCGAGTGCTACCGGGACATGATTGACGACTTGTGGGATCCAGAGGGGAGCAGGGCCTTGTTGGAGGCCGTGGCAGCAAACCCTCGTTACCGTGGCGTGCACGTTTGCGGCTATCGTGCCGTGAGCGATGTGGTAGCGACAGAGCAGTTTGCAGCCATGGCGTTCCGGTTTCCGGCGGGGTTTAGCTATCTTTCCTTCCGGGGGACCGACAGTACGATTGTGGGCTGGAAAGAGGACTTTAACATGGCGTTCCGGTGTCCTGTGCCGGCCCAGGAATCCGCGGCGCGCTATGTGGACGAGGCGGCGGATGCGATTGACGGGCCACTTTTGTGCGGAGGTCATTCCAAGGGTGGAAACCTTGCGGTGTACGGTGCGGCGATGTGCTCCGATGTCGCCCGTGAGCGAATCGAACGGGTGTATTCCCATGATGGTCCTGGCTTCGTCGAGGAGTTTCTGAACGGCAACGCCTTTGCCGATCTTTCCGGCCGCATCGATAAGACGCTACCTCGGTCGTCGATCTTTGGCATGATGTTCGAGACACAGGAGGACTATGCCATCGTTGAGAGCACTGAGTTCAGCCTGCTGCAGCACAATCCCTTTAGCTGGGTGGTTGATGGTCGCGACTTCGTGTACTGTGAGCGCCTGTCCGCCGGTGCTCGATACGTTGATGGCTCCATTCGCGAGATGCTCTTGCAGTGGGGCCTGCCGAGCGCGAGCGTTTTGTAGATGCATTGTTCTCCGTGTTTGAGGCTACGGGTGCTGAGCGGTTTGCGGATATCGCTGGGAATCTGCGCGAGAGCCTGCCCGTGATGCTCCAGGCTGCACAAGGCTTTGACAAGGATACGCGACGCTTTGTCTCGCAGACCATCGTGGCAATCCTTAAATGCGCACTGCTGCCCAAACGACCCCAGATCGACATGCCCGCTGCCGGCAAGAGTTTGGCAGAACAGCTCGAGGCTTGGCAGTCCGAGCTCCTGCGCTAGCCATTGGTGCAAAGCAACCTGTCCCCGATGTACCAATCTTCGATGCGCTCGGGGAGGGCTCGACCGCTATACTGGTTCGTGCCGAAATCGATCTAGAACGGAATGCCGTATATGAAAATCAATCACGCGATTCTGCATATCCTGGACTTTGACTCTGCCGTCAGCGTCATGAGCCAGCGCGAGCTCGATATCGAGAGCCGTACCGTGCGCAACTTTGTGACCACGCATCTGCGCCGCGCACGAACCTCGGCCGACAATAAGCGCGCCACGTTTGCCGAGAACTCTGCGTTTGGCGGCGAGCTCAAGGGCTATTTCTTTGGCGAGCGCGAGTTCGTAGACCTGTCGCAGCAGATTGCGGAGTTTATCTCCTCCGAGCTCACCAAAGCCGAGAAAGCCGAGTCCACCGACGTGCTCGTGGCCGATTTTGACGACGATGAGGATGCCCGCTGGTTTGCCGTGATGCTGCTGGGCTCCAAGCAGGCTTTTATGCACGAAGTGGGCCGCGAGGAGGGAGAGGTGCGCAACGACATCGCGCGCCACTACGCCATTCTGCCGAACCCCTCGCAAAAGGTGCCGAGCTATGCCATCGTGCGCGCGAGTACCATGGAGATCGGCTACGTGGACAAGAAGCGCAAGATTGCCGGCGAGGACCGTATGCTTATCCCCGATGGCCTGCTGCAGTGCGACACGGGCGTATCGGGCAAGGAGGTCATCGACACCGTGACGCGTGTGGTCGAGGAAGTCGCCGAGGAGCACGGTGCCAATACGGCCGTAGCGCTCGCTAAGGTTAAGGCTGCCGTTGCCGAGAAGGTCGAGGATGACGAGGAGCTTCCGCCTTGGGATATCGTCGATGAGGTCTTTGAGGACGAACCGGTCATCAAGGAGAGCGTACGTGCGGCGCTGACCGAAGAGAAGGTGCCCGAGCGTGTGCCCGTGGAGCGCAAGCAGGTCGAGCGTGCGGCCGTGCGCAACCACAAGATTCGTACCGACACGGGCATCGAGATCAGCTTTCCGGCCGAGATGGGCTCGAACTCCGAGTACATCGAGTTCGTCAACGAACCCAACGGCCTCATCTCCATCGAGCTCAAAAACATCGGCAGCATCGAGAATCGATAGCGGCTCGAGTAGATTGACCGTAACGAAAAGGCCAAAGCCCTTTGGGGCTTCGGCCTTCTTGGTAAAACCGCGTAACTATTAAAGCTGACGTAGTCCCTCTTCGAGGCCGGTCTTGCTGTCGGTTTTCTCATCGCGCATCTTGATGACGCGGGCGGGGACGCCGGCCACGACGGCACCAGCGGGGACGTCCTCGACGCACACGGCGCCGGCGGCAACGACAGCGCCCTTGCCTACGTGCACGCCTTCCAGGACCACGGCGTTGGCGCCGATCATGACATCGTCCTCGATGATGACGGGCGTGGCGCTTGCGGGTTCAACGACGCCTGCCAACACGGTTCCAGCGCCGATGTGGCAGTTCTTGCCCACTGTGGCGCGGCCGCCCAGCACGGCGCCCATGTCGATCATGGAGCCCTCACCGATGACGGAGCCGATATTGATGATGGCACCCATCATGATGACGGCGCGATCGCCGATCTCGACGCGGTCACGGATGATCGCGCCCGGCTCGATGCGGGCGTTGATGCCCTTAAGGTCGAGCATGGGCACGGCGGAGTTGCGGCAATCGTTCTCCACATCGTAGTAATCGATGGAATCGGCATTGGCATCAAGGATGGCTTTGAGCTCATCCCAGTCACCAAAGACGGTCTTGCCACGACGACCGCCGTAGACGTGCGCATTGCCCCACTGGACCTTCATGCCGGGCTTCTCGCGCACGTACAGTTTGACGGGCGTCTTTTTGGGCGCTGTGGCGATGTAGTTGATAATCTCCTGGGCATCCATCTCGGCTGCATTGCTCATTTGCTGTCTCTCCTTTGGGTGGATCCGGTTGATACCTGGTTAGGCAAACATGACCTGGTCGAACGTATAGAAGCCGTGCTCGCGGGTGACGAGCTTCTGCGCGGCTGCCAGAGCGCCGTTGACGAAGATCTGACGGCTCGTGGCGCGATGCGTGAGCGTGACTTCCTCGTCTTGGCCAAAGAAACTCACTTCGTGTACGCCGGCGACCGTGCCGCCGCGCAGCGAGTGCATGCCGATCTCCTTGGGGTCGCGCGCGCCGCACATGCCCTCGCGGCCATAGACGGGCTGGTAGCCTGCCTCGGGCTCGGCCTCGACGACGGCGTCGAGTAGCAGCTTGGCGGTGCCGCTGGGAGCGTCGACCTTTTGGTTGTGGTGTGTCTCGACGATCTCGCAGTCAAAGCCAGGCAGTTCGCGCGTGGCCTGTGCCACCAGATGACGCAGGGCCGCGATGCCGATGGAGTAGTTGCCGGAGTGCATGACGCGGGCGCTCTGACCTAGCTCGCGCAGGCGATCCATCTGCTCGGGCGTATAGCCCGTGGTGCCCGAGACCAACGCCGCGCCTGTACGCTCGACATAGGCAACGACGGCATCGAAGGTCACGACATTCGAGAAGTCGATGATGACGTCGGCTGCCGGGGCGCTTTCGAGCTCAGACAGGTCAAAACCGATCTGGGCCACAATGTCGAAAACGGGCTGTCCGGCGGTATCGACAATACCCTCGGCAGTGGTGCGGATGAGCGAGCCCATGCGGCCCGTTCCCATAATGACGGTCTTAATCAAGCAGACCAGCTCCCTTCAGAGCATCGGTAAGTGCGGCACGCGTATCGTCGGCCATGGGGCACAGCGGCATGCGGTAGTTTGCCTCGATCATACCCATCTGGGCGAGCGCTTCTTTAACGGGGATGGGGTTGACCTCGCTAAAGAGGGCGTTGATGAGCGGCTGGCCGGCAATCTGGATATCGCGGGCGCGCGCTACGTCACCGTCCAGATAGGCGCGGCACATGTCGTGCACGAGCTGCGGCTGTACGTCGGCCCACACGCTGATGGCACCCGAAGCGCCCAGGCTCATGAGCGGCACGGTGAGTGCATCCTCGCCCGAGTACATGCGGAAGTCATCAGACAGCAGGTGGGCGATCTTGGCCGCGTAGGCGACGTTGCCCGAGGCTTCCTTAATGCCCATGATGTTGGGGTGCGCAGCCAAGCGCTCTACGTTGCGCTCGCTGATGCTGCAGCCGCAGCGGCCGGGGATGTTGTAGAGGATGCAAGGGATGTCCACGGCATCGGCGACGGTCTTAAAGTGCTGGTAGATGCCCTCTTCATTTGACTTGTTGTAGTAGGGGGTAATGAGCAGCAGGCCGTCGGCGCCCAGGCCTTGGTAAGTGAGCGACTTGGTGAGCATGGTTTGCGTGGAGTTGGAGCCCGAGCCGGCGATGACGGGGACGCGGCCCGCAACCTGCTTGACCACTGCGGCGACAACGGAGTTGTCCTCGTCGTCGGTCATCGTGGCACTCTCTCCGGTGGTGCCCAGGGTGAGGATGGCGTCAGTGCCATTTTGCAGGTGGAAATCGATAAGGCGCTCGAGTGCATCAAAGTCGACGCTGCCGTCCTTTTTAAACGGCGTGACAAGGGCGACGATCGAACCCTCGAGGTTGCGGATGTCCATGTTCTTCTCCTTCGCTTCCGCGATCTGGATGCGTTTGTTCCATTGGGCGGCGACTGCCAGGCGCTCGTCCTGGGCGCGACGGCGGGCACTTTCGGCGCGCGACTTCGCCAGCAGCTCTCGGCCGCACGGCAGCACGTCGAGCGTGGCGAAGTAATCGCCCGGGCGCTCGGCGCGGCGGATGAGGTCGGCCGAGCCATCGGGGCGCAGCAGGACCTCGGCGGAGCGTAGGCGTCCGTTGTAGTTGTAGCCCATGGAGTAGCCGTGCGCACCCGTATCGTGAATCACGAGCACATCGCCCATGTCGATATGCGGCAGCTCGCGATCGATGGCGAACTTATCGTTGTTCTCGCATAGGTTGCCCGTGATGTCGTACGTGTCCGTGACGGGCGCTGCGGTCTTGTCGGCGCCACTCGGCTGACCCATTACCGTAATGTGGTGGTAGGCGCTATACATGGCAGGTCGAATGAGGTCGACGGCGCTTGCGTCGACACCGATATAGTCCTTGTAGATCTGCTTTTCGTGGATGGCCTTGGTGACCAGACAGCCGTAGGGGCCCATCATAAAGCGGCCCATCTCGGTGCAGATGGCCACATCGTCCATGCCGGCGGGAACCAAGATCTCGTCGTATGCCGCGTGCACTCCCTCGCCGATGGCATGGATGTCGTTAGCCTGCTGCTCGGGCAGGTAGGGGATGCCGACGCCGCCGGATAAGTTGATGAAGGCGACGTGTGCACCGGTCTCGCGCTCCAGGCGCACGGCAAGCTCAAAGAGAATGCGCGCGAGTTTGGGATAGTAGTCGTTGGTGACGGTGTTGCTGGCAAGGAATGCGTGGATGCCAAAGTCCTCAGCGCCCTTGGCCTTGAGCATGCGGAAGGCCTCGAAGAGCTGCTCGGTGGTCATGCCATATTTGGAGTCGCCCGGGTTGTCCATGATGCCGTTGGAGAGCTGGAACAAGCCGCCCGGATTAAAGCGGCAACTGACTGTCTTGGGGATGGGCCCCGCGACACGCTCAAAGAACTCGATATGGCTGATGTCGTCAAAGTTGACGATGGCGCCCAGCTTGTCGGCGAGTTCAAAGTCGGCCGCCGGCGTGTCGTTGGACGAGAACATGATGTCGTGGCCGGTGATGCCCAGCGAGCGGGCGATCATGAGCTCGGTATAGCTCGAGCAATCGCAGCCGCAGCCGTATTCGTTGAGAATGGAGATGAGCGCCGGGTTGGGGTTGGCCTTGACGGCAAAGTATTCCTTAAAGCCCGGGTTCCAGGCAAAGGCGTCGCGCACTTCTTGCATGTTGCGGCGGATGCCCGCCTCGTCATATAGATGAAACGGCGTGGAGAATTGCTCGACGATATGCTCGAGCGTCTCCTTGTCCACAAACGGCTGCTTTGCCGCATATGCCTCGTTGGGAGTCAGTGACATGTCCCGTAAACCTCGCTATCCAGACGGCGCTACCTGCGCATCGAATCCGCATAGCGTGGACCCAATGTCCGGATAGCGCTCCCGCATTGCTGCAGACAGTCCTGCGGGTGTTTCCCGCAGGCCCACCAGGTTGTTCGTGCCCGAAAAACCCAGTTCGGCGGGTTTCGCCTCCCCACGGGGTCAAAGCCTGCCGGCTCGCCCGCGGTTCTTCGTGCCCGCGCCTCTATCAAGTGGTAAAGACCCTACCACGTTGCACTTTACCAAACAAGAGTATTCGTATATAACGTTTAAAAAATGCAAGGATATGCTGGAAATAAGGGTGTAGCAATCTTGCGGCACAATAGATGGCAACCGACGCGCACCCATGAAAGGAACCTCTATGACCGAGCTCCAAGAACTCCGTCGCTATCGCCGCGATCTCCATCGCATTCCGGAGCTTGATTTCGATCTTCCGCAGACTATCGCCTATATCGAGGGCGTGTTGGCGCCGCTCGCTTGCGAGGTGACCCATCCGTGCCCCAGCTGCGTCTGCGCTTTCTTTGACGCTGGCACGGGCGCCGCGCATGCCACGGCGAT
This sequence comes from Collinsella sp. TM09-10AT, assembly GCF_003436275.1. Classification (GTDB taxonomy): domain Bacteria; phylum Actinomycetota; class Coriobacteriia; order Coriobacteriales; family Coriobacteriaceae; genus Collinsella. Next base: position 9,222 of record NZ_QSOP01000019.1, read on the forward strand.
TCGCGCCGATATGGACGCCCTGCCCATTGCGGAGGCGACGGGCGCGGCCTTTGCCTCGACGCATCCCGGAAAGATGCACGCTTGCGGACACGATGGACACATGGCCATGGCGCTTGCGGCGGCAACCTTCGTTGACCGTACGATCCGTGAGCAGCCGGGCGCCATTAAGCGCAATGTGCTCTTTGTGTTTCAGCCGGCCGAGGAGACGACTGGTGGCGCCAAGACGGTGTGCGAGAGCGGTGTATTCGAGCGCTACGGGGCGGATCGCATCTTTGGCTTCCACGTATGGCCCGATTTGCCCGCCGGCACGTTGGCGAGCTGTTCCGGTCCGCTGCTGGCGCGCTCAAGCGAGACGCACATTCATATCCATGGCGCGAGCATCCATATCGCCAAGACCTACGGCGTTCCAGTCGAGGAATCGCATGATGCCGCGCTGGCAGCGGCCAAGTTCTTGGTTTCCGAGCGCGAGCTCATGGACGAGTTAGGTGCCGACGAGCCCTGCATTGGTAAGTTCGGCCTGCTGCAGGCTGGCACCGTCTGCAATGCGGTGGCGGGGGAGGCCCATGTGGCTGGCAGCCTCCGCGTATTTACGGACGGTATGTTCGACCGTGCGCGCGAGGGCGTGCGCCGCGTGTTGGACGAGGCCTGCGCCGCAACAGGCTGTACGTACGACCTCGACTTTGCCGAGGGCTATCCGCCGGTCGATAACGACCCCGAGCTGTTCGCCCACATTGCGCCTGCCTTGTCTGAGCTGCAACTTGTGGACGAGCCACTGCTAATCGCCGAGGACTTCGCCTTCTATCAGCGCCATCTGCCGGGTGTGTTCTTCCTGCTGGGTATGGGCGTGCCGGAGGGACAAGAAAACCCGATCGATTCGGATGGCTGCCCCGCCTATGCCACGAGCGCCCTGCATACTGATACCATGCTCTTTGACGAGGAAATCCTGCTCAAAGGCCTCGATGTCTACAAACGATTGCTTTTGCTTGACTAAGGCGTGAAGGGCTATTTGTTCTAGAAAACACGAACAAACGTACGATATAATAGAGATGTAAGTTTGTAGAAACGTTTGACGTTACTAACGTAAGGCGATACTATGATTGCATCGTATAAAGATGAGGATACCGAACGCTTTGCCATGGGTGTGCGGGTCAGGAGGTTCGTGCCCTTTGAGCGTGTTGCGTTGAGGAAGATTCGCCAACTGCAGGTTTGTGCTTCGCTTGATGATCTTCGCGTTCCACCGGGCAACCGCCTGGAAGCTTTGAAGGGCGATCGTGCCGGTCAATATAGCATCCGTGTTAACGAGCGCTATCGGGTCTGTTTTGAGTGGAGACAGGGGATGGCTTGGAATGTCGAAATCGCCGATTATCACAAGTGATGAGACTGCGTCTGATTTGCTGCCGCCGGTGACTCCTGGCGAGCTTCTCAAAGAGGAATTTCTTGTCCCCATGGGCATTTCTCAATATCGCCTTGCTAAGGAGACCGGGATTCCGGCTCAACGCATTGGACAGATTATCTTGGGAAGGCGTCGTGTGACGGCCGACACCGACCTTCGTCTTTGCCGTTATTTTGGCCTGACGGATGGTTATTGGCTGCGCGCTCAGGTGGCGTTTGACCTTGAGGCCGAGAAAAGGCGGATCGAACCGGAACTCGATAAGATCGTTCCTGTTCAGCAGGCCATCGCACTGTAGTGCTCAAAGATGATGGGGGGTGGCGATGAGGCGACGCCGACAGTCTTCCGTATATAGTCCGGGTGGATGCGGGTGTGGCTTGCTACTGCTTCCGGTTATTGCTGTGAGCATTGGCGTGATGTTTGCGCTTGCCGGGTTGGCCGCGGCGGCGCTCGTGCTGCTGATTGTGGCCATTGGCGTGACGGTCTGGCTGCGCCGTTCTCGCGAGCAACGCCGCGCCGAAGGTAAGACCAATGTAGGATGGATTGCCTTTTTGATCATCGCCTACCTGCTGAGCATCAGCTATTTGGCCTTCTTTATCCTGTTGCTTGTGAGCGCCTTTACCGGGGAATCCGTCACGGTGGGGTAGGTTTCGACGAGCTTCTTGAGGATGAAGCGAGGGGACGGACCCTGAATGAACCGCGCCCCACATCAACAAGTTTCATTCGTTGTGTAGCAATCCGAATGTGCAAGTGTTTGGCGTGAGGGCACCGCCGCCAGTAACACGGGGATGCGGGCCGCGATCGCCAGCCCCCATGCCAGCTCATCGCAATAGATTCCATAAGGACCCACCAACAGGACATAGGCCAACTTGCGAGCCCATCATTCGCTGCGGCCACAAATCAGCTGGCAGCTGAATTATCGCTATAAATCGCGAGGTAAAATGTCCAAAGATTGATGGACGGTTCGCAGAATTTGCAAGGGTCATTGTGAAAGCAAAGCTGCGAGAAAGGAAGAGCCATGGCTAAGAAGACGGGAGAGAAAGAAACGGTTGAAAAGGCCAAAGGCTTCGAGATTCCCATCGATGAGGAATCGGCCGGCAAGCTGCTCGATACCATCTACAGGAGCGCACTGAATGGCGTCCCTAAGGTGAGTCGTTCGGTCGACGAGATGGTTGCCGACTACACGGGAAAGGCGAAGTCGCCCGATGATGCCGCAAGGGCACTCGCAAAGTGGCAGGTCATGAAATGCGGAACCTCAGGTTTCGTCACCGGGCTCGGGGGCTTGATTACGCTTCCGGTCGCAATTCCCGCGAACATAAGCAGCGTCATGTACGTTCAGATGCGCATGATCGCCTGCATCGCGAAGATGGGTGGCTATGACGTTACGTCCGACCAAGTTCAGACGATGATCTACATGTGCCTCACAGGTACGACGGCGAGTGATCTTGTCAAAATGGGGCTCATCAAGACTGGGACGAAATCGCTTGAGGCTGCAATCAAGAAGATTCCCGGGTCGGCACTCGTGAAGATCAACCAGAAGGTTGGCTTCAGATTTATCACGAAGTTCGGCGAGAAAGGTATCATCAACCTTGGGAAAATGCTGCCCCTCGCCGGCGGCTTGATTGGCGGCGGCGTGGACGTGGCATCGACGAGCATCATTGCTAAGAACGCCATCAGGATGTTCATGGAGGGCGAGGACCCCGATGGGACCCTGCCCACTGAAGCGGAGATCGAAAGCATCGAAGACGTTGAGGTGGAAAGCGACCTGCTTTAGTCCTTGCTACACGCCCCACACCCCATTGCCTAGCCTATGCCGTAGGGACTGCCCGGCTATTATGAGGTATTCCGCCTGCTCCTCGCGGTCTATTCGGCACATCGTGCGCATCGTCTGCTTTGAGTCGCAGGCCGTGTCGTTGCCGTCCACGATGGCCTTGTGGTTGTTGAATGTGGTCGAGCCCATGTGACCCTTGGGTGGCTCTCAGCTCGCATCTACCAGGATTCTTGTCGAGCTCGTGCGAGCATCGAGCGTGTAGGGCATGCTCGAGAGCGTCTTCGTCCGCATGGACCACGCCGCGCAGGTTCGCCATGTCGGAAATCGAGGCAAGGCACTGCAGCCGTAGAACCAGTAGTTCTAATCGATGTTGGCAAGCCTCGAGGTGTCATCGGCGATGGACACGCGCTTCACGCTCTTCTGTATGGCAACCTTAGCTCTCAGCTAATGAATTCAAGTTTAATCCTTCCTACGATGTGCTGTGTGCCGGCACGGTAGCCGGATAGATGGAAGGATGCATGATGAAAAAGCTCGAAAACGAAGTGCTGCTGAGCCGTCGCGCTGCGCTTGGCGCGTTCGCCACCGTTGCCTTGGGGACTGCCGGCCTGCTTGCGGGCTGTGGCAGCGATAAGGCGACCGTTACCGAGGACGCCGGCGACGCAGATAAGAAGGAGGAGTCGAAAAAGGAGGAACAGCCAACGACCGACCTGGCCGTCGGCACGACCGTGACCACGGCTGCCGGTCTTTCCGTTACTGTCGATTCCGTGCAGACCGGGCTTACCAATTTTGACGGTTCGACCATGACGGGCATTCACGTCACGTACGTCAACAATGGCGATGAGGGCGCGGATTACAATGTCTACGACTGGAAGGGCGAGGACGCCAACGGCGCCCAGCAGAACCAGGGCTATTACAGCGAAGGCTCTGACGAGCTGCAGTCTGGCACCCTTGCCGCCGGCGGCTCCGTTGCGGGCAATATCTACTTTGACGGCGACATCAAGAAGGCCCTGTATTTTGCCAACATGCTCGAAAAGACCGCGACTGCTAGCTGGGTGCTTGCTTAGCGTGTTGATGCCGTTGGGTCGTTTGGAGGTGAGGCCGCGTGCCCGATAAAAAGCTGACCGAGGAGCTGCTCAATGAGCTTCTCGATGCGCCAAGTATCGATGGCTACATAAGGGAACACGACTTTGCCGCCCCGTCGCTTTCGGATTACTTAAAGCAGTTGCTGCAAGAGAAGGGGCTCGAGCGTTCGCGCGTGGTGCGTATGGCCGACCTCAACGAGACCTTTGGCTATCAGATCTTTACCGGTTCGCGCAATCCGAGCCGCAATAAGGTGCTGCAGATTGCCTTTGCAATGGCGCTGTCGATGAAAGAGACCAACCGCGCCCTGACGGCTGCCGGAGTGAGCGTCCTCAACTGCAAGGACCGTCGCGATGCAATCATTATCTTTTGCATCGACCGTGGCTGTAGCCTCCAAAAAGTCAATGAAGAGCTGTATCGCTTTGGCGAGGAAACGGTGAGTTAGTGGCCGATGGCTGAGCCGGTTGTGTCACCAGAATAACCATGCAAACGAACGGGGTGCGGACAACATGGGGTGTCCGCGCCCTGCGTTATGATGGACGCTATGGATACTCAGAGCCCAACATATTCCGATGATGAGCTGACTGCTTCGCTTGTCGAGCATTTGGCGTCGTTCGACCGCGATGACAGCTATCGTGTGGAGCGCGTGCTCAAGCTCTCGGATGTCGAGACGACCGAACTCGTCTATTTTGAGGGCTCTGGTGGCGGGTCTCTTGGCCCCTTTGTCCGCAAGCGCATCGATGCTTCGGTGCAGATTGGCGGAGCTTATGAGCGCCTGTTTGCGGCCCAGCGCGCCGGTCGTCGTTTTGAGCACCTGCCCCGAATCGTCGATTGCCGCCGTGTGGGCGACGAGCTCGACGTGGTGATGGAGTATGTCGAAGGCGAGACACTCGAGGCGTTGGTGGGACGCTTGGGGGCGACGCCCGATTATGCCCGCGGGCTGTATCCCGTTTTGTGTGAAGCGGTAGGCGAGCTACATGCTGGTTTTGCAGCTGCGGGGGAGCCGGGGGTACCGGTAATCCACCGCGACCTGAAACCCTCGAACATCATCGTATCGGGCGTGAGGTATGCGGCCGATGCTGGCATGACCTTCTCGTCGCTGGTGATTATCGATTTGGGGATTGCGCGTGTGTGGCGTGACGGGGCCGATGCCGACACGGTTAAGTTTGGAACGCGACCCTATGCGCCACCCGAGCAATATGGTTTTGGGCAGACGAGCGTGCGCAGCGATGTCTATGCGCTCGGCGCGCTTCTGTTCTTTTGTCTGACGGGGGCTGACCCTAAGCCGGGTCAGAATATGCGCGAGCAATGCGAGGCGTGCGACGTCCCCGCGGCGCTGGCTGATGTCATTTGCATGGCCATGGCGCTCGATCCGGCCAAGCGCTTTGCAAGTGCCGAGGCGCTCGGACACGCTGCGCGCGCGGCATACGGGCTGTGTCTGCCTGTGCCTGGCTCGAATAGCACGACGGCGCCTTCAATGGCGCAGGCTGCTCCGCAAATGGCGCCGTCTTTCGGGCGGCGGCCCAAGGAAGTCTCTTCGGTGACTCCTTGCCGCAAGAGCCTGCTTTCACGGATCCCGGAACCCATTGGGCGTATATGGAACGGCATGATCTATGCGGCAACCTTGCTGCTATTGGTCGGAAGCCATTTTGCCGTATTCCAGCCCACGGGAGCCAACCGCAGCTATCCAACGTGGTTTTTGGCCCTTGAGTATTTTCTTATAGTCGATGGCATGGTGGTGCTCATCTCGTTTGGCGTGCTCGACCGCCGCAGGCTTCGGCGCCGCTTTCCCGTGCTTGATCGTTATCGGGGCCGTGAGTTTGTCACGCTGTGGCTTAAGGCGCTGGGAATTATGTGCGTCATCATGATCGTGATTATTGCCGTCGGCAACGCAACCGGCATAGTCGCTTAATGCAATGTACCGCTATAAGAAAAGGGTCCCGATTGGGGCCCTTTGCAGTAGCGCTTAAATGCGGTTCATCTGGTTGCAACCTTGTTGTACCAGTCCTGCCTCGTGGGCGGGGCGAGTGCCCATCGCCATAGGTGTTGTGACGGTTAAATTGCTCCGTGCTTCGAAGCGCCGTCAATTGTCACCACAGAATTCCGTCAATTGTCACCATAATTCGCCATCAATCCTCACCACAAATTTCCGTCAATCGTCACCACACAGCTGGTAAAATACCTAATATGGGTAAGTCAAGAAGGAGGCCGTGTGGATAGGTATGTAGATAGATGCATCGATAAGGCAATCAGCCGTAATCTCAATATCTTCGGTGCGGTCCTCATTCAGGGTCCAAAGTGGTGCGGAAAGACTACTTCGGCTAGTCGTTTTGCTAATTCATCCTTGTCTCTTTCCGATCCGGCTGGAAATTTTTCCGCTCTCCAGCTGGCACGGATCGATCCGGCGCAAGCATTAGCAGGGCGATCTCCCAGGCTCATCGATGAATGGCAGGAAGAGCCGAAGCTGTGGGATGCCGTGCGTTTCGAGTGCGATGCAAGGAGGGGAGAATCCGGTCAGTTTATTCTTACGGGTTCGGCAACGCCTCGGGATTCGATGCGGCCGATGCATAGCGGCGTTGGGCGAATAGTTAGGTTGCGAATGGACACCATGACGATGTTCGAGCTTGGCGTTTCTTCTGGCGCGGTTTCGATTGGAACGCTTCTTTCCGGTTACCCTGCCAAGCAGGCTGTCGGGTCAATCTCCGGCATCGCCGGAATCGCCGATTTGCTGTGTCGTGGCGGTTGGCCTCAGGCGATGGGGAAAACGACTGACGATGCCATGCAGATAGCCGCTGCCTATGTTGATGGCGTATGCGAATCGGATGTTTCTAGAACTGATGGCGTTAAGCGCGATCCGGTCAAGGTCAGGTCTCTTTTGGCATCGCTAGCGCGGAATGAGTCGACGCTTGCTGGCTCAAAGTCTATTGACAAAGATATCGGTACCGGCGTTTCGAAGAACTCGGTCTCCAGATACATGGACGCCCTGAGACGAATCAATATCGTCGACGATATCCCCGCTTGGCATCCAGCGCTCAGGTCTCCGGTGAAGCTGCGGCAGGGGGCGAAGAGGCATCTCGCCGATCCTTCGCTTGCCGTTGCGCTGCTCGGAGCAAATCCGGAGTCGTTGGCATCTGACCCGAAGACACTGGGGTTGCTTTTCGAATCCCTCGTCCTGCATGACCTCAAGGTTTACGCCGCCGCAAATGACTCGTTGGTGTCCCATTACCACGATGCCGACGATCTCGAGGTTGACGCAGTTATCCACAGGCGCGATGGAACTTGGATTGCCGTGGAGGTGAAGCTTGGAAGCCCTCAAATCCCCGAGGCATCCGCAAATCTGCTTCGGCTGGAGCGAAAGCTGGTCGAGCGTGGCGAGAGGCCGCCTGTGGCAAAACTCATCATCATTGGGTTCGGCATGCCGGTTCATACAACGCCCGATGGCATCATCGTTGCTCCCGTTGACACACTCGCGCCATAACGTTGTGGTGGGATCACCTTGCCTTCGGAAGGGGTTTCAGTCTCAAGCGACTTTTCCAACACTCACTTATGCCTGCATGCCAATTCTGGTCTAGCAAGGCCAAAGAAAAGGGGTCCCGTTTGGGGCCCCTTTGCAGTTGCACTTAAATACGGTTCATCTGGCCGGCGACCTTGTTGTACCAGTCCTGCCACGTGGGCGGGCAGTACTTTTTGGCGGCTGCCGGGGTAAGCGTGGAGCCATAGTTGGCGCCCAGGTAGGCAACGTGGGCGGAGACACCCTCGCTCCAGCTGCCAAAGCTACGCCAACCACCGCCGCGGGCACTCCAGCCCCAGGCGTTATAGGAGCCGGCGCAATAGAGGCCCTTGCTGCTCTCGATGCAGGCGATGGCGGGGGACCAACGGGGGTCGACGCCGGTATTCCAGGCGGCGACGGCAAAGTTATAGCCCTGGCCTGCCATGGGGGAACCGGCGAGGTAGTTGTCGATGCGGCTCGTCCACTCGTTAATGAACGAGTCGTAATCGGAATTGCCGCTGTTGGAGTTGTTCACCGTGGTGTCGATGGTGGTGTTGGAGTTGGTGGCCTGACTGTTGGAGTTATTGCCACTCACGCCGGTACCCGAGAGCTTCTCGGCGGCAGCGGCTTTGTCGGCCTCGAGCTTAGCCAGTTCGGCGGCATTTTCCTGCTCGGCCTTCGCTTGCGCCTCGTTGCGGAGCTGTTGTGCCTGGGCCAGCGCGTCCTCGGCATTCTTTTGCTCGCCCTCGAGCTGAGACTTGGCCTGCTCGAGCTCGGTTTTGTTCTGCTCGAGCTCGGTCTGCATCTTGTTAAGCTCTTCGATCTCGTCGACGCTCGAGCTCGTAATCTGGTTGGTGTATTTGCAGGTGGTGATAAAGTCACCCAAGCTCTGCGTGTTCACCAGGAAGCTCACGATGGGGCTGGTGCCCTTCTGGTACTTATACAGATCGCGCATGGCGGAGCTTGCCTTGGCCTGCTGCTCGGGTAGCTCGGCCTCAATCTTATCGATGTTCGCCTCATTGGAGTCGATCTGCTTCTGCAGATCCTCGAGCTTGGTTCGGGCGTCGTTGTAGGCGCTCGTGGCGTCCTCGATTTTTTTCTGGGCGGCGGAAAGCTGATCCTGCGTTGCCTGCGAGGCGGCATAGGCCGCGATGGGGGAGAGCATCGGCGTGGCCGTCAGCGCGACGGCGAGTGCGGCGCTCGTGATGATACGAGCCGGCTTCGACGCGATGAGCGCTGCGGTGCGATGGTTCGAATGCTGCATCCAGTCCCTCTGCAATCAATCGTAGGTTATTGGTCGAGCTGTATTCTACTACTGCTTTCGACCTCAACTTGAACCTTAAAGGTTCTAAAGGGTCAAGTTGAACTTGAGGCTTTGGCCTTGACCTGCGGGAATGGTGAATTGTTGAGAAACCATAGAGTTCAACTTTAACGTTACGGCACCCTGTTTGTGAGGGTTTTGGCTGTAAAAGTTGCCCTCACGTGGGGTTTTGCAACTACAAGGTCCCGTCGCGGTGAGCTTGGCCTTCATGCTGGATAATTACGCCGATTGCCATAGATACGGTGGAGCTTTGGGTGCCGGCGGCTCGGCACGCTAGAATAAATCAGTTGCACAAAGACCGCCCGTCGTGTGGGCAGTTCATGATAGGAAGTTTCCATGGCATTGCAGTTTACAGAGCGCGAGTTTATTCCCGTGCTGCTCGGCGGCGACATCAACGCGTATTCGGTGGCGCGCGCCTTCTACGAGGAGTATCAGGTCAAGAGCCTGGTCTTTGGCAAGTATCAGACGGGCCCTGCGTATCGCAGCCAGATTATCGACTACACGCCTAACGTGGATATCGACACCATGCCCGTGATGCTTAAGACCGTCAACGGTATCGCTCGGGCACATGCCGAAAAGACGATTGTCCTGATGGGCTGCGGCGATAACTATGTTGCTCTGGTGGCCCAGGCCAAGGATGCCAACGAGCTGGCGGATAACATCGTTGCGCCTTACGCGCCCTATAGCATGCTTGAGCAGTGCCAGAAGAAGGAGATCTTCTACGAGCTGTGCGAGAAGCACGGTGTGCCCTATCCGCATACGTTTACCTTTACCATGGCGATGCTCAACGCTCAGGGTGAGGCTCCCGCCGAGGTGCTTGACCAGATCGACTTTCCCTACCCGATGATCCTGAAGCCTTCCGACGGCATCATGTGGTGGCAGCATGAGTTCGAGGGTCAGAAGAAGGCTTATGAGATTGCCGACCGCGCCGAGCTGGAGCAGGTTATCCGCGATTCCTATGCCAGTGGCTACACCGATGACCTGATTTTGCAGGATCGCGTGCCCGGCAACGACGAGTACATGCGCGTGCTCACCAGCTATTCTGACCGCAACGGCAAGGTTCGCATGATGTGCCTTGGTCACGTGCTGCTCGAGGAGCATCAGCCCCATGGCGTCGGTAATCACGCCTGCATCATCACCGAGCCCAATGATGAGCTTATGAGTGGCGTGCGCAAGCTGCTCGAGGACCTTCACTTTGTGGGCTATTCCAACTTTGACGTCAAGTATGACGAGCGCGATGGCTCGTTTAAGTTCTTTGACTTTAACACCCGTCAGGGCCGCAGCAACTACTACGTAACCAACAGCGGCTTTAACGTTGCCAAGTACGTGGTGGATGAGTACGTCTATAACCGCCCGTTTGAGCCGGAATTTGTGACGGCGAAGGACGAGGCGCTGTGGATGGTCGTTCCCATGGGCGTCGTCGACAAGTACGTCAAGGCTCCCGAGCTGCGCGCGAAGGTGCATCGTCTTGCCAAGGAGGGCAAGGGCGCCGATCCCTCGTTTATGAAGGGAGACTTTGTCTTTAACCGCTGGTTGCGCATGTGGCACACCAAACTGCGTCACTATAAGCTGTTCAAGACGTATTACAAGTAGACGAGCGTGGCGCCCGTCCGGTATGTATCGGGCGGGCGCGGGTATGATACGCGCAATTGCGTGGGCGTCACCAAGGAGGCGGCGATGGAAAAGCTGGGAGTTATCGGCGGCATGGGCGCCGAGGCCACGTCGTATTACTACGACCAGGTGGTACGCCATACGGCGGCTACGTGCGACCAGGAGCATATCGACATGGTGGTGCTTTCCAAGTCGACCATGCCCGACCGCACGCTGGCCATCAAGACCGGTGAGCATACCGAGCTGCTGGCGACCATGAAGGAGTGTGCCCAAGCACTCGAGTCGCTGGGCTGCGCGCACATAGCGATTCCCTGTAACACATCGCACTACTTCTACGATCAGATTCAGTCGTTTACCAAGGTGCCGATTATCCATATGCCGCGCGAATCGGTGCGTTATGCCCTGGCGGGTGCGGTGATGGGGGAGTGCGAGTTCGATCCCAACCTGAGTATGCCCGCCGAGCCGGTGCACAAGATCGGCATTATGGGCACCGATGGCACCGTGGGCGCCGGCGTCTATGGCCGCGAGTGCGAGGCAGCGGGCGCTGAGGTCGTCTATCCCAGTGAGAAGCGTCAGGCCGACGTGATGTCGCTCATCTACGATGATGTGAAGGCCGGGCGCGAACCCGATATGGATAAGTTCGATCGCGTGATGTGGGAGTTCGCCCGCAGCGGCTGCGACCGCGTCATTCTGGCCTGCACGGAGCTTTCGGTGTTGCAGAAGTATCGCGAGATGCCCGAGATCACCCTTGATGCGATGGATGTCCTGGTACGCGAGTCCATCATCCGCAGCGGCGCCCTCTACCGCCTATAACCCTCGACCTGCCAAAAAGGGACAGGTTTATTTTGGCAGGTTTTATCTGGGAAAACAGTAAAGGCCTCGGCTCGTTTGGTGCGAGCCGGGGCCTTTTGCGTTTGCCGGTTGCTGCCAGCGATTGTTAGAACAGGAAGCCGATGGCGATAAGGGCGATGCTGACGATAAGTACGGCGATATCCAGGCTTTTGATGGGGTAGCGCTTATACGAACTCGCACGCGTGCGCAGGTAGAAGCCGCGCTGCTCGGCAGCAAGTGCGGTGGCATCGGTCTTGCCCACACTCGAAATAAGCAGTGGCACGCACAGCGGCAGCATGAGTTTGAGTTTCTTGACGGGATTCTTAGTGTCGTATTCGACGCCGCGTGCAGTCTGCGCCTCCATGATGGCGTTCATTTCCTGGCCAAATACCGGCACAAAGCGCAGTGCCGTGGTAAAGGTGAAGGCATAGCGATATGGCACGTGCAGCACCTCGACGCAGGCGTTGGCGAGGTCGTTGAGCTTGGTCACCATAAGCATGAGGATGAGTGGCAGCGCCACGCCCAACAGGCGTAGGCAGGCCTTCGATCCGGTAATGAGGCCCGTGTCGGTGATAAAGCCCCACACCACGTTGCCGTCGCGCATAAAGGCCAGCTGAAGCACCAGCATGATAAGCGCGAGCGGAATCAGCAGCTTGAGTAGTGAGAGCAGACGGTCGACGACGCCGGCGTAGGCGCCCAGTGCAAGGGTGAGCGCCAAAAAGCCCAACAGCGCCACGTAGGTATCGGACAGGAAGATGCCGATGATGATGGCGGCGGCAAGGCCCAGTTTGACGACCGGGTTCAAGCGGTGCAGCAGTGTATCGCCCGGCATATAGTCGATGACGTTAACCACGGTGGACCATCTCCTCGGTAATGCGAACGATATCGGTGACCTCGCTCACCTGTGCAAAGGCAGGAGAGACGGAGGATGCCAGACGACGAGAAAGCTCTATGACCTGGGGTGGCTCAACGTAGGCTTGCTGCATGAGCTCGATGTTCGAGAACAGCTCGTGCGTGCGGCCGCGCTCGAGGATGCGGCCGTCGGCCATCACCACGATGCGCTCGGCAAAGTCGGATACGACTTCCATGTCGTGGCAGACCATGATGACGGCGCAGCCGCGCTCGGCCATGGTGCGCACGGTTTCCATGACGGTCATGCACTCACGGTAGTCAAGGCCGCTCGTGGGCTCGTCGAGCACCACGATTTTGGGCTCTACGACCACGACGGCGGCGAGTGCCACCATCTGGCGCTGACCGCGCGAGAGCGAGAAGGGCGCCTCGTCGGCCGGCAAGCCAAAGCGGTCGATGACGAGCTGGGCGCGACGCAGCGCCTCGGCACGGTCGATGCCGGCAAGCTCCAGGCCAAAGGCGACCTCGTCGAGCACAGTGTCCTTGCAGATCTGGCGGTCGGGGTTTTGGAAGAGGGTTGCGACTTCGCGGGCGATGCGGCTCGTGGGAGCGGCTGCGGTATCCAGTCCCGTGACACGCACGCTGCCCGAGGCGGGCTTAAGCAGGCCTGTGAGCAGCTTGGTGAGCGTGGTCTTGCCGGCGCCGTTTTGGCCGACGATGCCCACGAGCTCGCCGGGATAGAGGGTCAGGTTGAGGTCGTGGACGGCGGCGCCGCCATTGGGATAGGCAAACTCAACGTGATCGAAGGTGAGCACGGGCTCGGCGTCCTTGGCGTGCGGGCGCAACGACGGTGCGTGCGGTGAGCCGGCGGGTGCCTGAATGTCACTGCTTGCGTGTGCGGGGTCGACGATGCCCGTAATCAGGCGCTCGGCCTCATCAACATCCAAACAGGGAGTGCCGCTGGCCAGGCCATCGACCTCGAGGCTGTTGAAAATGCGCGTGACACGCGGGCAATCGACGCCGATGGCGCGGAGCTCATCGGCGTGTGCGAAGACCTCGTGCGGCTCGCCCTGTAGCGCGATTTCGCCATGATTGAGCACGAGTACGCGGTTGCAATACTCCGAAAGCAGGGCGACTTTTTGCTCAACGACGACGATGGTGATGCCGAGTGCGCGGTTGGCCTCACGCAGGGTCTCGAAGATCAGCGTGGAGCTGGCGGGGTCGAGCGCCGCGGTGGGTTCGTCGAGCACGAGCACGCGCGGACGCATGGCGAGGATGGCGGCGATGGCAACCTTTTGCTTTTGGCCGCCCGAAAGCGTGGCGATCTCGCGGTCGCGCAGGTCGCTGATGCCGACGGTCTCGAGCGTCTCGCTCACACGTTGCTCGATCTGGTCGTGGGGAACGCCAAAGTTCTCCAGGCCAAAAAGCATCTCGTCCTCGACGACCGAGGCGACCATTTGCGTGTCGATGTCCTGCAGCACGCTGCCGACGATCTGCGACACATCGGTGAGCGTAACTTCACAGGTGTCGTTGCCGTCGACAGTGACGGAGCCAAAGAACGTGCCGGTGTAATGGTGGGGTACGGCTCCCGACAGACAGGCGGCAAGTGTAGATTTGCCGGCGCCCGAAGGACCGATAATGCCAATAAAATCTCCCCTGTTCACGCCGAGCGAGATATGCTTAAGCACCTGCTCGGTCTGCGTGCCATAGGAGAACGAGACATCGTCGACGTTGATGATCGTTTCCATGGATACCTTTCAGAGTCATCGGGGACGTTCTTACATGACTAGTCGTTTAAGAACGTCCCCAAGAGCTAGTTGTCTGGGACAGTCTTTGATGGTGGAGCACGGAGACGGCTTTACGAGGGGCCCCAGGTTGGCGCGAAAGAGGAGCGAAGCGTACTTGGGTACGCGAGCGACGAATGAACGCCAAGATGGGGTGGCTCGTAAAGCCGAGCGGGTTAGTTGAGCCTAAGGGCCTTCTGGATGGGCAGGTAGAGGGCGCCGACCAGAATGGCGTTAAACACGGCGGTCATGGCGACGACGGGCAACATGGCTGCGGCGAGCTCGCTCACCACGCCGAGCATGGCCATCTTGATGACCATGAAGATGACGCCCGAGACAAAGGTGGTCACGAACGTTGCGACGATGGCGACGGCAGGCTTAACCTGGCCTCCCTTGGCGGCGGCGTTGACGATGAGGGCCATGAGCATGGCGGCGATGCCCTCGGCGGCAAAATCGACAAACGGCGAGGTGGTGGTGATCTGGATCACGGCGGCCGAGATAAGGCCGATGACGAGCGCCTGACCAATGTTGGGGCGAACGACCAGGATGGTGAGGCAGAAGGCCGAGATGATGAACTCGGGGCTAATCATGCCGCCCGAGATGCCCGAGATGGCCTTGCCGACGGTGAAGTTGAGAATGAAGCCGGCGGCAAGGAGGATGGCGAGCAGGACAAGGGCACGGATATCGAGCTTACCGCGGTCGGCGGTCTGGACGGTGCGGGGCTGGGCGGTGGTGTTCTGAGACATGGTGAAAATCCTTTCGGAATGGGAGTGCAAGAGAAAAGCGGAGGCGCGTGATGCGAATGCGATCGGGCTCGAGATAGAAAAAGGCCCCCGGTCGAAACCGGAGGCCTTCCAATCACCTAGAGCTAAAAAACAGGCGTGAGGGACTCACTGTCGACCGATCGTATTCGCATCACGCCACCACCAGTTGTTGAGAGAGTTCATCGTGTTCTTCATGTTGGTGGCTCCTTTCGTGATGCCGTGGCGCGGTCGCACCTAGTTGCTGTTGCGCTGCACTATAGCACAGCGAAGTGTGTGCGGGGAAATCTTTTTTAAAAAGATTTCAGGCGGGTTTCCCGCCGGTCAAAAGAGCGGGCTAAGCGGGCGAGGCTGCCATTGCTGCCTTGCCCGCTCAGCTAGGACGTTACTCCTTGTTGCGACGGTAGAGGAAGTAACCACCGGCGGAGATGACGGCAACGCCAGCGATGGCGAATGCAGCCACCATGCGGCCATCAAAACGATCACCGGTGGTGGGCAGGCCGCCCTTGGTGTTCGTTTTGTTGGTGGTTACTGTGGTTGTGGTGTCCGACTTGCCAGGCTTCTCAGGCTTGGTGGTGGGCTGCTCGGGCTTAGCGGGCTGCTCGGGGGTGCCGGGCTGCTCGGGGGTGCCGGGCTGCTCGGGGGTGCCGGGCTGATCCGGGGTGACCGGATCGGTGGCAAGAGCATCCTTGGCGTAAGTGATGGACACCTTGAGGCCGTTGGTCTCGGTGTTCAGGTCGCTCGGGGTGAAGGGCTCGTCAAAGTTTCCGGCCTTCTGATAGGCGCGCATCTCCTGGAGCAGGGCCTTGCACTTGACGTAGGTGTTCTCGGTGGCAGCCTTGCCGGCCTTGTTGGCCAGAGCGGTGCGGCCCTCGGTGGTCGTCTCGGCCAGCATGGCGGCGTCGACTTCCTTGTTCTGTTCGATGAGCTCGTTCTGGAGTGCATCGAGGTAGGAGCGGACGCTGATACCAAGGGTATCGGGATTCTCAAAGCAGAGGGAGCTGATGTCCATGAGGACGTAGTTGATGGAGTTCTCGGGCTCCTCGTTGTTCACGATGTCCGTCTCTTTGCAGTGGTCGAAGGAGACGGTCTGGTCGCTGAAATACGGGCTAACCTCGGTAATCAGCGCGGAGTAGAAGGGGATGGCGACGGAGTACGCGGCGCGGGAGAGCATTTCCCACTGGATTGTTGCAACCTGGGGATCAAGACCGTTGCGAACCTGGAAGACGTGAATCTCGGTGTTGCGCTCGGTGCCGATGGCGTAGGCACCGTCAGTGTTGGCGTTAAGGCCCGGGGTATTCTCGCCACGGTTACCGAGAGAGCGAATCATCTCAAAGGTAGTCCAGTCTTTCTTTCCGGGCTGGAAGAACAGCGGCTGCATCTCGTGGACCAAGGCGCCGGTCGTGGCGCGAGCCTCTTCGCGCTCGTCCTTGACGATCTCGTAGTCGGTGCCCTCCTGGAGCTCGTTGCCAAAGTAGTTACGGCCCTGGACGTAGCGGGTCCACTGGTGCATACCGGAATTCTGAATGGTCTCGCCATAGGTTGCGGCGACGTCGAACTTGCCGTCGGTGTACTCGGCAAAGCCCTTCTCCTTAGGCATGGACTCGATGCCCTCGGAGTGCAGGCAGTTCTCGGGGTCGTTGAGGTCGACATCGTAGTTGAGGTTGCCGATGTTGGGGTTGATCGAGGCGACGTCGTCGGCGAGCTTCATGCCGATCCACTGGTGACCGGAAAGCGCGGCAAATAGCCAGGTCTCGTTGTTGTCGGCGATGATGATCTGGTCGTTGGAGCAGACGCCCTGCTCGTCAATCAGGCTGCCGAGGAGCTCGACGCCCTCGCGGGCCGTGGCGCTCTCGCCCAGGATGACGCTGGCGTAGTTGTACTCGCCGATGCCGGTTTTAGTCAGGGGGTCTGCTGTCTCGGCATCTGCATTCATACTGGTGCTTAGCGTGGCGGAGCAGGATACGCCCTTCTCGTTGATGCCTGCTTCAGAGTAGGCATCCCAGCGGTTGTCCCACTGGGAGGGATGGTCGCGTACATAGGTGTAGCGATACGTGGTCTTGGTCGAGGTGTACATGAACGAAGACTCGTCCGAGCTGTACGTATGTCCCGGGCCGTGAGAGGGCTCAATGCCAAAGTGCTTAAGATAGCGCGGGCCATAGTCCTCGGAACGGCCGTAGTACGTGTTGCCGTCGGCCGTAAGGTTTTTGCCCATGTAGACCTGCGTGCAAGCGAGTGCAGAGGTCGGCATGGACATGATGGTTGCAGCTCCAAATGCAAGGCCTATGCCAAGCTTCTTGAGCGCGTTGACGGGGCGAGTTTTCCTCATTTTCCCTCCCAGCGTGCGAAAGCCCTCTGTCGCCAGAGGGCTTCAGCCAATAAAGACACCTCATTAGCGTAACGAACTGGAAACAATATTCATCTATGAAAGAAACTTACTCGATAAGCGTGATGAAATATGCGATGAGCGGTTAATCGTACTCAGTTTGCAGCTTTACTTTAATAAAGACGCCCTGTAATTACTGTAGCCGAATAAAGTAGCTGGGAATGCCCGAAATGAAAATCCCCCGCTGTTTGACGAATGCATAAACAGCGGGAGAGGCGATAACTGGATGAATATCATACCAATGTGGATTTACTTCTTTCGGCGGTGAATCACGTTGATGGCGTAACCGACGAGCATGGCCAAGACGATGACAATAAAGCCGATCAGGGGATTGTCGTTCATGGGGTCCTCCTATTTTCCGAGCGGTGAGAATTCGTCGACGATGAGGTCGAGGCATTGCGGAAGCGCGCGGGCTCCAAAGACGCCCGAATTGCTGGAGATAATCTCGCCATCGAACTGCATGCCCAGCGACGGGGTGCAGGTGATCTTGGCTTCCTTGGTCTGGATGATCTTGAACTGCGGGCGCCCGAGTACCTTGCCGGCGGGGTCAAGCGCAGCGGTGATCACAGTAGGCAGCAGCTGCACGGTGCGCACGGGTTCGATGACCGCAATATCGACCATGCCATCGTTCATGCGGCAGTCGGGGAACAGGTTGATGTCGTTTTGGATGACCGAGGTATTGCCCGCCATGCAGCAGATGCCGTCGAGCTCCTCGACAATGCCGTCGTGCTCAATGGTAAAGCGCGCCACCGTGGGGTTGGGCGTGGCGAGAGCGGAGAGGAAGTAGGCGATCTCGCCGATGTCGTTTTTGGTGGGAGCGGCCTTCATCATGATCTCGGCGTCGAAGCCCGAGCCGGCGATGATGATAAAGCCGTGGCGCTTCTCTCTGCCGTTCTCGTCGAGCCAAAAGAGCTCGCCCATGTCCACTTTGACCGTGCGACCGGCGCGGCAAGCCTTGGCAAGCGCCGCCGCCTCAGGGGCATTGCCGATGTTGTTGAAGAACAGGCAGGCCGTGCCGGAGGGGAAGACGAGCGTGGGGACGCCGCATCCGCGCATCTGGTCGAGCACGTTGGAGACGGTGCCGTCGCCGCCCGAAATCACCACGCGATCAAACTCGCGCACGTCTGCCACGGCGTCCTCGGGTTCCATGCCATCGCCGATAAAACGCATCACGACCTCGTCGCCGCCCTGCGCGAGGGCGTGCGTGAATGCGTAGATTTCATCTGAGCTGGGGCCCGATGCCGGGTTGTGGATGATAAGGCAGCGCATACTTACGTTCCCGTTCTGTGACTAACCGAGTATAGTTGTAAGACAATGCCGTTATCCTACCCGTGTTTTTCGGGCCTAACCTTATTCGATGGGTTGATATGTACATTTCCACACATCAGGCTCTACTCGACTTTTGTCAGCGCGCCCGTGAGTTTGACGCGATTGCCGTCGATACCGAGTTTTTGCGCGAGCGCACGTTCCATCCGCGCCTGTGCCTGGTCCAGATTGCCACTCCTGCCGAGAGCGTCGCGGTTGATCCGCTGGTGATCGACGACCTGTCTCCCTTGGCCGAACTCATGGCCGACGAGAGCGTGACCAAGGTGTTCCATGCTTGCTCGCAGGACATGGAAGTTATGCTTCATACCGTAGGCGTGTTGCCGCGTCCGATTTTTGACACGCAGGTGGCCGCCGCCTTTTTAGGCGAGCGCCAGCAGATTTCCTACGGCGCGCTCGTGCAGACGTTTTGCGGCGTCTCGCTGCCCAAGACTGAGTCGCTGACCGACTGGTCGCGTCGCCCGCTGACCGATAAGCAGATTGAGTACGCGATCGATGACGTCAAGTACCTGATCGTCGCCTATACCGAGATGATGAGCCGTCTGCGCGAGCTGGGCCGCGTGGACTGGGTACTCGACGAGTTGCGCCCGCTGGCTGACGAGTCGCACTATCGCGCCGATCGCCACGAGGCGTTCCGCAAGGTCAAGCGCATCAATTCGTGCAGCCGTCACCAGCTGGGTATCGCGCGCGAGCTCGCCGCCTGGCGCGAGGACCGCGCCGAGCGCCGTAACATCCCGCGCAAGTGGGTCATGTCCGACGACACGCTGCTTGCGCTCGTTAAGCGCAATCCCGTCCGCGTTGAGGAGTTCCGTAGCATTCGCGGTACCGACCAGCTGGGGGAGCGCGACGTGGACGGTGCGCTCATGGCCATCAAGCGCGGCGCGAGCTGCCCGCACGATCGCCTGCCGCTCATGGTGCGCGGACACCGTCAGATCTCGCCGGAGCTGGAGAGCGTGACGGACCTGATGTATGCGCTCATCCGCTTGGTTGCCGAGCGCTCGGGGGTGGCGACCTCGGTCATTGCCTCGCGCGATGACCTGGCCGATTACATCGAGCATCCTGAGCAAAGCCCCCTGCGCGAAGGCTGGCGTTTTGAGCTTGTGGGTTCGCGCCTGGACGATCTGCTTTCCGGCAATATGGGGCTCACCGTGAAGGACGGAAAGATTGAGTTGTTATAGGTATATAGTTACGCGGTTTTACCAAACCGCGTAACAGCTCGACGCTGCAAACGGCCGAGAGCGAGCAATCTGACGTTCAATCGTCGCTCGCGTACCAAAGTACGCGTCGCTTCTCTTTCACGTCACCTTGCTCGCTCTCGGCCGTTTTCGCTGACATTGCCAAAACATCGATGTTGATTTGCCTGCTGGGCGAGTGGGTAGAATGCCTCCAACGTGTAACTCGATTTGGAGGAATTCGCATGCCCTATTACTATGGATATGGCTTTGGCATCGACCCGCTGTACCTGCTGGTTGTTCTTGTCTGCACGGTGCTTGGCCTTGCTGCGCAGAGCTATATCAATTCGACGTACAAGACGTGGTCCAAGGTTCGCTCGGACGGCGACACGGGTGCCACGGTCGCTCGCCGCATGCTCGACGCCAACGGTTGCAACGCCGTGGGTATCAAGGGCGTCGCCGGTGAGCTCACCGACCATTACAACCCGCAGGACAATAACCTGTATCTGTCGGATTCCAACCGTTCGGGCGGCTCGGTCGCAAGCGTTGCTGTCGCTTGTCACGAGGCAGGCCATGCCGCGCAGCGTCAAAGCGGCTATGCCATGATGAAGGTACGCACCGCCCTCGTGCCGGTCGTCAACTTTACCCAGAACACTTGGACCATCGTGCTGCTCATGGGCCTGTTTATGAACATCGCGGGACTCACGACCCTCGCACTGATCTTCTTCTCGTTTAGCGTGCTGTTCCAACTGGTTACGCTACCGGTCGAGATTGATGCTAGTCGGCGCGCCGTGGCGTATATTGAGCAGTCGGGTATGAGCTCCCAGCAGGTCAACGGTGCCAAGAAGGTGCTGACGGCCGCCGCGCTTACCTATGTGGCTGCGGCGCTCACCTCGATTATTCAGCTGCTCTATCTTATGGCTCGATACAACAGAAACTCCAACCGATAACAAATTGGGTCGCTGGGCGCCGCGGGGATTCGTGTCCTCGCGGCGCTGTACTATGTGTTGGACTTGAATTTGCGCAGGGCCGAAGCCCTTGTGCACGATGACGAAAGGAGGCTGCGTGGCAGGCTGGAATCTAACCGGCAATGCCGTTTCCGCCGAGTTCGACGGTTCGGACGAGCAGGAGCGTAAGGAGCTCAGCGTGAGCCAGGCGGTAGAGATCGCCGCCGGTGCGCTCGATGCCATTCCGCAGCTGAGTGTCCTGGGCGAGGTCACGGGTTTCCGTGGTCCCAATGCCCGAAGCGGCCACTGCTACTTCCAGATTAAAGACGACTCGGCCGCCGTCGACTGCATCATCTGGAAGGGCGCCTATCTCAAGCGTACCTTCGATCTGCGTGACGGCATGCAGGTGAGCTTTAAGGGCAGCTTCAATCTCTATAAGGCCACGGGCCGCATGAGCTTTGTCGCTCGCTCGTTTTCGCTGGCGGGGGAGGGTCTGCTGCGTCAACAGGTGGCGCAGTTGGCCGAAAAGCTACGCCGCGAGGGACTGATGGACGAGTCCCGCAAACGCCGCATCCCGGTGTTTTGCTCACGCGTGGCGGTCGTCACCTCGCTTTCCGGTGCGGTAATCGACGACGTCAAGCGTACGCTGCGCCGTCGCAACCCGCTCGTCGAGCTTGTCTGCGTGGGCGCCAAGGTTCAAGGCGAGGGTGCGCCGGCCGAGCTCATTGATGGCTTGCGCCGCGCCGCTTCCATTACGCCGGCGCCCGACTGTATTTTGCTGGTGCGCGGCGGCGGCTCCTTTGAGGACCTCATGACCTTTAATGACGAGGGGCTTGCCCGCGCGGTGGCGGCTTGTCCTGTGCCCGTGGTGACCGGCATTGGCCATGAGCCCGATACCTCGATTTGCGACATGGTGAGCGACCGACGCGCCTCCACGCCCACGGCGGCGGCAGAATCGGTGGCGCCGGCTATGACGGAGTTGGCCGATGTGCTCGAGGCGCGCCATCAGCGTCTGGGTGCCGCGATGGCATCGATGATTGGGTCGGCCCAGGTCGACCTGGAGATGCTCGATCAGCGCGGTCGCCGTGCCTGGGATACCTATACGGCTCGCTTGGGTGATGCGCTCGATGCCGCTGCGTGTCGCCCGTGCCTCAACGACCCCACATTTATGGTCGAGCGTCGCGAATCGGAGCTTGCACTGACTGCCGATCGCCTGTCGGGCGCCATAGTACGCTCGGTCGGGACATTCCGCTCCAACTTTGAGCGCTTGCCCGAGCGTCTGATTACAAGCACCTCGGGGCTCGATGGTAAGCGCCATGCGCTCACGCTTGCGAGTTCCCGCCTAGAGCATCAAGGGCGCACGATGCTCAGCAAGCCAGCGTCCGACCTGAGCCGTGCGGCAGCGTCGCTCGATGCCCTGTCGCCGCTCAAAGTGCTTGCTCGCGGCTATTCCATCGCGTACAGCGATGATGGTGTGGCTACGAGTGCCAAGACCTTTAAGCCTGGCGACGCCATTCGCGTGCGCATGGCAGACGGCAACGTGGCAGCAACGGTCGATACGGTCGAGTAGACCGCGTTTCGCAGTGATAGACCCTTAGGAAAGGAAACAGATATGGCAGAGAAGACCCCGGTCGAGCAGCTTACGTACAAGCAGGCCTCGCAGGAGCTGGAGCTCATCATCCGCAGCCTGGAGTCGGGCGATATGGAGCTTGAGGAGTCGCTCGAGAGCTACACCCGCGGCGTCGAGCTCCTCAAAAGCCTGCGCACCCGCCTGTCCGATGCCGAGCAGAAGGTCTCGGTGCTCCTTAAGGACGTCGACGGCAACGATGTGCTCGCCGACGGCGAGGCCGCCAACACCGATGATAACCTTTCGTTCTAAGCATCTCGACCAAATATAATTACCTTGGTCTGTAAGAAAGGAACCAGCTATGTGCGATTGCATCTTCTGTAAAATTGCCAACCACGAGATCCCCTCGACCGTTGTCTATGAGGACGACCAGGTCATCGCCTTCGATGACCTCAACCCGCAGGCGCCGGTCCACACGCTCGTGATCCCTAAGAAGCACTACAGCGACATCGCCGACAACGTACCCGCCGAGACCATGGGCGCCATAGCTCACGCCATCCAGGAGGTCGCCAAGGCCAAGGGTCTGGAGGACGGTTTCCGCGTCATCTCCAACAAGGGCGTCAACGCCGGCCAGACTGTCATGCACTTCCACATGCACGTCCTCGGCGGCAAAAACCTGGGCGAGAACCTCATCTGAGGGCGCTTGGCCCGTCGACTTGGCTGCCTTTGGAGTAATCTATGCAGCTTTCTCAACTCGAATACCTTCAAGCGGTAGCGAACTATGGCGGCGTGCGCAAAGCAGCTCGCGCCGTTCATGTGAGTCCGCAGGCCGTTTCGTCGGCAATCAAAAAGTTGGAATCTGAGTATCAGATTGTTTTGCTCGACCGATCGGCGGGGGAGGCTGTTTTGTCTCCGGCGGGCAGAGAATTTGCGCGTCGTGCGCGCGTGATCCTGGCACAAGTCGACGATCTCAAAAAGTACGTTCAATCGAGGGGCGGCGGCGTTTCGCCCGATGGCCACTTTCGTCTTTACGCCCCCTGCCTTCATGGGCGGGGGCGCCTTTTTGCCGAAAGCTGGTATGACTCGTTTGAACGCTCGCACCCTCAGATTCACCTTGATGTGTGGCATCAGCCAACGGCTACATGCTTTGAATCACTTGTGCTTGGCATTTCGGATGCGGCTATCTCATTCGAGGAACCACGGGACAGCGTCCTTTCTTCAAAATATTTGGGTGAAAAGGAGCTCAAGGTTCTTTCATGCCCAGCGGGTCATCAATCTGTGGGCGCCATGACCATTCGCGAGTTACTGGGCGGCAGGCTCGCTGTTCCCATTAATTTGTCACCCTGTCTCAATGCAATCAATCAATGTCCCGAAGCCCAGCTCGTCAATTTTCGCTTCCGTGATGTTGAATACGGAAACAGGGCGCAGACTGAGTTTCTTCAAGCCGGGGGATTGATATTGAGTTTTTCTGGCTCTTCTCTCGCATCAGATGTATTGGAAGTGAGCGAGTGCTCCATTGAAGGTTCGCGTGATGTAACCTTGCCTATCTACTTTTGCTATCGGCAAAATTCCTGGACTGATCGACACCAGACGGTTTTTCTGCACCTATTGCGTCATCTTGCTTCGTGAGATTAATTGGCTTCGAGGCATCAAGTGATTATTGACGCCTTGTAACACATAGCTGACAGCTTTGCCCTCATGCTTTTCCAAGATTCCGATTTAGATTGCTGACTCTTGGAGGGCGGAGCATGAAAAACCGTACGGTTTTGCTTTATATGACGTTCGTTTTTCTGTCGAACTTCAGCACCATCTTGTTTTTTCTAACTGTCTACCTTGAGTTCGTCGGATTCTCGATGGTGGCGATTTCTAGCATGATGATTGCATACCAAGTGAGCAAGTTCATCCTTGAAGTTCCCACTGGCTATATTGCTGATAGGTTTGGACGAAAGACAAGCGGTCTCGTTGGCGTCGCAGGAATGCTTGGATACTACGCCGCCCTGCTTCTCGTCCGTTCTCCCCTGCTTTTAATCGGTGCGTTCGCTCTTAAAGGTTTTGCCGTTGCATGTGTGAGCGGATCCATAGAAGCGATTTTCATTGACAGCGTCTCTCAGGACCAGCTCGTAAGACTTAATGTCGTTGAGCGATTTGTTTTCTATGCCTCTTATGCCATCTCCGCTTGCGTGGGCGGTTTCATTTCGTCCGTCGGTGCATATCTCATTGGTCTTTCGGCAGATATCATCGCAATGGTGTTGACGTTGGTTGTCGTTGTCTGCATTCCTGAGATGCGAAGAGGGGGCACTGCGACGACACCTGAACATGGGATTAGCCCGAAGATGATCGGTGCCGCTATTGCGGGTAATGGCATTCTTCGTTCAGCGTTCATCATGGACTGTTCTCAGGCATTTGCTTTTGTCGCCCTGGAAGACTTTTTCTCACTGCTGCTTGCGGGTCGCGGAATGAATGCCGTCGCTTCGGGTGTGACCATTGCGGTTCAGCTCCTTGCCTCGGCCTCCATGGGACTTATTGTGCCCTGTGCGATTGCTCATGTCGACAAGGGCCGCTTTGCGCGTATTTGCGGCATCGTGCGTCTTTTCCTGACAGCTCTGTTTTTGATTCCCTTAACTCCGGTTTATTTGCTGCCCGTGTTCTATGTGCTGCAGACGGTCGCGTACTCGTTATTTGCTCCAATTAAATACTCAATTTTTCAAAAAGCAGCCGATCCTTCGATGCGCTGTTCACTGATTTCGGTTCAAAGCCAGATGGTGGCGGTGGGTGCCATCCTTTTCTATCTGTTCAACGCTGCGTTGAGCGGCATCGCGGGCATTCGAGTCATATTGCTTGTCGCGCTCGGGATTTCTTCCCTTGTGTATATCCCCGCGTTATTTCGTCTTACAAGCCAGAGGACATGAGTATTTAGGCACCGATAACTTATATATCAACGCAATAAACCCGAGCGCGAGGGCGTTTGGGTTTATTATTGAAGCGTATGTAACCTGGCGGCGCCACACCGCCTGTTAGTAGGGAGACACATGAACGTTCTGGTCGTCAACGCAGGATCTTCGACCCTTAAGTATCAGGTCATCGATACCAAGTCCCATAAGGTGTCCGCAAAGGGCTCCTGCGAGCGCGTCTGCTTTACCGGCGGCACTTTCACCCATGCTGCCAACGGCTCCAAGAAGGTGACCGAGAACATCGAGTTCCCCGACCACAAGGTCGCCATCGAGGTTGTCCTGAAGGACCTCGAGGCCAACGGCGTCAAGATTGAGGGCATCGGCCACCGTATCGTTCAGGGCGGTTGGTACTTTGGCGATTCCTCCCTCGTCGACGAGGATGTCCTCGCCAAGATCCGCGAGGTCGCTCCGCTCGCCCCGCTGCACAATAACCCCGAGGCCAACGTTATCGAGTACTGCCTGGAGCAGTATCCCGACCTGCCCAACGTCACGGTTTACGACACCGCTTTCCACTTCAACATGCCCGAGGTCGCCAAGACTTACGCCCTGCCCAAGGACGTCTGCGACAAGCTGCACATCCGTAAGTACGGCGCCCACGGCACCAGCTACCGTTACATCTCCAAGAAGGTCGCCGAGATGACCAACGGCGAGGCCCGCAAGGTCGTCGTGTGCCACATCGGTTCCGGTGCCTCCCTGTGCGCCATCGAGGACGGCAAGTGCATGGACACCACCATGGGCTTGACGCCGCTCGACGGCGTTATGATGGGCACCCGCTGCGGCTCCATCGACCCGGCTACCGTGTGCTACCTGCAGCGCGAGGGCGGCTACACCTTCGACGAGGTCGACGAGATGATGAACAAGAAGTCCGGCCTTTTGGCTGTGACCGGCGGCAAGACCAACGACTGCCGCAATGTCGAGGAGCTCGCCGCCGCCGGTGACCCCGAGGCCCAGCTCGCCTTCGATATGTTCGTCTACAAGATTGCCGCCAAGGCCGCCGAGATGGCCACCTCCATGTGCGGCATGGACACCCTGGTCTTTACCGCCGGCATCGGCGAGCACGCTCCGGCCGTCCGCGCTGGCGTGGCCGACCGTCTGGCCTTTATGGGCGTCAAGATGGACCATGCCCGCAACGCTCTGCGCGGCGACGGCGCTTGGTGCCTGTCCGCCAAGGATTCCAAGGTCAAGATCTTCGTCATCCCTACGGACGAGGAGTTCATGATCGCTTCCGACGTCGAGCGCATCGTCAACGGCAAGTAATTGCAAGAGGGGAGGGGCTGGACGACCGAGCGCCGTTCAGCCCCTCTTCTGTCTCGTTGAGCGATATGCCTGATAGCTATTTATCAAGTTGTGATAACTTCTTATTAACATGCGGCCGCCTTAAGGGGTCTGCGCCGACCGTATCGCACTGCAAAGGAGTCTCATGAACGTACTTGTTGTCAACGCCGGCAGCTCGAGCCTTAAATATCAGCTTTTGGATACCGATACCCGCGAGGTTTTCGCCAAGGGCAACTGCGAGCGTATCGGCTCGGACATGGGCATCTTTGGCCACTCCGAGAACGGTGGTGCCAAGCAGACCGAGGAGATTCCTTTTCCCGATCATCGCTGCGCCATTGCGCGCGTGCTCGAGGAGCTCGAGAAGACCGACTTTACGATCGATGGCATCGGCCACCGTATCGTTCAGGGTGGCTGGCACTTCGATGATTCCGCGGTCGTCGACGATGAGGTCATGGCTAAGATCCTCGAGGTTGCTCCGCTCGCCCCGCTGCACAATTACGGCGAGGCCGCGGCAATCGAATATTGCCGCGAGAAGTATCCGGAGCTGCCCAACGTGGCCGTCTTCGACACCTCGTTCCACATGACCATGCCCGAGGTTGCCTACACCTACGCACTGCCCAAGGACGTGTGCGACAAGTACCACGTGCGCAAGTACGGTGCCCACGGCACGAGTCACCGCTATGAGTGGATGATGGCCAAGGAGATCCTGGGCTCGCGCTGCCACCGCCTGCTCTCGTGCCATTTGGGCAACGGCGCCTCGCTTGCCGCCATCGAGGACGGTGTATGCCGCGATACCACGATGGGCCTCACGCCGCTCGACGGCCTGATGATGGGCACCCGTTGTGGTTCCATTGACCCGGCTACCGTGTGCTACCTGCAGCGCGAGGGCGGCTACAGCTACCAGGAAGTCGATGACATGATGAACAAGCAGTCTGGTCTGCTTGCCATCTCGGGCATCTCCAACGACGCCCGTGACATCCGTACGCGCGCCTCCGAGGGCGACGAGCGCTGCCTGCTCGCCTTCGATATGTTCGCCTACAAGGCCATGCAGCAGGCCGGCTCCATGATCGCTTCCATGGCGGGCGTGGACACCATTACCTTTACCGCCGGCATCGGCGAGAATGACTGGTCGATCCGCAAGGCCTTCTGCGACTGCTTCGAGTGGCTGGGCGTGCGCATCGACAACAACAAGAACCGCGAGGCCGTGGGCAACGGTCCGCAGGTCATCAGCGCCGCCGGTTCCGCCGTCACGGTCATGGTCATCCCCACCGACGAGGAATACATGATCGCCCACGACGTCGAGCGTCTGACCGCGAATAACTAGTGCGTTCGCTTGCGATTGAACGAAAGGCCTCCTGAGCAGCAGCTCAGGAGGCCTTTTTGCTAGCAGGCGGAAATTCCAGTCCCAAAGTGATCATCACCAGTAACGTCTGCGCTCCCAGCAACGACACCCATCCATTCAGATCCTCAGCCCCAGCTCGTAGCCAAGCCGCCGTCCACTCCAGATGCTCTGAATGCTTCGTAGCAGTAGAAGGCCGTACGGGCTAACCCCTGAAAACATTCCGCAGACCAGAAACGCCCCCGTTCGTAGCTCCGAAGGAGCAGAACGGGGGCGTTTCATTGGTCGAGGACGTTTTCAGGGGTTAGCCCGTACGGCCTTCGGGCGAGTGCGTCCGCTACTCAGCCATCTGAGCCTGGACGGCGGTGATGGCTACGACACCCACGATGTCGTCGGCAGAGCAGCCGCGCGAAAGGTCGTTAACCGGCTTGGCGATGCCCTGCAGGATGGGGCCGTAAGCGTCGGCGCCGGCGAAGCGCTGGACCAGCTTGTAGCCGATGTTGCCGGCCTCGAGATCGGGGAACACAAGCACGTTGGCCTTGCCGGCAACGGAGGAGCCGGGGGCCTTGAGCTGGGCGACGGTGGGAACGATGGCGGCGTCGAGCTGCAGGTCGCCATCGATGGCGAGCTCGGGAGCCTTCTCCTTGCAGAACTTAACGGCCTCCTGGACCTTCTTGGCGACCTCGCCGCCGGCGGAGCCCATGGTGGAGTAGGAGAGCATGGCCACGTGCGGCTCGACGCTGCCCATAAAGGTGGACCAGGAGTGAGCGGAGGCGATGGCGATCTCGGATAGCTCGTCGGAGGACGGGTTGATGTTGAGGCCGCAGTCGGCGAAGATTAGCGTACCGTCGGTGCCGAACTGCGGGGTGTCGGTGCACATCACGAAGAAGGCCGAGACCAGCTTGGTACCCGGGGCGGTCTTAAGGATCTGCAGCGCGGGGCGCAGGGTGTCGGCGGTGGAGTGGCAGGCGCCGGAGACCAGGCCGTCGGCGTCACCCATCTTGACCATCATGGTGCCAAAGTAGGTGGCGTCCATCACCTGGGCGCGAGCCTGCTCGATGGTGACGCCCTTCTTGGCGCGGAGCTCGGCAAACTTCTGCGCGTACTCCTCGTGCTTCTCGGCATTGCGCGGATCGATGACGGTGGCGCCGGGAACGTTGATCTCGTCGGGGTTGCCCAGGATGACGAGTTTTGCCAGGCCCTCCTCGATGATCTTGGTGGCCGCGACGATGGTGCGCGGATCCTCGCCCTCGGGCAGGACGATCGTCTTAAGGTCGGCCTTGGCGGCAGACTTCATACGGTTAAGGAAATCGCTCATGTTACTCCTTACAAGCGTTTCACTAAGCTCCAGGCGCCCGGCTGTTCACGAATAAACCCGCTGCTAGCGGGTTTACCTTTCAAATTTGTACGCCGCGGTGCTTGAGCTTTCCTTGTGTGGCAAGCTCATTATAGGACGCATTAGCGCTATAATCACTCTGATAAATATGTCTCGAAGAATGTTCGAGAAAAGCCCAGCTAACGAGCCCGTGGCTTTTGACAAGGAGTATCGATGCAGATTACCTCAGGCCTGCCTGAAGGCTTTAACGCTGGCGCGTACGACATGATTGTCGTCGGTGCTGGATATGCCGGTGCCGTTTGCGCCCGCCGTCTTGCCGAGACCATCGGCTATCGTGTTGCCGTTTTGGAGCGCCGTAGCCACATTGCGGGCAATGCCTATGACTGCACTGACGAGGCCGGAATCCTGATCCACGAGTACGGTCCGCATATCTATCACACCTTTAACGAGCGCGTGCACAATTTCCTGTCGCGCTTTACCAAGTGGACGGATTATCAGCACAAGGTGCTCGCCAACATCAACGGTACCCTTATGCCCGTGCCCTTCAACCATGCGAGTCTCAAGCTCGCCTTTGGTGATGAGCGCGGCGAGGAGCTGTATCAGAAGCTCGTGGAGACCTTTGGCAAGGATGTCAAAGTGCCCATTATGGAGCTGCGTAAGAAGAACGACCCCGACTTGGCCGAGGTCGCCGATTACGTCTACGAGAACGTCTTTTTGCATTACACCATGAAGCAGTGGGGCCAGACGCCCGACCAGATCGATCCCTCGATCACCGGCCGCGTTCCCGTCTTTGTGGGCGACGATGACCGCTATTTCCCGCAGGCTCCCTTCCAGGGTATGCCGCAGGACGGCTACACGGCGCTGTTCGAGCATATGCTCGACCACGACCTGATCGACGTGTTCTGCGACGTGGACGCCCGCGATCTCTTTGAGATCGACGAGACCACCGTCAAGATCGGTGGCAAGGTCTACGGCGGCGAGATCGTCTATACCGGTCCGCTCGATGAGCTGTTTGGCCTTGATCTGGGCGCTCTTCCGTACCGTACGCTCGATATGAAGTTCGAGACGCTCGATATGGATCAGTTCCAGCCCGTGGGTACCGTCAACTACACCACGAGTGAGGACTACACGCGCATTACCGAGTTCAAGAACATGACTGGTCAGGTCCTGCCCGGCAAGACCACCATCATGAAGGAGTACTCCAAGGCCTATACGCCCGGCTCGGGCGAGACGCCGTATTACGCCATTCTTGAGCCCGAGAACCGTGAGCTCTATGAGCGCTATCTTGAGCGCGTCCAGAACCTGACAAACTTCCACCCGGTGGGTCGTCTGGCCGAGTATCGTTACTACGATATGGATGCCGTGACCAATTCCGCCCTCGATCTTTCGGATGAGATTATCGCCTGCCATGCATAAAGTCATAACATTCGGTATTCCCTCGTATAACGCCGCCAAGGACATGGACCATTGCATCACCTCCATCTTGGAGGGGAGCAATTACGCCACCGATATCGAGATTGTCGTGGTGGACGACGGCTCCAAGGACGAGACGGCCGCCAAGGCCGACGAGTGGGAGGCCCGTTATCCTGGAATCATCCGCGCGGTGCACCAGGAGAATGGCGGCCACGGTATTGCCGTCCTTTCGGGTCTGCGCGAGGCGCAGGGCACCTACTACAAGGTTGTCGACTCGGACGACTGGCTTGACGGCGCTGCCCTTTCGACCATGCTGTCGATTCTGCGCGGCTTTGAAGAGCGCGACCAGCGCGTTGACCTGTTTATCTCGAACTACGTGTACGAGAAGGTTTACGAGGGTACGCATACGGCTATTGGTTACAAGTTTGCCCTGCCGCGAAAAAAGATCTTTACCTGGGACCAGATCGGCCATTTCCGTTTGGACCAGAATCTGCTCATGCACAGCCTGTGCTATCGCACAGATGTGCTGCGCGAGTCCAACCTGCCCATGCCACCGCACACGTTCTATGTGGACAACATCTACGCCTACGTGCCGCTGCCGCGTTGCAAGACCATGTACTACGCCGACATCGACCTCTATCGCTACTTTATCGGTCGCGAGGGCCAGAGTGTCAACGAGGCCACGATGGTCAAGCGTCTGGACCAGCAGTTCCGTGTTACGCGTATCATGATGGAGTCGTACCACCTGTACAGCGATGTCGAGTCGTCGCGTCTGCGTTCGTACATGATGGGCTACTTCACCATGATGATGGCGATCTGCTCGGTGCTCACCAAGCTTTCCGACGAGGATTGTGCCGATGAGCGCCTGAAGACGCTGTGGAAGGACTTGAAGGAGTACGACGAGCGCATGTATCGTCGCGCCCGCTACGGCGTGGTCGGATTCTTCACCAACCTGCATGGACGGGCCGGAGACAAAACCACACTCGGCCTATACCGTCTTGCCTCAAAGATCTTCAAATTCAACTAGTACAGAAACGCTCGGGTAACGGGGACCCCTGGTCCTTAACTTGCTACTTCGGACAGTCCTGCGCAAGACGGAGGCGCCACTGGCGCCTCCTTTGCGTGCGGAACTCGTATCAAGTTAAGGACCAGGGGTCCTCTGCTATGTCTCGCTTTATGTCAGACAGCTGAATTTGAAGATCTTGGACGTGCGGTACACAGGGGCCTGGGCTGAAAAAGATCTGGTTGAGCAGGTTGCCCGGTGGGGCTTGGTTGTGTTTGTCGCGAGTTCCGCATGCAAAGAAGGCCACTTAATGTGGCCTTCGTCTTGCATAGGACTGTAGAGCAGCAAACGTAATGCCCGCCCGCCTCCGACCGACGGACGAGTGAGATTACCTCGCGGCGCCGGGGATGCCGTGGGAGGTTTTGGCGTTTTTGGCTCCGTTTACGATGGCGGTTTGCAGGGCCCTTACGGCGAGCATGCCCAGCAGGTCTAGGGGAACGACGGCGCTTGCCTGGGCGCCCAGTTTGCCGCTGGCGAGGGTGTAGATGGTGTCGCCATCGTTGGTAGTGTGCGTGGGACGGATGGCGTGTGCGTAGGCGTCTGCGGCCATCTGAGAGACCTTGGTGGCTTGTGCCTTAGTGAGTTCCACGTTGGTGACGATGCAGCTGATGGTGGTGTTGGTGCGGTCGAGCGGCATCTGCATGGATCCGGCGGCGGCAAAGGCTGCGAGTTCCATGTCGACGATCTGGTCGCTATCGGCTGCGGCGCGCATACCGGCGACCCACTCGCCGGTGAAGGGGTCGACAACGTTGCCACAGGCATTGACTGAGACCACGGCGCCCACCTTGACGGGGCCGAGCGCCACGGCGGCGGCTCCAAGGCCGGCCTTCATGCAGGTGGCAGATCCCATGAGCTTACCTACGGTGGCGCCGGTGCCGGCGCCCACGTTGCCCTGCTCGAGCGAGGCAGGGGTGTGGTCCAGTGCCTCACGCACGGCAGCGATACCGGCCTCGATGTCGGGACGCACCGTGGGGTCGCCAAAGGCAAGGTCGAAGATGCAGCTGGAGCACACGATGGGCACCTGTGTGGGACCGACGGGCAGGCCGATGCCGCGGCTCTCGAGCTCGCGGGCCACGCCGCTTGCGGCCTCCAGACCAAAGGCCGATCCGCCCGAAAGGCAGACGGCGTGGACCTTGTCGACGGTGTTCTCGGGACGCAGCAGGTCGGTCTCGCGCGAAGCGGGGGCGCCGCCGCGAACGTTGACACCGCCGGTGGCGCCCTCGGGCGCTACGATTACGGTGCAGCCGGTGCCGGCCTTCTCGTCGGTATAGTTGCCATAGCAAAAGCCATCGACATTGCAAACATCGATGGCTTCGAGCAGTGTGTCCATGTTTTCTCCTATCGGTTTTCCGCCGGGCCTTATGCCCGGTCGGGATCCGTACGGTACGGCAAAATTGTAGGCGCTGGGGGATACCCAGCGCCAGATACAATTACGAGAGTTTTTGAATCGCGCGTGCGACGCGAGCGATGGGCAAGCCCACCACGTTGTAGAAGTCACCCGAAATATCGTGCACAAGCATGCGGCCGCCTGTGCCTTGGATGCCGTAGGCCCCGGCCTTGTCCATGGGTTCGCCGGAGGCAACATAGCGCTCGATCTGCTCTTCGGTAAGCTCATAGAACGTCACGTCGGTCACATCGACAAACGACAGGCTCTCGGCGGCATGCGGAGCTGTAGCGTCGCCGGCTTTAACGATGCAGACGCCGGTTGCGACCTGGTGCGTGCGGCCCGAAAGCTCGCGGAGCATGGTGCGCGCCTCGTCCCCGTCTGCCGGCTTGCCCAAAATTTGGCCGTCAAAGGTGACAATAGTATCGGCCGCGACGGTCAGTTCGTTGGGCTCGGCATGCTCGGCGGCAACGGCGGCGGCTTTGGCACGCGCCAAGCGCTCGACGAGTGTAAGCGGAGCTTCGCCATCAAAAGGCGTTTCGTCGATATCTGCGGGAATCACGCGAATGTCATAGCCCGCCTCGCGCATCAACTCGATGCGGCGCGGTGATTGCGAAGCCAAAATCATAGCTGAATGCCCTCGGCGACCTTCTCGACGGCCTTGTCGCCGGCGAGCGTGCGCAGCAGCTCAAGCGCAAAGGGGAGCGACTGGGCCATGCCGCTGGCGGTGATGATGTTGCCGTCTTGCGTAACCTTCTCGCCGGTATAGGCGCCTTCGGGGAAGCTTTTCTCAAAGCCAGGGAAGCACGTGGCGTGGCGCCCCTCGAGTAGGTCGAGCTCGCCCAGGATAAACGGGGCGGCGCAGATGGCGGCAACGTGCTTGGTCGCGGCGAACTCGCAGACCACGTCGCAGACGCGCTGATCGGCACGCAGGTTGGTGGCACCGGGCAAGCCGCCGGGCAGCACGACGCAGTCGTACTCGTCAAAGTTGATCTCATCAAAGAGCGCATCGCAGGTCACGGGGATCTGCAGCGAGCTTACGACCTCACGTGTGGGCATAATCGAGACGAGCGTGGCACGCACACCGCCGCGACGCATGACATCGACCATGGTCAAGCATTCAATAGTTTCAAAGCCATCGGCGGCGAGAACGGCAACGCTGGGCATGAGGGTTCCTTTCATAGGCGGCATACAATTAGCCGTCTTATACCCCGAAGACCTCCGCTTGCCACGCTCGATTTCTCAATGATTTATCTGAGCAATGATTGAGTGACTAGTTGCGCCTAAGGTGGACGACGGTCTCGCAGTGGAAGGTTTGCGGGAACAGGTCGACTGGCGTGATCTTGACGGGGGAGAAGGTGCCTTCTTCGACAAAGCGTTTGAGATCGCGCGCCAGGGTGGCCGGGTCGCAGCTCACGTAGGCGACATCGCGAGCACTCGTGCTGGCGATAAGGTCGATCGCCTCGGGGGCGAGGCCTGCGCGCGGCGGGTCGACCACCAAGACGTCGGCATCCTGGTCGGGGAACTCGCGCACCGCGTCTCCGCCAATGACGTCGACGTTATCAAGCTTGTTGATCTCCAGGTTACGGCGCAGGTCGCGCACGGCCGGGCCGTAGGCCTCGACGGCGGCGACGAAGTCGCAGCGGCGGGCGAGCGGCAGGGTAAAGGTTCCGGCGCCGCAGTACAGGTCCACGGCAAGCTCGTCTTCTTGCGGGTCGAGCGCTTCCATGACAAGCTCGATCAAAATCTCAGCACCCTTGGTGTTGACCTGGAAAAAAGACGGGGCGGACAAGCGCATCTGACCCTCGGCGATATTCTCGGTCCATGAGCCCTCTCCGGCGAGCATTTCGACCTTGGAGACACGGCGGGCCTTCTTTTCGCCCTTGCTCATCACGCGCACGATGCTCGTGGGATGAGCGGCGTCCGCCAGCACGCGGGAGACCTGCGAGCGCGGAAAAGAGCCTGTAGGCGTCCAGAGTGCGACCTCGAGTGCCTTGGTACGGCGCGATGCACGAATGCCCACGCGTTCGAGTCCCAAGTCATGGCTGCCGCTTAGATAGTTGAGTGCGCCGACGACCGATTTGAGCGCCTTCGGGAAGCGCTTATCGAACAGCGGGCACGCATCGACGGTCACGATTTTGCTGGGGTCGACACCGTGCATGCCAAGGCGCACGCGACCGTTGACGACGGTCGGTTCGAGCTCGATTTTATTGCGGTAGCCCCAGTCGTCCTTGGTGTGGCAGATGGGCTGTACCAACTCATCGACCTGCTCAGGAGCGAACTTGCCGATGCGCTCGAGCGTGGAGCGCAGGTTTTGCTCCTTGGCGGCGAGCTGTGCCGTGCGTGAGAGATTGCCCCACGAACAACCGCCGCAGATGCCAACGAAGGGGCAGGGGGGCTGAATGCGATCGGGGCTCGGCTCCAGAATCTCGGTCGTGCGGGCGCGCATGAACGACTTGCCGTCCTGTACGACCTCGGCCTCGACGGTGTCGCCTGCCACGGCGCCCTGCACAAAGACGGCCTTGCCGTTGTCGGCGTGCGCCAGCCCGTCGGCGCCGTAGGTCATCGATTCTATAGTGAGCTTCATATCCCTGCCTGTCATTCGTGTTGTTGCTCGCACCATGGTAGCAGGGAAAAGCGCCCCGCATCCGAGGCTTTCCTCAAATGCGGGGCGCTTCTACAAACTGCTTCTACAAACGACTATTTCGTCTTGCCGGTAATGAGCGTCTTAAGACCCAGGCCGATCAGGCCCAGGCCCATGCGCACACGACCGGGGCGATGGCGCTCGATGGCCTTGGTCTTGCCGGCGGGCTTATCGCGACGGGCGCTCGTCTCGGGTGCGGGCTTAGCTGCCTGCGGCTCGGGCTGAGGTGCAGGTGCGGGCTCGGGCTCAATGACGGTCGCCTGGACCTTCTGAACCTCGGGTGTGGCCGGCTGCGGCTTAGGAGCAGGGGCGGGCTTTGCCTCAATGACGGGCTCGGGCGCGGCCTCGGCGTTGCGGTAGGCACGCTCCAGCAGGGCTTCCTGCGAGTTGAAGGGTTTCTCACCCTCTGCGCGCTCCACGGGGACCCAGGTGCCGTCGCTCGTGAGGCTGCGGGCCTTCACGTTGTCGCGCAGCTGCATGCTCATGTACTCGTGCACCAGGGCGCGGCAGGTGGGGTCGAGCACGGGGAAGGCGATCTCCACGCGGTGCTCGGTGTTGCGTGTCATCATGTCGGCCGAGCTCAGATAGATCATGTCCGAGTCCACGCCAAAGGCGTAAACGCGCGCATGCTCCAAAAAGCGTCCGACGATAGAACGGACATGCACGTTCTCGGTCTTGCCAGGAACGCCCGGCTTGAGGCACGAGATGCCGCGGATGATCATGTCCACGCGGACTCCTGCGCACGATGCCTCGGCGATCTTGTCGATGACCTCGCGGTCGGTGAGCGAGTTGAGTTTAAAAAACACGCGGGCGGGCTCGCCGGCGAGGGCGCGCTGGATCTCGCGGTCAAGCCCGCGCATGATGAGCGGTTTCAGTCCGACGGGCGCCACACCCAGGAAGCGGTAATCGCCGCGCAGGTTGCCCAGCGACAGGTTGCGGAAGAACAGGTTGGCGTCCTCGCCGATGCCGGGGTGAGCGGTCATGAGCATAAAGTCGCTGTAGAGTTTGGCCGTCTTCTCGTTAAAGTTGCCGGTGCCCAGCAGCGTCAAGCGCGTTAGCGCCATGCCCTCGCGATAGGTGAGCTGGCAGATCTTGGAGTGGCACTTAAAGCCCTCGGAGCCGTAGATGACGGTGCAGCCGGCCTCTTCCAAGCGCTCGGCCCACTCGATGTTGTTCTGCTCGTCAAAGCGCGCGCGGAGCTCCATGAGCACCGTGACCTCTTTGCCGTTCTCGGCGGCATCGATCAGCGACTCGCACAGGCGGCTCTGCTTGGCCACGCGGTAGAGCGTGATGCGCAGTGAGATGCACTCGGGGTCGTAGGCGGCCTCGTGCACCAGATCCAGGAAGGGGTTCATGGCCTCATAGGGATAAAAGAGCAGCTTGTCGTGCTGAAGTACCTGCTCGCGGATGGAGCGGGTCATATCGATGGTGGGGTTGGGCTGCGGCTTAAACGGCGTAAAGAGCAGCTCGTTGCGCAGGTGCTCGGGAATCTTGCCCTCAATGCCAAAGACGTAGCCCAGGTCGAGCGGGATATCGCAGGTAAAGACAGAGCGGCGCGAAAGCTCGAGCGCCTTGCGGATGGTCTTGAGCGTCGCCTTCTCGAGCGACCCCGAGACCGCGAGCACCACCGGCTGCAGGCGCAAGCGTTTCTTGAGGATGCGCTTCATGTGCTGACGGTAATCCTCTTCCTCCTCGACGCCCTCGCCGTCCGGGTCGATGTCGGCGTTGCGGGTGACGCGGATGAGCGCGCGGTCGAGCGGCTTATAGGAGCCAAAGCAGCTGTCCAGGCAGGCGAGGATGACGTCCTCGAGCAAGATGTAGGAGTAGGTGCCGGTGGACGAGGGGACCTCGACCACGCGGTTCATCGAGGTGGGAATCTCGATAAGGCCCAGCAGACTCTCCTCGTCGGTGACGCCGTCCAGGCCGCAGGCCAGGTAGAGTGCGCCGTTGCGCAGGTTGGGGAAGGGGTGGCGCGGGTCAATCACCAGCGGTGAGATGACCGGCGACACGTAGGCCTGGAAGTAACGGGTTACAAAGGTGCGCTCCTCGGGCGTAAGCGAATCGATGCGGGCGCGGTGAACGCCCAGGGTGTCGAGCTTGCCCTCGATGCTCTTAAAGATGGACTCCCATCGGGTAAGGAGCCCGGGCATTTCGGCCATGACAGCATCGACCTGTTCGGAGGCGGTCATATTGCTCTTGTTGTCGACAGGCTGTTTTTTGAGCTCTGCCAGATCGGACAGGCCGCCCACGCGCACCATGAGAAACTCATCGAGGTTAGACTCGAAAATCGACACGAACTTTAGCCGCTCGAACAGCGGAACGGTCTCGTCGAAGGCTTCGTCAAGCACACGGTTGTCAAAGCGCAGCCAGCTGAGCTCTCGGTTCTGCGTGTACGAGAAGTCGCGCGGCGGCTTACGCAGCTTTGCAGCGGCTTGCTTTTTTTCGATTTTGCTCGGCATATGCATCTGTCCGTTCAGTCCCCGTGGGGGACGGTTGCCTAACACTATTCACTATTGTCTCAATTTAGTCGACCTATGGCACGGACGTATCGCGTGAACGGTATCTTTACCTACTTCTTACGCTGACAAGCCATAGAGCTGACGCCCTTCGCGTTGTGAAAAACGGTCTATATCCTCACTCAACTGGTGAGTATGTGTGAATAAGAATGATAGGTAGCTGAATATCATCGAATACAGACAGAAACACGAACAAGCGTCATTTATATACATAAAACCGTTTTAGATATGCAATTCTTAATCGAAAGATTGGAGTTGTGATTGCGAATGATTTTTAAGAAAAAAGAGCATTTACCTTAGAAAAGCTACTTTAGAACGCCGAAGTGCATTATGGGGGAATCATATTCGATATACCGTTCATCGAACTTTGTTGACCGTTCGGGGGCGAGGTGGAATTGCGGGTGATATTTGGATATAACTAGAGCTGTCAGCAAGCAGCACCCGTTACGGAAGGGTGCTGAGAGATTCGGCCGAAAGGCCCGAAAGAAAGGTAGGAGGCCATGACGAAAGGTCTGCACGTGCCTTCCGA
>NZ_QSOP01000002.1:0-155724 GCF_003436275.1 Collinsella sp. TM09-10AT
TGCCCTACCGGGAGTAGCCCCGACGGTTGACAAAACTATAGGAACACCCAACGACTGCCCACAAATAGCTGTACGTCAGCATCCAAAGATGTCGAAAAATATCGACTTTGGATGCTGACGTACATGTTTGTGCCGTATGGGTTTGTGCGTTGGGGCCGGCCGACCGCAATAGAACGCTAGAGCAGGTTCTTCTGTATCCACGCGATGATGTCGCCCGACTCGTAGAGTGGCGTGCCGTCAATGAACAGGCAGGGAACTTGGCGCTTTCCGCCGACGGCGATGAGCGTCTGCTCGGCATCGGAATCGGTCGAGATATTACGCTCGGGGATGGTCACGCCGTTATCGGCCAGGAAACGCTTGACCTTTATGCAATACGGGCAGCCGGTCATAACGTAGAGCGCGAGCTCGTGATCAGTAGCCATAGGTCTCCAATCGGTTGAGGTTTCGATTGAAATACCCAAAGCCGCCGCGGTCTATGCACGCGTCAACGACGACTCGATTGCCTGTACCAGAAACGCCGTGGCGCCGGTGCCGCAGGGCTTGTCGTAGTAGTCAACAAAGCGCTGGTCGGCAAGATAGCCGTGGGCGAGGCCCAAGTACGCCTCGTCTTGGGGCTCGCATCCCCAGTTGAGAGCAATCCAGCGACGATGCATCGCGACAAGCTTGCGAGCCTCGCTTCCATCCGGTTCGCCGTCGCTCATGGCAATCGAGAGCTGGCCCAGAATAGCGCGTTCAAGTTCCTTCATGTCGTTCCATGTCTGAGGATCCATATCCAGTAACGTTTCGTTTGCTGCATCGATAGCCTCATCGCCATAGCGCGCCCGCGCTTCGGCGCCGTAGCGCTCCTCGTTTTCTTGCACGGCGCGCCAGCGTTCCAGTTGCGGCAGCACGGCGCCCATGAGCGAGACAGCTTCGTCGAGCGACATACCGGTGTTTTGTGCCAGGCGCGGGGCACAATCCTCGATCATTGCCTCCATCGTAGTGTCGTAGGTGTACTTGCCGTGGTCGTAGCACCACTTGCAGTAATGATCGGTCGCGGTGCCCGCAGCATCGGTGCCGCAGTCGTCGGGTGTGAGCACCATGCCGCAGCTCTGGCAATAGTGCTCGGGCATTTCGAGCAGGTGGGACAGCGGTTCTCCGGTTACGGCGGCAATGAGCTTCATCATGTCGATGCCCGGGGTGACTTCGCCGCGCTCCCAGCGGCTGACGGCTTGGCGCGTGACATAGAGCTTGGCGGCAAGCTGCTCTTGGGTAAGGTTGTTGGCGCGACGGACGGCGATGAGTTTTTCTGCAAAGGCCATAACGGCTCCTTTCTGCTGCTTGTTGGCTTAAGCATACGCGGCGGCCGACGCCCTTCCAAGCAACCGTTGGTTGCAAAAGGGGCGGTCGCGGTGAGGGATTACGCGCATCGCGCATGCCCTCATGCCGTACAATGACCGGCATGAAACCTATTGCACACATACATACCGACCTGCCGCAAAAGTTCGGCATCCCGCGCAACAGCTTTTTGGCGCCCCATCTTGAGGGACGCATCGTCTTTGAGCCGGAATTTGCCTCCAGCGCGGCAGTTGAGGGTCTGGACTCCTTCTCTCACCTGTGGCTGCTCTGGCGCTTTGAAAACGGAACACCCGGCGGCGCGGCCGAAGACATCGCCGCCGATGCCAAGACACAGGATAGGTCCGGCACCAACGCCAAGTGGTCGAAGACCGTGCGTCCGCCGCGCTTGGGTGGAGCCGAGCGCGTGGGCGTATTTGCCACGCGCAGCCCGTTTCGACCTAATCCCATTGGGCTTACCTGCGTCAAACTCGATCATGTCGGGCTTACCGACGATGGCCCCATCATCCATGTGCTAGGGGCCGATCTGCGTGACGGCACGCCCATCTACGACATTAAGCCCTACATTCCGTTTGCGGACTGCCACTCGGATGCGACCGGCGGCTGGATTGAGGATGCGCCGTGGCAAGAGCTCGACGTTGACTTCCCGCAAGCGCTGCAGGAGATGGTCCCGCCCACGAAGCTCCCCGGGTTGGTCGAGGTCCTTCGCCAAGATCCGCGCCGCGCGGGTAGCAAGCACGAGCCAAACCGCATTTACCACTTGGCTTACGCTGGGCTCGACATATCCTTTACGGTTGACGGATCCAAGTTGACGGTAACCGCCGTCAACGACGCGCGGGACTAGCCAGCCATTCGATGGCGCTCGCCAAATTCAACGCCAAACCCCGTGCCAAAATCGCCCACGCTGGTGGACAATAACGCCTATCAAAACAATCCGCTTTGCACGGGAGCTCAGCATGAAATACGACTTTACTTCGCTTATCGACCGCCACGGCATGGACGCCATCGCCGTTGACTCCTGGGGCGAGATCCCTGGCATGGCTCCGAACGCGCCCGACGAGGGCTTCGACCGCATCCCCATGTGGGTGGCGGACATGAATTTTGCCACGGTGCCCACGGTCCAGGAGCACATCATTCAGCGCGCCCAGCATCCCATGTTTGGCTATTTCGATCCGCGCGACGAGTACTTCGACCGCATCATCGAATGGCAGAGCCGACGTAATGGCGTCGAGGGTCTGCTCCCGGAGCATATCGGCTACGAAAACGGCGTGCTGGGCGGTGTCGTGTCGACCCTGCGGGCGTATGTCCAGCCGGGCGATGCGGTGCTGGTCCACAGCCCTACCTACATCGGCTTTACCAAGTCCATCGAAGCCGCGGGCTATCGCATTGTCCACAGCCCGCTTAAGCTCGACGACCAGGGCGTGTGGCGCATGGACTTTGAGGACATGGAACGCAAGCTCACCCAAAACCACATCCACGCCGCGGTGTTCTGCTCGCCGCACAATCCTTGTGGCCGCGTATGGGAGCGCGACGAGATCGAGCGCGCCATGGACATCTATCGCCGGCACGATTGCGTGGTGATTTCGGACGAGATTTGGTCCGACATCATCTTGCCCGGTCACAAGCATATCCCGACGCAGTCGGTGAGCGAGGATGCCCGCATGCGCACGGTCGCCCTCTATGCGCCCAGCAAGACGTTTAACCTGGCGGGCCTGGTCGGCAGCTACCACATCATCTATAACGAGACGCTGCGCGACCGCGTGTGCGCCGTGTCCAATAAGACCCACTACAACGAGATGAATGTCCTTTCGATGCATGCGCTTATCGGCGCCTACCAGCCGCAGGGCTACGAGTGGCTCGATGAGCTCAACGAGGTTATCGAGGGCAACATTGACTACTTCTGCGATTACGTGGACGAGCATTTTGAGGGCGTGTCCTATTCGCGCCCGCAGGGCACCTATATGGTGTTCCTGGACTGCACGGAGTGGTGCTGCGTGCATGGGCACGATATTCAGTGGCTGCTCGACGAGGGGGCGCGTGTGGGCGTGGGCTATCAGGACGGCCGTCCATTCCATGGACCTTGCCACATTCGCGTGAATCTGGCGCTGCCGCTTTCGCGTGTAAGGGAGGCGTGCGACCGCTTGGACCGCTACGTTTTTAATGCACGGTAAGTGAGTGCTGCATGCGGGACTGTCTGCCAGATTGGCTGGAAGGCCCCGTATGGTAAAGCATCTGTAACCATTGAGCGCAAGCGCGGTTTTGTCTGCTAATATCTTTGCTCTTGAGTCTGTAAACAGGATCGTCTGGAGCTCGATGAAAAGACCTCGTCGCTCGGCCGCCATATCGTTGTTTGTTGCGCTTGCAGTGGTGGGCGCCTTTGTCGTGGCGATAGCTGGCTGTTCCGGGTTGAATGATGGGGCCGCGGCGTCTGCATCAGAAGGCGCAGCCGCCTCGCAGGTCAAAGACGACAACCTTAAGACGCTCAACGTTGGCAGCGACCTCTATCCACCGTTTGTGTATAGCAACGAGTACGGCGATATTGTTGGCCTGGATGTCGATATTTTGACCGAGGCTTTGGGCCGCATTGGCTACAAGCCAAAGTACCAGCTGATCGACTGGGAAAAGAAGAAAGAGCTGCTGGCGAGCGGCGAGCTCGATTGCGTCATGGGCAGCTTTAGTATGACGGGCCGCGAAGGCGAGTATCGCTGGGCGGGGCCGTACCTTGCGAGCCGACAGGTGGTTGCTGTCGATCCCGAAAGCGATATCTACACGCTTGCCGATCTTGAGGGTAGGGTCGTGGCGGTCCAGTCCACCACCAAGCCCGAATCGATTCTGCTCAATCACACCAATGAAAACGTTCCGCAGATTAAGGAGCTCTACAGCTTTTCGGACCGCTCGTACCTGAACCCGGCGCTTGTCGAGGGCCTAGTCGACGCCATCGCCGCGCATGAGTCCTCGCTGCTCGCCTACGAAAAAGACTATGGCGTGACGTATCGCATTTTGTCTGAGCCGCTGCTAGAGGTTGGTTTGGGCACCGCTTTCGATATCAACGACACACGCGGCATCGACGTTAAGCTCACCCATGCCTACCAAGAAATGCTTGCCGATGGCACCATGGAGCGCCTGGTGTCAAAGTATTTTGATGACCCTTCGCCCTTTTTGAATGTGGAGGGCCTGTCATGATTGATGCGTCCGACCACACCGCTCAGGAGCGGGGCGATCGTTCGGCACGGGAATGGCTCATCGTCGTCCTGTTGGGGATAGCGCTCTCGATTGTTGCCGGCGTGACGAGCTACGCCTACACGACAGCTCAGGCCGAGCAGCGCTTTGCCGACGTTGTCGATTACGTGGCGACACAGAGCCTTTCCTACGATGCGTTCAACAGCGCCTATGCGACCAAAAACCTGATTCGCGTTATGGAGATCGCCGGAGAGGCGGCGCGCGATATGGAGCGCGACGGCTCGGTGGATAACGCTACGTTGGAGCAATATGCTGACCAGTTTAATGTGACAGCGCTGATCGTAACGGATGCATCGGGCAACTTGGTGTCCGAGTCCTCGAAGGATGACGTGGGCTACGAGTCGCTCGCCGCGAATCTCAAAGAGGCGCCTGTGCTGGAGGTGGCAGCCCATCCGCTTAAGTCCTATACCGCTCGCATTACGCTTGCGGACGATTCGGTCGCAGACATTGGCTGCGTGGCCCGGCGGGACGGTGAGGGCATCGTTGTCGCGGTGAGGCACCAGAGCGCCAAGGCGGTCGCGAGCAATACGCTCAAGTTGCAGAGCTTGCTCGATGGTTATGAGACCATCGATAGCGGCAATATCGTGATCGAAAACGACGGTAAGGTCGTTGCGACCAACGCTGTTGAGCCCGCCGTGTCAGGCGTGTTCGATTTGCCTGCGACGGATGCCATCGTTGTCAACGGCATTAAGGAGCGTTGCCTGGCTGGTAAGGTCAGATTGGTTAACGACAGCGGTGAGTGGTATCTGGGCACATTTGGTAAAGCGCGCGATTTTTACGTGTACACCTATGCTCCCGCGCAGCGTTACTTTGAGGTTGTTGCCGCTGTTGTTGCCAGCGTGTTGGCACTCTACGGCGGTGTTATAGCCACTGTTGTGTTGGTGCGCCGCCGCGCCGAGAGCCAACGCTTTGCCGACCTGTTGCTGCAGGAGCGCGACTATGGCGACAAACTGGCAAAAGCGGCGCGCGAAGCTTCGTCTGCCAACTCTGCAAAGACGGAGTTCCTGCGTCGCATGAGTCACGACCTGCGCACGCCCATCAACGGCATTCGCGGTATGGTCGAGGTGGGCAATGCCAACGCGGACGACTTGCAAAAGCAGACTGAGTGCCGCTCAAAGATCTGGACGGCGTCGGGACTGTTGCTCGACCTTGCGAACGAGGCACTCGATATGAGCCGCTTGGAGAGCGGGCAGGTCGACCTGAATCTCGTGCCTACAGATATGGTGGCCCTCAAC
This sequence comes from Collinsella sp. TM09-10AT, assembly GCF_003436275.1. Classification (GTDB taxonomy): domain Bacteria; phylum Actinomycetota; class Coriobacteriia; order Coriobacteriales; family Coriobacteriaceae; genus Collinsella. Next base: position 5,811 of record NZ_QSOP01000002.1, read on the forward strand.
CGTGAGGTGTGCGATATTCTGGAGCGCCAAGCCGAGGAGCGCCTGGTGACAATTATCTGCGACCAACGGACTCTTGATCATCCCTATGCCCGGGTGAGCGTGACGCACCTCAAGCGTCTGTTGCTCAATATTGCCGGTAATGCCGTCAAGTACAACCGCCAGGGCGGCTATGTTCGCCTGACATGCCGCGAGGTGGAGCCGGTGGACGGTGTCCCCGTCTATGAATACACGATCGCCGATAACGGCATTGGCATGAGCGAGGAGTTTCAACAGCACCTCTACGAGCCGTTCAGCCGCGAGGAACAGCAGGTGGAAGGCGCTTCATCGGGAACTGGCCTGGGCGCGTCTATTGCCAAACAGTTGGTCGAGCTTATGGGCGGAACCATGAGCTTTACGAGCGCCTTGGGGCGGGGGACGACGTTTACCATTTGCCTGCCGTTTGAGAAGTGCAAGAGTTCCGAGATTCCCCAGGCAGTTCGCGTGGATGCAGGCGACAGCGACGTGATCCAGGGCCTGCGTGTTTTGCTCGTAGAGGATAACGACCTGAATGCCGAGATCGCACAGTTTACGCTCGACCGCGCCGGTGCCGTCGTGACACATGTTAAAGATGGCGAGTCTGCCGTCGAGACGTTTGCCGCGAGCGCGCCGCACGAGTACGACGTGGTATTGATGGACATCATGATGCCCGGCATCGATGGCCTTGAGGCCACGCGTCAGATTCGAGCGCTCGATCGCGAGGACGCCGCGACCACGCCGATTATCGCCGTGAGCGCCAATGCCTTTGCCGACGACCGTAGGCTTTCGCGCGAGGCGGGCATGAACGCGCATCTGAGCAAACCCGTGAGTTCTCAGGATCTCGTTGAGGCGCTTGCGCACATAGCCGCCGACGCTTCATAAACAAATAGCTCGGTTCCAATACTGGTTGGAACCGAGCCATTTTGCTATTTGCAGGACCTGTTTTTGGGCTTACTTTTCATGGATCTGCTTGCCGCAAAGATGCTCAATCGAAATCTCGTAGAGTTGGACGCCCTTGATGTCTTTGGCGATTTCCTCTTCAACTTCTTCGGCAGAGGGGTAGTACTTAAGCGCGAGCTGGCGGACTTTGTCCTCGATAAACGCAGGTGTCTCATCTACCAGACGGCAACGACCAAAGACAACGGCACTCATAACGTAGGGAGCCCAGTCGCCGTCCTTGTACCACTCGTTGCCGTAAACGGTAAAGCAGATCTTGTCATCGCGCTTGAGTGCGTCGACCTTGTGGCCGGCTTTGGCGCCATGGAAATAAATCTTGTCGTGCTCGGCGTCAAAGAAGTAGTTGACGGGAATGGCATAGGGGTAGCCATCATCGCCGTTGACGGCAAAGACGCCGCGCTTGCAGGTAGCGAGCAGTTCGCGCGCTTCCTCGTCGGTGATGGCGCGTTTCTTTCGACGTAAGGGCCTAAACATCGTTGGCTTCCTTTCTACTGCGCATGGTGGTTGAGCACAAACTATAGCGAAACAGCCCCGTTTTTCTTGATACAGGCGAGTATGTTTTTGAGCTTGTTAAAGTCGAGCGGTTTGGGCAGATGGGCGTTCATGCCAGCGTCGTGTGCCGCCTTGGCGTCTTCGGCAAAGGCGTTGGCGGTGAGCGCGATGATGGGGATGTCGGCCGCATCGGCCTTTTCGCTCAGGCGGATCGCGCGGGTTGCCTCGTAGCCGTCCATGCCCGGCATCATGATATCCATCAGGATCGCATCGAAGCTGCCGGCGGGACGACCGACGTATAGGTCGACCGTTTGGTTGCCGTCGGCGGCGCGCGTTACGACAATGCCCTCGCTTTCGAGCAGAGTTTGGGCAATCTCGGCGTTGAGCTGGTTGTCTTCGGCAAGTAGCACGCTCATGCCGGTCAGTGAGACCTTGGGTGCCCTCGCATCCGACTGTGCTTGAATCTGAGGACACTTATCGATAGCGAGTGGGATCCGAACGTAAAATGTCGATCCAGTTCCAAGCTCACTCGTTACCTCGATTGTCCCCCCCATGGCGTCGACAAGTGATTTGACGATCGGCATGCCCATGCCAGTTCCCTGAAATTTACTGCGGGCATCGTTGCCTTCTTGGGCAAACGGTTCGTAGATGTGCTTAAGAAACTCGGGCGACATGCCGATGCCGGTGTCCGAGACGTTAAAGCAAAAGAGCACTCGGCTATCATCGATCGGTTTAATCTGCGATGTAAAAGTGACAGTTCCGCCATCTTTGTTGTACTTGATGCTGTTGTCGAGCAGGTTAATGATAATCTGACGTACATGAGTAGGGCTTCCCATTACATGTGGATTGCAGAGGGGATGTGCGCTTTGATCCTGCATCGTAATATTGCGATCGGAAGCGCGGAGCTTGCACAGCACGATTGCATCGTTGCAGAGATCTTCGAGGTTAAATGAGACATGCTCAAGCGTCAGCTTACCATTTTCAATCCTGCCCATTTCTAGAATGTCGTTGATGAGTGAGAGCAGATGGTTGGCGGCGATTCGCGCCTTAGTTCGGTTTTTACGGGCGGCATCGACATCGTCTTCGTGCAATTCTTCAATCTCGATGAGCCCCAGAATGCCGTTGAGCGGCGTGCGGATGTCATGGCTCATGCGGGCGAGAAAGGCCGTTTTGGCCGCATTGGCGGCGAGTGCCTTGTTTTGCTCTACTCTGGCTCGCTGCAGGGCCCAGGTTAGAACCGCTATCCCAGTCAACAGTACACCGACGATGATGACGACAATCGAACTACGATGACGATATATAAACCTGAACGCGTCTGATTCCTGTGCGCTATACGACGTAGAGGAATAATTGCTCGCAGAAAGCGATTCTCCGGCGTTGATGATGCCCTTGTTGACGATACTCAATAATTCGGGATTTCCGCGTTGCATAAGGCAAGAGAGTTCGGCCGTGCGTGAGAGTTCCTGTATCTCGTAGTCTCTGATATCGTAGCTATCTCGGATGGTTTCCAGCCGTGCGTTGGGAACAACGATGCAGCTTGATCTTCCGTCCTTAAGGGCAGAAAGCATGTCGTCTGCAGACGGATACTCGGTTACATTTGCATTTGGAAACATAGTTTTTAATTCGCTGCGGTTGACGATGGAAAACCCTGTGCAACAGATATTGCGGAGATCCTTGTTGAGATCGCTGGTGGCGTGGATGGCGGTAAGAGAGATCGTTCCCATCGAAATCGATTGAACGGTCCCCATTTGCTCGGCAAGCCAGTAGTCGCGAAATGCCGGTAGGGCGATGTCGATATTTCCCTTTGAGAGCGCTTCCGTCATTTGCTGGTTGCTTGAAAAAGCGAGCGTGTGTACGGTAATGCCAAATTTGTCGTGGAGCGTCGTAACGAGTGAGACGAGTGACCCTTCCATTTCTCCGTTTGCATCTTGGTTGCAGAAGGGGAGATTGTTGTTGAGATAACCAAGTGTAAGCGTGTTGTTATTGGCCTTGAGCCACGACCGTTCGGAGTTGGTAAGTGATGCGGATCCGCTATTTTGCGCCGAGTAGTTGGATTTGACTTCGTCGTTGTAGCGCGGGTTGGTGCGGTTGATTGCCGCCATGGCCGAGTTGATGTCGTTCATCAGATCGGGGCGGCTTTTGGGGACGGCAAAATAGTAGTCGCTCGAGCCTACGTAGAACATGGGCGACGCATCGGGCGACGAAATGGTGTCGTTCATGATGACGGCGTCAACCTCGCCGTCTGAAAGTGCCTCAAAGAGGGCGCCGCCGGTGTCGATTTCTTTATAGGTACAGGTGACGCCTTCGTTGGCGAGCCACTGCTGGCCGACGAAGGTTTGCATAACGCCAGAGTTGCAGCCGATGGTGAGGCCTTGGAGTGCCTGGGGGTCACCCTTGGCCAGATCGTCGCGATCGGGCTTGGCGTAGATGTAGTAGCGCTCGGTGCCCTCGGGGTTTGAGGAAAAGAGTAACTTTTGCTCGCGTTCTACTGAATGCGAGATGTTGGGCATGAGGTCGATTTTGCCCTTCTCGAGCATGTCCATGAGCTCGGTGAAGGTGCCGGACACGTATTCGTACTGCCAGCCAGGGGTGTAGTACGAGAGGGTCTGGAGGTACTCGTAGCCCCATCCCGAGAGGCGCTCGCCCGGTGTGCCTTCCTGGAAGCCCTCGTTGTTGACAAGCCAGCCGACGCGGACCGTCTTGACCTGCTGGTCGGAGTCGGCGGCAAAGGCCGGGGTGGGCATGACGGCGCTCAGTAGTGTGAGCGCAGCAAGCGCGACGGCTAGGGTGCGATATAGAGCTAAGCGAAGGACGGCGGAAGGTTTCACATGCAATCCCATCGAGTCGAGATAATACCGCATAAGGATACCAGCTCAGCCACCCTAACACCCGGCAGATGGGTAGTCATTGGGGACGTTCTTAAACGACTAGTCGCTGGGGACACTCTTTGCCGGGGTTGGCGCTTAGGGACGCTCCCAATCTGTTCGACACAAAAGGAACGTCCCCAGGTGCCGGATGTGCGACAATACCGAGCAACGTGATGGGGCGTCTGGGAAAAGGGGTCGCGATGAACAAGTTGAGGACGCTTGCCGACGTGTTGCGCCAGGCTGGCTTTGCGCGCATCACGGGCCTGTTCCTTATCTTCTATCTGCTGTGCTCGACGGCTGTCTGGCTGTCCGAGCCCACGACCCTTACGTTTGGCGACGGCCTCTGGTTTAGCTTTGAGACCGTATCGACGATCGGCTTCGGTGATATCCCGGCCGAGACGCCGGTTGCCCGCGCGATTACCGTTGTCCTGAGCGTCATCAGCATCTTCTACATCGCCATGCTCACGGGCGTGGCGGTGAACTACTGCAATACGCTCATCAAGATGCGCCAAAAGGACACCATGGCGCGCTTTATGGACGATCTTGAGCATCTGGAAGAGCTCGATCGCGATGAGCTCGCCGACCTGTCGCGCCGCGTGCGCGAATATCGCCGACGCCAACGCTAGGGCGGGCGCCGCGCGTCACAACAAGGGGGCTGAATATGAATATCACGGTATACCTGGGCGCCAGCGTCGGTAACGACCCGGCGTTTCTGCCTGCGGTGCAGCAGCTCGGCACATGGATTGGCTCCAACGGCCACGCGCTGGTATACGGCGGGTCCAAGTCGGGGCTGATGGGCGCGCTCGCCGATAGCGTGCTCGATGCCGGCGGACACGTGACCGGTGTGGAGCCGAGCTTTTTTATCGAGGCCGAGTTTCAACATGACGGTATCGACGACCTCATCGTGACGAGCGATATGGCCGAGCGCAAGGCCAAGATGATTGAGCTCGGCGACGCGTTCATCGCCTTTCCCGGTGGGACGGGTACGCTCGAGGAGATTGCCGAGGTCATGTCGGCCGTGTCGCTGGGGCATCTGAGCGCGCCGTGCATCCTGTATAACCTGGACGGTTACTACAACGATCTCAAGGCGCTGCTCGAGCACATGATTGATAAGGGGCTTTCGAGCCCGAGGCGCCAGCAAGGCATTTACTTTGCCGAGGACCTGCACGAGATCGCATCGATTATCGGCAACTAAGCCGTAGGCCTATCGCACATGCGGCGCCCAATGGCGCCGTTTGCGGCGTGGATGGTCGGCACGTCCGCGCTGTGCCCGTCTTACAATAAAACGTATCTTTGTCGATTTTGACCACGGGAGGTCCCGATGGACAACCTTGCAAAACCCAAAAACCGTGCGCTGTTTTTAGTGAGCGTGGCTGTGACCGGTGCGTTTGCAGGCGCCGCGGTCTGGCTGTTCTTCTTTGCGATGGAGCACGGTATCGACTATTTATGGACCGAGATTCCGCATATGCTGGGCGTCGCTTCGCCTGAGCTCGCAAGCGGTCCGTTCGGTTTTTTGCCGTACCCGTTTTTCGTCTGCCTGCTGGGCGGTCTGCTGATTGGTCTGTACGCAAAGATGACGGGCACCAAGACCGATGACCTCAACCAGGTGATGGCCAAGGTTAAACAAGACGGTCGCTACCCGTACGACAACCTGGGCAAGCTTTCACTCGCGGCATTGCTGCCGCTGCTGTTTGGCGGAAGTATTGGACCGGAGGCCGGCCTGACCGGCGTTATCGCGGGTCTGTGCAGCTGGGTCGGCGACCGCATGCGTCGCTTTGGCGCCGAGTTTAGGGAGCTCACGCTGTTGGGCACCCAGGCTGCCCTGACGGCGCTCTTTACCGCGCCCGTGTTTGGCTTTGTGGCGCCGCTCGCCGGTAGCGCCGACGGCCAGGGCGCTGGCGAGGACTCCGCGTCCGACGAGATCACCATCAAGCTGCCCAAGGCACAAAAGACCGTGGTCTACGGCATCGCGATTGCCGGCGGTCTGGGCACCTATCTGCTGCTCGGCCAGCTCATGGGTGGCGGCATGGGCATGCCGAGGTTCGAGGCTGCCCAGGTGGGTAACCTCGAGCTTGCCTGGCTCATTCCGCTGGCGTTGGTCGGTACCGTATGCGGCTGGCTGTACTTTGTCTCGGAGCACGCGAGCGAAGCGCTTGCCCATGCCATAGGGGAGCGCCCTGTCGTCAAGGCGATGCTGGCTGGTCTGGCCCTCGCTATCTGCGGCACGGTTTTGCCCTACACCATGTTTGCCGGCGAGACCCAGGCCGACGTGCTCATGGAGACCTACCTCACCATTCCCGCCGGCGTGCTTATCGCGACCGGTCTGGTCAAGGCCATGCTGACGCCCGCCCTCATCAACCTTGGTTGGCGCGGCGGTCACTTCTTCCCGGTTATCTTCTCGGGCGTAAGTCTGGGCTATGGCCTTGCCATCCTCACCGGCGCCGATCCGGTCTTTTGCGTTGCCGTCTGCACCGCCTCGACGATGGGCGCCGTTATGCGTCAGCCCGTCATGGTCGTGGGCCTGCTGCTCATGTGCTTCCCGCTCAAGGGTATCGTCTGTATGATCATCGCCGCCGTTATCGCCGCCGGCATTCCGCTGCCCAAACCGCTGCGCAAGTAGCACGGTGGCGCGCGGGCAATACAAACATCTCAAGCCCGGTGTGGGCGCTGTGTCACGGATTTGCGGGTGGACTGAATCTCGCCTGGCACCGACGCTACTTCCAAATCGCGAGCGCGGCGGTGCCCAGCACGATGAGGAAAAGGCCGATGGCGCTTCGATGCGACAGCTTTTCGTTGAAGGCCAGTCGTGCGAACAGCACCGATACGACAATCGATAGTTTGTCGATTTGCACGACGACGCTCACCTGGCCTGCAGCGATGGCGTAGTAGTACAGCAGCCACGACGCGCCGGTCGCAATGCCCGATGCCGCGAGAAATGCGAGTTCGCGCGGGTCAATGCGCGCGACCTGCTCCAGCTTTCCCTTGGCAGCCACGATTGCCCATGCCATAAAAAGTACCACACAGGTACGGATCGCCGTGGCCAGGTTTGACTCGACACCTTCGATGCCGATCTTGGCGAGGACGGAGGTGAGTGCCGCGAACACGGCGGCGCCGAGGGCGTAAGCGAGCCAGGCTCGGTCTTGCTTTTGCTCTGCGCCGATGGACTGCTTTTTCTCGATTATCAAAAACGTGCCGAGCGTGATGACGGCGGTTCCCACGAGCTTGACCGCCAGGTTGCCTGTCTCACCAAAAAGCACTATGGCGATAAGCACGGCGAGCACAGTGCTCATCTTGTCGACGGGTACAACCTTGTTGACGTCTCCGATGCTGAGCGCCTTAAAGTAACAGATCCACGAGGCGCCGGTGGCGAGTCCCGAGAGGGTGAGGAATAGCCAGGCTTTGGCGGGAATGGCGCCGATTGCTCCGATGGATCCAGAAATGCCCGCCATTGCCCAGGCAAATACGAGCACCACGCAAGTACGGATGGCGGTTGCAACGTCGGAGTCGGTGTGCCTGATGCCGCATTTGGCCAAAATGGATGTGATGCCGGCAAAGAAAGCTGATGCAAATGCTGCTGTAACCCACGACACGGGTTGAGCGCCTCCTCATAAAAGACCGCGCCAGATCTGCGGCGCATGCCCGATGATACCGCGCTTGCCTACAGGTCGCGTGTCCGGTAGATCTTGGCGCTGACGATGCAGCTAAGTGCACATAGCACGAGGGCCAGTACCGCAATTCCTGCGCACAGGCAGCCGAGGACGGCGGGATCGGGATTCGCCCCGGCAATCGATATGAGCCAGTTGCTGATGGGGTTGGAGGAGCTCAACGCTGCCATGGCAAGGCACCCGAGCAGGGCAAACAGGCCGACGGAAAGGCGCAGCGCCTCCATGTGTCCAAATCGAAAGAACAGCGGCTGTGCCAAAAACACCATCATGAGGGAGATGAGCATCGATGCGGCGGAGGCTATTGTGGTCTCAAAGACGAACTGTCCCGTCGAGGGCATACCCGTATGATCGAAGAACGGAAGGGTGATGATGCTCAAAAGCGCGCCGGCGCACGCCATGACGGCTGAGAAGACAATGATGCTCAGGTAGCGTGCGCAGATGATGTCTTTGCGCGAGATGGGCAGCGTTGCCCGATAGCGCTCCCATCCGTTTTGATTGTCGAAGCCGGCCAGCGAGCTCATAACCATGATGGGCGACATGGCACTGACCGCGCAGGCGCCGGCGCTCATGCCGGAATCGCCATCCGATGCGTTGGCGAGGGTCAACACGACGAAGATGAACAGGCCGACGCCCGCGATGCTTGGGACAAGCGAGCGAACGATGGCGAGCTCGGACATAAAGGCGCGTTTCATTTCGAAGCCCCTTTCAGCATAAGGCGCAGGTAATCATCAGTGGTTGCCCGGTCGCAGGGAATCTCGGGGAAGGCCTCGAGCGCCTCGCGACGGTTGGGCACGAGCACGTCCACGCTATAGGCGTGGCGGGCGGCATGGGCGCCTTCGACGCAAGCCATGAGCTCGGACGCCTGCGCCTGCGTGCAATGGGCGATGCCGGCGCGGTCGGTAATGTCCTCCCGCGGCAGGTCAAATACAATCGAGCCGTTATCGATGCAGATGACGCGGTCGGCGGCGCGATCGAGGTCGGACGTAATATGGCTCGAGAGCAGCACGCTGCGCTGGCCGTCGGAAACAAAGGCGAGCAGCTCGTCAAGCAGCTCTTCGCGTGCCATGGGATCGAGGCCCGCGGTGGCTTCGTCCAAAACGAGCAGCTTGGCATGGTGGCTGAGCGCGCAGGAGAGTTGCAGCTTCATGCCCATGCCGCGGGAGAGGTCCTTGACCTTCGTCTTGGGATCGAGGCCAAATCGGTCGATGAATCCGGCGAACGTTTCGCGACTCCATGTGGGGTACGCTGGGCCTACGAGCGTCTCGATCTGGCCCACCTTGAGCGTGGAGGGGAAGGGACACGTGTCCAGGACAAGGCCGACGCGGGAGCGCAGGTGGCGCTGCGTCTCGTCGGGTGCGTTGGCATCGCAGCGCTGTCCAAGCAGATGTACCTCGCCGGCATCGAGCTTTATAAGCCCGAGCGCGGCGCGAATGGTCGTTGTCTTGCCGGCGCCGTTTGCGCCCGCAAAGCCGACGATTTGGCCGGGATCCACGGCAAGCGTGACGTCGCGCAACGAAAAACGGTCGCTCACACGGCGCGATACACCTTTGAGTTCTAGCAGGGTTTGCATGGTATAGCCTTTCTTGCAGATGGCTACTGCATGGTTTCGGGGGCTACAAGGTCGAGCATCTCGTGCAGCTTGTCGCGCGTGACGCCCAGGGCTTCGGCTTGGTTCGCCGCTTTCGCAAGCAGCTCTTCGATATGGCAGAGCTGGTTTTCGCGCAAGAGTTCTTGGTTGCCCTCGGCGACAAAACAGCCCTTGCCCTGCACGGTGCAGATAAAACCGAGTTGCTCCAGGTCGGCATAGGCGCGCTTGGTGGTGATGACGCTCACGCCGAGGTCGCTCGCGAGCGTACAGATGCTGGGTAGTTTGGCTCCCGCAGCGAGCGCGCCCGAAAGGATCTGCGCTTTGACCTGCGAGGAGATCTGCTCATAGATGGGCTTGTCGCTCGAATTGGATAGGATAATGTCCACAGCGGCTCTTTAGCTGTTGGGCTACACGTGTATATAACCGGTAAGCACAGTATATATACACTATGTACAGTTACGCAAGAGACAAATTCGGATTGGGCCGGCTACCCAGGCCCCAACTGATGAATTTGTCCTGATAGGTGCCCTATGGCGGGATTTCGCGGCTACAATGGTGCGGTTACAACGACGTAATGCACTCAATGCAAGAAAGGATCCGCATGGCAAGCCTGTCGGATGAAATCTCGTCGCGCCGCACATTCGCGATCATCAGCCACCCGGACGCCGGTAAGACCACGCTTACCGAGAAGCTGCTGCTCTATACCGGCAGCATCCAGACCGCCGGCTCGGTCAAGGGCAAGAGCTCGGCCAAGCATGCCGTCTCGGACTGGATGGACATCGAGAAGGAGCGCGGTATTTCCGTTACCTCCTCGGTGCTGCAGTTCACCTACAACGGCGCCTGCGTCAACATCCTCGATACCCCCGGCCACCAGGACTTCTCGGAGGATACCTACCGTACCCTTATGGCCGCCGACGCCGCAGTCATGGTCATCGACGGCGCTAAGGGCGTCGAGGCCCAGACCAAAAAGCTCTTTAAGGTCTGTACGCTGCGCCATATTCCCATCTTTACCTTTGTGAACAAGCTCGACCACGAGGCTCGCGATCCGTTTGAGCTCATGGAAGAGATCGAGAACGTCCTGGGTATCAATACGTATCCCATGAACTGGCCAATCGGCAGCGGTCGCAACTTCCGCGGTGTGTTCGACCGTCAGACCCGTCGCGTCATCGCCTTTGAGGGCGACGGCCACGCCAACGCCACCAAGAAGGTCGCCGAGGTCGAGGCCGAGCTGGGCGATCCGGCCATGGACGAGCTTATTGGCGAGGAGAACCACAAGAACCTGATGGACGACATCGAGCTGCTCGATGGCGCCGGTGACGAGCTCGACCTGGATGCCGTGGCCTGCGGCAAGCTGAGCCCGGCGTTCTTTGGCTCGGCACTCACCAACTTTGGTGTGGAGCCCTTCCTTAAAGAGTTCCTGCGTCTGGCCCCGACGCCGCGCGCCTATACCGATACGCTCACCAGCGAGCCGGTCGCGCCCGCCGAGAACGACTTTAGCGGCTTCGTGTTTAAGATCCAGGCCAACATGGACAAGAACCACCGCGACCGCATCGCCTTTCTGCGCATTTGCTCGGGCAAGTTCGAGCGCGGCATGGACGCCTTCCACATGCAGGGCAACCGTAAACTCAAGCTGGCCACGGGCACGTCGATGATGGCCGATGACCGCGCCATTGTGGACGAGGCGTACGCGGGCGATATCGTGGGCCTGTTCGATCCGGGTATCTTTAGCATCGGCGACACCGTGTGCTCCGGTAAGCGCCACGTGCAGTATCCACAGATCCCGACGTTTGCCCCCGAGATGTTCGCTCGCATTACGCAGGTCGACACGCTCAAGCGCAAGCAGTTTGTGAAGGGTATGGAGGAGCTTGCCCAGGAGGGTGCCATCCAGATCTTCCGCGAGCTGGGTGCCGGCATGGAGAGCGTCATCGTGGGCGTGGTCGGCGTGCTGCAGTTTGAGGTGCTCGAGCGCCGCCTCAAGGCCGAGTACCGTGTCGAGGTTCGTCGTCAGCCGCTGCCCTATACGGACATTCGCTGGATCCAGAACGACCCCGATACCATCGATATCCCGGCCCTTTCGCTCACGCGCGACACGCTGCGCGTCGAGGACATGCGCGGCGGCAAGCTGCTGCTGTTCACGAGCCCGTGGAACGTTGACTGGGCGACCGACCACAACCCCGACCTTGTCCTGTCGGAGTTTGGCAACGTAACGTTTTAGTGCGCCGGCGCGGTGGTCCTGCGGGGCTGCCGCGCCTTTTGCTTGCCTGCCGCCGTGTGAGCGGCTATCATACCCACCGTCGTCTCAAGACCGGGGCGTCCGAGCAGTTCGGGTCCGATATCCTGCTCGTTAAACCTAAAACCAAAGGAGTACATAATGATCAAGAAGGTCATGGAGGACTACAAGGTCCTGTTGCGGAGCATTCCCGCGGCAACGGTTTCGCTGTTTTTCGTGAGCGTCATCATGATGAACTTGCTGGCCAACAAAGAGCTTATCAGCCTGCCATATCTGGCGCTCGACTGCGGCTTTGTGGTGAGCTGGGTTTCGTTTTTGTGCCAGGACATGATCTGCAAGCGCTTTGGCGCCAAGGCATCCATCAAAATCTCTATCCTCGCGCTGCTGGTCAACCTGGCCGTGAGCCTGTGCTTTTGGGCATGCTCGCTCACGCCTGGCATGTGGGGCGCCTACTATGACACGGGCATGATCGAGGTCAACACCGCCCTTAACGCCACCATCGGCGGCACCTGGTACGTGGTGCTGGGCTCTTCGCTCGCCATGCTCGTTTCTGCCGTGGTCAACTCCACGCTCAACCAGTCGCTCGGCCGTGTGCTCAAAAAGAATAACTTTGCGAGCTTTGCCTTCCGCTCCTATGTGTCCACGGGTGTTGGCCAGTTTATCGACAACCTGGTCTTTGCCATTGTGGTGAGCCACACGTTCTTTGGTTGGACCTGGGTACAGGTCCTTATGTGCTCGCTGACCGGCGCTGTTGCCGAGCTGCTGTGCGAGGTCTTCCTGAGCCCCGTGGGCTACAAGGTCGTGCGTGGCTGGGAGCGTGAGAATGTGGGCGCCGAGTACCTCGAGCGCCACGCAATCGCCTAAGGAGCAAGTATGCGGGTTTTGATCACGGGTGCTTCGGGTGGTATTGGAGCCGCGTGCGTGCAGCGCTTTTTGGACGAGGGTCACGAGGTCGTGGGCTTTGATCTGCTGCCGGCGGCAGTCGAGCACGAGCGCTATCGCCATCTGATCGTTGATGTGCGCGAGCCGGACTCGTTTCCAGACGACCTTGAGCCTCAGGTGATCGTAAACGTTGCCGGTACGCAAGATTCGGCCGACGACATTGCTGCTAATCTATGTGGCACCATCAACGTGACTGAGCGCTACGCCTTTGTGGGGGAGGGACTTGCCGCCAAGCCCGCGCCGGCTATCAAATCCGTGGTCAATGTGGGCTCGGCGAGCGGGCATACGGGATCGGAGTTTCCCGCCTATGCTGCCAGCAAGGGCGGCGTTATCGCCTACACCAAAAACCTTGCAAACCGCTTGGCGCCGCAGGCCATCGCCAACAGTGTGGACCCGGGCGGCGTCATCACGCCGCTCAACCGTTGCGTGATGGAAGACGAGCATCTGTGGAACCAGATTATGGAGCTCACGCCGCTCAAGCGCTGGGCCAGTGCCCAAGAGATCGCCGAGTGGATCTACTTTGTGGGCGCGACCAACCGGTTTATGACCGGGCAGAGTCTGCTCATTGACGGTGGCGAGGCCGGCCGCACCCAGTTTATTTGGCCCGAATAGGAAACGCGCCCGACGGAAAGCCGTCGGGCGCGTTTTTGATGTATCGGTTTTTAGCCGAGGCAAGTCCAGTTGACGGGGGTCGAGCCGTGCTGTTCGAGTAGCCGATTGGCAGCGGAGAAGGGGCGCGACCCCATAAAAGCGGGGAGTTCTGCTGTGGCGCGGTTTGCCGAAAGCGGCGAGGGATGCGTAGAGGCCAGGCAGAACTTGCCGGCTGCCTTGCCTGTGCCGGTCACGGCGAGCTTGCCGTCGACCATCTGCTGGGCAAAGCGGCCCCATGCCAAAAAGACGACCGGCTGGGGCAGCTGACAGCAGCGTTCGATAACGTAGTCGGTGAGCGTGCTCCAGCCCAGCTTGGCGTGCGAGTTCGCGGCATGCTCGCGCACGGTGAGCGTCGTGTTAAGGAGTAGGACGCCCTGTTGTGCCCAGGGGGTTAGGTCTCCCGTGGCGGGAATGGGGCAGTCCAGATCGGCTTTGAGTTCCTTATAGATGTTGCGCAGGCTCGGCGGCAACTTGGTTTGCGTAGCGGGCACCGAGAACGACAGCCCCATGGCCTGGTTGGGTTCGTGATAGGGGTCCTGGCCCAAGATGACAACCTTGACCTGGTCGGCCGGCGTGTAGGCGAGGGCATTGAGGATGTCGTCTTGTGCCGGGTAGATGGTCTGCTCGGCACGCAGAAGGGCGATGCGCTCGAGTAGCTGGTTCGTCGTGTCACGTACCGGCTGCGGCGCATCGCCCAACCAAGTTGCTATGTTGCGGTCGCGAGTTGCGGTGTCCATGGAGCTCCTTTAGGGCAGATGCTATGTCGGCATCCATTGTAAAGGCGCACCGGTTGCCTGTATGTCGCGGCTGTATGAGGAGTGGGGTCTACGAGACGTGCTCGGGCGCTGCCGCCATATGAGCATGCCCATGTGCGCGAAAGCGCGGAAGCTCGACAGTTGCCACCATGACGCCGGTGAGGATGAGGGCAGCGCCAAGGAAGGCGATGGGGCTCAGGACCTCGCCGACCAGGAAAAACGAGAAGACGGCGGAGCAGACCGGCTCGAGCGAGAAGGCGAAGCCAGTGGTTTCGGCAGGTACGTGGGGCTGTACGAGCGTCTGGGTGATAAAGCCGTAGGCAGAGCAGATGAGTGCGAGCGCAACGATAACGACGATCTCGCTCGGCGTGCTGGGAAGCGTGAAGCCGCCAAAGGTAAATGCGGCGATACCCGAGAACAAGCCGCCGAAGCCCAGCTGCCAAACGCCCAGAGCCAACGGATCGACTTCTTCGACAAAGCGCTTGGCGATGATAATGTGACCGGCATAGATAAAGGCCGAGAGCAGCATGATGATCGCGCCAGGATTCAGGCTGGTAAAGTCGGCGCCCGAGAGCAGCAACATGCCGCAGGTGACGATGGCGGTGCCGATGAGCACCTTGCGCTCGGGGGCGCGATGCAGCAGGGCTGCGTTGGCAAACGGCACGATCACGACCGTCAGGCTCTGCAAAAAGCCGGCGGTGGAGGCGGAGGTGAGGCTGGAGCCCAGGCACATGCAGGTGATTTCGGTTGCCATGATGGCGCCGATGATGGCGGCGCGGACCATCAGGTCACGGTTGATGCGCACCGCGTGCTTGTGGAAGAGCAGCAGGCAGGCCGCAAAGGCGATGATGCAGCGCAGCGCGACGATGCTCGTGGCGTTCATGCTGTCCATGCCGATTTTCATGAGGGGGTACGAAAAGCCCCATGCGACGGGAACGGAAAATGAGAGCGCGATTGCTTTTTTGCGATCCATGGGACTCCTTTTGTTACAGAACGGTTTCGCAAAAAGGATTCTGCTCCCAGATATGGATGTAGTAAAGCGAATGTATCTTCAGTATGATTAAGAAATACTAATGTTGGAAGAAAAAGCCCTGGCAAAACGTTTTACGGCTACATCGATGTGGAGGTACGATGGCATCGCGGTATCAGATTGTTTGTATGGTGGTCGATCACGGCAGTCTTAAGAGTGCCGCCGACGAGCTGGGCTATACGCAAAGTGCGGTAAGCCAGGCCGTCAAGGCGCTCGAGCGCGAGCTGGGCACCACGATTATCGAGCGCGGCAAGCAGGGTGTCTCGCTTACGCGCGACGGTAAGCAGTATCTGCCGTATCTGCGCCAGATCGTAACTGCCGAGGCCGAGCTCGAGGGCAAACGCCAGGAGTTGCTGGGACTCTCCTCGACCGATATTCGCATTGCGACGTTTACCAACGTGAGCCGTACCGTGTTGCCGCGCGTGATTCGCGACTTTGGGGCCCTGCACCCGGGCGTGCACTTTACCCTCAAGCAGGGCGATTACACGCGCAACGCCCAGTGGGTGCACGATGGCGTGGTTGACTTTTGCTTTACGGCGCGCGGATTTACCGCGGGGCTCGAGAAGCGCGTGGTCTATCACGACGAGTTGGTGGCGCTGCTGCCGACCGCGCATCCGCTGACGGCAAAGGAAAAGGTGACGCTCGCCGACCTGGCGTCCGAGCCGTTTGTGCTGCTGGACGAGGGCGAGCAGAGCCTGGTGCTCGATGCGTTTGCCGCGCATGGGCTGTCGCCGCACGTGACGAGTGAGGTCACCGACGACTACACCATCATGGCGATGGTGGAGGAGGGCCTAGGCGTGAGCATGCTGTATCGCCGTACCGTCGAGGGCATGCAGGCCGATATTCGCGTACGTCCCATCGTGCATGCCCCCTCGCGCGACGTAGTGGCGGCCTGGCGCAGCTGGGACACCATGCCTATCGCCACGAGGCACTTTATCGACTATATGAGCTCGCATATTGTCAATTAATGACTGGCGTGACGTTGAGCGTGGTGATTAGCGGGCTGTCGCTTTGGCTTGTGCTAGACGGTAGGTGCGTGCCGGGTGGCAAAGTAGCACCGCCACGACCATAAAGAATGCTGTGGTGCCCAGGCTGATGGGGTAGACCATCATGATGTTCGCAAAGGTGCGGAAGTGCGGGAACACGCAGAATACCCAATAGAAGCGGATGCCGCAGACGCAGATCATGGTGATAAGGGCGGGCATGAGCGAGATGCCAAAGCCGCGCAGGTAACCGGACATGTTTTCGTAGAACATGCTAAAGGCGTACGCCGGGAAGATCGAACACACGCGTATATAGCCGATCGAGACGATGTTGGGATCGCTGTTGAACAGCGCCAGGATCTCGCGTCCCAGACCGACGATGATGACGATGGTGGTGAGCGCAACGATGCCGCCTTCAACCAGGCAAACCTTGAGCGTCTTGGTGCAACGGTCGATCTGGCGAGCGCCGTGGTTTTGTCCCACAAAGGTGGTGCAGGCCTGGCTAAAGCTGTTGAGCAGGTTGTAGCACACATACTCTAGGCTCATGGCGGCGCTGGATGCCGCCATGACCTCAGTACCCAGGCTGTTGATGGCGGACTGGATGATGATGTTGGCGACGGCAAAGACGGCGCTTTGGATGCCGGCAGGCAGGCCTATTCTGACAATGCGTTTGAGGGCGACGGGGTCGATGGTCAGGTCGCCCAGGGTGACACGAACGACGGAGTCGGTCTTGAGCAGGCGGACAAAGAGCGTGACGGCGCTGACGGTGTAGGCGATGGCAGTGGCGATGGCGACGCCCGCCACACCCCAGTGGAGCACGGGGACAAAGATGAGGTCCAGGCCAATGTTGAGGACGGTGGACACGGCAAGCGCCTGCAGCGGCATACGGGTGATGCCGACGGAGCGGAAGATTGCGGCCTCAAAGTTGTAGAGCAAGATCGAGGGCATGCTGAGTAAAAAGACGCGCAGGTAAAGCGATGCAAGCGGCATAGTTTCGGCAGGGACATTGAGCGCGGTGAGCATGGGCTCGGCAAAGATCTCACCCAGCGCGATGACGACAAAGCCCACGAGTGCCATCAGAATCGAGGTATGGACGGCGCGCTTGACCATGTTCTGATCGTTGCGGCCGATGGCGTTGGCGATGACCACGTTGGAGCCAAGCGACAGCCCAATAAACAGGTTGATCATAAGACTGGTAAGCGGAACATTGGAGCCGACCGCCGCCATGGCGAGGGTCCCCTGGTCGCCCGAGAAGTTACCGATGATGACCGTGGCGATGAGGTTCGACAGCTGCTCAAGGATGCTCGTGGCGGCGACGGGAAAGGCGAACAGGGGAATATTGCGCCACAGCGAGCCGGTGGTCATGTCAATGTGCCTAGATGCGGTATCAGCCATACGCTCTCAATCTCTAATATGCTCTTTCGTATGCTCTTTCGTGCTTATTTGCGCAGACGATGATACTCCTAATCGACTAGTCATTTAAGAACGTCCCCAATGACTAGGTGGGGAAGGCGTGCGACAATGGTGGGCGTTGTGTTGTCCGCGCTAAGGAGTTGCCATGTTGTTGTGTCCCGTTTGCCATGAACCGTTGGTGGACGACGAGCGCGGTGCCGCATGCGCGGGCGGACACCGATTTGACCGTGCGCGCGAGGGCTATCTATATCTGCTGCGCTCGTCTAAGAGCGGCGATTCCATGGGCGATCCCAAGTCGCAGGCGCGCAGCCGTCGTGACTTTCTGAACCGTGGATACTACGCGCCGTTGCGCGATGCGATGGTCGAGCTGGTGCGCGAGCGGGTGTCCGGGCGTTTGGCGTCTGCGGACGCTCCCGTGACCTTGCTCGATATTTGCTGCGGCGAGGGCTACTACACGAGCGCCATGGGTGCGGTGCCGGGCGTGGAGGCTTTCGGGTTCGACTTGGGCAAAGAGATGGTGCGCCTGGCCGCCAAGCGCGGCGATGCGACCTACTTCGTGGCCAACATGAAGGCTATCCCCGTGGCCGATGGCGCCTTCGATATGGTGACCGAGCTCTTTGCCCCCTTTAACGAGCGCGAATTTGCCCGCGTGCTGGCGCCCGAGGGCTCGCTCTACACCGTGGTGCCGGGTGCTCGGCATCTGTTTGGGCTCAAGGAGGTGCTCTACGACACGCCATATCTCAACGATGAGAAGCTGCCGAAGACGACCGAGCTCGAGTTGGTGGGAACGCAACGGGTATCTGCGAACATTACGCTCCAGACGCAGGCCGACATCGAGGCAGTGTTCCAGATGACGCCGTACTACTACCGCACGCGCCCTGCCGATAAAGAGCGCCTGGCAAACCTGGACACCCTTCAGACCGATATCGACTTCATCATTGCCGAGTACCGTCACAGCTAACAACTTGCCAAAAAGGGACAGGTTTATTTTGGCAGGTTTTATCTGGGCAAACGTAAAGGGCCGACCGCGGAGATGCGCGATCGGCCCTTTTTAGTTGCTTGGCTACAAAGGTTATGAGAAGCGAGCGCTTACAGGCGGTCCTTGTTCTCGGCCTTAATGTCGTGTGCCTGCTGAATAAAGAACAGGTCGTACACCACGATGACAAAGGCGCCAAAGTTGATGGCGTCGCCGCCAAACGCGGGAAGCGTGAGCACGGCCTGCGCAATCGTGGCGATTGCGGCGACGATGCCGAGCTTAAACGCACCATCCACCTGCGAAGGCTTGTTGGCGCCCTTGATGCCCGCAACACCTGCGGCAAGATCGACAAGACCCTTGATGACAAGTACGGCCGCGGCGAGCATGGCGTTCGACCCGTACGTGGAATCGAGGCTGCCCTTGGCGATGCCGACGCCGGCGATGACGAGGCTGGCGATGCCCAAAACAAAGTAAATGAGGGCAAGGACTTTGAGTGTCTTGCGAGTGTAGCTCATGGCTGGTCCTTTCGAAGTGGACATGACGTATTTGATGCGCATGCATGGCGCATGTCGCGAA
Source organism: Collinsella sp. TM09-10AT (assembly GCF_003436275.1). Classification (GTDB taxonomy): domain Bacteria; phylum Actinomycetota; class Coriobacteriia; order Coriobacteriales; family Coriobacteriaceae; genus Collinsella. The sequence goes on from NZ_QSOP01000002.1 coordinate 24,951, forward strand.
GCATATTGTAATTCAACAAGGCGCTGCGTACGTTCATCCAATAGTTGAACGCTCCGTTCGCGACATGCCGGCACTTGCGTTGTGCTAGGTTTTTACTTAACTGGATCATACTGTGCATTTATTTGAGGTGAATGGTGAATATCAAGCAGGTTGGCTATTTTATCGCCGTATTTGAGACGAAGAGTTTTACCGCTGCGGCACACCAGTGCAACGTGACCGTCCAGGCCATTTCCAAGTCAATTAGCGAGCTCGAGCAGTTGTTTAACGTTCAGTTTTTTGAGCGTGGAAATAGTGGCGTAAAGCCGATTCGGGCCGGCCGCAGCTTTTATGCCAAGGCTCGCCACGCCGTCGAGGCGTATCGAGAGGTTGAAAGCTTTGACCCGTCTGGATGTGACCTGACCGTCCTGTCGGCCTCTGGGGCACAGGTGATGCCGGAGCTCTCGATTGGCCTGTGCGTTCCCGCACTCGATAACGACGATAAGCTATATAAGGGGTTGTCTGCGCTTATCATGCGTGGCGCCCGCGTGCGCGTGAAGTTCTGTACCGTGCATCCCGGAATTGCCCAGCAGGAGCTCGAGCAGGGCGACCTCGACGCCTTGCTTACGGTGGGCACATATGACAATACCACTGATGATTGCGAGCAGCTGGGAACCTTGCCCACGGGTATTGTCGTCGCCGCCGACCATCCGTTCGCTAAGAGGCCTTTTGTGACTGTGGCTGATCTGGGTTCATATCCGGCAGGGCAGTCGGCTGCGTTTGATAACTTTAATAATTCGATTTTTTGGCAGTACGAAAGCCGCGGTGTCCTTGGTGAGACGCGCGTTATCGATGGTCCCGCTCAATTTGGGTCGTTTTTGGCGGCAGAGCACGGCTTTTTCTTAAATGCGATTCTTCCCGTTCCCGGCCAGATTGCTAGCGGGTTCGAGGTTGTCCCCATTGTGGGTGAAGGGGCCCTGACAGTTCCGGTATGCTTGGTTTCCCTTAAAGATGAAAAGCCCCAAGCTTATCACGTCGTAGAAAATTACTTGATTCGCATGGTAGGTTGCGCCAACGGGTCCGCTGCTCGCTAGCATATCCTTCGATACGCTCGTCGCTGTCAGCTCGGCTGCCTGACAACATGCTGTCGATTGTGCCGGTGCCGCACTCGACAGCATGTAAGCGCCATTCATAGCAGGCCGCCCTCCGTTTCTCGTCTGTCTGAGAAACGGAGGGCGGTTTTTTATGCGTGGCGCTTTGTACAGTTGGACCCGATGCCTAGCTCAGGCGCTCCTGATTTTCCTTTTTAACGCGGTTAGCAAAAACGAAGTACACGGCACTTATGACCACGGCGGTTACATCGGTGGCGCTGGTGCCGACTCCGCCCAAGAAGGGCTCGGAAAGCAGCAGGCTCACAACGGCGCATACCAGGCAAATGATAGCCCAGACCCAAACGATACCAATCTTGCTGGGGTTATTTGAGGCACGGATGCCCAACGCGGCAGCGATGATTTCGATGACGCCCATCACGATGACGACAACGCTGTAAACCGAGAGGTCGCCGCTGGCGTCGCTCGAAGCCGACGTGAGCGCTAACGCGCCTGCGGCGATGCTGAAAACACCTCCCAATAAATAGATGATGGACATGACCTTTAGGACTTTACGGTTGTTGCTCATGTTCAGTTCCTTTCCCTTGAGCCGTTATGGCACCGTGCACGTATTGCCTGGCACCATGAATTACTGATTGAGGGGTTCGTTACCCAGATCTTGCGAGGCGAGTTCCTGTTCTTCATTAAACTCGTCCGCTTCGGCGAGTTCCTCGGCGGTGGCCGCCCTTGGAGCGGACTCAACGGCGTCGCAATGGTCGAAAACGAGTTGATAGGGGGCGATGTCGCGGCGGGAAAGCATAAGCTTTACCTCACGGCGCAAAGAACGCATGACGCTGCCGCGGTCTGTCTCCTTGCAGGTGGCGACAACGCGAATGGTCATAGCGGTGCTGCTAAGGTCGACCACGCCCTTGTAGAAGGGGCCTTCGATAATGGCGGGAACGCGGTCATGCACACTTTTGAGCTCGTCTTTAAGCACCTTTTCGACATAGGGTAGAGATTCTCCCACCGGTATGGTGATGTCTATGCTGGCGTAAGAATTAAGTTTGGTCATGTTGGTGACATTCGAAATCGAGCTATTGCGCAGCAGTAGAACATTGCCGTTGCCGTCATTGATCTTTGTTGTTCGCACGCCAATTTCCATAACGGTGCCGGTATTGCCGCCAACCGAGATGACGTCTCCAACGCGGAACTCGCCTTCAAAGATAATAAAGAGCCCGCACAAGATATCCGTGATGAGGTCTTTGGCTCCAAAGGAGACGGCGAGCGTGATGATGCCTGCCGAGGCCAAAAGCGTTGCGGTATCGACACCCAAAACACCGAGGCACCAATAGAGCATAGCGATGAGAGTCCCGTATTTTGTCAGGCTCGAGAGAAGTCGACATATCGTCTCGCCGCGCGCTCCAAGCACATTGGACAGCATACGAAGAAGCGCCTGCACGATTGCGCACACTGTGAGAGCCACACAGGCGTACATGATTGAAGCGGTGAGCGCGAATATGTTGAGGCCGTGCTGCCAGTCATTACCCAGGATGTAGGTGAATACCGAACGCGGGCCAAACAGCGTGTCTTTAAACAAGACGGCCAAAAAGACGATAAATACTCCGATGCCGGTAAACCATCTGAGGACTGTGCCGAGTTTTTGCTCGGGGGTTTTGTCTTCCCATTTAAAGGAGATGTTGAGCCATCGGCCAATGGCACTTTCGCTGTGCTTAATACGGCCATCGGACGTCGTGACGGTGATGTTGTACCGTCTTGCCGTGAAATCGTCTTCGCGCTTCGAACGTTTTTCTTCGCCTCTTATAGTGTCGAGCGTCAGCAGAGGGTAGATGAGGACAAAGCATATAGCGGCGATGATTCCGGTTGCGATGGTGAGCGGAACGCGCTGGTGCATAAAAGAGTCTTCGGGTGCCGCGACGTAAACGTAATAGTCGCCAGTCTCCAGGCAGGAGGCGTAGAGTTTTTGGTTGTCGATGTAAATGAAGTCGCTAAAGCCGTCTGCAAGGTGCTCGTCGGCTAATCCTATTTCGGACGCCTTTTTCCCCATAAGAAGATTGTTGGGATGATATGCAACGGTGCCCTCTTTTTTCTCGATTGCAAAGGCGAAGCCTCCGGCGCCCGCCTTGATGCCATCGAGCACTGCGTCGATCTTGGTGCTCTTGAGCATTTCCTCTAGGCGCATAGGGCGCACGGCAATCTGTGCGATTCCGTCTGCAATGCCATCTTGATCGTAGAGCGCGACGCCGATGTACTGATATGTCTCGCCAGTGGTTCTGTTGATAGAGAGAGGTTGTATATACTCATCCTTGCCGCCCAAAAGCGAGCGGAACTCGTAGGAGGAGTCGCCGTACTTGGTCGAAAGACTATAGGATCGTTGTGACGTGCTCGAGCTCGTCATATTGCCGTCGCCGTCGTAGAGGTAAATTGACTCGACGCCAAGCGTTTCTGCCAAGCTGTGCAGATTGGCTCGCGTGGCGAGCTCTGGATTGTGCTCAACGATGTAGGCAATAATATGGCAGGTAGTGGCGTAGTGCTCACTATATTGCCTCGTAAGTTCATCCTCGCGCATCGCATTGTTTTTGAGCGTTTGATCAATCTGCTCTACACGCTCTCGATTGACCGTCGCTTGGCTCGAAAGGGCAAAGAGCGTTTGCATATAGAAGGTTACTGCCAAAAGTAAGACGAGTCCTGCAATGGACAAGGCTGTTGCACGCCTGCCCACGGCGGGGTTAAACCTAAGGTTGCGACCGATCTTGACGTATTCGTGATCGCCGTGGTCGTTATGCTCGTCATCCGCAAGGACAAACAGGTCATAGAGCGCCACGGCGGCGACGATTGAGATAAAGGCAAAGAGGATGACACCCACGGTGATGTTGCGTGCGGTGGCGGTGTCGCTTTCGGGAATGGCGAGAACGTAATAGGTGTCATCGACCAACTTGACGCGACAGTACAGGCTTGTGTTCTTGACGGAAGTGAAGAATGTCTTGCCGTCCTCAAGATTGTCAATGTCGATGCCGTTGTCGAGTGCATCGGTACCTATCATGTTCTGGTCGGGATGGTAGGTGATCAGATGCGTTTTTGCCGATACGGCGAGGACAAATCCGTGGCTGCCGAGTGAGATGTTCTTGAGCATGCTCTCGGTCGATCCGGTGTCCTTGACAAGGGCGTGCAGCTCTTGGGGATTTTGTTCTACGATGACCATGGTGTCGTCATCGATTTTGGCGGCATAGTATCGCATAAGCCAGTCTTGATCGGGAAGATCGACCTCAACCGGATCGGAGGGCCTGCCGGTCTCGAAGCACTGACGCAGCTGGTTGAAGCGGGCGCGGCTAAAATCGGCTTTGGTGTCAGCTGCCTTGGCGATGATGGAACCGTCGCGTCGGGCGACGAGAACGTTATCGACCTTGAGCAGGTCCTTGAGCTCGGCCATTTTGACATCGGTCGCTTCATAACCGGCATCGTTGGCCGCCATAAATGCGATGCTTGCGGCGCGCGTGCGATACAGGTCATCAAATGTTTGGGTGTTGTCTTCCGTTTCTGACCGAGCCATTTTAACGAGATCGGGGAGTTCGGCGGCAACGCGATCGAATTCCAGAGCGTATTCCTCTTGCGATAGACGCGTTTGCATCGAGGCGAGTAGGAGTCCCATCGCCAACGCGCAGACGGTTACGGCAACGGCAAGCGCCATAGATTTCTTCTTTAGTCGCTTGGACATGGGTGGCTCCCTTAGTTCCATTTATTGATGAACTTATCGACTGTTTTGTCTTTGAGCATTGAGCGCACTTTGGCGGCAATCTTGGGCGAAAGCTCAGAGTCCTTCTGCGTTGCGACGGCATAACGCTGTGGGTTGATGCCAAAATCGGGCAGGACGGTGCGCTCGCCATCGAGATAGGTTTTGGCAATCGCGCCGTCCGTCGCCATGGCGTCGACGTCGCCGGCTTCCAATGCTTGGGAAAGCTCAGCGTAGCTTGCGTATTGGCTTAGATGCCATGTGTCGTAGTCGATGCTGCCGCTCTCGGCATCCTGTTGCCGGGGTATGCCGTCCGAAAGTCCCAGTTCCAAAAACTTCGCGGCAAGTTGAGGTGCGGCGTTCGTTCCGGCTACCGTGCCAATTGTTTCGCCTTCAAGCTGGGAAAAGGATTGAATGAGCGATGTGTTTTCGACAACAAGAATTACCGAATCGGTGTAATAGGCGGGAGAGAAGTCAAACAGCTTTTTACGTTCGTCGCTTATCGAGTAGCAAGCGATCAGACAATCGACTTTTCCCGACGAGAGCATTTCTTCGCGCGTCTCGGGCGTTACGGTTATAAACGAACAGTCTCCATAACCGAGACGGTTTGCCAGCTCGTTGGCGAGGTCGATTTCGAATCCGTAGTACTTGCCGTTGTTGGGATTGCGTTCGCTAAACCCAACGATATCCGCGCGGACGCCTACACTCAGCTTGCCCTTGCCAGACATGCCGGAATTGCTGTTTGAGCAGGCTGGTAGCAACATGGCTGCAAGTGCGGCTCCAGTTGCCGAGATTGCCAGCCGGCAGGCATTCCGGCGTGTGACTGAATGGTCCATTTGCATTCCTCACGACGATTGTCCAGTTCTTTAATGATATGGACGGGTAACTGTGGAATAGTCGTGAAGCGGCAGGTAAACAAATGGTTGAGGTGGAGGGTAAAATCTGTCGGTATCGGACACTTTATTGCTAAATAGATGTCAGCATGCTGCGATGGACGATAGGTCCTGGACACCCTTCAGACCGATATCGACTTCATCATCGCCGAGTACCGCCACAGCTAAAACCTGCAAAAAGGGACAGGTTTATTTTGGCAGGTTTTATCTGGGCAAACGTAAAGGGCCGACCGCGCTGCTGCACGATCGGCCCTTTCTAGTTGCTTGATTGCGGGATGGGTAAGCACGGCCTGAAAGCGCTTTAGGCCTGCGCACCTCAACCTTTCAAAAAGGAAAGCCGGGCGTAAGCCAAATCGATGGCAGCTCATGCGCAGCGCTGCGATGATGGAGTCGTAACAAGGAGCTGGTCTAAGGAGGAGCCATGATGTACGGAACAGGGCAGGCGCGCGAGCCGCAATCGTTGGGAAGGCGCATGAGCGATTCTGTGATCGCTGCCGTGTGCACGGGATTGATGGCGGTGCTTTGCATTGGGATGCTGTGGGCCATGTCGCATGTGGGACAATAGCGGACGATTGGGTGCCGACACATGCGGCGCTCACGTATCCGCTTTGCTTGCTAAGGAGTACCCATGGGCGTCGTCGATCCCTTTTCTGTTGCTCGGGCCGCGGGGCTTGAGCTGATCGGGAAGCCCGAGGGCCTTACGCTCACCGACGGCACGATGGAGTTGCGTGCCGATTTTGGCCGCATGCTTCCACGGCTCAAGCAGGGCCGTTTGCAGCAAGAGCTACTGGTGAAGGCTGCGCGCACAAAAGGCATCGAGCAACCATGGGCGATTGATGCCACAGCAGGCTTTGGCGAGGACTCGCTGCTGCTGGCGGCCGCGGGCTTTACCGTCGATCTGTATGAACAGGATTGCGTGATCGCGGCGCTTCTCAAGGATGCCTTGGATCGCGCGGCAGACGATCCGGCGCTTGCGGCTACCGTGTCGCGCATGCGCTTGCATGCGGGCGAGGACAGCATCGCTGGTCTTCGCCATGTAGCTGAGCTGATCGGGCGGGGCGAGCTCGCGACTCCCGACGTGGTGTATCTGGACCCCATGTTTCCCGAGCGCACCAAGAGCGCGGCGGTCAAAAAGAAGTTCCAACTCTTGCATCATCTGGAACAGCCGTGTGCCGATGAGGAGACGCTGGTCGAAGCCGCGCTTGCGGTGCACCCGCGTAAGGTCGTTATCAAGCGGCCGGTGAAGGGGCCGCTGCTTGCCGGCGTTAAGCCGAGCTATCAGCTCGCGGGCAAGGCCGTTCGCTACGATGTTTTGGTGCCGCCGCGCCCGTAGCTTGCGCACGATGGCCGGCGCTTCGCCAGCGCCGTGCCGATGCGGGGTCTATTTCCAGGGGTGCGACGTCAGATGCCATCCGCCGCAGTATTCGCATTTGTAGCAGGCAAGGCCGCGCCGCCCGCGGTTTTCGCAGTCGGCCATAACTGCCTCGGCCTCGGCGCGCGTGTCGTAACGGTTTTTGCGTTCGCACGACTTGTAGCGCCAGGCTTCATCGCGCTCGGCGTCCAGGGCGTCGCGGCGCTCGTCTTCGCGCGCAAACAGATCGCTCATATCGCCGCCGGTGGCAGCGCCCAAAAAACTCGCTTTTGGCCTTTGACCAGGCGGCTCGCTTTTTGCTTCCCATCCGCTTCGCGCCCCTCTCCAAACGTTGGTATCATTGCTCAGTCAAAGTGATACCAATAAACGTGAGGTCGCCGCGTGATGATCAGAAAAACCCTCGATACCGACATTCCCGCCGTCATGGCTATCTATGACGCGGCCCGCGCCTTTATGCGCGCGCATGGCAACGCCACGCAGTGGCCCGAGGGCACGCCTTCGGCCGAGCAGCTGGCTGCCGATATCGCCGCTGGTGGCAGCTATGTGTGCGAAGTTGACGGTCACGTGGTAGCGACGTTTGCCTTTTTACCGGGTCCGGACGAGTGCTATGACGTCATTGAGGACGGTCGGTGGCGCAGCGACACTCCGTACGCCGTGCTGCACCGTGTGGCATCCGACGGCACCGTGCACGGTATCGCGGCTGCGATGTTCGCCTTTGCCAAAGAGCGTGCCGATCACCTGCGTATTGACACGCACGAGGACAACTTGCCCATGCAGGGCGCCATCGCCAAGGCGGGGTTCGAGCGTGTCGGTATCGTCTATGTGTCTGACGGCACGGCGCGTGTCGCGTTTGATTGGCTGCGCGAGGCGTAGGAGCCAAGGCACGTATCATCACCCAGCTCAAATAAAAAATGGCCCCGAGTGGGGCCATTTTTGGTAAAACGCGTCGTTGTGGGACTCGCATTGTTACCGCCCCAGATGAACCCGGGCAGACAAAAAGGGGAGGTGCCGGCTTTCGCAAGGCGCGAACCTACGAAAATCGCCGCGCGGCAACGCGGGGCGATGAGCTCGGTCGGGGGATAGGGCCCGCTTCGCCCGCCGGCCCGTAAATTGTATCATCCAGTGTGGAACGAGGACGCCCGTTGCCGCGTGCGATGGGCTTGCAATAAGAGGAGAGCCATGTCGAAGCAAGCGGTCGTTGGAATCTTGGCGCATGTCGATGCCGGTAAGACCACGTTGGCCGAGGCCATGCTGTTCAACGCGGGCCGCATTCGCAAGCGCGGTCGCGTGGACGATGGCGATTCGCATCTGGACACTAACACGATCGAGCGCGAGCGCGGCATCACGATTTTCTCGTCGCAGGCCGTGCTCGACCACGGCGATACCCACGTCATGCTCGTGGATGCTCCCGGCCATGTCGATTTTTCTGCCGAGGCGGAGCGCACACTGCGTGCCCTGGACTACGCGATTCTGGTGGTGGGCGCCAACGATGGCGTGCAGGGGCACACCGAAACCCTGTGGCGCCTGCTTGCACGCTATGACATCCCGACGTTCATCTTCATCAACAAGATCGATTTGGAGAATCCCGGCCGCGATGTTTTGCTGGCGCAACTTGGGCAGCGTCTTTCCGAGGGCTGCCTGGATGCCAACGAGCTGCTGGCGGGCGGCGCCGTTCAGGAGGACGCTGCTGCGTTGGACGAAGCGGCGCTCGAGGAGTTTCTTGAAGCGGGTGAGCTTTCTGTCGCAACGCTGTCGCGCATGGTTGTTGAGCGCAAGCTCTTTCCCTGCTTTGCCGGCTCGGCGCTCAAGGACCAAGGCGTTGACGAGCTACTGGATGGTATATGCGCGCTGATGCGTGAGCAGGCGTGGCTCCCGGAGTTTGCCGCGCGCGTCTATCGTGTCAGCCGCGGGGATCGTGGCGAGCGCTTGGCTTGGGTTAAAGTGACCGGCGGCACGCTGCGCGCAAAACAGATGATCAGCGGGCATTCCAGTGCCGAGGCGTGGGAACAGAAGGTCGATCAGGTACGCATCTATAACGGCGAGAAGTATGAGCTTGCCCAAGAAGTTGCTGCTGGCGGTATTTGCGCCGTGACGGGTCTTGCGCACGTTCGCCCAGGGGACGCCCTGGGCACGGAGCCCGCGGGCGATGCACCTGTCATTGCGCCGGTCCTCACCTATACGGTGCTACCGGGCGAACACGATGTCCATGCGGTGTTTAAAGCACTGACCGAGTTGGCGGACGAAGACCCCATGCTCGGCGTAAGCTGGAATACGCATCTTGAGCAGATTCACTTGCAGTTGATGGGAGCCGTGCAGCTCGAGGTCGTGCAGCGGGTGTTGGCCGATCGCTTTGGCCTTACGATTGAGTTTGAGTCCGGCGGCATTCTCTATAAGGAGACGATCTCGCAGCCGGTCGAGGGTGTGGGCCACTTTGAGCCACTGCGCCATTACGCCGAGGTGCACCTGCGCCTTGAGCCGCTGCCGGCGGGCTCAGGCGTGCAATTTGGTACCGCTACCTCGACTGACGAGCTCGATCTGAACTGGCAGCGCCTGGCGCTCACCAACGCCATGGAGCGCGATCACCTGGGCGTGTTGACCGGCTCGCCCATCACCGATGTGCGCATCACGCTTACGGGTGGCCGTGCACATGCCAAACACACCGAGGGCGGTGATTTTCGTCAGGCCACGTACCGCGCGATTCGTCAGGGTTTGATGCGGGCACGCGAGGCGGGTGCGGCGGTGCTGTTGGAGCCGTGGTACCACTTTGAGCTCGAGGTGCCGGGAGATTGCGTGGGCAGGGCGCTTTCGGATGTCACGCGCATGGGCGCCGAGTACGAGCCGCCGGCGATGGCGGCCGACCGGGCGAAGCTTGTGGGTCGCGTGCCGGTATCCGAGGTGCAGGATTACGCGCTGGAGGTGGCTGCCTACACGAGCGGCCGCGGGCATTTGTACCTTGAGTTCGCCGGTTATGCGGCTTGCCATGATGCCGAGCGCGTCATCGAGGCGGCCGCCTATGAGCCCGAGGCCGATCTGCCCAACACGCCCGATTCGGTCTTTTGCGCCCACGGCGCCGGCTATACGGTCAAATGGTACGACGTGCCCGCCGCGGCACACGTAAAGATCGATCCCGCCACCTTCCGCCCCTATCGCCCCGCCGACGCCGAGTTTTTCGGCCACATGTGACAAAGGGACAGTCCCTTTGTCACATTCAGTTGGTGTAACTCGGTATAAGTTGGTATAACTATTACCAGCCTTTGCCAATTCGAGGAGGCCGACATGAATCCAAATCCCTTTAAGCCAACGGCTGGTAAGCGGCCTCCGCTACTCATCGGTCGCGAGTCGGTCATCGAAGATTTTGAGGAAGGGCTCGATAACGGCGCCGGGGCGCCGGGCAGGCTCATGCTCATTACAGGAAACCGCGGCTGTGGCAAAACAGTTCTCCTGCGGGAGCTGCAACGTCTGGCCAGTGAGCGCGGATGGGCGGTTGTCTCCGATTCCGCTTCGCTTGGTTTATGCGACCGCTTGGCCGACGCACTCCGCTCGAATAAGCCCGTTGTGACGTCAATGGAGTTTGGCCCATCGTTTGGACGGATGTCGGTTGAGGCGGCGCGGGCAAAAGGCGAGACGTTGCGAGGGCTGGTCAACGAACGTCTCAAGAAACTCGGTCCAGGTAAGGGCATCCTGTTTGCGATTGACGAGGCTCAATCGGCGTCTATTGAGGAGCTGGCGGCCCTTGCCGTTCTTTATCAGCAGGTGCTGGGAGATCAGGATGCCACGGGCTTGCCCGATAGCGACCAGCGCGGTCTTGCGCTGGTCTTTGCCGGCTTGCCCAGCATGGTTGACGATCTGCTCGAAGAGCCGAGCGTGACGTTTTTGCGACGTGCCCAGCAGCGTACGTTGGGGACGATTTCTTTGCCCAAGGTGCGCGATTCGTATATCCAGACGGTCGAGTGTGCCGGTCTTTGCGTTGATGCGGGAACGGCGGACCTTGCAGCGCACAAGAGCATGGGGCATCCCTATATGGTTCAGCTGGTGGGATATTACATGTGGCGGTCTGCTGTCCGGCGTGGCTCGCAAGTCATTGAAAGGCGCGATGTCGAGGATGGCCATGCGGATGCCGTCTCCGAGTTCTACGAAGCGGTTGACGCGCCTCTGTATTACGGACTGCGCACCCCACAGCGTCTCTTTATCGAGGCCATGGCGGTTGACGAGGACAAGCCGACGCGCATGGCGGATATCATTGAGCGCTGCGACCGTACCCAGAGCTGGGCGAGTAAATATCGCGCAAGCCTGATTCGCGAGCGCGTCATCGAGGCTGCCGGATACGGTCTCGTCCGGTTTACCGTGCCCATGCTGAGCAAGTACATTCGCGACCGCATTTTATGGCATGAGTAGGGTGATAAAGGTGACGGAACAGAAGATGAGCCCGCAAGCTATCGAGGTGCGTGGCGCGCGCGTCCATAACCTTAAGGACATCGATATCGATATTCCGCTGGGAAGGCTCGTGGGTATTGCCGGCGTATCGGGTTCGGGCAAGAGCTCGCTGGCGCTGGGAGTTCTTTATGCCGAGGGCTCGCGCCGTTACCTGGAGGCGCTCAGCACCTATACACGTCGCCGTCTGACGCAGGCCGAGCACGCCCAGGTGGATGAGGTATTGCACGTGCCGGCGGCGCTCGCGTTGCATCAGCGCCCCAGTGTGCCAGGCGTACGCTCGACCTTTGGCACCATGACCGAGCTCAACAATAGCCTGCGTCTGCTCTTTAGCCGTTGCGCCCATCACGTGTGCCCGCATTGCGGGGCGCGTGTGGAGCCGAGCCTTAACGTGGCTGCGGGCCTGTCACTCACGTGTCCGACATGCGGCCGCGAGTTCTACGCGCCGAGTGCCGAGGATTTGGCTTTCAATAGCGGCGGTGCATGTCCCACCTGTGGCGGCACCGGTGTCATGCGCGAGGTGGACGAGGCGAGCCTGGTGCCCGACGAGTCAAAGACCATCAACGAGGGCGCAGTGCTTCCCTGGGGTACGCTCATGTGGGATCTGATGAAGCAGGTGGCCGGCGAGATGGGCGTGCGTACCGATGTGCCGTTTAACCAGCTCACATCTCAAGAGCGCGACATCGTGTTCCACGGTCCGGCGGTTAAGAAGCACATTCTTTACGTTCCCAAAAACGGCGAGGGCGCCACGCCGCTCGACTTTACCTATTACAACGCCGTCTATACGGTCGAGAATGCGCTCGCCAAGGTTAAGGACGATAAGGGACTTAAACGCGTGGCTCGCTTTTTGCGCGAGGGTCCATGCCGCGATTGCGGTGGCACGCGTCTCTCCGAGGCGGCACGCCAGCCCCGGGTGAGCGGTATCAATCTGGCGCAGGCCGCGGCCATGACGCTGGGTGAGGCGATTGAGTGGGTACGCGGGGTGCCTGCATCCTTGCCGACCGAGATGCGGCCCATGGCAACGGATATCTGCGACTCGTTTTTGGGCGCGGCCCGTCGCCTGGTTGACCTGGGTCTCGATTACCTCTCACTCGACCGCGCCGGTGCCACGCTCTCCACGGGTGAGCGCCAGCGCGTGCAGCTTGCCCGCGTGGTACGCAACCGCTCGACGGGCGTGCTGTATGTGCTGGACGAGCCTTCGATTGGCTTACATCCCGCGAACGTCGACGGCTTGGTAGGCGTAATGCGCGATCTGGTGGTCGACGGCAATACCGTGGTTGTTGTCGACCACGACACGCGCGTGCTGGCAGAAGCCGACTATCTGGTCGAGATGGGCCCCGTTGCGGGAGCAGGCGGCGGCCATGTAATCGCCGCCGGTACGGTAGACGAGGTCGAACAATCGCAGGGCAGCCGCATCGCGCCGTTCTTGCGCTCGGACCCCAAGCGTCTGCGCCCGCAGGTGGCTGACGACGAACTGTTCGACCTAGGCCATATCCGCATGGCGACCGATGCCATCCATACCGTCAAACCACTCGAAGTCGATATCCCGCGCGGCCGCCTTGTCGCGGTGACGGGTGTTTCGGGTTCGGGCAAGACGACACTGGTGCTCGAGACGCTCATCCCGGCGCTCAAGGCGCAAGCGGCCGGCGAGCGCCTGCCAAGGCACGTGCGTTGGGTCGATGCCGAGGGCATCGCGCGCGCCAACCTGATTGACGCCACGCCCATCGGCGCCAACGTACGCTCGACGGTAGCGACCTATGCCGACATCCATGATGAGCTGCGCCGTGCCTTCGCCCGTACGCCCGAGGCCAAGGCGGCAGGATATAAAGCGGGTGCCTTTAGCTACAACACTGGCGCTTTGCGTTGCCCCACGTGCGATGGCACGGGCTCGATATCACTTGACGTGCAGTTTTTGCCCGATGTCGAGATCGTCTGTCCTGCATGTCGCGGCTCGCGTTATGCAGACGCGGCCTCGCATATCCATCGTGAGGGCAGGGGCGGGAGCCTGCTTACGTTGCCGCAGCTCATGGACATGAGCGTGGACGAGGCCCTCGATGCCACACTGGGACTCAAGAAAGTTCAGACGCGTCTGCAGACCCTGCACGACCTGGGGCTGGGCTATCTCACACTCGGCGAGCCCACGCCGGCGCTCTCGGGCGGCGAGGCACAGCGCCTTAAGCTTGCAAGCGAGATGGGCCGCGTGCAGGATGATGCCGTGTTTGTGTTCGACGAGCCCACAATCGGACTACATCCGCTCGATGTTCAGGTGTTGCTGAGTGTGTTTGACGGCCTTGTTGCCAAGGACGCCACGGTTGTCGTGATCGAACACGACCTCGACCTTATCCGTAACGCCGATTATGTGATCGACATGGGCCCGGGCGGTGGCGATGCCGGCGGGCAAATCGTCTGCGTCGGCACACCGGGCGACATCGCGGCCTACTCCAAGAGCATCACTGGCCGCTACCTCTAGCAGAATGTGACAAAGGGACAGTCCCTTTGTCACATCCGATGCCTATTTCACGCATTGAGCGGCGAGATAGTCGCGGAAGAACGGTAATTCAAAAGCGACGATTCCGCGCCCGCGTTCTCCAATGATGCCGGCGTCTATCATGCGGCGTCGGTAGCGGGAGACCTGTTGCGGCGAACGCTTAAGGCGCTCGACAAGGTCAGCGGTGGTGGACTCTTCTTCGTCATCGAGCATGGCGATGAGAAATCGCTTGTCCTCTGCAGTGAGTTCCCGGTAAGTCGCTGCGAGGATTCGGTCGTCCATTTCATCGCGTGCGATTTTGATTCCCTGGTCAAAGTCGCGAGATGATATTTCCCTCGAGTTGCTCGTGAGATCCCAGGCGCGGTAACCCACAAGCTGCAAAAGGAAAGGAAAGCCCGAAATCGAGCGAACGGCCTTATCGATTCCCTCGGAATCCGCCAAACGGTCGTTTTCCTGGATTGTGCGAATCAAGGCCTCGCGTACATCGTAGTCGGTGATACGCCCCAGATGATATTGCTGGGCGCGACGAAGGAACGAGACCGTCTTGTGGTTCAGCAACGTCGAGACGTTGTTAGGAAGTCCCGCCATGAGCAGCGCGACGCGTTTCCCATCGGTCACAAAGTGCTGATACGTGGCTGCGAGCTGGATCATCTCGTCGAGCGTCGGGTCGACCTCATCAACCGTAACGAGCAGGCCGGTGCCCGCCTCGTTGAGCTGGTCGATGATGTCGCTCATGCGATAACGCCAGGTTGAGGCATCGTGAACGCGATTGACCTCGATGCTGCCGAGCGGTGCAATTCCGAGACCGGTGACTTCGAAGTGGCTGGACGAGTCGATGAGATGGGCTGCGGCACGTTTCGCCCCGAACTCGATTTCCTCAAGCATTCCCGAGAGCGCGGTCGTCTTTACGGCTATCCAGCCGTGAGATTCCGCCCTTGTCGCGAGCGACGACATGAGAGCGGTTTTACCGGTTCCACGCGCGCCTGAGAAGATCGAGGTCAATTCCGGGCGTCTACGCTGACTCAAGAAGGCACGGTCCAAATCCCGAATAATCTGTTGTCTGCCGGCGAGATGGGCAGGAACCTCACCAAAACTGGGAGTAAACGGGTTCTCGAGATATTCCACAAGGCTCTCCTTTCGCATCGCCGTTTAACTCCATTTTATTCTAGTTAATTCTGATTAAAAGCGACGGCTCGTTATTTGGTGCATCAATGTGACAAAGGGACAGTCCCTTTGTCACATGCCGGGGAAGCCTGTCTGGCGGAGGGCCTCGTAGAGGACGATGGCGGCGCTGTTGGAGAGGTTGAGGGCGCTGATGCGGTAGTCGTCCGGGTCTACAAAGTTGCCGCAGATATCCTGCTGAAGGATGGCCTCGTGGCCGCTCTCGCTATGCCCGAGCGCCTCCTCGTGGGCTTCCCAAGCCTCGGCGTTATCGAGTGAGTCGCAATCGCGCAGCATCGGGATGCGCTCGCAGCGCGCGGGCGCCGCGGCAAGCAGTGACTCGGGAATCCCCGAGCTCTCGCTGCCAAAGACCAGATAGTCACCGTCGCGGTAGGTGCTTTGCGCATAGGTGCGGCGCGCCTTTTTGGTCAGCAGATGCAGGCGCTCGTCGGCAGGGGAGAGGTCGTTGCGCACAAGGAAATCCTCCCAGCTGGCATAGGTCGTCACGTCCAAGTTTTGCCAGTAGCTCAGGCCGGCGCGACGCACCGTCTTGTCGTCGAGCGAAAAGCCCAGCGGCTCTACCAGATGCAGGCGGGCGCCAGTAACCACGCAGGTGCGGCCGATATTGCCCGTATTGGCCGGAATCTCGGGTGCATACAGCACGATATTGAACATGAATCTCCTTGGCTCAGAATGAAAAACCACCACGAAGGGGACAGGCACCTTCGTGGTGGTTAGGCGGTTACGTGGGCGGAAAACGCCCGCTTTGATAACCTAGGCGCGGTGCCAGTCGGCCAGGCAGGCATCGAGGGCGGCGATGAGCGCGTCCTTGTCCATGTGACGCCCGATGATGCACAGGCTCGTCATGCGGTCGCCCGTCTCGTCGTCCCAAATCTGCATGATCTCGGGGTTCTCGTCGATAATCTTCTGCTTCTCGCCCTCGGGCGCAGAATCGACAAACAGACCGTTCTCCATTAGGCGCATCTGGTGTCCGGCCTGCTCAAACATGTAGCACATGTCCGGATTGCCGGTCTGCCACAGCGGGCCCTTGACGCGAATGACCTCGTCGGGCCACTCCTGCTCAACAAAATCGGTGAACTTCTGCAGGTCAAACGGCTTGCGGCGCGAGTACACAAAGGTCTCGATGTCGTACTCGAGCACCTCGGGGTCGTCGTGCTCCTCGGGATGCTCCATGGCCTCGATCCAAGCGGCGGAGTTGTAGGCGCGCATAAAGTCGAAGCGGCCGGTGTCGAGCAGCTCCTCCATGGGGACCTCGCCGTTTTGGGCTTCGACGATCACGGCGTCCTTCTGCAGGCTGCGCACAATGGCCTTGAGCTCTGCGATCTGCTCGGGGGTGACGGTGTCAGTCTTATTAAGAACCAGCGTGGAGCAAAACTCGATCTGCTGGATGAGCAGGCTCTCGATGTCGTCCTCGTCGATATCCTCGGCCAGCAGGTCGCGGCCGCCGTTGAACTCGTCGTACATGCGGGCGCAGTCGACCACGGCCACGATGTTGTCGAGCGCGAGCTTGGGCTCGCCGCCCACCTTGGCCTCGTCGCAGAAGCTCGAGATGGTGTAGGCGATGGGGATAGGCTCGCAAATACCCGAGGCCTCGATGATGATGTAGTCGAACTTGCCCGAATCGGCGATGCCCTGCAGCTGGTTGGCCAGATCGTCCGAAAGCGTGCAGCAGATGCAGCCGTTGGTGAGCGGGATAAGGTCGTCGGTCTCGGAAAGGCCGCCGTCGGCGATGAGGCTGGCGTCGACGTTGATCTCGCCGATATCGTTGACGATCACGGCGGCGCGGATGCCGCCGTCGTTGGCGAGGATGTGGTTGAGCAGCGTGGTCTTGCCGGCACCGAGGTATCCGGTAAGCATGATGATCTTCACGGGTTTGTTGGGCATGTGCCCTCCTTTGTTAGACATGGCTTACAGTTGAATCTTATGCCAAACGCCTGCTCTTATACCCACGCGCCGACAAATAACACAGGCTACTCCCAGGCTCCCCACACGTCGGGACAATAACCGACGGTGGCCTTTTTGCCGTTGCGCACGATGGGCTCGGCCAGAACCTGCTGGTTCTCGAGCAGCTTATCAAAGCGCTGGCTGGGGGTGAGGTGCTGGATGAGTGCGAGCGTCTCCTCGTCCTTGGCTTTGGGGTTGAGCAGCTTGTCGATGCCGCCAACCGCCTGCATCACGCTCGTGAGCTCGCCCTTGCTCATCTCCTTTTCCTTAAGGTCAATAAACTGCACCTTAATGCGGCGCTCCTTAAAATAACGCTGGGCCTTCTTGGTATCGAAGGACTTCTTAGTCCCAAAAATTTGAATATTCATATCTATGTTCCGCCGTTCTACCTGATGAAGTTGGTCCTAGCGCGATCGGCCTGGGGGGCTTCGATGCCGGCGGCCTTTCCAGCCTCGATGCAACGTAGGAGCCAGGCCATGTTTTTGCCGATGTTTCGCATGGTGGCAAGGCCTTCGGCGTCCTGGGCGGCCTCGCCCGGCATGGCGCCAAAGACGTTGTTCCAGTAGGTGGATGCCACCACGGGCATCTGGTTGATGGTGAAGTACTTGTTGAGCACATCGAAGGTGGTCGACGTGCCACCGCGACGGGCAACGGCGACAGCGGCGCCCGGCTTGTGCGCAAAGGCCTTGCTGCCGGCATAGAATGCACGGTCGAGGGCAGAGAGGATACGTCCGCTGGGGTGCGCGTAGTAGACGGGCGAACCAAAGACAAAGCCGTCTGCCTGCTCGGCAGCGGCAATCAGCTCGTTGACCATATCGTCGTCAAAGGTGCAACGGCAATCGAGCTTGCCGCACTGGCCGCAACCGATGCAGTCGCGAATGGGCTTGGCGCCCAGCTGAAACATCTCGGTATCGATACCCTCGGCGTTGAGCTGCTCGGCGACCTCGGCGAGTGTGCGGGCCGTGTTGCCGTTTGCCTTGGGGCTGCCATTGACCAAAAGAACCTTCATCACAAACTCCCTCTGCTGTCGGTGACTTCTGCGGAGGATTATCGCACGAGCGGGCAGATGGCGTGGGGCGCGATGCGAAACGGGCTGTGTTTCGCATCGCGCCCCATAACGCTAGTCCAGCTTGGTGCCCGGTACCTGTGGCGCCTCTCTAATCAGCGCATTAAGTTCGTTCAAAATGGAAACGGGCTGTCGGTCGACGGCGTCCAGATGAAGCGTCGCCACGCGAAGGGGCGGCTGATATTCAAATGAGCCAAGGAGCACGGGCGATCCCAAGAACCGTTCGATTTCGTCTGCAACCGCGTCGGTCTCTTCGGGATCAAGCTCGTCAAAGAGCGCCACGAACATCGGTCCGGTCGAGCGGAACAGACGACCCTTGCCGCGCGAGCAATCCATGAGGCAGGCGGCGCTTTCTGCCAAAACGCGGTCGCCTGCATCAAAGCCAAAGCGGGCATTGACCTTGGCGATGTCGTCGATTTTAATGGCGATCAAGCCCGCGTTTCGTGCCACGCGACGCATCTCGCCAATGGCGTTGACCAGGGCGTGGATATCGCCCAGACCGGTCACGGAATCGGTCGTATCTGCCAAGCTTCGGTTGGTGACAATGCCCACATACATGTTGGGCTCGGTGTCGGTGCCGTCCAGGCGGTAACCCGTGCAGTCGCAAAGCGCGTATTTTCCGGCGGTATTCATGACGCGATACTGCATGCAGTGGAAGTGCCACGTGCCGTTTACCACCATATCGAGCTCGGCACGTACGTTGTCGCGGTCCTCGGGGTGAACACGGGCAAGCCATATATCGAGCGAGTTGTAGGGATGCTGGGAGGGTAGGTCAAAATCGCGCACGGCATTAACCGACCATTGCGATTCGCCGGTGTCGAGGTTAATGATGAACGGATAGCGCGTCTCGGAGCTCATGGAGATCGCTTGGAACACTCGGTCGTTGCAGGGGGGGGGTTGTTCGGTGACCGGGCGTTGCGGCGCATCGCCTTCTTCCGGTTGTTGCACGCGGTACATGAGCTTGTAGCGATACATTTTGCGGTCGGCGTCCTTTGTCATCTGGCGACGCGTATCGCCTGCAAGTGGGTCGACGCGCGAGCAGCCAAAGCTAAAGCTGGCGATCATGGGCGCCTTGCCGTCCGATGTTGCCTCGATAAGATTGGCACGCGTCCGCTCCAGGCGCTGCTCGAGCTCGGCTTCGTCTGTCGTGGGGGATATAAGTACAAATTCGTCTCCACCGATACGGAACAGCAACTCATCGTGCTCCATTGTCTCGGTGAGTGCGCGGCAGATGCTCAGGATGTAGCGATTGCCCTCGGTGTGGCCAAACTTATCGTTGCAATGCTTGAGGCGATCGATGTCAATATAGGCACAGGTGAAGGGGGTGCCTTTGCGCCAGAGCTGATCGACATGGCGGTCGAGTCCGCCACGGTTGCCAAGATTGGTGAGCGAGTCGATATAGGCGCCGTGCTCAAGCAGCTCGCGTTCTTGTTGCAGGATGGCGAGCGTTTTCTGCAGTTGCTCGCCGATGGCACGCAGCTCCGGGGGCAGCGCGGCAACATCGAGCTCGGTGGTTGAGGCCCCGTTCGCAAGTCGCTGAAGATGAGCGATAATCGATTGCTCGCCCAGGCGATACGACTCGTTCATGATGGATGACCTCCCTGGATGGAACAATGGTTTGTATCTTACTCCCAATTCGGTTTAGATTGGGGTATTAGTTAGCTCATGGGAACAAACGCTCCCTCGACGGTGGCGTTTACGCGCGAGCGTATTAGTTGTTATTGCCACCATCGAGCAATGCCTCAAAATCCTTCGCCGGCATGGGGCGGTAGTAGAGGAAGCCCTGAGCGTAGCGGGCGCCCATCTGTCGCAGCATGTTCGCCTGCTCATTTGTCTCGACGCCTTCGATCACAACGGGCAGATGGAGCGACTGCGCCATCTCGAGCATTGATGAGATGATTTGCACGCTGCGGCCCTCATCGCCGTTATCGGGCACAAACGTGCGATCGAGCTTGATGACGTCGACGTTGACGTTCTTGAGCATCGCGAGCGTGGACTGGCCGGTGCCAAAATCGTCCATATAGGTCGAGAAGCCGCGGGTGTGCAGGTCGGCCGTTAGTTTATTCACGGCCTCGGACTCTCCCGTATAAGCTGTCTCGGTGATCTCGATGCGCATGAGCTCGGGCGGCAGGTTGTATTGGGCGGCGAGCGCCCCCATATGCTCGGCAACGTCGCAGGCAAGGATATCCACGCGCGACGCATTAAGCGAGATCGGAACCACGCGAAGCCCCCGATTGATGCGCTCGCGCAGCCACAAGGCAACGCCCTGCCAAACGTATTTGTCGAGCGTCACCACAAAACCGCTTTCCTCGAGAGTGGGGATAAAGGTGGCGGGCGAAATGAGGGAGCCATCCTTGTCGATCCAGCGCGTGAGCGCTTCGGCGCCAATGATCTCGCCGGTTTCCATGTCGACCTGGGGCTGCAGGTAGTAGGTAATACGGCCGTTGGAGAGCGCATATTGGAATTCGGTCAGCATGCGGTGGAACGCGATTTCGCGCTCGTACTCCTCGGGGCGGAAAATGGCAATACGCTCCTTAAAGTCGTTTTTTGCGCGCCGATTGGTAAACATGGCCTTGGCCTGCGCATCGATGGTGATTTTCTCGTTGGAGTCGATGGGGTAGACGCCCATGGACGGCCAGAATCCCACGCCGTCATCATACTTGGCCACGGCCTGGCGAACGCGGCTATAGATCTGATGGACGGTGTCGTGTTCAAAGGGGATGAGTATGCAAAAGTCGTCTTGGCCCCAGTACCCTGCGACGCCCATGTCGGCATTCTCGATGTCTTTGAGGACCGTGCCCACATCGGCGAGCATGCGGTCGCCCTCGGCCTGTCCGTGCCATTCGTTTAACAGTCGCATGTGTCCCATATCGACGGTGGCGACACACCAGGCGCCGTTGCGCCTTGTCTCGAGAAATTCGTTGGCGCGGCGCATAAACTCGCTGGGTCGATAGAGACCCGTGAGCGGATCGATGCGTTCGGCGATGGCGCTTTTGCGCTCCACCTCGGGTATGGGGAGGCTGTCGTTGGGAACAAGCCCGCCGGCCGTGCGAATGCGACGGTCGAGTTCGCCTAAAACGGCGGCCGTTTGATTGGTCAGGTGCTCGTAAAAGGCCGGAACGACAAGACAGACGGGGGTAATGGTGTCGTCCGCGATTCGAACGGGAGCGAAAACGGCCTCTTTGAGATGTTGGATCAGTTGCTCGAATGCTTCGTGATCCAAATTGTTGCTAAGCACGACGAACTGGGCGTTGCGTGAGCGGAAGACGCGACTCCTGCCGCGAGTAATCGACAGCATGCGGCCTGCGTATTCGGCGAGCATGTTGTCGACGGCCTCGGCCCCGTAGAGCTCGTTGAGCTTGGCCGTGCCGCGAACGCGCACTGCTATAAGCCCCGTCTCGCAACGGTCGCGACGGCAGGCATCGATAGCGTTGATCAGCGTGCGCTGCGTTCCGAGACCCGTGGCGGCGTCGACGGTCTCGGCAAGCGAGTGGTTGACGAGCTCGCCGACATAGAGCGAGGGGACATTTCCGTCGCCGTCGATACGAAACCCGCGAGCACGGCCGAGGATGTAGTCGCCGGCGGCATTGCGCACGCGGTACTGCATGACGTGGCGATGTTTGGAGCCGTCATAGATTTGGTCGATGTCGTTGGTATAGGCCTCAAGGTCATCGGGATGGACACGCGTTTTCCAGTAATCGTGGCAGTTGTCTATATGCTCCGAAGGAAGACCAAGATCGCGCAAGGCGCCTTGTGACCAAAGGGTTCGATGTTTGTCCAAGTTCTCGATAAAGAAATATCGGCCTTCGTTGAGCATCGAAAGGGCGTCGAAAATGCGATCGCTTATTTCGAAGTCGTCGGTGTGGGCTTGTGCGATATTGCGTCGATCAAGGTGCACGGCATGACGTAGCTTGTAGTCGTACATGCGATGATCGGCATCGTTCGTCAAGCGATTGGGGGCTTCGCCCAGGGCGGGGTCGGCGTGTGCCACTCCGTAGCTAAACGAGTGAGGCATCTTGGAAGCGTTGTTTTCGAGCAGTACCGTTCGGCAGTGTTCCAGACGTTCGGCAAGGTCGTCCTCGGTCGCAATCGTAGATAGGATGGCGAACTCGTCGCCCCCCAGACGAAATGCCGCCTCGTCCACCTTCATATACAGTTTGAGATAGAGGCTCACCTGCAAGATATAGCGGTTGCCCTCGTCATGTCCAAAGATGTCGTTGCAGTGCTTAAGGTAATCGATGTCGATAAACGCCATGGTCACGGGCAGTTCCTGCTCCCAGAGTTCCTCTAAGGAACGGGTAAAGCCGCCGCGGTTGCCAAGTCCGGTGAGCTCGTCGGTAAAGGCGGTCCTGATCAGATCGTCCTGACGCTCCAGAAGGTCACGGATGGTCTTTTCGAGCGTTTCGGTGTAATTGCTGACAGTATCCATGTTCTAAGCGGCTTTCTGAGGTCGGGGCGGATTGCGTCGGGCGAGCTCGTTGTGTACACGCGTCGTTGCTCAGCGTATTGCGTGTATCCAGGCCTCCGCCTTGCGGCGTTGTTGGGTTACTTTGCCGGCTAATGTTCGCTGTTGATAACTGCTGAGTAGTATAAACAACAGTACAAAATTATATAGGGGTGCCAATACTATGGGTGACAATTATTTGCCAAGCGGTAACACGACGATGCGATGTTCGATGAAAATGCGACTGAGACGATATTTGTTGATGGGTATACTTGTTCCGTTTTAAAACGCAGGAACGGAGATGGTCGCATGGCACAGTCAAATATGACGCGCACGGTGGGGCTGGCGCTCGAGGGAGGCGGCTACCGCGGTATGTATACGGCGGGCGTGCTCGACGTTTGGATGGAGCACGGTTTGACCTGCGACCATATGGTGGGCGTCTCGGCGGGCGCGGCATTTGGCTACAACTTTAAATCGCGCCAGATCGGCCGCGCCATTCGCTATAACAAGGCCTATTGCGCCGACAAACGCTATGCGAGCGTGACCAGCTGGCTGCGAACCGGCGATATGTTCAATGCCGATTTTGCCTATCACGAGGTGCCCATCGAGCGCGATCCCATCGACCTGGAGGCGTATCGCGCCTGCCCCATGCGGTTTACGTGCGTGTGCACCGATATCGAGACGGGCAAGGCCGTCTACCACGACCTGCCCTATGGCGACGAGCGGGATATCGAGTGGATCCGGGCATCGTCGGCGATTCCTGTGGCGACGCGTCCCGTTGCTATTGACGGGCATAAGTATCTGGATGGTGGCGTGGCTGATTCTATTCCCAGCGCATGGCTGTTTGCGCAGGGGTATGACCGCAATATCGTGGTACTCACGCAGCCGGCGGGCTTTGTGAAGCAGCCCAACAGCGTGATGCCCATGCTGCGGCGCGTGTTCCGTCACTATCCGGAGTTTGTTGCAGCGCTTGAGCATCGGCATGAGGTCTACAATGCCACGCTCGATGACCTGGCACGTCGAGAGGCTGCCGGCGAGGTCTTTGTGGTGCGGCCGAGCGAATCGGTGAAGGTGCCGTCGCTGTGCCGCGAACCGGATGAGCTCGAGCGCATCTACCAGGTCGGCCGCCACGATGCAGAGGCGACTTTGCCGGCGTTGGAAGCGTATCTGGCGGGGTAAGGGTCGCATACGGAAAGCGCATCCCGGAATGGAGGCCCAAACTGGGATGCGCTTTCCATTGCTGAAGATATGAGGCTGCGAATCAGCTGTTCGGCCTATGCCTATGCCTGCTGCCAGGTGTCGACAAGCTCCTTGGCCGCGGCGTAGGGATCGTCGGCGCTGCAGACGGCGCTCACCACAAAGAAGCCGTCGACGCCGGTTGCCTTAAGCTGCGGCAAGTCGGCCGTCTTAACGCCGCCGCCCACCACGATGGGCACGGGGCTTGCCGCGTGGAGTGCGGCCAGGTCCTCAAAGCTCTTGGTGATGATGGAGCCATCGGCTGCGCGTCCGCAGTCGCGCTTGGTCTCGGTCTCGTGGAGCGGGCCGATGCCCAGGTAGTCGACCAGACTCATGTCGGCGGTCTTGACGTACTCGAGCATTTCCTCGCAACGGGCCGAAAGGCCCACGATGGCGTCGGGGCCCAGCAGCTTGCGACAGACCTCGACGGGAATATCGCTCTGGCCCACGTGCACGCCGTCGACCGCAATGCCCTGCTCGCGTGCGGCGAGTACGCAGTCAAGGCGGTCATCGATCAGCAAGGCGACCTGACCGGTCTTGCCGGCCTGTGCGATTGCCTGCGCGGCGTCGCCGGTCAGCGCAATGATCTCGCGGGCGCTTGCCACCTTGGAGCGCACCTGAATGCAGGTAAAGCCGGCGTCGAGCGCCTGGGCCACCACATCGCCCACGGGGCGTCCGAGGGTGTTTTCGGGGCCGAGCACCAGATAGGCCGAGATATCAAGGTTGTCGCGGATGCTCATCGTGCTTCCTCCTGCTTTTTGATCTGCGCTTCCATGCGCTCGAGTTTGCCGGTCATGGTGTCGGTAAATCCAGGTCGAATATCGGCTTTGAGCACGACTTCGGTTCGGATGCCCTTGTTCGCTAACACAAAGGTCGCGTCGCGCACGACCTGCATGACCTCGTCCCAGTCGCCCTCGATCTCGGTGAACATCGAGGTGGTGCGGTTGGGAAGGCCGCTCTCGCGAATGACGCGCACGACCTCGGCGACCTCGGCGGACAGTTCATCGCCGGTGCCGCACGGGGCGATGGCCACAGCGACGAGCGTGTTCATGCCGGCATTGGTTGCGGGCTCGGACATGGCTTATGCCTCCTCGAGCTCGAGTTGGTTATCGGCGATGTCTTGGGCGGTTGCGCGGTAGAGCTCGTCGATAAAGGCGACCTTAAAGCTTGCCGGGGCATCGGCGACGGCGGCGGCACGCGTGCCGGCGACGTTGTAGACGGCGGTACCGCAGACGGCTGCCGTAAACGGATCGGCAGCGCAGGCGTACACGGCCAGCACGCCGCCCTGCGAGCAACCGCAGCCGGTAATCTTGGACATGAGCGGGCTGCCGCCGTGGGATTTGGCCACGGTCGTGCCGTCGGTAATCAGGTCGACTTCGCCCGAGACCACAACGGCGCCGCCGGTGTAGCGAGCGAGCGCCACGGCGGCATCGCGGGCGGCGTCGACCGTGTCGGTGGTATCGACACCACGTACGCGGCTCAGATCGGCCGACTCGCCCTCAAGACCCCACAGGCCGGAGAGTGCGATGATCTCGGAGGCGTTGCCGCGTACGATGGCGGGCTTGTACTGCTTGAGCTCGTTTACCAGCTGGGTGCGCAGGCTACCGATGCCCAGACCCACCGGATCGAGCACCCAGGGCTTGCCGGCGTCGTGTGCCGCCTTGGCCGCGCGGGGAATCGTCTGCTCGTAGATGGGGAAGAGCGTGCCCATGTTGAGATAGATGGCGGCGCCGCCGGCAACGAGCGCCTCGCCCTCGTCGGGCAGATAGACCATGGCGGCCGAACCGCCCACGGCGAGCTGCGCGTTGGCGACAAAGTCGATCGTCACCGTGTTGGTGATGGAGCCGGCCATCGGATTGGTGGCTCGAATCTCCTCTACGGCCTTGACCATATGTTGCTTAAGCTGTTCCGAATCAATCACCGCACATGCCTCCTTGGCATAGAAAAGGGGCGCTGTGCATAGACAGCGCCCCTGTAAAGGCGGCATGCTCCCTACGCCAGCATTAACTGACAGGTTCAAAGGATTGGGCCCTATGCCCTCTCAGCCTTGTGGTTTGCACCGCCGGCACTCCCGCATCGAATCTGTTGTTCCCTATACTAGCGCACCTGCCAATATGGGACAGGTTTATTTTGGCAGGTGGCAACAGGGGCGCTGCATTTTCCCAGATAAAACCTGCCAAGATAAACCTGTCCCTTATTGGCAGGTCGTTACAATAGACGGGATAAAGAATGACCGAGGGGACCTTATGATCAAACTTGTTCTGACCGATATGGACGATACGCTGATTCCTGCTGGACACGATGGCGCCAGCGACTGCGCCATCGAGGGCATTCATGCCATGCAGGCGGCGGGCCTGCATTTTGGCCCGGTTTCGGGTCGCCAGCCGTCCGCGATGAGCTGGATGTTCCGCAATCGCTCCGAGTGCTTCTCGACCGGTGCGTTTTGCAACGGCCAGGTGATGTTTGTCGATGGCGAGGCGGTTGCCTCGCGCGCAACTGATAACGATGCCCTTATGCGCCTGGCCGACTACCTGGAGCAAGAGACCGACGATACCTATTTGAAGGTCTACCGTCTGGGTGATGACTTTTGGGACAACGACGCCTATTGCGTGACAAGCGATCCCGAGCGTGTGCGTCGCGCCATGGAGTCAGGCGGCAACGCGTGGCTCAAGGGCGAAGAGGCTCCCTGTCGCCCTGTCGTTGACGATGCCCCGGTATACAAGGCGAATATCTGGAGTGCCCGTTCGCGCGAGGAGCTCGCCGAGCTGCGCGAGCGTGTTGCCGCCGAGGTGCCGGAGCTCTCGCTCGTGTTTCCCAACAACCGCGTGCGCCTGTTCGACGTTCTTCCGACCGGCTGGGACAAGGGCTGTGCTGCGCTGGAGCTGGCGCGCGCTTTGGGCCTGACGCCCGACGAGGTGGCCGTATTCGGCGATTCCGATAACGATTTGCCCATGATCGATGCCGTTCCCAATTCCGTTGCAGTCGCCAATGCCAACGAGGCCGTCACGGCTGCCGCGCGCTGGCATATCGGCGCTGCGGCAGATGATGCGGTTGCCGGGGCTCTGCATCAGATTGCCGCCTGCGCCGCGACGGGGGAGATGCCGTCGTTTATGCGTCAGATGGACGCGACGGGTTTCGACGTCACGAACGTCTAGGGAGAAAGCCATGAAGCTCCAGCAGCTCAGATATGTCGTCAAAGTTGCCGAATGCGGCAGCATCACCGAGGCCTCGCGCCGGCTCTTTGTGTCGCAGCCTTCGATTACCGCGTCAATTCGCGATCTCGAAAACGAGATGGGTGTACACATCTTTGAGCGCACCAACAAGGGCGTCATTGTGTCCGAGGAAGGCGAGACCTTCTTGGGCTACGCGCGCCAGGTGCTCGACCAGGCCGACCTGCTCGAGGGCAAGTACAAAGGCACGTCCGAGCAGGTGCCGCACTTTAGTGTGAGCTGCCAGCATTATTCCTTTGCCGTTAATGCATTTGTCGATGTGATCCGCGAGTTCGATGCCGCGCGCTACGACTTTACCCTGCGCGAGGAGCAGACCCACGAGATTATCGAGGACGTCGCGCATATGAAAAGCGAGCTCGGCATCCTGTATCTGTCGGAGCACAATCGCGAGGTCATCGAGCGCATGCTGGCGGCCAACGAGCTCGTATTCGAAGGACTCTTCTGCGCTACGCCGCATGTCTTTGTGTGCTCCGACCATCCGCTGGCGGGTCGCTCGAGTGTGACGCTCGAGGACTTGGAAGACTACCCGTTCCTGTCCTATGAGCAGGGCAGCTACAACTCGTTTTACTATTCCGAGGAGCTGACCTCGACCTTTGAGCGCCGCAAGAATATCCGCGTGCGCGACCGTGCGACGCTGTTCAACCTAGCTATGGGCCTTAACGGTTACACGGTGTGTTCGGGCGTGATCAGCCATGAACTTAACGGCCCCGGCATTATCTCCATTCCGCTCGATGTAGACGAGTACATGGAGATCGGCATCATCACGCGCAAGAACACGACACTTACGCGCTACGGGCAGGCCTATATCGAAGCGATTCGTCAGCACATCTAGACTGCTGCGTTCTGCACGGGTCAAATCTCTTTATGGCAGTCCCAACTAATATAGGAAGCATCTATATCAAACTGATATAAACGCATATTTTACGATGTCCATATGAGCGCTCATACTCTGTCCCAGTAAAGCAACCAATGCAAAGGGAGATATCTATGAGCACTTCGATTCAACCGAACGCGCCGTTTCGTGCCGATATCGTCGGCAGTTTTCTTCGTCCGCAGGCTGTAAAGGACGCCCGTGCCGCCTATGTCGCGGGTAAACTCGACGCTTCCGGCCTTAAGGCCGTCGAGGACGAGGCCATCCGCGACTTAGTGGCCAAGCAGAAGGCTGCCGGCCTGCAGGTGATTACCGATGGCGAGTTCCGCCGCAGCTACTGGCACCTCGATTTTATGTGGGGCCTCAACGGCATTGAGCGCCGCGCCTCGCGCACGGGCTACATGTTCCACGATGAGGAGACTACCGCCGACACCGCCGTGGTAACCGGTCCCATTAGCGGTGAGAATCATCCGTTCGTCGAGCACTTCAAATTTATCAAGTCGCTCGAGGGAGAGGGCCAGGTCGCGCGCCAGACCATTCCGGCGCCGATCCAGACGTTCTCCGAAGTCACACTCGACCGCTGCGATGGCCAGCAGGAGAGTCTGCACGCCGTCTACAAGACCGACGAAGAACTCGTCGATGCCATTGCCGCAGCATACCGCACCGTGATTGCTGACCTGTATGCCGCGGGCTGCCGCAACATCCAGTTTGATGACTGCACCTGGGGCATCTACTGCGATACCGACTTTGTGTCCAAGACTGGCATGAGCCCGGTTGACCTGCAAAGGGTGAGCGAGCTGGGCGTGGCGCTCAACAACGCCGCCATCGAGGACAAGCCCGACGACCTCGTCATTAACACGCACGTGTGCCGCGGCAACTACCACTCTACCTATGCTTTCGAGGGCGGCTATGACCCCATCGCGCCGTACCTGTTTGCACATGAGGATGTCGACGCATTCTACCTGGAGTTCGATACGCCGCGCGCCGGCGGTTTTGAGCCGCTCAAGTACGTTGCTCCCGGCAAGAAGGTCGTGCTGGGCTTGGTGACCACCAAGGCGGCAGAGCTCGAGAACGAGGATGTTATCGTCGAGCGCATCCGCGAAGCCGCAAAGTACGTGCCGCTCGAGAACCTGTATCTGTCTCCCCAGTGCGGCTTTGCCAGCTGCGAGATTGGCAACAAGCTGACCGAGGACGAGCAGTGGGCAAAGATCGCCCTGGTCAAACGCATCGCCGAGCGCATCTGGAAGTAGTGCTGCCGTTCGCAGGGGGCGTCGTGGTCGGAGCGGCATGCATCGCGTACAATGGTTCGGATCGTATCGTTCGGGCAGGTAATCCGATATGCCCGAGCGCCCTTCCATTATGAAAGGACATCCATGTCCCAATCCTCGACGCCCGCCGTCGCCGATGCCATCTACGATGCGTCGTCGCTCGGTCGCCCGCGCATGTTCCTACTCGGTCTGCAGCATCTATTCGCGATGTTCGGTGCCACGGTGCTCGTACCCGTGCTCACCGGTCTCTCGGTGTCGGCGACCCTTTTGTTTGCCGGCCTGGGCACGCTGCTCTTCCACTTCCTATCGCGCGGCAAGGTGCCAGCGTTTTTGGGATCTTCGTTTGCCTTTATCGCGGGCTATGCCGCCATCGCGCCCAACGGCGAGGCCGAGCTTTTGCCCTACGCCTGCCTAGGTGTAGCCTGTGCCGGCCTGCTCTATCCGGTGCTGGCGGCCCTGTTTCGCGCGTTTGGTGCCAAGCGCGTTATGCGCTTCTTCCCGCCGGTAGTGACTGGCCCCATCGTCATTTCCATCGGCCTGATCTTGGCAAGCTCTGCCATCGCCAACTGCCAGACCAATTGGCTTGTTGCCGTTGTCGCTGTGGCGGTGATCGTCATCTGCAACATCTGGGGCCGTGGCATGGTCAAGATCGTGCCGATTCTGCTGGGCGTTGTGGTGAGCTATGCCGTTGCGACTGCGCTCGGCGAGGTTGATTTCTCGGGCGTCGCAGCCGCTCCCTGGGTTGGCTTGCCCGTCGTGTGGGATAACACCGTGTTTGCGCTCTTTGGCCCGCAGTTCGATAGCGGTCTTGCCACGACGGCCATCATCACCATTATGCCGCTGGCCTTTGCGACCATGATCGAGCATATCGGTGACATCTCGGCTATCGGCTCCACTTGCGAGCGTAACTACATCGCCGATCCTGGCCTGCATCGCACGCTGCTTGGCGACGGCCTGGCGACCATTCTCGCATCGCTCTTTGGCGCTCCGGCTAACACCACCTATGGCGAGAACACCGGTGTGCTTGCCCTAACGCGTGTGTTTGACCCGCGCGTGATTCGCATTGCCGCATGTTGTGCCATTGCGCTCTCGTTCTGCCCCAAGTTCGCGGCTGTCATTGCGGCCATGCCGGCGTGTGTAATCGGCGGCGTGTCGCTCGTGCTCTATGGCATGATCAGCGCCGTGGGCGTCCGCAACCTCATCGAGAACCAGGTCGATTTCCAAAACAACCGCAACGTGCTGGTGGCCGCCCTGGTGCTCGTGCTTTCGCTCGGCATTGCGTACAGCACCGCCGGCGCCATCGTGCTTGAGCTGGGCGGCGTGACGATTTCGCTTTCCGGCCTTGCCGTGGGCTCGCTGGTGGGCATCGTGCTCAACGCCATCCTGCCGGGTAACGACTTTGAGTTTGACGTCTCCGAGCTTGAGGAGGCTGCTGAGTAACAACTGCGTCCAGCTAAAACAAGATATGGTGCCCATGCGTATATGCGCGTGGGCACCATTTTTAATGCGTCAGTATCCAGTGGATGCCGCGGGCCATGCGCAAGTCGGTCTGGGAAAAGTGATTGCCGGGGTTGAGCTCCAGCGTCGTGGGAATACCACGTTCGCCGAGCAGCTTTTCCATTGCGCGCGTATCGTCGAGTACGTGCCGCATCATGCGGTTGGGAGTCTTGGTCTCCTTTTTACCGAGCGACAGATAGACGGCGTCGGGCGTAGCTGTCATCGTGCGCTCGCGCGCGTAGTCGATAAAGCCGGGGAACCACAGCGACCCCGATGCACTTGCCGCGCGCTCAAAGACATCTGTTTGCCAAAGTGCCCACAGTGCAAAAAGACCCGCCAAGGAGTAGCCGGCAACGCCGCGCCAGGCGGGCGGTTGCGGGAGCGATGATTCGGCCTCTGGGATTATCTGCTTCAACAACTCGTCAAGAAAACCAGCAGCCTGTCCGCCAAAGGGCTCGGCATCTCGTATAGTTCCGTCGCATTCCCAGGGGCTCAGCTCGTGATTCCAATCGAGCCCTCCAATGGCGACAAGGGTGAACGGCGGGCAGTCGAGCTCTCGGCAGCGTTCATAAACCTCCGTGCCGTCGCCCATGACCACGGGAAGATAGATGACTGGTGCGCTTTCGGCATGCTGTGCATGAACGGTTATCTGCTTTTGATGCGCTTCCATGACGGGCTTCTCTCAGTGTTGTGATATCGGCAGCCCCAATTGTCGCACGCCAGCGTATGCCGGTTGGGCTAGACCAAAGACAATCTCGTGCATCCCCTGCGGACGCATATGGAAAACGCCACCGCCGGAGGGGAGCTCGGCGGTGGCGTTGTTAAACGGTGCTGGGGCTCGGGGCCTTCGCGGGAGCTGCCATGTGCGCAGAGGCGTCTAAGAGCGCTTACGGCTCGCCATGGTGCCTGCGGCGATAGCGGCTGTTCCCGCAAGGACGGTTGCCACGATGGCCGCACCCGAGGTGTCGCCGGTTGCCGCGAGCACGCCGGTAGTCTTGGCTTTCGTGGTTGAAGCCGCAACGGCCTTGGTCGGCTTTGAGCCCTCAGGCTTGGGGTTCTGCTTGGTCTCGTCGGGCTTGGGGTCTTCCGGCTTGGCTACCTCGGGAGGTGCGATGGTCGTGCTTTTGGCGACTGCTTTGATATAGAGGGAGTCGACCGTGGCGTCGCCCGTGCCGATGGCTTGGCCTGCTTCGTAGATGCCGTCACGGAGCTTGCGATAGTCAATGACCTTGCCGCCTTCGGGCGTCTGGATGGCGGCGTTCTCAATCTTGATGGTGCCGATTGTCTTGCCGTCAGCGCTCATGGCACGGGCAAAGATTGCCGCTGTATCTCCTTCGACCGTTACCTTGCTGCGGATGATCGAGATGACTGCGGGTGTGACGCCCTCGCTGGTCTGGGCGATGATGCCGATGTTCTCGCCTTGGGGTTCGCGCCTCGTCTCGCCATCTTGGTTTTCGCTGTAGGGGATGGGGCCGTCGCCGTTCTCGACATAGCGGGCTATGGCCTTGACAACGGAGTCGCTGATGTAGATGTGGCCACCCTTCTCGTTGGGTCGATCGTTTCTGGTGGAGAATGCAGCCGAAACCTCGCCTTCCGCAAACGCGTCCACGGTGGAGCCGTTCTTGACGACGATGTCGTCCTGGTAGGTGAAGAGGGCGATGGCGCCACCGTATCTGCCTTTACTTGCACGGACCGTCACGTTTGCATGATCGAGGGTGATGCCCTTGTGGGCATAGACGCCATATTCAACACCGTTTACGTTGAGGGAGGCGTTTGTGGCTGCGAGGCTGCCCTTGGCCTCGATGGCAGCGTCTTTCTCGGAGCTTGCCTTGACCTGGCTGCCGTCCGAGATGTTGATATTGCCGCCGCTCCAAAGGGCCTCACCATCGGCTGAGCTTGCCTCGACTGCCCCGCCACCCTTTATGGTGAGGTTCTTGTCGGTTCCAATACCCTTGTCCTTGGTAGCCCTGGCGGTGACGGCTCCGCTGTCGTCAATCGTGATATTGCCGTTTGCCCTGATGCCATCCGATGCGCCCGTGGCGTTGACGGATCCGGCTCCGTCGATGTTGATATTACCCGTGGAGAGGATAGCGTCCTCAGTAGATGTCACGCTGAGCGCGCTGCCCGCGTCGCCTTGGATATTGAGCTCGGCGTTCTCATTCTTGCCATGAGAAGCCTTGATGCCTTCGATCCAGTCGGCAGTGACGATGTTGTTTCCCGAGTAATTCACGTTGAGCTTGCCTGCGGCCTGGATCTCGCCGCCGTTATAGTTGTTGAGCTTCAAGTCGTCGGCGCCGTCCCACGACCAGGTGCCGGTCTCGTCGCCCGCCGCAGTGCCGGCGTTGTATTTGGTTTCGCCGACCTTGACCCATTCCGCCGCGAGCGAGACGCTCGGCATGAGCAGCGAGCTCACCGTGAGCGCGCACACGGCGCCTACGACGATGCGGCGCGTCACGCGGCGCCAGCTGCCGTGCGCGAGTCCTATGCGACGGCGAACGTCGGGTTCGGCAACATGGGTTCCGGCGGTAGTGTCATTGCGTTTGGGGGTCGTGAACAAGGCTGCCATGGTTGCTCCCGTTCTCATAGGGCCTATACGGCTAGGTTCAGCGTATCTGCTGGATGTTGCCGGCGGTAGTGCCGTTTGGAGGGCAAAATGGCCAAAATGGGGGAGAAATAGGCCGCACGCCGGCGCAGGGACTGACGCTAAAAGAAAAGCGCGGGGCCGCATGGCGACTCCGCGCTTTATTGTTCAGCTTTTGCAGCCTTGCCCTTACGCTACGAAGAAGTAGACGGGGAAGGCAAGGGCTGCGATCCACCCGTCCTGTGCGAAAAAGTGTTTACGAACGTTTGCGACTCGCCAGGGCGCCTGCGGCGATGGCGGCTGTTCCCGCAAGGGCGGCTGCCACGATGGCTGTGTTCGAGGTGTCGCCGGTTGCCGCGAGCTTGCCGACGGTCTTGGCTCCCTTGGCTGCAACTGCAACGGTCTTGGTTGTCTTCGTGCCCTCGGACTTGGAACCCTCGGGCTTGGTCTTGCCGTGCTTTTCCTCGGGCTTGGTCTCCTCGGGAGGCACGATGACCGTGCTCTTGGCGACAGCGGCGTCATAGGGGGAGTCAATCGTGGCATCGCCCGTGCCAATGGTCTGCCCCGCCTCGTAGACGATGCCGTCGCTGAGCTCTTCCTTGTTGCGATAGTCAATGACTTTGCCGCCTGCAGGCGTCTGGATGATGGCGTCCTTGATTTCGATGGTGCCGATCGCCTTGCCGTCCGCGCTCATGGCAAGGGCGAAGATAGCCGCCGTGTCTCCCTCGGCCGTGACCTTGCTGCGGACGATCGAGATGGTCGCGGGCGTGATGCCCTTCTCGGTCTGCGCGAAGATGCCGATGTTCAGGCCCTCGGACTCAGGGATGATTTCGTCGTTTTGGTCTCCACTGTAGTGGTCGGGGCCGTCGCCGCCGGTCTCGGCATAGCGGGCTATGGCCTTGACAACGGAGTCGCTGATGTAGATATGGCCACCCGCTTCGTCGGAGTAGAAATTACTGGTGGAGATTGCAACCGAGAACCTGCCTTCTGCGAGCGCATCCACAGTCGAGCCGTTCTTGATGACGATGTCGTCCTCATCGGTGAAGAGTGCGCTGGCTTCCCCGCCATCTGAGCTTGCGCGGACCGTCACGGTCGCGCCATCGAGCGTGATGCCCTTGTAGACATAGATGCCATACCCAACGCCACTTGCGTTGAGGGAAGCGTTCGTGACCGTGAGGCTGTTTTTACCGTCGATGGCGGCGTCTTCCTCGGAGCTTGCCTTGACCTGGCTGCCACCCGAGATCTCGATGTTGCCGTCGGCCCAAATCGCATTGTCTTTGATAGAGCTTGCCTCTACCTTGCCGCCGCCCTTTATGATGAGGTTCTCGTTAGCATCGATACCCTGATCCTCGGTGGCCTTGGCGGTGACGGTTCCGCTGTTGTCGATCGTGATGTTGCCGTCGGCCCTGATGCCATCCGAATCGCCCGTGGCGTTAACGTTTCCCGAGCCCTTGATGGTGACATCGCCCCCGGCATCGATGGCATCGTGCTCGGTGCTCGTGGCGTTGACAGTGCCAGCGCCGTCGATGTTGATGTTGCCGACGGAAGTGATGGCGTCACGAGAAGATGTCACGTTGAGCGTGCTGGACGCGTCGCCCTGAATATTAAGCTCGGCGTTCTCGTTCGCGCCATCCTTAACCTTGATGCCGCGGCCGTTGTCGTTAGTGACGGTGTTGTTGCCCTCGTAGCTCACGTTGAGCTTGCCCGCTGCCTCGATCGCGCCGCCGTTATAGCCGTTGAGCTTCATGTCGTTGGCGCCGTCCCAGCTCCAGGTGCCGGCGGCGTCGCCCGCCGCGGTGCCGGCGTTGTATTGGGTGCCGCCGACGTCCACCCACTCGGCCGCGAGCGAGACGCTCGGCATGAGCAGCGAACTTACCGTGAGCGCGCATACGGCGCCTACAACGATGCGGCGTGTCACGCGGCGCCAGCTGCCGTGTGCGAGCAGCGTGCGACGGCGCACGTCGGGCTCGACAAAATGGGCTCCAGAGGTTTTGTCATTGCGCTTGGGGGTCGTGAACAAGGCGGCCATGGTTACTCCCATCCTCATAGGGCCTATGCGATTACGCCCAGCATATCTGCAGGATGTAGCCGGCGGTAGTGCCGTTTGGAGAGCAAAACGTCCAAAACTTGCGAAGCAATACATCGCGCGTCCGTGTGGCGCCTGGCTTTAAAAGCAAAGCGCGGAGCCGCTCGATGCGCCCCCGCGCTTTGCTGTTTGGTATTGCAAATCTTGCGCCTACGCTACAAAGAAGTAGACGAGGAAGGCAAGTGCTGCGATCCACATGAGCGGCTTGATCTTGAAGGCCTCGCCCTTAAAGAGCGCGACGATCACGTAGGCGATAAAGCCCAGGCCAATGCCGGCAGAGATGGAGTAAGTGAAGGGCACGCCGGCGACAATCATGAACGCCGGGAAACCTTGCGACACGTCGGACCAGTCGATCTCGGAGGCCTC
The DNA here is from genome assembly GCF_003436275.1 of Collinsella sp. TM09-10AT. Classification (GTDB taxonomy): domain Bacteria; phylum Actinomycetota; class Coriobacteriia; order Coriobacteriales; family Coriobacteriaceae; genus Collinsella. The sequence goes on from NZ_QSOP01000002.1 coordinate 60,718, forward strand.
GCTCATCATGAGGTAGCCGACGTAGACCAGAGCACCGCAGGTGGCGGCGCTGGAAACGATGGTGACGATGGGGGAGAAGAACGCGGCGAGGATGAACAGCACGCCGGTGGTGACGGAGGTGAGACCCGTGCGGCCACCGTCGGCAGCGCCGGACGTGGACTCGACGAAAGTGGTGATGGAGGAGACGCCCATAAAGCCACCGGCAGCAGCGGCCACGGAGTCGACGACCAGGATGGGACGGATGTCCTCGACATTGCCGTCCTCGGTCAGGAACTCGCCCTGCTTGGCGACGGCCATCGCGGTGCCCATGGTGTCGAAGAAGTCACTCATGAGCAGCGAGAAGGCCACGACGAGCAGCATCGGGTCGGTCAGAACCTTCACGATGGCCATGTTGCCATCGGCGGTGCTGGCAAACGGGGCGCCAAAGGTCGAGAAGTCGAGCGGTGCGATGAGGCCCTCGGGCGCATGAGTGACGCCCAGCGGGATACCGGCGATAACGGCGACGATGATGCCGATGAGCAGCGAGCCCGGCACGTTGCGGGAAGCCAGGGCGACCGTCACGACGATGGAGATGATGCCGACAATAAAGGTGGGGGAGGTGATGTCGCCCAGGCCGACAAGCGTACCGGCGCCAGCGGTGATGATGCCGGCGTCGCACAGGCCGATCATGGCGATAAACAGGCCCAGACCCACCGAGATGGCGTGGCGCAGGACCACGGGGATGGCGTCCATGATGGCCTCGCGCAGGCCGCACAGGACGAGCAGCAAGATGACGATGCCCTCGAGGAAGATAACGCTCATGGCCACGTGCCAGTCGCCGCCGCACATGGTGGTGGCGATGCCCGCGATCATGGCGTTGATGCCCAGGCCCGACGCGCAGGCGAGCGGGCGGTTTGCGAAGATGCCCATGCAGATGGTCATGATGCCGGCGCCCAGGCAGGTGGCGCAGGCGAGCGCTCCCGCATCGATGCCAGCGCCCGAGAGTACCGCGGGGTTGACGGCGATGATGTAGGCCATCGCCAGGAATGTTGTCAGTCCAGCGCGAAGTTCGGTCCCGATTGTGGACTTGCGCTCACTGACGTGAAATAGTTCGTCCATGCATACCCTTTCCTTGTTCGGCCCCGAGTTTAGGCCGATTGACACGAACTCACCCACTATATCGCCTTTGTGAAGTTGGTGTTCCTCACATGTTGATGTTCGGCGGTTTGTAACGGACGGGCGGTATCTTTCGCATGAAATTGTGTAGGTACCGTATACTTAAGCGGTTACAACGACCCCTATGGAGGAACGTATGATTAAAGAGCTCTGCCGCGACGAGGCTATCCTGTCTCAGCGTTGCGAGGTTGCGACTGTCGAGGACGAATCGGTCGCTCAGGATCTGATTGATACCATCAAGTCGCTCGATGATGCCGGCTGCTTGGCCGCCAATCAGATTGGCGTTACCAAGAAGGTCTGCGTCTACCTGGACGATGCCGGCGAGCCCCACGTGCTCTACAACCCCCGTCTGGTGTTTGGCCTGGGCGCCAGCAAGATGGAGGAGAGCTGCCTGACGCACGAGGAGGTCACCAAGTCCACACGCTACATCAAGTGCAAGGTTGCCTTTGACCAGATCGTCGACGGCAAGATGAAGGAGTGCCGCCGCGACTACGCGGGCTTTGAGGCGCAGATGGTCCAGCATATGATCGACCACTGTCTTGGAAAGTTGGTCTAAGGGGACCAAAGCACCGCACTTCGTCTCTTTTGGTCCGGGCGTGACATTGTTGTCATGTCTGGGCTTTTGTGTTTAGCGCCTTTTTGTTTGGTGACAATAACCTTAGCAGGACCGTAAAGCTAGGAGGCGCTATGTGCACGAGCATTCGATTTACCGATAATTCTGGCCACATGTATCTGGGCCGCAACCTCGACTGGAGCTTTGACTACGGCCAACAGGTTCGCGTGATGCCGCGCGGGTTCCACATTCCGTATTCGTTTATCGACGATGCGTCGGCGGCACACGCGGTAATCGGCATGTGCATCGATTACAAGAACTATCCCATGTTTTTCGACTGTGGTAACGATGCGGGTCTGGCTGTGGCGGGGCTCAACTTTCCCGGCTATGCCGAGTATGCCGAGGGCCCTGTCGACGGCAAGAACAATATCGCGGCCTATGAGTTTCCCCTGTGGGTGGCAGCGACGTTCTCGACGGTCGATGAGGTCGAGGCCGCGCTGCGCGACACGGTGATTGTCGCCAAATCTGCCGGAGAGGGGCTGGGCGTGTCGCTGCTCCATTGGATTATCGGCGACAGCCAGCGCAGCATCGTGGTCGAGATGATGGCTGACGGCCTGCATGTATACGACGATCCGGTCGACACCCTTGCCAACCAGCCGACCTTCCCGTGGCACATGGAAAACCTGCGCACCTATATCACCGCCACAAGCGATTTTCCGCAGACGGCGACATGGCGTGGCGCCGAGCTTAAGCCCTATGGAGCCGGTGCCGGCATGCGCGGCATTCCGGGCGATTGCTATTCGCCGAGCCGTTTTGTAAAGGCGGCGTACCTCAATGCCAATTACCCGCAAAAGGAGAGCGAGACCGAAAACGTCGTTCGCATGTTCCGCTCGCTCGAGGGCGTGGTGATGATTGAGGGGGCGTCCAGGATGGGCGATGGCAAGTTCGAGAAGACTATCTATACCGGATGCTTTAGCGCGCGCACGGGCAATTATTACTACGCGATGTATGGGGATCCGTCGATTCGTTACGTGAGCCTGATGGATGCCGAGGGCGCGAGCCCCGATAGGCTCGTGGTTCCCGAGCCGCGTCGTTCGTAGCTCACTGGTCCGTTGCGACATAAAACGGCCTCGCACCTCTTATGAGATGCGAGGCCGTTGTCGTCAATGGCTGGTGGCGTGTTAGAAGTTGGCGTCGTTGAACTGGGTGCTCTCGAGTCCGTCGAGTTGCTGTTCGGGCGTATCGGCGACGCTCTCGAGCAGCTCGGTGGGATCGACGTTCATGCTCTTGCCGGCCTCGTTGCCGTTGACCAAGTCGTCCGAGAAGATGTCGACCTCCATTTTCTCGGCCTCTTCGATCTGAACCTCGAGCGGCACCTGGGTGCGCACAAGTTTGACGGCCGGGCGCATGCGGGCAAAGAGCGGTACGTACTCAATGATGATGGCCGAGTTCTCGAGACCGTACCAGCGTGCCGGGCTTCCGCAGGCGCGGCGGACGGCGTACTTGATGGCCATCACGCGGTGGTCATTGCGGTTGATGTCCGTTTCGGGGGCAAGCATCTTGCGCAGCATGCAAAAGCGGAAGTCACCTACGTTGCCGCGCGTCTCGTAGATGGAGTAGGTGTGATGTTGCGGCGGCAGCTCGCCCGATGCCATCAAGTCGCCGACGATCTGACGCAGATAGGCGTTGACGCGCTGGTTGACCTTAAAGCCCAGGTCCAGGCGCACGCGGAACAAAAAGTCCGTGCCAAAGGTCTCGACGGAATACTCGTGCGTATAGGGTTCGTCGGTAACGTGCACGTTGATGAACCAGTATGCCTTGGCGCGCTTGGGATGTTTGTCCAGGATGGAATAGAGCACGTCGCGGTCGAGCGTGAGCGGATCGGGGCTGTTGGTGAGGAACACCAGATTGTCGGCGAGCACGGGGTAGGTCTCGTCGTTGCGCAGGCGGTTGAGCTGGTCAATGTACTTGGAGACGGGCAGCAGGATCGTCTGCGTGCGCTCGATGGCGGTGCCGCGGCGCCACACGTACATAAGGCCAAACAGCAGCGAGGCCAAGAAGATCATTACGTAGCCGCCGTCAAAGAACATGGTGAGGCACGAGGCGAAGAAGCACAGCTCAATGGCACCGAAGAGCAGGGCGAAGACGCAGGCGCCCAGCTTGTGCTTGAGGATGCCGACGATATAGCTCGTCAAAAGCGTGGTGGTCATAAGCATGGTCACGGTAATGGCGAGGCCGTAGGCACTCTCCATGCGCTCGGAGTTTTGGAACAGCAGCACGATGAAGATGCAGCCGACCCACATGATGTTATTGACAAGTGGAATATAGAGCTGGCCCTTGGTGTCGCTGGGGTAGTGGATGCGCAGGTGCGGCATAAGGTTGAGGCGCGTTGCCTCGGATACCAGCGAGAACGAGCCGGTGATGAGCGCCTGTGAGGCGATGATGGCCGCCACGGCCGAAAGCACGATGGCAAAGGGGCGCAGGGGCTCGGGGAGCATCATATAGAACGGGTTGACGATATCCATCGCGAGCATCTGGGGGTTGGAGTTATTGGCGAGTAGCCAAGCTCCCTGACCCAGATAGTTGAGGATAAGGGCCGCCTTAACAAATGGCCAGGATGCATAGATGTTTGCCTTGCCCACGTGGCCCATGTCCGAGTAGAGTGCCTCGGCACCGGTTGTCGACAGGAAGACAAAGCCGAGCACCATAATGCCCGAATGGTTGATGGGCGAGAACAGGAACATAATGCCGCGGATGGGGTTGAGCGCGCGCAAGATGGACAGGTTGCCGAGCATGTTGAACAGACCGGCGCCTGCCAGGAACAGGAACCACAGCGTCATGAGCGGGCCGAACAGCTTGCCGATTGACGAGGTGCCGGCGCGCTGCATGGCAAATAGGCCGCAGATAATGATGATGGTGATGATGATGACGTTGGTCTGCCCGTCGCCCAGCAGCGCATGGCCCCATTCGATGGTGCGCAGACCCTCGATGGCTGTGGTGACCGTGACGGCGGGGGTGAGGATGCCGTCGGCAAGCAGTGCCGCACCGCCGATCATGGCGGGCAGAATCAGCCATGGTGCCACCTTGCGTACGAGGCTGAACAGGGCGAAGATGCCGCCTTCGTTGTGGTTGTCGGCCTTCATGGCGATTACCACGTACTTGACCGTGGTCACGAGCGTCATGGTCCAGATGACGAGCGAAAGCGCGCCCAGGATCATGTCCTCGCTGACGGTACCGATGCCGCCGTTGTTGGCGACGATTGATTTCATGGTGTACATGGGGCTCGTGCCGATGTCGCCATAGACGACGCCGAGCGTTACGAGCAGCATGCCAGCGGAGAGGGGGATGGCTCCGTGCCCGCCTTGCCCGCGCTGGTCTTGGAGGTTTGCCTCCAGTTTGTTGTGTGCCACGAGGACTCCCTTAGACATCCGGTTATCTGTCTAGGACAAAAAACTTTATGCCGTCTTTATACATACAAGAGCAGTTTGGCACATCGGGTTATTTTAGACAATAATCCTCAGCTGGGGATTATTTATCTACGCAGGTAGCATTTCAAAGCAGGGGCTTTTAAGCACGTGCTATCTGGGCGATGCCAGCCTTGGCGTTTGCGCGTTTGCCGGCGAGTTCGCAAAAAATCGCGCCGCCGATGATAAGCGCGGCGCCCATCAGGCGGACCGGTGTTATGGCTTCACCCAAAAGGGCGGCTGAGAACACGACCGCCGAAAGCGGCTCGAGGTAGCCGACGACGGCGACGGTCTGAACGGGCAGCTTGGCGACGGCGCTAAAGTAGAGCAGGCAACCAATGCCGGTGTTGACGACGCCGAGCATAGCGACGGCGCGCCAATCAATGCTGGCGGCGACGCCGGCGGACAGGAACGAGGGAGCGCCCTGCGTGATGAGCGTGAGGGCCAGTGCGGTCACAAAGGCGGCGCTCACTTGGAGTGCGGAGTTCTCGAGGCCCTCGATGTGAGGCGCACCCTTGCTGGCGATGACCATCAATGCATAGCAGAAGGCCGAGGCGATTCCACAGACGATGCCCGCAATGGGCATATTGCCGCCTAGACCTTGCGCTGCAATGAGAAAAGCACCGCAGGCGACGGCGATAAAGCCGGCGATTTTGCTGCCGGTCAGCTTTTCGCCAAAAATGAGCGGGGAGAGGGCCATAACGATGATGGGGCCGCAGTAGTACAGCAGCGAGGATACGCCGACGCCGATCGTCTGGTAGGCGCGGAACAGAAAAATCCAGCTGGCGCCCAGCGCGGCGCCCGAGACGATGAGCGCTGCGGCCTCGCGGGGGCGAGACGGAGCCTGCAGGTTATGGCGCTTGGTTATGAAGAGGACGGCGGCAAGGGTGAGAGCGCCCAAAAACGTGCGCAACAGTACGATATCGGAGCTCGGCAGCGCGATGGCAGCGGCGATGATGCCGTTGGAGCCAAACAACAGCAATGCTGCTAAGTACGTAAACAATCCGTTGTTCATGTGCTGACATCCCCTCTATATCCGAGCATGTTCACTATGGGTGAACTGGCTTTAGAAGAAAAGCGAATATAATGCATGGATAACATGACAAAAACTCATGTAAAGGTGGAGGGGTGCCGTGGAAACGAATATTCAAAAGATGCAGGTGCTGCTCGAGACGGTGCGGGCCGGCAGTTTTACGCGCGCCGCCGAGCGGCTGAGCTATTCGCAGTCGGGCGTGAGCCGCATGGTGGGCGACCTTGAGACCGATTGGGGTTTTAAGGTGCTCGACCGCAGCCGCGAGGGTGTGGTGCTTTCTGCCGATGGGCGGCAGATCATGCCGGCGGTTGAGGCGCTCTGCGAGGAGTTTGGCCGCCTGCAGCGACACGTGGACGAGATGCGTGGGCTCATGCGCGGCAAGATCAGCATTGGTACGTTTTCGAGTGTGGCGACCCATGTACTGCCGCCGGTGATTGCGCGCTTTCGCGCCGATCATCCGGATGTCGATTACGAGCTGCTGATGGGTGATTACTCCGAGATTGAGCAATGGGTGGCGGAAGGCCGCTGCGACCTGGGCTTTATTCCGCGCGAGCCACGTGGCGCCGGCATGGCGTCGCGACCGTTGGTGCAAGACGAGTTGATGGCCGTGGTGCCAGCGGACTCCTCGCTTGCCACGGCGGAGGTCGTTTCTCTTGCCGATTTAGCCAACGAGCAGTTTATTCTGCTGGAACGGGGTACCGATGATGAGATTACGCCGCTATTCCGTCGGGCGGGGCTGTCAGTGCGCTCAAAACTGTCGACTTGGGATGACTATGCGATTATGGCTATGGTCGAGGATGGCTTGGGCGTGAGCATTCTTCCCGCGCTCATCTTGCGTCGCTGCCAGTTTGATGTTGCTGTGCGTCCGCTCGAAGGGCATCCCCATCGGCAGATCAACGCCATATATCGAACGGCCGATGTTTCGCTTGCCGCCGCTCGTTTCCTCGAATACCTCTAAATGCGTGCACGTCGTTATCGCCTTGGGATAAATTTCGAAGTCTTGCTCATTTTATTTTTAAAATTGAACTTTTCGAAATAGCACGGCGTTATACTGCTGCCTAAATTGAACTCAGGTTCAATTCGTGTTGTATAAATTGAACTTTGCCAGCAAGGAGGTTCTAGTGGCCCAAGAGACGTTTAGCGATCGTCTGCGACAGGCTATGTCCGATCGCGACGTTCGCCAGTCGGACGTGATCCGCGCATCGGAGATGCTCGGCAAAAAACTCGGCAAGAGCCAGATGAGCCAATATGTGAGCGGCAAGACGATTCCGCGGCGCGATGTGGCAGAGCTGCTCGCCCGTATTTTGGAGGTCGATGTTACCTGGCTGCTCGCCGGTGACGCCGACCAAGGCGAGGAATCATCTCCCCGCAACGATTCCAGGCCCGAATCCCATCCCTCAGCTCAAATTGCAAGGAGCACCACCATGCGTACTTTTTCTAAATCCGCCAAGCTCGATAACGTCCTGTATGACGTGCGCGGTCCCGTCGTCGACGAGGCCGCCCGTATGGAGGACGAGGGCGAGCGCATCCTCAAGCTCAATATCGGCAACCCGGCGCCCTTCGGTTTCCGCACGCCCGATGAGGTCATCAAGGACATGCGCCAGCAGCTGCCCGACTGCGAAGGCTATTCCAACTCGCGTGGCCTGTTCTCCGCGCGCAAGGCGATCATGCAGTATTCGCAGATCAAGGGCTTGCCCAACGTTCAGATGGAGCATATCTACACGGGCAACGGCGTGTCCGAGCTCATTCAGCTTTCGATGAACGCGCTGCTCGACAATGGCGACGAGATTCTGATCCCCAGCCCCGACTATCCGCTCTGGACGGCGTGCGCAACCCTTGCCGGCGGTCATCCCGTGCACTATCTGTGCGATGAGCAGGCGGATTGGTATCCCGACCTGGAGGATATGGAGTCCAAGATCACGAGCGCGACCAAAGCCCTCGTCATCATCAACCCCAACAACCCCACGGGTTCCGTCTATCCACGCGAGGTGCTCGAGGGCATCGTCGAGGTTGCACGCAGGCATCAGCTGATGATCTTTGCTGATGAGATCTACGACCGCCTGTGCATGGACGGCTACGAGCACGTCTCGATTGCCTCGCTCGCTCCCGATCTGCCCTGCGTCACCTTTAGCGGTCTGTCCAAGTCGCACATGATCGCGGGCTATCGTATTGGCTGGATGGTGCTTTCGGGCAACCAGCGCTGCATGAGCGACTTCATCATGGGCATCAACATGCTCTCCAACATGCGTCTGTGCTCCAACGTGCCGGCTCAGTCGATCGTCCAGACGGCGCTCGGCGGCCATCAGTCGGTCAACGACTATATCCGCCCGGGCGGTCGTGTCTACGAGCAGCGCAACTTTGTGTATGAGGCGCTCAACAAGATCGATGGTATCTCGGTGGTCAAGCCGCGCGCGGCGTTCTACATCTTCCCCAAGATGGATGTGAAGAAGTTCAACATCACCGATGACGAGCAGTTTGCCCTCGACCTGCTGCACGAGAAGAAGATCCTGATCACGCGCGGCGGCGGCTTTAACTGGGCTGAGCCCGACCACTTCCGTATCGTGTACCTGCCGCGCATGGAAGTGCTCAAAGAGTCCCTCGAAGACCTCGCCGACTTCTTCGATCATTACCGCCAGTCGTAACGACAAAGGTAGCCTGTACTAAAACGGCCGGCCCGCAACGGATGCGGGCCGGCCGTTTTCTGTCTAAGCCCGTGCTGCTAACGCTTTGTCTCTTTGAGCGAGCAAGGTTCGCGTGTGAGCGGTAAGTTCTATTCCAAAATGGAATACAGTAGGCTTAAGCTGGAATTGATGCCCGGGTACCCGCTTTTCTAGAATGTTCTCAACAAGATGAAAGGCGGTTCCAACCAATGATTATCGATGCAAATTCCTACTGGTTCGACGAGCGCATCTTTCATGACGAGACGCTCTGCGAACAGTTTTTGGCCGAGGTGCCCCGCGCCTACGACACCGAAGGCTATCTGACCGTGAATTCCGTCGGCAAGCGACAGATCGTGATCGAGATGCCCGCCGGTTCTCCGGGCCTTAATTACATCGAGGGCGACTACACCCTCGAGAAGCGCTTGGCCGATATGGATGAGGCGGGGGTCGACAAGGCGATCCTCAAGCTCCCCGGCTGCCACGAGTGGATGTCGCTCGAGATGTGTCGGCGCTTCAACGACGGTATGGCCGCTGACGCGAAGGCGTCAAATGGCCGCCTGATTCCGCTTGTCGCTGTGCCACCCTTTGGCACCAAGGCAAATTTAGAGGAGCTCGACCGCAGGCTCGACGATGGTTTTGCGGGTGTGCAGCTCTGCGCTCACTACGGCAAGCGCTATCTCGACGACCGGGTTTTCTCGAGCTTCTTCGAGCACCTGAACGAGCGCAACGTCACCGTTTACGTCCACCATGTTCCCGTACCGGTCGAGAACGAGTCGCTTCTCGCGTACGACAGCCTTCGCCGCTCTTATGGTCGCTGCGTCGACCAAACTACGGCGATCGGCCGCGAGATCTTTGGTGATTTCTTCGAGCGCTATCCTAATATCAAGATGGTCCACTCCATGCTCGGTGGCGCATACTTTGCGTTCAAGGAGATGCTGCTGCCTCACGGCCCCAAGCGCCCTGATGCCTCTGGACGTTTTCAGGTCGATACCGAGACCGTTTCCAAGCGCCTCGAGAACAACATCTATTTCGACATGTCCCATGCCCAGCCTTGGGGCAAGGCACTCCTCGCCTGCGCGGTTAACGTGTTGGGTGCAGACCATATTGTTTTTGGCACGAGCTATCCGGTTAAACGCGAGTGGCTCACCGAGGGTGTCGCCTGCGTTCGTGCCGCGAGTCTGAGCAATGCAGACACAGATCTTGTGCTTGGCGGCACGGCGCAGCGACTGTACGGTGTCGAGTGAGCGGCAATCAGAGGGGGTGTCTGCCATGGACAAAGGAGAGATGAGGGCTGGGGCCGCCCGTGCGGCCATCGATCTTGGGGGCGTATTGCCGTTTGACGGTTTCGACGAACTCCGCCATGAGGTCTTTGCCCGTGCTCTTGTCATCGAGGGGGCGGGGCGACGCTCCTGCATTCTTTCGCTTGAGGTCACATCGATTGCTCCGGCTCTGCTCGCCGATCTGCGTGAGGTCGTCGAGGATGCCGCCGGCTGCAGTGGCGCTTACTCTTGGGTGGTTCCTACCCACACGTTTTCCATGCCTCACGTTCGCACTCCCGGGCATCTTGCCGATGCTGCTGCCCGCGATCGCAACGAGCGCTATCGCGCAGCGCTCATCGCCGCCGCCCGCACGGCTGTCGAGCGGGCTGTTGCGGGCATTCGCTCCGTCACACTCGCCACGGCGGAGGGCGACTGCCCCGTGAACGTTAATCGCGACATCGAGACGCCGGCCGGCTGGTGGTTGGGCTCGAATCCCGAGGGGTTTGCCGACCACGCGATGCCCGTGCTCGCCATGAGGGATGCCGGGGGCGAGTACGTTGCCGTACTTGCGGCGGCGGACGTCCAGTCCTCCGTGCTCGACGGGTCGCGCGACTCCGAGGGGAGACGCGTGGCGAGCGGAGATCTCTTTGGTTTTGCCGCCATGTCACTCGAGCGTGAGCTGGGCGGCGTTGCCCTGTTGCTGCCGGGCGCCGCGGGCGACCAAGGTCCGGCGGAGCGCGCCATGAACGTCACGTTCGATGCCGCCGGCGTGAAGCGGACGGTCGATGCCCATGAGGACGGATACCGCATGCTGCACCAGCAGGGGCAGGTCTTGGGCGATGCTTTGATTGAGGCTGCTCGCATGGCACGTGAGGATAGCGCTGCCGGCATCGATGCTCGCACGGTCGACGTCCTCCTGCCCGCTCAGACACGCGCCGATTTTTACTCTTTGGCTCCGCATCGAACGTATGAGTTTCATGCTGCCGGTGAGCAGCACACGAGGGTCTATCTGCTTCGGCTGGGAAACGTCGAGCTTGTCGGCGTGCAGCCCGAGGTCTCGAGTACATTCGGCGCCACCGTGCGCGTCGCCCGGTCCGGCTCTGTGCTCTTTGCCACGCTCGTCAACGGCGGACAGAAATACCTACCGGCCCCCGACGCGTACGAAAAGATCACCTATGAGGCCATGAACTCTGGTTTTGCCGCCGGCTCCCATGAGCGCCTCGTCGATATCATCATTGCCGCCTTGAATGCGGCGTAACACAGAAGGAGAACGTGCATGAACATTGGACACGCGCGCCGCAAAATCACCCCACAGGGCGACATCTACCTGATTGGCTATCGCAATCTTCCCAACCGCCTGGAGCCTGCGACGGGCATCCATGACGACGTCTACGCCAACGCCATTCTCTTCCAGCAAGGCGAACGCGAGGTGTTTCTCTTTAATGCCGATGTCCTCGAGTTCGAGGAAAGCATGGCCGAGGAAGTCAAGACAATGCTCGCCGAGCGCTACGGCATTGACCGTGATTGCGTCCTGCTCTCGGCGACGCACGACCATACTTCAATCGTCGCTTACCACCGCAGCTGGTGGACGGGAAAATTCGACGAGAACTACTATCGCTGGCTCCTCGATACCATTTGCCAATGCTTTGAGGAGTGCCGCGCCAATGCACAGCCCGCGATTTGCCGCCTGGGCAAGCAGGTCGTCACCGGTTTCTATGACAACCGCATCATCCCAGGCGAACTCGCCGACAATGAGGTCATTGTCGTTTCGTTCTTCGATACCGAAGGCAAGCCATTTGCGGGCTTTGTGAACTGGGCGGTGCATTCCGCTTGCGTCGGGCCCGATTGTACGGAGCTCACGAGTGAGCTTGCCGGCCTTACCGGTAAAAAGCTCGCCCCGAGCCTCGGGTACTATCCTGCCATGGTCGTGGGCGCTGCTGGCGACTGCAGCGATCGCAATTTTCGCCAAGGTCGTGGCATCCCCGAGGTCGAGCGCGTGTCGACCGGTCTTGCCGAGGCGATTTCCCAAATCAAGCTCGATCGCGAGGTTAAACTCGACCGTATCGAGCCCCAGACGTTCTATCACACCGTCGCCCATGACGATTTTTCGCTCACGCTCAAGTGCGCCGTTATCAGCTTGGGTGGTATGCACCTCTTTGTGTTTCCGAGCGAGCTCGGCAGCGACCTTGGCGTTCGCATGAAGCGCGAATGTCCGGTTGAGGGGATTGTCTGCGGTTATACCAACGGCTATTACGAGTACTTCCTTCCGGCGCGTGAATACGGCCTCTCCTTTGAGACCGAACGTACCCAGATTCCCCAAGGCGAACCGGAGCGCCTATGCGATAAGTTCTGTCAAACCGCGCGCCTTCTCGGCGCGCCAGATTCGCGCCTGTAGTTTTGCCGCCACGGCATGGGACCCATGAGGGTCGCGGCCGTGTGATCGGCGTTCTTATTTCCCTTGTTATCTCCCATCCCGGACGTATATGCGCCCGCGGATTTTAAAGGGGAGGCGGGTTCTGTGGCTCCCCACGTCGACTACGGGGGTCTGGAATCAATGCCATGCCCCGCTCAGAAAAAGGAGGAATACCATGAAATACCAGCAGCTTTGCGATGGAATCATCGCAAAGGTCGGTGGCCGAGACAATGTGCTGGACGTGAGTCACTGCATTACGCGTCTCCGCTTTCACCTCAAGGACGAATCGCTCGCCCAGACCGATGAGCTCAAGGCCATGAAGGGTGTCGTTGACGTCATCCAGGCCGGTGGACAGTATCAGGTCGTAATCGGTGCCACCGTCGAGTCCGTCTACAATGAACTCGTTCAGATCGGCGGGTTCGACGCCAAGCCCGCGCTTGATATCGATGAGGGCGACAATGTCAAGAAGGGCGATCCGTTCTCGCGCCTACTCGCCATCATTTCCGAGATCCTGCAACCGGTTCTTGGCGTGCTTATGGTCGGTGGCTTCATCAAGTCGATGCTCGCCCTCTGCACGGTTGCCGGTTGGCTCGCCAAGGACAGCAATACCTATGTGACGCTCTCGGCAATCGGAGATTCGGTCTTCTATTACTTCCCGCTTATCATCGGCTGGACGGCTGCCAAGAAGTTCGGACTTAAGCCCGTTATGGGTATGGCCCTCGGCGGCATCCTCGTCTACCCGACGCTCGTTGCCCTTATGGGTGGAGACCCGCTTTACACGCTCGGCACCGGTACGGTCCTTGAGTCCAATGTCTACGGTGATATCTTTGGCATCCCGTTGATTATGCAGAACTATTCATCGACGATTCTGCCTGCGATTTTCATCGTCTGGATCGCCTCGAAGGTGCACAAATTCCTTTCTGGCGCACTGCCCGCGCTTGTGAGCTCGTTCTTCTCCAACATTTTGACGCTTCTCATTTGCGGCATCCTGGGCCTGCTTGTGGTCGGTCCGGTCATGACGGTCCTCTCCAACATCGTTGCCCAAATCATCCTGGCGCTCATCAACTTCCAGCCCGCCATCGCCGGTTTTGTCATCGGCACGTTCTGGAGCCTGCTCGTCATGTTCGGTCTGCACTGGGGCGTCATTCCGCTGTGGTTCATCGATGTCGCAACCTACGGCTATGACCTCATCAACCCTCTCGTATACGCAGGTGGGTGCGCCATCGCCGGTGCCGTGCTCGGCATGATCATTCGAACCAAGGATTCCGAGGAAAACGCTGTCATCAACATCCCTGCTCTCGTCTCGTCGATCTTCGGCGTCAACGAGCCCGCGCTTTACGCCATCCTGCTGCCGCGTAAGCGTCTCATGTGGGCGACCTTCATTTCCGCCGGTGTCGGCGGCGCCATTGCCGGCCTTATGGGTGCCAAGCTCTATGCCTTCGGTGCCTCCGGTCCGCTCGGCTTCCCGAGCTTTATCAACCCCGCTGGCATCGATTCGGGCTTTATCGGTCTTGTCATCTCCGGTCTGGTCGCCTTTATTTTGGCGCTTATCGCCGCTATGGTGATCGGCACCAAGAAGGACGAGGGCGGTCAGACCCTCAACATCTCGGTGGACTAGTCCATCTACCCGCTTTGATTTAAAAGGCCTCGGACGGCAGCTGTGCTGTCCGGGGCCTTTTGCGTTTTGTACCGTTGCCGGTTGGTTTGTGGGGCATCTCAAAAGTGGCGGTGTGTGCTGGGATTACGACGACTGCGGCGCTTCGGAGGTCATGCGGCCGCCCTGTAGAAGCTGGCGATAGGGGAGAAAGCCGATAAACGAGACGACGGCTTGCGAGTACGCAGCGCTCCGTTTGAGGTAGAGCCTGACCTCGGAGGTCGTTGCAGGCTCGAGCGGCACGAGGGCCACCTTGCCGCCGGCGAGTGATTCGGCAGGCTTGCGCATGAGCAGCGAGACGCCGGCATCGCGCGCGACAAGCGAGATGATGTTTTCTGCCCGTTTGCCGGTAAACGTGACACGTGGGCTGAATCCTGCCTTGCGGCAAAGGGAGAGGGTGAGTTCGCTCACGAACGAGCCTTGGGGAAGCATAAGGAAATTCTCATCGATAAGGTCGTCGATCTCGATGGCGTTGCGCTTGGCGAGTGGATGGTCGAGCGGGATAACGGCCACGAGCCGGTCGGTTGTAAAGGGGATTTTTTTAAACTCCGGCTCGATGGCGCCGCCGTCGCGGATGAAGGCGAGGTCGATGTCCTCGCGCAAGAGCATCTGCTTGAGTGCGCTGCCTTCGCCCTCGATGAGCTCAACGGAATACGAGGGGTTCGCCTGCTGGAAATCGATGACGGCGTCCGTGATTCCATAGGGAGCCATGATGGGGATGGAGCCCACGGTGATGCGTTCGAGTGGTTCATCTGCGGCTATCTGGATGGCAGCGAGATAGCGATGCTGGAGCGTCGCTATCTTTTGTGCATAGGGGAGGAGCACTTCGCCTTGCGCGGTGAGCGTAACGTGGCGTTGACTCCGATCGATGAGATTACAGCCGAGCTCGCGCTCCATTGCCATAATGTGCTTGGAGAGAGTCGACTGCGACATGAAGAGCAGCTCCGCCGCATCGAGAAACGTACGCGACTGCGCCAAGATGGCGAACTCACCAAAACGGCTGATATCCATAGGGTAGCCTCCGGTTCCCTCATGTCGGCAAGTAACCTAGATCACGATTCCTTGGCAGTGGTCGATTTCGTGTTGGATGATCTCGGCGGTGTAGCCCGAGAAGTTTTTGATGCGGTGGACGAAGTTCTCGTCCAGATACTCAACCTTAATGCGGCGATAGCGGGTACAGGGACGCTCGCCGATCAGCGAGAGGCATCCTTCGCTCGTCTGGTAGGCATTGACCTGCTCAAGAATCTGCGGGTTGTACATAAGCAGCGATTTGCTGCCGTCCTTTACGCAGATGATGCGTTTGCGCACGCCAATCATATTGGCGGCGAGCCCCACGCACTCGTGCTCATGCTCATGGAGCGTATCCAGGAGGTCCTGCCCGGTCGCGGCATCGTCGGGTCCCGCGTCTTCGGAAGGCAGGCGCAAAAAGAACTCGGATTTCATGATGGGCTTAATCATGGAGGGCTCCTCATGTCTCATGCTTTCGTGGACTTTCAATAATAGCGCGGAAGGAAAGCTGCGCGTTCGCGTTACAATCTTTCGACGTTGGACCATGTTGCCAGACTCGTCGCGTGCGGCGTCTGGCGTAAGTCTAGGGCTCATCCTCGCCCTGGACTGTTCCTCTGGGGCGATACGACTGTCGTTCCAAGAGGAAGGAAATGCGTGGGGAACAAATCTCAGCAACAAGTTAGGACAACGCCATCGGGCACTTCGGCGTTTCTCATCGTTATGTATATCGCAGCCTTTGTTGCCGCGTTTAACGAGAACATCATTAACGTGGCGTTGCACGACATCATGGCGGCCTTTTCGGTGAGTGCCACCACGGCGCAGTGGCTTGTTTCGGGCTACATGATCGTGACGTCGATCTTTACGGCCATCATGGCCTTTCTTTCCGGTCGTTTCTCGACGCGCAGGCTGCTGTTTTTCGCATGCGGATGCATGGTCGCCGGAGAAGTCCTGTGCCTGGTCGCCCCAACGTTTACCGTCTTGCTGCCAAGTCGCATTTTGCAGGCTGCGGGATCGGGCATCTTGTTTCCGCTCATGATGAATGTGGTGCTGTCTTGCGCTCCGCGCGAGAAGCTCGGTCTGTATCTGAGTCTGGGCGGTGCCTGCATTACGCTGGGGCCGGCGTTTGGACCTGTGATCAGTGGTCTTATGTGCACGTTGTTTGGCTGGAGGGCGGTGTTCGTAGTGCCGCTGGTGGGCGGTGTCGTGGTCGCCGCGGCGGCAGCAAAGCTCGTTCGAAATGTTGGAGAGCGCTCGAACACTAAGCTTGATATTCTGTCGGTTATTTTGCTCGCCGCCGGCATTACGGCGTTCGTGTATTCCGTAGGAGAGTTCTCGACCAATCTGATTGCCGGTATCGTGGCGCTCTTCGCCGCCATTGTGCTGCTCGGCCTGTTTGCGGCCCGCCAGCTCAAGCTCGAGCATCCGGTGCTTAACGTGCGCCCCATGGCGAGCGTTCGTTTTTGGCCTGCGTGCCTGCTTGTGGTGGTGTCGATGATGACGACGTTCTCGATGAGCGTTTTGTTGCCGCTCTATTTTGAGGGCGCATACGGCATGACCGCGCTTGTTGCGGGCTTGCTCATTATGCCGGCGATTGCCTGCAACGCCGTGACCTCGATTGTGGGCGGACGCGTGATGGACGCCCGTGGCGCATGGCCGCTGCTGCCGGTCGGCTTTGCCTTGATTGCCGTGGGGCAGACCGCAATCTCGATGACTGCGGCAAGCATGAACATTGGCGTTGTCGTTGCACTGACCGTTGTGGTGTATGCCGGCGTCGGTTTGGTGCTGAGCCCCTCGCAGACGGCCGGCTTGGAGACGCTACCCGCTGCCGAGCATCCCCACGGAACGGCGCTGCTCAACACGTGGAACATGATCGCCGCCTCGTTTGGCCCGTCGCTGTTTATCGGCCTGCTTTCGAGTTCTGCAGCGGCTGCCGGTGCCGCCAGCGTCGTGACGGACGTTGCTCAGGCGATTGGATTTGCGGCTGCCGTGCGCGTGGCGGCTGCGATTGCCGTTGTCAGGTTCGCGGTGTCGGTTGTGTACGCTCGCAGCGAGTCGTACATGTCGCATTAATGTGTGCACATAGATTCTGCAGCTAGATTGGATGGCGACACCATAAACTAATTGACGTTTTGCCGAGAGGCATGAATGTTTAAAGCGCAAAGAGTGCGCGACGGGCCCCGCGAATGGGGCGATGATGCCCGAGAGGGCCAAGAAGGAGTCTCATGTCCGAGAACGAAGAGATCATGAACGAGACCGAGAACGAGACCATGGCTGCCGAGGTCGAGGCAGTCGAGACCGTGGAGACCGAAGCTGCCGAGGTTGAGGCTGCTGACGAGGTTTCCGCCGAGGAGGAGGCCGAGGTTGTCGAGGCCGCCGTTGATTACGATGACGAAGAGCTGATGGACAAGATGCAGAAGGCCGCCCGCCTGCTGCGTAGCCGTCGCTTTGCTATTTCCAAGGAGGAGGAGGCCAAGGCCGAGCGTATGGCGAACATTGAGCGCGCCATCAAGCTGCTTGACCTCAAGCCCAAGATGGAGCAGAAGGAGATGTCCGACCTGCTGGGCATGCGCCTTCGTGAACTCGATGGCCTGATGGCCGAGGCCGAGGCTGCCGATCTGGTCGGCCGCATCGACGACGCCGAGGGCGATATGCGCAAGATCGTCGTCTTCGCTGCCGAGGATGCCGCTGAGGGCCTGGTCGAGCTTGCCAACAAGAAGGAGAAGCTCCTGCCCGAGCTTTCTTACGAGGAGGCCACCGAGCTGATGGCCGCTCTCGATAAGGTTATCGCTCCGCTCGTCGCCATGGGCCTGGACGAGGACCGCGGTCCTCGCGGTGGCCGTGACGATCGCGGTGGCCGTGGCGGCGACCGCGGCGGTCGCGGTGGCTTTGGCGATCGCGGTGGCCGTGGTGGTGACCGCGGCGGTCGCGGTGGCGATCGTGGCGGCCGTGGCGGCTTTGGTGACCGTGGCGGCGACCGTGGCGGTCGCGGTGGCTTTGGCGGCAACCGTGGTGGCTATGGCGACCGTGGTGGCAACCGTGGCGGCTTCGGCGGCAACCGTGGTAACGACCGCGGCGGTCGCGGTGGCGATCGTGGCGGCCGCAACGGTGGCGGCTTCCGCGGCAACCGCTTTTAGGGGTTACGCGGTTCTACGAACCGCGTAACTAGTTGACGCTGCGCGCCACCCAGGGCGACAATTTGTCATTCAAAAGGCAAGGCATGACCAGAAGGTCTATGCCTTGCCTTTTTCATGCCAACTTGTTCGCCCTGGGCGGCGCTCGCTGGCGTTGCCAAAACATCGGCGTTGCCATGATCCAAGGTAGTCATTGGGGACGTTCTTAAACGACTACATAGCATGAGAGTGGATAATCTCCCGGTTTGAGCCTGCATTCAAGCTCAAAGTGGGAGATTATCCACTCTCATTTGTTATGTGTCCGAAAATCCACGCTCGTTTCTACTCTGTCTACATTTGTAGGAACAATTCGTGGAGGCGGGTGTCTTCATCGAGTTCGGGGTGGAAGGTTACGCCGAGCTGGTTGCCCTGGCGGGCAGCGACGATGCAGCCATCGACTTCGGCCAGGGCCTTGGCGTCGCCGTGGACCTCGACGATGCGGGGTGCGCGGATAAACGTCAGCGGCGCTTCACCGTCGATGCCGGCTACTTGCCCTTTGGTTCGAAAGCTGCCGAGCTGCCTGCCGTAGGCATTGCGCTCGACAAGTACATCCATGGTTGCCAAACGCGGCGTGCCCTTATCGTCATGGGCGGCAAGGTCGCGCGCCAGCAGAATCAGGCCGGCGCAGGTGCCCAGGACGGGCATGCCTTCAGCGATACGGGCACGAAGCTCCTCGAGCATGCCCAACTCGTCAAGCAGCTTCCCTTGAACGGTAGACTCGCCGCCGGGAAGTACTAGACGGTCAAAGTCCTGCTTCAAATCAGCCGCCTGCCTCAGCTCAATACAACGTGCGCCCAGCTCGGACAGTCTCGCCTCGTGCTCGGCAAAAGCACCTTGGACCGCCAGCACGGCGACCGTCTGGTCTGCGTAATCGCTCATGTGCGATCCTTTCTGCTGGACTAGCGCCCGCGCTCCTCCATGATGATTTCGATTTCGTCGGCGTTGATGCCGACCATGGCCTCGCCCAGGTCCTCCGAAAGCTCGGCGATGAGTTTGGCGTCGGTGAAGTTTGCCACGGCCTTGACGATGGCGGCGGCGCGCTTGGCAGGGTCGCCGCTCTTAAAGATGCCCGAGCCGACAAAGACGCCCTCGGCGCCCAGTTGCATCATCAATGCGGCGTCGGCGGGGGTCGCTATGCCGCCGGCGGCAAAGTTTACGACGGGAAGCTTGCCCGTAGTATGGACCTCGCGCACCAGCTCGATCGGAACCTGCAACTGCTTGGCCGCCTCGAACAACTCATCATCGCGCAGGGCGACAACGTCGCGGATCTGCTTTTGGATCTTGCGCATGTGACGCACGGCCTGAACGACGTCGCCCGTGCCCGGCTCGCCTTTGGTGCGGATCATCGTGGCGCCCTCGGCAACACGGCGCAGCGCCTCGCCCAGATCGCGGGCGCCACAGACAAACGGCACGTCAAACTGGGTCTTGTCGATGTGGTAGACATCGTCGGCGGGGGAGAGGACCTCGGATTCGTCGATGTAGTCGATCTCGATGGCCTGAAGGACCTGCGCCTCGACGATGTGACCGATGCGGCACTTTGCCATGACGGGGATCGAGACGGCCTCTTGAATGCCCTTGATCATCTTGGGGTCACTCATGCGCGACACGCCGCCGGCGGCGCGGATGTCGGCCGGGATGCGCTCGAGTGCCATGACGGCACAGGCGCCCGCCTCTTCGGCGATGCGTGCCTGCTCGGGCGTGGTGACGTCCATGATGACGCCGCCCTTGAGCATCTGCGCGAGCTCGCGGTTGAGTTTAACGCGATCGGCCTTGCTGGTCTGTTCTGCCATGGTTGCTCCCTTGGTTGGCATGTGCATTGCTTGACGGAATATCCTATCGGGGAGCTGGGCATGGCGAAATACTCAGTTTTCGAGATAATAACAAGGTCAGACTAATACCAGATTGAATGACTCGATAAGGTCAGGTGACAAACTCATGCTTGACTATAATTTGGAAAACCGCGGCGAAGCATCGCTCTATGAGTATATTTACAAGCAAATTCGAGATGATATCGTAGCTGGACGTATTGCGGCGGGGGAGCATCTGCCGTCCAAGCGCGCCTTTGCGAGTCATCTGGGAATCAGTGTCATTACCATCGAGAATGCATATAGCCAGTTGCTTGCCGAGGGTTATATTTGCTCAAAGCCGCGGCGTGGTTACTACGCGTGCGAGCTTCCCGATGCACCGGTTTTGTCTTTGGCCGCGGGGGATATCGACCGAGATGCTGTCTCTGTTGGCCCCAGCGCGCATGATTCCGACGGACAGACCGAGCAGTTCGAGGCTCTTTCTCCTTCCGCTTTGGAGGCGGCGCGGCTTTGGCAAAGCGCGCTACGGGCGACACTGACGTCCGAAGACGAACGTGAAATCTTTTCGCCCGCGCCGGCGCAGGGCACCGTTCGGCTACGACGCGCAATTGCTCACCATCTGCGCGGGACAAGGGGTATGAATGTCGACCCCAACAACATCGTTATCGGTGCGGGCGCCCAGTTGCTCGATACCATGTTGGTTCAGCTGCTTGGCGCGGACAAGGTGTATGCCGTTGAGGATCCGGGGTATTTGCGTTTGACGCGCATCTATCAGGCCATGGGTTGCGAAGTGCGGCATATCCCGTTGGACGGTGAGGGCGTGGACTTGAGCGCTCTGCAGAAAACCGGGGCGGATGTCCTTCACCTGATGCCGTCCCATCAGTATCCGACCGGCCTTGTGACGAGCATTGCGCGTCGCTATGCCCTGCTGGGCTGGGCCGCCGAGCAGCCGGACCGGTATCTCATCGAAGATGACTTTGATTGCGAGTTTCGCCTTGCCGGTAAGCCGATTCCCGCGCTCGCGTCGATTGATGCCGCCCAATCGGTCATCTACACCAACACGTTTTCAAAAAGTCTGTCGTCGGCCCTGCGTTTGGCGTATATGGTCCTGCCCGATGAGCTGATGGAACGGTTTAGACGCAGCCTTGGCTTTTATGCCTCGTCGGTGAGTTCTGTTGACCAGGTCGCCTTGGCGCGTTTGCTGGAATCGGGCGATTACGAGCGGCATGTGAACCGCGTGCGCGTTCGTGCTCGCGAGGCGCGTGATGGCCTGGCGACGCTTGTACGGAAGGCATTTCCGGCGGGGGAGGTTTCGATCGAACATGCGGATGCGGGTCTTTACTGCGTCGTGGTTGCGCAGCGTGTTACGGGCGGAACCTCTTTTACACGCGCCCTCACGCGCTCGAGCACCCCTTACATCGATATCAATGACTGTCTATGGTGCGCCGATGGCGCATATGTCCCTGCAAGCCCGACTCGAATCCTTGTCCAGTACGACGATTTGAGTCCAAATGCGCTAAATACCCTGGAATCGCAGCTAATGGATGCGCCCTCTAACCTAAGTGAGTAGACTTTTGGCGCTTTGGCGAGCAGGCCGTTTTGAAGCAATCCATCTACCTGCGATTTTGTAAAGCAGTATGGGCGGTCTGCTCGGCGGGTCCTAAATAGTCTACTCACTTGCTGTGCAAGGCTTCCGCATGAGCGAAAAATGAGTTTTCAACAGCGCTCCGTCCAGCTTTTGGCAAGCTTTTGGCCAGTTGGGGAGGGCTGTTGAAAACTAAGTAGTCCGTTCGGCGCCCTTTTCGGCGCGTTCGCGCCAATGCGTGAGCGCCCGGGTTGAAATTCGTGTTTTCCTGTGCCTATGAAGGATCTACTTTGTGACATATCGGCTTTTAAGTACTGGCGCTTGCCCCCTCAGGCCCGCGCTCTGTGTCCGCCGCTCCCGCGACCGGAAGAAGACCGGCGGCGATGCGAGCTCGCCCGTAACCCGACGGCTACGGTTGTGCTCGGCTTTCCGCTGTATACATTGGTTCGGACGAGAGGCAAGCGGACTTGCCCTGTCAGCATTAGGCAGCGGCTGTTCCTAGGCGAGTTCCCCAGGGAATCCGTGCTGGAAACGGAACATGGGTTTTTGGTTACGTCTCCTCTGCTGACGGCATTCATCATGTCGCGGCATCTGACGGATCTCCAGCTTCTTTTGGTGTTGGCGGAGATGTGCGGCTTGTTTACGGTTTGTGCCTTGCCAGCAGCACTCGAGGCAGAGCTTTCGCGTGCAATTGAGTCGGGCGCGATTCCGGCAACCTTGGGTTGGGCGCGCTGTCCGTCCGAGGACGGCTCCGCCTCAAATTTATGGAGGCGCGACGCTTTGGTTTTGGGCGAAGACCTTGACCGTTTTTGCTCAGATGTTTGTGGGATGCGTTACGGCAAGCGATTTGTCGCGGCATCTCATCTCGTTCCACTGGGTGCCGCATCGCCTTTTGAGGTTGAGACGTATTTGTTGCTTGGGTTGCCACGATCCCTGGGAGGCGAAGGTTTTTGCGGCATAGAGCTCAATGTCGAAGTGGCGCTAAGCGCAAGTGCTCGGGCGATTGTAGGCAAGTCCCGCGTATACATTGACCTACTTCTGTCTTCGCCGGACGGAGAGCGACAGGTGGCCATTGAATGCCAAGGAAAGGGCTCACACGGGCGAGCCGGGGATGGCTTGCGCGACGTCGACCGCATGACGGCGCTTCAGGCCATGGGCTACGATGTATTTCTCCTGACACACGGACAGATATCCGATGAGGATAGATTCCACGTGATTGTTAAGGCCGTGTGCAGGTTGCTCGATGTTGAATATCGCGATAAAAGCTTGGAGGAGCAAGGGGCCGAGGCATTACTTCGGTCTGAACTATTCGTTGACTGGCCAAAACTGGGAGAAATCGACAAAAAGATGCCCGTTAGACACAAAAAGGCCCGATCATGGACGGTTGCAAATCTAAGTGAGTAGACTTTTAGCGTGATGGCGACCAGATTGTTTTGCGGCAAGCTATCTACCTGCGGTTTTATAAAGCAATACGGATGGTCTGCTCGACAAGTTCCCAAAAGGCTACTCACTTAGTTTTTGACGCGAAGCCGATGCCGAAGGTGGTCCTTTTTTTGGGACGTTAACTGGTTCGCTAGACACGAAAAAGGCCCGGATCTTGCGGTCCGGGCCTTATCGAGCTAGAGATTGTCTCTCAGGCGGTTGGCTTAACCAAAGTAGCGCTTGAGCAGACCGGCGAAAGCCTTGCCGTGGCGAGCCTCGTCGCGAGCCATCTCGTGCACGGTGTCGTGGATGGCATCGAGACCAGCGGCCTTGGCGCGCTTGGCAAGATCGGTCTTGCCGGCGGTGGCGCCATTCTCGGCCTCAACGCGCATCTCGAGGTTCTTCTTGGTGGAGTCGGTTACGACCTCGCCCAGGAGCTCAGCAAACTTGGCGGCGTGCTCGGCCTCCTCGTGGGCAGCCTTCTCCCAGTACAGGCCGATCTCGGGATAGCCCTCGCGATGAGCGACGCGAGCCATGGCCAGGTACATACCGACCTCGGAGCACTCGCCCTCAAAGTTGGCGCGCAGATCGGCAACGATGTCCTCGGAGACACCCTCCATCTTGGCGACGCCCACGACGTGCTCGGCAGCCCACTCGAGCTGACCCTCTTCCTGCTTCAGGAAACGAGAACCGGGAACGCCGCACTGGGGGCACTTGAAGTCCTCGGGCAGCTGGTCGCCGTCGAACTCTTCCACATAACCGCAAACGGGGCAAACAAACTTCATGATTCGATCCTTTCGATCGATGGCGATTGTGCGCTCGTCCGGTCCCGTAAGGGCCCTCTCCGGACGTGCGTCTTGACGAGTTCTATTATCCATAAATGCAACCAAATGTGAAGCCTATTAGGAATGATTTTTAATAAAATAATTTTGGGCATGTGAAGATGTTGATTGATTAACGATTGCCAGGCCGCTCGAGACCTCCGCTGAGTACAATCGGTCGAGCAAATGTTGACCTATCAACAAATGAAGGAGTTTCCTTTATGCATCTAGCCCGTCGTGCCTGGTGCCGAACATATCAGACGGTTTTTCGCATCGCATTGCCGATCCTGCCCTATACCGAGCCGCGCATTTTGGAGCATGCCGAGGACGTGCCCGCGGTGCTTCAAAAGCGCTCGATACAGCGGGTTCTTATCGTGACGGATCCCGGTATTGCCCGTCTGGGGCTCACGGCGCCGCTCGAGACGGCGCTCGCGTCCAAGGGAATTGGCGTTACGGTCTATGCCGAAACGCGTGCGAACCCCACGGTCTCAAACGTGGAGGAAGCGGCGTCCCTGTATCGCGAGAGCGCCTGCCAGGCCATTATCGGCTTTGGCGGCGGTTCGGCCATGGACTGTGCCAAGGGCGTGGGCGCACGCATCGCACAGCCAAATAAGCCCATCAACAAGATGCGCGGCCTGTTGCGCGTCCACCGTCTCCTGCCGCTGCTCATCGCCGTCCCCACCACGGCGGGCACGGGAAGCGAGGTCACGCTTGCAGCGGTCATTACCGATGACGAGACGCACTACAAGTACCCCATTAACGACTTTGTGCTGATCCCGCGCTTTGCGGTACACGACCCCGAGTTTACACGTGGCCTGCCCGCCTCCATTACGGGGCAGACGGGTATGGATGCCCTGACGCATGCCGTCGAGGCCTTTATCGGCCGTGGCACCACGCCCTACACGCGCAAGATGGCGCGCCAGGCGGTGCAGCTCATCCACGACAATTTGCTCGAGGCCTATGAGTATGGCGACGACATGCGTGCGCGTCGCAATATGCTTTCGGCGGCGTATAAGGCGGGCGTTGCGTTTACCCGCTCCTATGTGGGATACGTTCACGCCATCGCGCACAGTCTGGGCGGCCGATACGGAATTCCGCACGGTTTGGCCAACGCGATCATCCTGCCGCACATGCTTCGCGCTTATGGTGACGCTGCCGCTCCCAAGCTTGCCGATCTCGCCCGCATGGCCGGTATTGCGCCGGCTAACGCGCAGGACAGTCTTGCGGCCGAGGCATTTATCGATTGGGTCGATCGCATGAACGTTGCCCTGGGTATCCCCAAATATGTGACAGGCATTCGCCGCTCCGACATTCCCGAAATGGCGGCACATGCCGACGCCGAGGCCAATCCGCTATACCCCGTTCCGCTTTTAATGGACCGCTTGGAGCTCGAGCGTATGTACGAGGTCGTCGCGGGTGGTATGTTTGAGGACGAGAACTAGGAGAGTGCCATGAACACCGAGGAAATTGCGCGCATCGTCGGCGATCAGCGCGCCTACTTTAAGACGCACGCCACGTTTGATGTCGACGCTCGCCGCCGTGCGCTCGTGCGCCTGCGTGATGCGGTTCGTGCGCACGAGGCCGATATCGTCCATGCGCTCAAGACCGATTTGGGAAAGTCGCATGACGAGGCGTATATGTGCGAGATCGGCACGTCGCTTTCCGAGATTCGCCATCAGATCGCGCATGTGGCTCGATGGAGTCGTCCGCGCCTGCGTCCGTGTGACCTCGCCAATGCCGTGAGTGTGTGCAAAACGCAAGCCGTGCCCTATGGCGTCACGCTCATCATGGCTCCATGGAACTATCCGTTTTTGTTGACGCTCGAGCCGCTCGCCGGCGCGCTCGCTGCGGGTAACACCGTGGTCATCAAGCCGAGTGCCTATGCGCCGGCTTCGAGCGCGGTGCTCAAGCAAATCTGCGAAGAGACGTTTGATCCGCGCCTGGTGACGGTTATCGAGGGCGGGCGCGCCGAGAACGAAGCGCTGCTCGATGAGTGCTGGGACAAGATCTTCTTTACCGGCAGCGTTCCGGTCGGCAAACTCGTCATGGAGCGGGCAAGTAAAAACCTGACGCCCGTGACGCTTGAGCTGGGCGGAAAGAGTCCCTGCATTGTGGATGCGACGGCAAACTTGAAGGTCGCGGCACGGCGCATCGCCTTTGGTAAATGGCTCAACGTGGGCCAGACCTGTGTAGCGCCCGACTATCTGCTGGTCGACGTGCACGTGCACGATGAGTTGTTGGGCCTCATCAAGGAGGAGGTCCGCCGCATGTTTGGCGAGCATCCGCTCGACAACGAGGATTACGGCCACATCGTCAACGCCAAGCATTTTGCGCGCGTGCGCGGGCTGATCGATCCCGACAAGGTTGTGCTGGGAGGCACGGCGCGCGAGTCGTCGCTCAAGATTGAGCCGACGATCCTAGACGGCGTGTCCCCCGATGACGCCGTGATGCAGGAAGAAATCTTCGGTCCCATCTTGCCGGTGCTGACGTTTGAGAGCTTAGACGAGGCCGAGACGTTTATTACGGATCGTCCGACACCGCTGGCCTTATATATCTTTAGCCAGGACCGCGCAGTTCAGGAGCGCTTTGTGCGCCATGTGCCCTTTGGCGGCGGCTGCGTCAACGACACGATCATGCATCTGGCTACGAGCCATATGGGCTTTGGCGGCATGGGCGCGAGCGGTATGGGGCAGTACCATGGACGCGAGAGCTTCGATACGTTTAGCCACAAGAAGAGCATCGTGAACAAGGCAACGTGGCTGGACGTGCCATTCCGCTATGCCCCGTATGCGAGCTGGAAGCACAAGTTCGTGCGCATGTTCGTGCATTAGAATCAGATGACTTAGAGATAAGCAAAATGGCCGCCCCCGCATAAGCGAAGACGGCCACTTCTCATGCCCAAGCGCTGGGGCGTGGAGCGTTCTGATGGCAACGCGCAGGGGCGGGACGCCAGATCGGTGCTAGAATACGGGACGACCGCAGCAAAGGGGAGATTATGCATATGTTCGAGACCTACATGGACTGATGACGCTCAGGTTGTCTTGTTTGGTTTCCATATGCATGAGGGGTTTACTTTGTCCCGTCTTCTTTCTCCATCGCACCGTTTGGTTGCGGTAAATTTCTTTATTCAGCTTGCATTTCAGTCGACGTATTTTGTCGGCATCATTGGCTGCGGCACCTACGTTCTCGGGGCCGGCGCATTTGAGACGTCCGCCCTCGTGTTTGGACTCAACCTGGTGCTCATCTTTGCAACGTTTTGCGCCGGCGCACTTGTGGACTCCTTGGGCCCGCGTCATGTGCTTCTAGCCGTTTGCGTCCTGCTTTGCGCATCGGGCGTTTTTGGCCTTGTAGCTCCCGTGTCCTATCCCGCGCTTGCGCTACTCGCCATCTCTGCCGGGTTGCTGTTTGGCGCGGGGACCACGGCCATGGACGCCTATCCGCGCTTTTTGACGGAGGCGCCCGAGGAGCTTTTGCGCATAAACGGCCTCAACAATATCGCGACAAGTGTCGCGGTGATCGTTGGACCTGCCCTTGGAGGCGTTATCGCCTCGGCCTTTTCCAACCAAGGGGTGTTTTTCCTGCTCGCGGCAGCACCTGTTCCCGCTTTGCTGCTTGTGGCCTCGTTGCGTGAAGGCACTGCTGTTCAGGGCGTCGACAAGCCGGAGTCTCGCGATGGGGCGACGGGCTTGCGATCGCTTTGGGAGGGCGTTATTACCACGGCGGCCGATGCCGACCTGCGCCTGATTTTTCTCATGGGCTTTATGGGTTTCTTTGCCTACGGGGCGTTCGATTCGCTCGAGTCACTGTTCTACCGCGATGTTCTCTGCGTGGGTGCGGAGTGGATGGGATGGCTGTCGGCCATTGCCGGTATCGGCGGAACACTGGGATCGTACCTGATCATGCGCGTGCCGTCGGGACGCATCAGGCTGGAGCTTTTGGCAGCGATGCTGCTGGTGACGGGCGTGGGCTCCGTTGTGTATGTGGGTACCGCCTCTGTTGCCGTCGCTGCAGTGGGGCAGCTTGTCTGCGGCATCGGTTTTGGTGCCATGGGACCGGTGCGCGTCACGCTCACCCAGCGCTTGAGCGACCCTGCTAAGGTGGGGCGCGTCATGGGCGTGATGCGCGTGGGCCTCAATGGCGCCGGCGTGCTGCCGCTGATTGTGGCTCCGTTTTTGGCCGATGCCTTTGGCGTGCAGGGAGTACTTGTTGGCGCAAGCCTGGCAACGGCCGCTATCGCCTGCACGTTTTGGGCAATCGCCCGGCATCGGGGCTAGACTCGCGGTGTCCCACTTGCTTTGCTGAATAAGTAGTATGGCGTGCCAATTTTGTGCAATAGAACCGATAGCATAGGGATAAACAAAGTGGCCGCCCCGCGTAAGCGAAGACGGCCACTTCTCACGATGAAAACGTGTATCGGAGTTGGCAAGACCCGCGGGCACGGGTGCCATCCGTGTCCCTATCTTATCCGCAAGCGCTCTGCCGCGCAAACGTTGCGGCAAGCGATTGAAAGACGCAGGTAGGGTGAATATGTGTCCGCACGGGCCCGTAGACTTCTCGATAAGGTTAAGTGCCGGGTATCCCGGCCGTTAGAGGAGCTGCTATGTACGAGCCTTCACGTGTTCTTCTGTCGTTTCACATTGCGGGATTTCAGTATGCCGACGGCGCCTTGGTCTTGGGCGATCTTAAAGCGGGCGATAAACTGACGCTGCGTGCCGAACGTGATAATCCCCACGACCCCGAGGCGGTTGCGATCTATTATGGCAAGACCAAGCTTGGCTATGTTCCGGGAGACGAGGTTGGCCCGCTGTCCTTGATGATGTATTACGGGCATGGGGACGTATTTGAAGCCCGTGTGCAGCAGGTTGCTCCCGAGCGCAGCCCGTGGCATCAGGTGCGCGTTGGACTCTATGTGGTGGATGCCCGCTAGTCGGCAATGGAGGCGGTCATGGTTGATGACGACGACCTGTTCGATCTGACAGACGATCCGTTTGAGTGGGATATGCTACTCGATGACGATGAGTTGGAGCAGGACCGGAAGAAGCGGCAGGACAAGAACGCCCAGGGTGATGCGTCGAAAAAGAAAGACAAACGCCGCCGAGGTCCGTTCGGCGGGCTCTTTGGCTAACCGACGCGCCAAAGCGTCTGTATACTAGGCACGTGTTAGACACGTTGCGAAATGAGGATACAGACGATGATGTGGTTTACCGCCGACCTGCACCTGGGCGATACGAATATCTTGCACGATATGGATCGGCCGTTTGATTCGGTCGAGGAGATGAACCGCAAGGTCATCGATGCCATCAATGAGTGCGTGGCGACGGACGACCGCCTCTATATTCTGGGTGACTTTACCTATCGTTTGCCCCTGGCGGAGGCGGTTCGCCTGCGCGAGCGCATCGAATGCCAGAATGTAACGCTCATCCGTGGTAACCATGACGGCGACTGGGAAGATCCCGACGTGCCGCAGATTTGGGATGAGGTACGCGATTACCTGGAGATTGCTCCCGGCTATGCCAAGGGCCATCGTCTAGTTATGAGCCACTACCCCATGCTCAGCTGGAATGGCAAGGCGCGCGGTGCCATCATGCTGCACGGACATATCCACAGCAGGGGAGACCGCGTCAACGCGCGCAACCGCGATCGCGAGCGCCCCATTTACCGCTACGATGTGGGCCTCGACGCCAACAACTACAAGCCCGTAAGCCGAGACCAGATCCTGAATTTCTTTGGCCTGTAGCTCGCAAACCGCCACGAAGGGGACAGGCACCTTTGTGGTGGTTCTGGCGCCGTTGCCATTATGGCAGCGGCGCCTTTTTTGTCCGCGCGGCGCGGTAGAGTGTAGACGGTTTAAATTTTCGTCCATCGAGGAGCTGCCATGAACGAGATCAAGTGCCCGCATTGCGGCGAAGTGTTTAAGGTCGATGCGTCCGGCTATGCGGATATCGTCAAACAGGTGCGCGATGCCGAGTTCTCGCGCGACCTGGACGAGCGCGTGAAGGCAGTCCAGCGCGAAGGCGAGCAGGCGCTGGAGCTTGAGCGCTCGCGTTCGACGGCTGCCTTGCAAAAGGCAGAGTCTCAGCGCGACGCTGAGCTCGTAGAGCAGAAGAACGCTGCGGCTCAACAGCTGGCGCAAGAAGTCGCCAAGCGCGATGCCGAGCTTGCCGAGCTACGCGCCAAGCTCGAGGGCGCTGCCGCAGAGCGCGAGAGCGCAAGCCAGCGCGCGGCGGTCGAGGCCCGTGCCGATGCTCAAAAGGAGAACGCCGAGCTCCAGCGTGAGATCGACAATTTGCGTGCGCAGCTGGGACGCAAGGATGATGAAGCCAAGCTTGCCGAGTCGGCGGCGCGCAACGCTGCTCAAAACGATGTAGCCGCGCGTGATGCCCAGATTGCCGAGCTGCAAGCCAGGCTCGCCGCGGCGGACAAGGCCCAGGAGATGGCGCTTGCTGCTGCTGCGGCCGAGTCGCAGCGTGAGCTCGAGGCCGCTCGCAGCGAGGCCGAACGTACGCTTGCTGACTATCGCGCGAAGGTTCAGGAGAAGTTTTCCGTCGCAAAGGCTCAGTCCGAGCAGGAGGCCGAGGGTCTGCGTGCTCAGCTGCGCGAACAGGAACTGACGGCCAAGATGAACCTATCGGCGGCGGTCGCCGCGGCGGAGCGTGAGCGTGACGAGGCCCGCGCCAAGCTCACGAGTGAGCTGGCGGTGCGCGATTCACGCGAGGAGCAGGCCAAGGCGGCACACGAGCTCGAACTTGCGCAGACCAAGCGCGCGAACGAGGAGCTGATTCGCTACAAGGATGAAGAGATTGAGCGCCTTAAGGACATGAAGGTCCGCCTGTCCACCAAGATGGTGGGCGAGTCGCTCGAGCAGCACTGCGAGACCGAGTTTAACCGCCTGCGCATGACGGCGTTTCCCAACGCGTATTTCGAGAAGGATAACGATGCATCCGAGGGTACCAAGGGCGACTTTATCTTCCGCGAGTGTGACGAGAGCGGCAACGAGATCATTTCGATCATGTTCGAGATGAAAAACGAGAACGACGAGACCGCGACCAAACACAAGAACGAGGATTTCTTTAAGAAACTCGATCACGATCGCCGCCAGAAAGGCTGCGAGTATGCGGTGCTCTGCACCCTGCTGGAGCCCGAGAGTGACCTCTATAACGCGGGTATCGTCGACGTGAGTTACCGCTATGAGAAGATGTACGTGATCCGCCCGCAGTTCTTCATCCCCATGATTACGCTCCTTCGCAACGCCGCTATGGGTTCGCTTCGCTATAAGCAGGAACTGGCGGAGTACAAACAGCAGAATATCGATGTCACGAACTTCGAAGCCAAGATGGAGAAGTTCAAGGATGGCTTCTCGCGCAACTACAACCTGGCGAGCAAGCAATTCGAGTCGGCAATCAAGGAGATCGATGCCGCCATTAAGCAGCTCGAGAAGACCAAGGACGACTTGCGCCGCAGCACCGAGAACCTACGCTTGGCCCACAACAAGGCCGATGAGCTTACCATTCGCAAGCTCACATGGGGCAACAAGACCATGAAGGCAGCGTTTGACGAGGCGCATGAGGCTACACCAGAGACAAACGATGAGCCAGCCGAGGCGGATTCGTATGAGGTCGAGGATGCCGAGTAAGGCATAGCGGATAGTGAAAAAGCGGGGCTGCTGGCGATGTTGCCAACAGCCCCGCTTCGTTTCGTCCCAATATGCTTGGCTAATCCTCGAGCAAATCCTCGATAAAACCGACGCGGTAGTTCTTGAAGATGACCTCGCCACCGTCTTGCGTGGCGTCCAGATCGACATCGCCCATGATGCCAAAATCGTGGTCGCCATCCTCGTCAGCAAAGATCTGGTGCACGTGCCATACGTGCGCGGTCTTCTCGTCGGACTCGTCGATGGAAAACATCGCGGCGCTGCGGGCATCTCCGTCGGTGAGGATTTCCTCGTGCTGCTCGTGGTAAGCGTCGAGTGCTTTTTGCCAGCGGATCTCGCTCATGCCCCAGTCGTCGTCGAGCTCGCCCAGGTCGCGAACGTGCTCGCGGGCGGCAAGGGTCACGCGGCGGAAGAGCGCGTTGCGCACCAACAGCGTGCAGCCGCGGCGGTCCGCCACGACCTCGTCGATGCCCTGCGGCGGCGCAGCATCGAGGGCTGCCGGGTTGCCGGCGTTCTCCCACTCGTCCACCAGGCTCGAGTCCACCGAGCGCACCACAAAGCCGAGCCACGAGATAATGTCGCGCAGACGCTCGTCGCGCTTCTCGATGGGCACGGTGCGGTCGAGCGAACGGTAGGCCTCTGCCAGGTAACGCAGCAAAATGCCCTCGGAACGGGCGATGCCGAGCTTTTGAATGTAACCCTTAAAATCGCTCGCGCTTTCCAGCATATCGCGCAGGACGCTTTTGGGAGAGAGCTGGTAGTCGTTTGCCCAGGGCACTTCCTGGCAGTACTTGTCGAAGGCGGCGTCGAGCAAGTCCTCGAGCGGTTTTTCGTAGGTGACATCCTGGATGCGCTCCAGGCGTTCCTCATATTCGACGCCGTCAGCCTTCATTTCGGCCATCGCGCGGTCGCGCGCTGCGCGCTCCTGAGCGCGCAGCACCTGCTTGGGATCCTCGAGCGTTGCCTCGACCATCGAGATCAGGTCCATGGTATAGGTCTCGCTCTCGGGATCGAGCAGCTCCAACGCGGCAAGCAAAAACGGCGAGAGCGGCTGGTCGAGCGCAAAGTCCTCGGGCAGGTCGACCGTCAGTGCGTAGTCGATGTCCGGCGCGGCGTCAGCCGGAGCGTCGGGTGCGGGCGGCACCTCGGTGCGCACGACGACGCCGGAATCGATGAGCGTGGCGAAGATCTCGTCGGCACGAACCTCGAGCTTAGCCTTTTCCTCGGGGGTCTGCAGGCTCGTCTCGATGAGGTCGTGTACGCGGGCTCGGGCATCGCCACCCTGCTCGACCACGCTAATCACCATGGAGTGCGTGATGCGCAGGCGCGGCTTGAGTGTCTCGGGCTGCGTCTCGATCAGGCGCTCGAACGTCTGCTTGTTCCAGGTGACAAAGCCCTCGGGGGCCTTCTTCTTTTTAATCTTGCGGAGCTTTTTGGGGTCGTCGCCCGCCTTGGCCATAAGCTTGGCATTCTCGATCTCGTGCTCGGGTGCCTCGGCGATGACCATGCCCTCGGTATCGAAGCCCGAGCGGCCGGCACGACCGGCAATCTGATGGAACTCGCGGGCGCGCAGACGACGCATCTTATAGCCATCGAACTTGGTGAGCGCGGTGAGCACCACGGTGTGGATGGGCACGTTGATACCGACGCCGAGCGTATCGGTGCCGCAGATGACGGGTAGCAGGCCCTGCTGCGCCAAGCGCTCGACCAGCAGGCGGTAGCGCGGCAACATGCCAGCATGGTGCACGCCGACGCCGCATCCGAGCAAGCGCTTGAGGATTTTGCCGAAGGCCGTCGAGAAGCTCGTGCCCTTGGCCGCCTCCTTGATGGCCTCGCGCTGCTCCTTGTTGGCAATGCCAAAATTGGCGAGCGACTGTGCCGTCGCAAGTGCGGCATCCTGGCTAAAGTGCACGATATAGAGTGGGGCCTCGTCGCGGCGCATGGCGAGCTCGACCGTGCCCTCGAGGGAGGTCGTCACATAGTCGTAACTCAGCGGAACAGGACGCGGGGCGTCGACGACCAAGTCGCAAGCAGCGCCGGTGTGCTCCTCGAGTGAGGCGGCGATGGCAGTGACATCGCCGAGCGTGGCGCTCATGAGCATGAATTGCGTGTGAGGCAGGGTGAGCAGCGGCACCTGCCAGGCCCAACCGCGATCGGGGTCGGCAAAGTAGTGGAACTCGTCCATGGCGACGCAGCCAACATCGGCATCTTCGCCCTCGCGTAGTGCGTCGTTGGCGAGGATTTCTGCCGTACAGCAGATGACGGGCGCCTTGGTGTTGATATGCGTGTCGCCGGTGATCATACCGACGTTATCGCGGCCGAGCACCTGCACAAGGTCGAAAAACTTCTCGCTGACCAGAGCCTTGATGGGGGCCGTGTAATAGCAGCGTTTGCCCTGTGCCATGCCCATAAAGAGCATGCCCAGCGCGACAAGCGACTTGCCCGATCCGGTCGGCGTGCCCAGAATGACGTGATCGCCGGCGGCTAGATCCATGAGGGCCTCTTCCTGGTGGTCCCACAGCTCAATACCGCGATCGCTCGTCCATTCAAAGAAGCGCTCGAAGGCCTGGTCGGGCGTGAGCCACGGTTCGGGCTCGCTGCCGTCCTCGGGCTCCCACCAGGTGGGGGAGAGCGCACCGAGTGAGCCGAATTCGGCTTCGGTTCCCGTGCCGCCCGAGAATGAACTGGCGGCTCCGGCACCGGGGACGGTGCTGGCGGCGATATCTGTCGTGGTCTGTGCCATGTGTTTGCTTTCTCTCGCGATTGTCCGCCAACTATTATGGCGTAGCGTCGCATCGATGCGTTCGCAGGCAAGAAAATGCAGGAAATGGGCGTTCTGCCCAGCCGTTTAGTGTAGTCGCTAGCCAAGTGAGTAGACTTTTTGCGATATTGCGAGCACATGACTTTTGCGCAAGGGTTCTACCTGCGGTTTTATGTTTCGCTATGCGGGCTGTGCCTGGCTATTGCAAAAAAGTCTACTCACTTAGGTTTGAGGGCCGTTCGCTGGCGCCAATTTGCGCTTGTTTGCCGACGCCGCGACCATCAGAAGCCCCTAGGACTCTTGCGGCAGGCGCTTCTTGCCTTTGCGGGCGCGGTTTCTAAAGTTCTCGACGGCCTCTTCCATGCCCAGAGGTACATAGGTGAGCTCATCGAGGTTTTCGGGCAGGTAGCAGGCAAGGCTTTGCTCCTGCGCGCGGCCCGCCGCGAGCTGTTCATTGCTGGGCTGCGCGCCGGGTGTGGCGCAAATGCCATAGACGACGGCACCCATCTCGCGCGTGCGGCATTCGTACTCGGTCTCGGGATGCTCGGGATGGTCGCGGCGGACGTCGTCGCTTACCCAAAGCGTGTCGTAGCCGGCCGCGGCAAACTGCCCCAGGGCGTAGTCGCGCAATGGCTTACTGTCGGTTCGCAGTGTGACGGTGGCGCCGGCTGAAAAGAGCGGGCGGTAGAGCATCAGATGGTCGACATGGACGAGTCGTTTTTTGGCGTACTTGGCCTTGGGCTGCGGCGTGGGAAAGTTAATGGTAATGGCATCGAGCTCGCCTGCGGCAAACAGCTGCGGCAGCGATGCGGCGCCTCGGGGCAGGACGAGTGCGTTGGACAGCTCCTGCTCGCAGATTTTCTGTGCGGCATAGGCGATGCAGATGGGCTCCTGGTCCATACCGATAAAGAGGGTGTTTGGCTCGTGGGCCGCGCGCTCTACAAGGTACGTTCCCTTGCCACAGCCAAGATCCAGGTGAAGGTGTTCGAAGGGCTTGCTGCCAACTGGCGCGCAAGCCTCGCGCCAATCTCCGGCATAGGCCTCGGGGTTCGTCTCAATCGCATCGGCGTAGCGCTCCAGGCGCTCCTCGAGCACAAAGTTCTTAGGCGTGCGAACGTGGACGGCTCCCATGAGGCTCCTTGATCATGAGTATGGAACGCATGGCAGCACGTTCCATCAATGGGTTGAAAAGGGTGGGGCATAGCTTGCCCGAAAGTTGCGGTGCGGCTCGGCGGCAAGTCGCCGATGCCTACAGGCGCTTGAGAATCACGTAACGGTTGAGCTCGCCGCTGCGACCGTCGGCATGGAAGCGCTCAAGCTCGCGCACGGGGACCTCGCCGCTCTTGTAGAATGTGCGCACGCCGCGCACCAGGTCGGTGATCTGCTGATCGTCAAAGTGATGGCAATAGCGGTAGGCGTGGCGGTCGTTTTGCCAGCCAATGAGGTGGTCGCCGGCTTCAAACTGCGCGGAATCGTAACTTTCAAACGGCGGGGTGAGCTCGGCGCGGGCTTCGGCGCGAACGGCCTTGCGCGCCATGCGCTCGTCGTTCATAAACTCCCAAAAGCTGATGGCGATGATGCCGCCTGGGCGCGTCTGGCGCACCAGGGCGTCGAGCACGCGTACGCGGTACTCGCACGACGGCACGTGGTGCATAAAGCCAAAGCAGACCGAGATGTCGGCGAGCGGGGCGTCGAAAAGCACGTCGGGTGTCTCGGCGGGGTTGAGCTTCATGAGGGCATCGAGTACGTCGAGTTCCTGGAAGTGCAGGTTGGGAATGCGCAGGGCGTGACCGTGCGCATCGATAGCCAAATCCTGACACGAGTCAACACCATAGAACTCAAACGGGCAACTGGCGTCTGCCGAGGGGTTTGCGCCGTCGACGCCCTTGGCGGAAAGTGCGCCGCCGGCGGCAAAGTTCTCGAATCGCATGTTGCCGCAGGCAAGATCGAAGACGCGGACGGGATGCTCGATCGTGGCGACGTCGAGCTGCTCGAGCGCTATGTCCATGGTGCGTACCCAGCCGGGCCACGGTGCCTGGCGCGTATCGGAGAAGGAGGCGGAGTGCTCGCGATAGAACGTATTGTTGAGCTGAATGAGCGATGAGGCGAAATCGCGGTTCACGGCGCGGAACTCCCTCCGTTGGCGGTGCGGAATAAACAGTACGACCATACTACCGTTAACGCCGCAACGGGGACAACCGAGCTGCGGGTCATTGCTTTGTTTGGACACATTTCCGCAGCTCATATATGCCCGCAACCGCCGGTTGTCAAAAATCTCACTAGAATAGGTGGCATGCTTTTGGCGGTGGCGGATAGATTTTTAACTGTGCAAGGCGCCTTAAGAACAAAAACGGTCCGGCGGCACGGCTGGCATCGCATGGGAGGAACCATGAATGTAGAAACTGCGCAGCGGCTCGCCGACCTTCGTCGCAGCAAGGGTTTTAGCCAAGAAGGGCTGGCGCGAAAGCTGGGGCTGTCGCGCCAGGCGGTCAGTAAATGGGAGCGTGCGGAGAGCTCGCCCGATACCGAGAACCTGATCTCGCTCGCAAAACTCTATGGCGTGAGTTTGGATGAGCTCCTTAATCCGAGCGATGAGATCGAGGACGATATCGAGTTTGAGAACGAGGACCGCGCCCGTCAGCGCGAGGCCGAGGCAGCGGAGCGCGCCCGTACCCATGAGGCAGCGGCACGTGCTACCGAGGCGGCAACACAGGCGAGTGATGCCGCCGCCAAGGCGGCGCAAGCGGCAAGCTGGAGCGCGCAGGCCGCCAATGCCGCTACGGCGCAGGTGACGAGTGGCGGCGCAGCTGGCTCGACTCCGGTGAAAGGTCCGTTCCAGTCGTTTCCGTATTGGGCCGTGTGCTGGCTGCTGTTCTTTTTGCTGATGTTCCTGTTTGGTGGCTCCTTTGCCGCGCTGATCTTCTTTACAATCCCCATCTATCACTGGGTGGCGCGTGCGCTCGATGGCGATTGGGCACGCGGGGATATTCAGGTTGGTCCGGCGCCGGAGGCGGCTAAGGCTCAGGATGTTTCCGCTGCGGTTGATACTGACGTGGCTTCCTCGACCGCCGCTGAGCCGAGCGCCAAAGAAGGTGATGAATGATGAAGCTCTCGCATGAGTCCAAGGTCCGCCTGGGCGTCGGTATCGGAGCGTTCGTGCTCATCATCGGGCTTATCTTTGGCACTTCGCGGATATTGTTTCATTTTGATGGCCCGTGGGATCTCGGCGATATTGCATCCGGTTTGTCCGGTATGGACGATGTGGTTGACGGGGACGATTCTTTGGATGGCGGTAACTATTCCGCTCAGTCTCGGCAGCTTTCGAGCGAAACGTTTGATGCCGACTCATTCCAGTCCCTTGACCTGGATGTGACATCGGGTGAGGTTGAGATCAAGTGCGTTTCCGGCGGGCAGGTGCGTGTCATCGAGAGCGGTCGTGTTGCAAAGGGGGTAGCTACCTACGATGCTGCCACTCAGAATCTGGCCGAGGTTAAGGGTTCTGCGCTCAAGATTCGCCAGTTCGATTGCGATGACGAGCGCGCCATTGACCGCACGGTTACCGTCGAACTGCCGCGCGAAGTTGCCGATAACATGGTGGGCATTACAGCGAATGTAGGATCGGGCGATCTGACGGTCACGGACATTGCGTGTCATGACCTCAACTTGACTTTGGACTCGGGAGACATCGAGTTTGCGGGCACCGTAACCGACACCTTGGATGCCGAGGTCGGTTCGGGCGATGTGGCGTTCGAGCTCTACCAGGCCCCCGCGAAGTCGATGGACGTAAGCGTGGGTTCGGGCGATGTGGAGATATCGGTTCCGAACTCTACGGGCTTTAAGGCGAGCCTCACCGTGGGCAGCGGTGACTTTGAGAGCGATTTCCTTCCGCTTGGCTACGATGGCGAGACCATATTGAATGCTGAATTCGACAACGGTGACAAGTCTGCAACGTATCGTTTTAAGGTCGGTTCGGGCGACATGTCGTTCGAATCGGTGTGACATGCGGTTTTCGGAGATCGGTGCATATAGGCATGCTCTTTGATGGAGGCGCCGGGGCCGTGACTGGCTCCGGCGCCTTTGCCTTTACAATGGGGGCATGGAACAGATTATTTTGAACATACTCGAGGCTCTGCGTCGCGGCGAGACCGTGGACGACAAGGCACTCGTCAAGCTGATACATGCCGAGGCGCGCCGTGAGGGCGCCGACAAACGCGATTTGGCCAAGCGCCGCCTGCTGCCGTTTTACCAGCGGGTGAAGCGCGAGGAGCCGGCTCGTTGGGCTGGATGGAATGTCGATGCCGATCTGGAACGCCAACTGCTGCAGGTGCTGCGTATGAAGCCGCGCCGAACGGCCTCGGGCGTGGCGACCATTACCGTCATCACCAAGCCCTGGCCATGCTCGGGCGATTGCCTGTTTTGCCCCAACGATCTGCGCATGCCCAAAAGCTACCTGCACGCCGAGCCGGCGTGCGCCCGTGCGGAGCAAAACTGCTTCGATCCGTATCTGCAGGTGAGCGCCCGTTTGACGGCGCTTTCGCAGATGGGGCATGCGACCGACAAGATCGAGCTCATCGTGCTCGGCGGTACCTGGAGCGACTATTCGCAAGGGTATCAGGCATGGTTTATGTCGGAGCTCTTCCGTGCGCTCAATGATGATGCGGTGGCGGGCGTGGCGGCAAACCCCATGTTGGCGCGTCCGGGCATCAGCCGTGCCGAGGCGGGGCGCCTGCTCGATGACGCTCCCGCCGATGCCCTGCCGCCGGTGGTAACAGAGCGCCGCGAGCGCTATCGGGCTGCCGGCATTGCGACAGACGAGGCCAAGCTCGCTGCCGGCGTTGCCGACGAGCAGGAGCGTGTGGATGTTGCCGTGGGCGGCTATAACCGCGCGGTGCGTCGTCTGTACGGCCCCGGTACGCCGTGGGGCGAGGTCACCGAGTGGCAGACGGCAACGATGGAGGAGCTCGAGCGTCAGCAGCGCATCAACGAGACGGCGAAGCATCGCGTGGTGGGACTCGTTATCGAGACGCGCCCCGATGCTGTAACGCCGCAGGCGCTCACGCTCATCCGTCGTCTGGGCTGTACCAAGATCCAGATGGGCATCCAGAGCCTCGACCAGCATCTGCTCGATATCAACGAGCGTCGCATTTCGGTGGCGCAGATCGAGCGGGCGTTTTCGCTTGCGCGCCTGTTTGGCTTTAAGATCCACGCGCATTTTATGCTCAACTTGCTGGGCGCCACGCCCGAGGGGGACAAGCGCGACTACGAGCGCTTTATGACCGAAGGGGCCTTTATGCCCGACGAGGTCAAGGTTTACCCGTGTGCGCTCATCGAGGGCTCGCGTCTGGTGGGCTGCTACGAGCGCGGCGAGTGGCGCCCCTATACCGAGGAAGAGCTGCTCGATGTGCTGGCCGACGACATCGTGGCGACGCCGGCGTTCTGCCGCATCAGCCGTATGATTCGCGACTTTAGCTCCGACGATATCATGGTGGGCAACAAGAAACCTAACTTGCGCCAGCTCGTCGAGAATCGTTTGGCGGCCCGTGGCGAGGGCGCGACGGTGCGTGAGATTCGCTATCGCGAGATCAGCACGGCGGGTGCCGACTTGGATGAGCTATCTCTTGATGAGGAAGTAGCGTACGAGACGTCGGTGACTTACGAGCGCTTTTTGCAGTGGGTGACGCCGCGGGGCAAGATCGCGGGCTTTTTGCGGTTGTCGCTG
Organism: Collinsella sp. TM09-10AT; assembly: GCF_003436275.1. Lineage (GTDB taxonomy): Bacteria > Actinomycetota > Coriobacteriia > Coriobacteriales > Coriobacteriaceae > Collinsella. The sequence continues at coordinate 100,851 of NZ_QSOP01000002.1, forward strand.
CCCGATCGCGCTTTTGTTGCCGCACATGCGGACGAGCTGCCGACGATGCCGGACGAGGCGATGATTCGTGAGGTGCACGTGTATGGCATGGCGGCGCGCGTGGGCGATCAGGGCCAGGCAGCGCAGCACCATGGATTGGGACGTTTGCTCGTGGAGCGTGCGTGCCAGATAGCTCGGGACGCTGGCTATACGTACATCAACGTGATCAGCGCGATCGGTACGCGCGAGTACTATCGCCATCTTGGATTTTATGACCATGGCCTTTATCTGCAAAAGGAGCTCTAGATGAACAAGCCAAGTGTTTCTGCCGGCGTCGTTGCCGGCGTTGCTCTGGGAGCCGCGGCGCTTGGTGTGGCCGCTGTCGCTGTTCGTGCTGCCTGTCTGCAGGTCGCGAGGACCCGCAACGGGTTGGCACGTGTGAAGCGTGTGCACAATGAGGGCGGTGACGAGGTCCGTGTGCTCGTGCAGGGCGGCGTCTACCAAAGCGCGAGCTATGTTGGCGATCGTTGGGCGGAGCCGGCCTTTGCGTACTATCGTGCATTTGACGATGTGTTTGAGGCCGAGGATGCAATGCGCGACGCTTATGGTCACGGCATCGACCGCATGCTTATGCTCGGCGGCGGTGGGTTTTCCTATCCCAAGTTTGCACTGTTGTCGCATGAGGGCTTGCGTATGGACGTCATCGAGTATGACGGAGAGATAACGCGCTTGGCGCGCCGTTGGTTCTATCTGGATGAACTGGAGCACACGGTGGGCGATCGCCTGCGGGTGATTACCGCCGAGGCTCGCTCGTATCTGGGTGTGACGAGCGTGGGCCATCGTCGCTACGACGTCGTTGTGAGCGACTGCTTTGGCGGTGCCGAGCCTGTGCGCGAGCTGGCGACCGTTGAGGCGCTGCGCCTGGTGCGGGGCAGCCTGAATGCCGGCGGCATCTACGTTGCCAATATCGTGAGCGCAAACGAGGGGAGCGATGTGACGTTCCTGCGCGATTGCGTTGCCACGGCACTTGAGGTGTTCAACCGCGCTTGGGTGGCGCCTTGTGGCGATACGGAGTTCGGCGGCGAGGAGAACTACCTGCTCATCGCCAGCGACGGCGACTACGCCTTTGCCGAAGCCGTGCCCTTCGACACCGACTTCCTCGGCACCGTCCTTCACGACAAGTAAGTCTCCCCGTCCCAAAAAAGACTGGTCTTAGGCGTGGTCGCGCCAGCCGAGAACGCGCTGCTTCATACCCTCGATGTCGAGCACGCCTTCGGCAAAGCCCTTGCGCACGAGCTCTTCGGGAACAAACTCGTCGTAGCGGTCAAAGTAAGGCACCTCGCCAGGATAGACGAGCTCGATGGGATCGAAGTCCTTTTCGGCCTCGGCGGCGAGCACCTCAAAGAACGTCTCCTCGTCGGCCTTCATCTTAAACTGCATAAAGTACGGGCGTGACGGATCGAGCCCGCGAAGGCCCAGCTCCGCGGCACATTTAATCTTGAGCATGCGCTCGAGCGCCAAAAAGGCGTAGCTGCCCAGCCAGGGGAAGAGCACCCAGGTATCGCCGCCCAGGTTAATGAGCGGCTTGGTTCCCGCACCCGAAATCTCGGCGGTATGACGAGCCTGCGCCAAGCGGGCCCGTGCGTTACCCATAAGGTACGGATATGTCGCGTGCTCGTTGAGCGCCTTGCGCATGCGCTCGAGCACATGCGTGTTAATGTCGCCGGGGCAGTCGCCAAAGTAGGCCGGCACCCGGCCCTTGACCTGCGTGGCAAAGACAGTGTGGCGCTTCCAGTCCACTTCCTCGACAATCCAACAGTGTCCGGCGATGGCGATGCGCTCACCGGGCGGGGGCGGATTAACGATCGTGCCCAGCTCGGCCGATTCGCTCCGGACGGTAAACTCCTCGTTTTCCTGGAACACGGCGTAGAACTTAAAGTTGTTGATGATGCGCTCGCCCGCGAGACCCACGATGAGCCCGCCACCTTCGGTGACCTGGATATGGTCGATCTTAATGAGGTGACGTAGCAGCACGCGGTAATCGTCTGCCGAGACACGGTGGAAATAGCTGAGCGTGAGCACGCGCTGGGCAAGTTCGGCCGGCGTGAGCTCGCCGGTGCTGGTGAGGGTCGACATAGTCTGGTGATAGAGCAGGCTGTAGGGGAGACGATCGAGCTTGGGTGGCTCGACCCACTTTTCCTCGCGATAGAGTTGTACGAGCGCGATACCCTGCAGGAGCTTCCAGGGAATGGTTTCGGGCATCATCGTGCGCGGCTCGGGCTCTTCCTCGCGCATGACAAACCACATCTCGGGCGGAAGATCGCGACGGCCCGTGCGCCCCATGCGCTGCAAAAAGGAGCTAACGGTAAACGGCGCGTCAATCTGGAAGGCGCGCTCCAGGCGGCCGATATCGATACCGAGCTCCAACGTAGAGGTGGTGACGGTTGTCTGCGTCTGCTCCTCGTCGCGCATGAGCTCCTCGGCCGTCTCGCGTAGCGATGCCGAAAGATTGCCGTGATGGATGAGAAAACGGTCGGGCTCGTGCCGGCTCTCGCAGTAGCTGCGCAGCATGGAGCATACGGCCTCTGCCTCCTCGCGCGAGTTGGCAAAGACCAGGCACTTGCGGCCGCGCGTATGTTCAAAGATGCAGCCCATGCCGGGGTCGGCGTTTTCGGGCGCGGTGTCGGTGGGGTTGAGAAGTGCCTGTTCGGTTGCCCGTGGGATGTCGACTTCGCCCTCGGGGGCCGAGGAAGCGCGACTGTCCTTGGGGGCAGCCTTGCCCCGTGCCCGCTCACGACGTTGACGGCGCTCCTCTTGTGTGAGCTGTCCGCTATGGCGCATGTCTTGGGTGCTGACGGGCAGTGCCGCGGGTGGTGCCGCCTCAATGCGCTCGCATGCGAGCACCTCAGCTTCCTGCGGGCCTGCGCTCTCGAATCCTCGCTGCTGCGCCTGGGGACCCGAGTTATAGAAGTGCTCCATGGAGATGCGCCACACGCGGCGCGGTTCCTCAAAACGGGGGATAACGCAGTCGCGGCCCGTTCCCTGTGAGAGAAAGGCACCCGTGCGCTCGGGGTCGCCGATGGTGGCCGAAAGGCCAATACGGCGGGGCTGTACGCCCGCCATGCACGAAAGGCGCTCAATAAGGCAGAGCGTTTGCCCGCCACGGTCGCCGCGCATGAGCGAATGGACCTCGTCGATGACCACATAGCGCAGGTCGCAAAACATGCGCGGGATCGCCATGTGCTTATGGATCAGGAGCGCCTCGAGCGACTCGGGCGTAATCTGCAAGATGCCGCTCGGTTTTTTGATGAGCTTAGCCTTGTGCGATTGCGAGACGTCGCCATGCCAGTGCCAGACAGGGATATCGGCCTCTTCGCAGAGGTCGTTGAGGCGAACGAACTGGTCGTTGATGAGTGCTTTGAGGGGACCAATGTAGAGGGCGCCCACGCTCGCGGGCGGGTTCTCCCAAAACTCGGTCAGGATGGGAAAGAAGGCCGCCTCGGTTTTGCCGGAAGCCGTGGATGCCGTCAGGAGTACGTTGTCCTGCGTGTTAAAGATGGCGTCTGCCGCCGCAACCTGGATAGAGCGCAAGCTCTCCCAATCGTGGGAGTAGATGAAGTCTTGGATAAACGGGGCATATCGGTCAAAGGCGTTCACGAGGCCTCCTTTCAAAAGCGAATCTCTCAACGCGGCGGGCAGTGGCTTGCTGCATTACTGCTTCAACGTTTGCCCAGATAGAGCCTGCCAAAATAAACCTGTCCCTTTTTGGCAGGTTAGATGGTGAATTCGGCGAAGTTACGGTCGCCGCCTGCGGTATCGGTGTCGCCTGTTGCGGCTGCCGGCGCCAGCGCGTCGCCGCCGACGCTTTGCAGCAGCTCGGCCACGTTGGCGTCGGGGTTTTGGCATAGGATGTCGAGCAACTCGATAAAGTCACGAATGACTTCACGCGGCGTCAGATGCGTGTCGGCTCCCACACGACCGAACTCGATCTTGAGGAAGTCCACCAAGTCGTTCTCGGTAAGCGTGGGCGTCCAGCCAAAGTAGCCGGCGTGAATTTGCATGAGTTTTTCGATGAGCACCAGTAGCTCCTCGTAGGTGAGCGGCTGCAGGCGGATGATGGGTGCGAGCATGTCCTTAAGGTCCTGGCGCGCAAAGCGACCCTGAGCGAGTCGGCTGCGCAGAGCCTCGTAGGAGAACACGCCGCGGCGGCGGTCTTCGATGGAGGTTGGCGTGCCGCCCATGATCATGCCCAGGTACTGCGCCTTGCCCTGAAGTGTGTCGTTGTACATGGTCAGGATCTTCTCGTAGTTGTACTGGCGCGTGATGGCATTGGGAATCTTATACAGATTCACGAGCTCGTCGATGAGCACCAGCATGCCCTTGTAGCCGCTGCAAACCAAAAAACGCGCGATGAGTTTGACGTAGTCGTACCAGTCGTCATCGCTGATGATGGTCGAGGAGCCCAGCTCGGCGCGCGCCTCGCTCTTGGTGCGGTATTCGCCGCGGATCCATTTGGTCACGCGGCTCATGGTCTCTTCGTCGCCCCCGGATGCGGCCATGCGATAGCGGCGGAGCATGCGGGTGAAGTCGAAGCCGTGGACCATCTCCTCGAGCGGGGCCAGTTGGGCATTGACGGCAGGCTCGTCGACGTCGGCACATGAGGCGACCCAGCGATCTAGGATAAGGTTGAGCGCACCGCCCTCGGGGCGCGTCTTGGTCGATATATTGCGGATGAGCTCGCGGTAGGTGGCAAGGCCCTGTCCCTGACCGCCCTGCAGGCGGCGCTCGGGCGACAGGTCGGCATCAGCGACGACGAATCCCTCGCCCATGGCGTGCGTGCGGATGGTCTGGAGCAAAAAGCTCTTGCCGGCGCCGTAACGACCGACCAGAAAGCGGAAGCTCGCGCCACCGTCGGCGATGAGGCTCAGATCGGTGAGCAGGGCGCGGATCTCGACCTCGCGGCCTACGGTGATGTAAGGAAGGCCGATGCGCGGGACCACGCCGCCCTTGAGCGAGTTGAGAATGACGGCAGCGACGCGCTTGGGCACGCGAGGTGCTGCGGATGCGGTATCACTCATGGTCTAGGTATCCTCTCACGTCTGCTTCGTAGTCCTCGATAATCTGCGGCCCTGCCGCGCTAAATTCAATTACGGTGTCGCCCACCAGGTCAAAGAGCGCCTCGTTGATGGTATCGACGAGCATGTCCTCGCTCTGCTCCGATTGCACTACCGCCGATTCCGCCTGTACTGCGTTGTGCTCGAGCAGCGCGCGGAGATAGGCGTCTGCGGCGAGCGCGAGTTCGTTCGTGGCGTCAGCGGGCGCAGCCGCTGCGAACGCGGGCGTCGGCGCGAGAAGCGGTGCCACGACACCAAACTGTTCGGTGGATATGGTCGGCTCGTCGGACTCGTCCTGCCCTGCGGCCGCCGCGACCGCCTCGACCGTCGCGTCGGCTACGGGCTCGGCTTCCGGTTGCCCTGAGTCCGCTGCCTCGGCTTCTGCGGACGCGCCGTCCTCGCGTTCCTCGTCGATCAAAAGCGCTTCGCGCGTTTGTGCGGCAGCGCTCCGAATGTGCCCCAGCTGGCTCAGATCGATATCGATCTTGACGGGCTGGTGTGCGGCGTCCCACGAAAGCCATGCCACAATCTCGTCATCGATAATCTTGGCCAGATATTTGGGGACCTTTTCTTCCTTAAGGGGATGGGCAGGGTCTAGGGCCAGGCGCAGGCGTTGGTCGCAGGCGCGCATCATCTCGCCAAGTTTGCTGCTCTTTTGTCTGCTGCCGTGAATCCGCATGCATTCCCAAAAACCGTTTTGGCAACGGTAGATATGGATGGGGTCCAGACGGTATTCGCAGTCCTCGTGGCGCTCGGGCGCAAAGAATACGGCCGAGGCAAACATGGTGTAGGGCATGGCCGTCTCCTCCCCAAATAAACTTGCCACGATGCCGGTCTTTCGGTGCGTGTCATAGTAGCGCGCCATGCGGACATACACGGCGCACGCCACGTGGCGCAGATCACGGTGGTGGCTGCGGTCGAGCCGCGAGCTACTTAGGTTGTACGTGGAGAGGGCGTTGATGGCGGCCATGAGTCGCTCCTCGCGCACCTCATCGGGCGGAAGGGGGAGCGTGGGCTCGGAGGTTTTGCGACGCTTAGGGGTCTGGCCGGACGGTGCCGGTACAAGGTCTCGTGCCGCGCGCCGCAGTTCGATAAGGGCGTTATCGAACATGACGGTTTTAGAGTCGCGAAGCAGCTTGGGGTCGAGCCCGTGGAACACGGCGTAATCTTGCAGCCACACGCGCGCAAACCGGTCGATGCCGGGCTCGAAGGCGCGATAGACATCCCAAAAAGCCTTGATCTTGTTAAAACCATCGAGTGGATTATCTACGCCAATGCCGCAGATCAGCTCATAGAGATACAGAAAGGCAAAGGACGTAGACGTTTCCTCGACGGTTCCGCGGCGCACTTGGGCACGCCAGGTAAAGTAGCCGCGCAGTTGCCGGTCGCTCATGGCGTTGTAGGTGGGAAAGTACGACTTAAAGGTGCCGTTGTAGGGACAGTCGTCCTCAAAGTCGGCCATCAGCAGGCCCTGGCGGTAAAAAAGCTCGGCTTCCGAAAGCCAGCGGCCCGCACCGCCCTTGGGGTCATCCTGCCAGCGCGATATCTCGCGCATTTTACGGTACTGGTCGGGGAGGAAATTCTGCATCTGTCGGCCGGTTTTGAGAATCGGCTCGTCTGCGTAGGTTTCGTTTGAGAAGCGGGCGGACTGATGGGTCCGGGCCTCGGCCATAATGCGCTCGATGAGCATCTTGATGTCCTGGTCGGCCACCGCTCCTCCTCTCGAACGCAGCTACGGTGACCTCATATCATAGCACAGCATCAAACAGATGTTCGAGATACCGCTGCGTTGCTAGATTTAGAACAGGAGGGCGTATATGACGGCGATGACGACGGAGGGAAGCATATTGGCCGTGCGGAAGGTCTGAGGACGGATGAGGTTGACGCCGACGCAGAAGATGAGCATGGAGCCTACGAGCGAAAGGCTGTCGAGGGCTGCCGTGGTCATGATGGGGGAGAGTGCACCGGCAAACAGCGTGATCGTCCCCTGGAACACGGCGACGGGCAGGGCGGAAAAGATGCAGCCGCGGCCAAGTGAGGCCGTCATGGTGCAGACGATGATGCAGTCCAGTGCGCCCTTGAGGGCAAGCGTTGACCAGTCGCCGAGCAGGCCGTCCTGAATCGATCCCACAATGGCCATGGCGCCGATACACACGGTGAGCGAAGTCGAGACAAAAGCGTTGGTGAACTCGTTATCGCCCTCGCTGCCGGTTTTGCGCTTGAGCCATTCGCCAAGGTTCTCAATGGCGGCTTCCAAGTCGACGGCCTCGCCGATGAGCGAGCCGAGCGCAAATGAGACGATGAGCATGGTGGTACCGGTGGTCGCTAGCGCCTTTCCATCGATGATGAGCATCTTTTGCATGGTGCCGCCCAGGCCGATAAACAGGACGCACAGCCCCGATGCTTTCATGAGCGTGTCTTGGATGCGCGGTGTAATGAAGCGGCCGCCCGCTAATCCCAAAAGACCGCCCGCAACTAAAAGCGCAACGTTGATGATTGTTCCCAAGCCCGGCATGAGCCCTCCTGTATTGATGCCAACGTGGCAATCGTAGCAGAACGAAATGCGAGGCACATCGCGACTCATCTAATACGTTATATAAGTGGTATTAGGAATGATGCGCAGCATTTAAGCCTCAGGTGGTTGTCGGGACATAGGGGTAGTAGTCAAAGCGCAGTGTCATAAGCCGCTGCGGGGATTCAATAGCCGCGGCGATGATATTGGCATCGCGGGCACGATCAAACCCTTCGAGTTCGATCTGATACGAGACGTCTTGCATAATGTCCAGACGTCGCCAGGCTAGAAGTGTGTCGCCATCGAATTCCAAGGTCTTGCCTCCGTCTGGGGCAACGGCGTATAGACGCAGTTTAGCGGTGGTTGCAGGGTCGACAACCGTGACCTTTTTAATTTCGTTTCGAGTATTCTTGGCGCCCAACAAGGTGAGCAGTGTTGGGGCCACGACCTCGCCCGATGGCAAAAAGACGACTTCGATGGATTCGGGAAATGCGATGATGGCCGACTTGCGGACGGGCTGATTGGCGGCGGCAACTTCGATGTTTGCAGCATCGATGACCTCTGTGTGGTCGAGGGCGGCAAGCACGCAGCAGTTACCTTCATCGATCTCCTGAGGATCAGCAAGCCCCAGACTGTCCGCGAGCTCGGGATCGTTTGGACCGGTAGCGGGCTCATTCGGTGCTTCGAAAGAAGCTGGGACGCTGTTTGTCGGCGACGGCGTGTCGCCCGCACCTGCTTCTTTGTCCGTGCTCTCTTCTTGTATGGTTGCGTTGATGGGTTCGTCGTTTGAGGGGAGCGTCTTGGCGTCAAGCGCGGAGGGGACAATCCCGACGGCTCCGGATCCGTTCCACTCCATCTCGAGAAGCGCCGGGTCGGCAAGAATGCGTTGCCTGCCTAGCGTGTGGGTATCGATCGCAATAGGGCCTGCCTCCGTCCCGCGCGTAAGGCTGAGCGATCCGGCTGGCTTCTCGAAATGAATGTCTGTGTCTTCGGTGCTGGCGGCGTAGAACAGCAGGGATGCTTCTCCCGCCGCGATGGCATCGGTGCCCGCCTTGGTCAGCCGCAGCGATGCCGTGAATGAGAGGGTGGGCTGCACATCGTCTGCATTCGCGGCGGCGCAGCCCAGACATATACCGCCTCCTTTCTCGAAAAACGCACCGTCGAAGGCGACCTTCGCTCCGTTCGCCGAGTCATCGACCGAAGCGATATCGATGCGCAACCCCAAATCGCACGGATCGCCATCTGCATCGAGCACAATCGAGCGCCACGTGCAGACGGCGCACCCCGCCTGGGAGCCGTTTGCCTTGTTCGAACGATTGATATCCACGACTATCGAGCCGTCCGTATTACGACGAAGGCATCCCGAGGTTGAGATTGCGGCCTGTGCGAACGAAAAACGCTTGCACGCAATGGCGCTCGACGGATTTGGTGCGGAGCTTAGGGCTGCTGGTAAGGAGTCTGCCATGACGGGAGTCGCCCAAGCGGCGACAGGCGTTCCGGTTGCGAGCGCGCCGCAGAGTGCGACGACGGGCAAAAGGTTCTTCGATGCCATGGGGTCTCCTTAGCTAATTTAGTGCGGCCTGTCCGTGTTTCGTTTCTGGCTGCGTTTGATGTGCAGACCGAGGCCGGCGGTTCCCGCGCCTGCTGTCGTGGCGCCTGCTGCCAAGAGCCATCGTCTGTCGTCTGTCTGTGCCAACGGTTCCTTGCAGTTGCCGCGGTCGAGCTCCGAGAGGTCGACCGTCACCTGCGTGGCGGCCTGCGCCTGTTCTTGCTGGGCAAAGGCCATGGCTGGCCCAAACGCTAGGATACTGACGGCGGTGGCCAGGGCGACGGCCTTATGCCGTGTGCGCACCGGGCTCGACCGTCCAGGTGATCGTTGCAACTTGATCGCCTTCGCCGGTTACGCGGAAGATGTCGCGCGTGACGCGGGCGACGTTTCCGCTTGTCTTGAGCTTAATTTTGTCCGTGCCGCCGGCAATGCCCTGGTAGCCCATGTCGAAGGCTGCATTCTTGGAAAGATCGAGGCCCGTCTCCTGCATTGCGGCGCTGGCGTTCTGGAGTGCGCCGTTGGGGCCGACCTTAAAGTCGATGGAATTCTGCGCGGTTCCGGCCTTGGCGTCGGCGGCAATGGTCCAGGTGTTCATGGCGTCGATCTTCATGTTGGTGACATGGATGCCGTAGGCCGAATGATTGTCGATGGTGGTCGCGTCTTCTGAGGGGCCCTGAAGCGTGCCGTCGGCCTTGGCGACGAAGGGAATAACCGTCGGAACTTTGAACTCTACGTTGTCGATCTCGGTCCTGACCATTACTTTTGTGGTTCCAACGCGCCCGGCTGCCAGAGCTGGCGTCGGGGCGGCGCCCATTGCGAGCGAGAGCGCGAGCCCTGCGCCCACGACGAGCGCTCTGGCTCCGTTCATGTTCCTGGTGATGTCCATGGTCGTTCCTTTCTATTCGCCGCGGGCCGTCCCCGCGATGATTGGACGAATGCTGGTGAATTGCGTGCGGTGCCGCGTCGGTCGAAAAAGCTAGTTCTCGGCTTGCTCAACCCGTACCTTGACACGTGTCGGATTGCCGTGGCTGTCGAGGGTCTTGGCATCGAGTGCCTGGATCTCGATGTATGCCTCGCCTTCTTTGATGTCGCCGGCGGGGCACGTCTCGATTGTCTTGCCGGTCTCGACCACACCGGATTCGTACATGGTCTCGTCGTTTTGGATGACGCGGAATCGCTGGGGAAATTTATTGTCTTGGACGTTTTGCACGTTGACGCGCAGCTTGCCGTCCTCCTGTAGCTGAGCGACCGGCGCGACCGAAATCGTCATCATGTTGTCGCGGACGATGGCATCGAGCTCATCTTGGATTTCTTGTCGCGATTTACCCTCTGCCGTCGTGACTGAGGCGCCCGCTTCGGGCACGGGCTGCGACTGCCAGGCGTATAGTCCTACGGCGACAAGGGCGCAGACGATAGCCAGACAGACAACGACGAGTTTCTTGCGACGCCCCAGTCCTGCGAGGCGGGGCGGCTTCTTCGCACTCATGCGGCGTCCTTGGTGGTGTAGACACGTGCGAACGTGGACGGGTCCGCTCCAAAGAGCATGTGAAGCATCAGGCGGCGCGAGTAGATGAGCTCGTCAAAGTCGTGAGGGAGCTCGATGTCGTGGATACGCGCGATGTGGTGGGCGAGCGCCGAGAACGACTCGGGGTCGCAGATAACATCGGTGGTGACGTGGTAGACCGCCGTTTCGGGGAACGCCTCTTCGTCGAAAGGCAGGAGATAGGGATCGTCGTCGACCTCGATGGCGACGCCGTACTGGGGCCAGTAATATGCCATGGGAACCTCCCTGCTTCTGGGGCCAAAACTTCTATCGGTTTTGGCTGTCGACGCCGACCGTATCAGCCGCTACTTGACCAATTTCTGACCAAATGCTTGACGGATTGACATCTCCGCAGGTAAAAGGTGGAAAAAATTACTTCAACTTTTTTCGAGCGACAATCGAGCGGTCGGCGACGGCGGGGCGATATGTGTCAAAAGCATCGTCTGCCGAGGAAGCCTTGCCGTTCGCCGAATTGCACAAACGTAAAAATCGCCAATTATGGAGACGGTCTCGAACACGTCGACGAAACGATGCGGTAACATCTCCCTGCAAACACTGTAGTTAGCTAAAGGGGGAGTTCGCGTGTCTGCAACCATTAAACCCTTCACCGACGAGTTCGAAGAGTATGGCCGCGATGAATCTCGCGCATCGGGCGAAGCATCGAGCATCTCGTTTCCGACAACGGAAGACGAGGTCCGTGCCATTTTGGAAACGCTCCATGCCGAGCGTGTCCCGGTAACGGTTCAGGGCGCCCGAACCGGCCTTGCCGCCGGTGCCGTGCCCCACGGTGGGCATATCCTCAATACTTCCCGTATGAATCGCTACTTGGGCCTTCGCCGCGATGAACAAGACCAATTTCTGCTGCGCGTGGAGCCGGGCGTTGTGCTCTCGGAGCTGCGTAAGCAGCTGAGCAAGAAGGTACTGCCGACCGCTGGTTGGGACCAGGCATCGCTTGAGGCCTACGAGGAGTTCCAAGAGTCCCCCGAGCAGTTCTTTCCCACCGATCCCACCGAGGCATCTGCCTGTCTGGGCGGCATGGCGGCATGCAACGCCTCCGGCGCCCGCAGCTACGCTTACGGTCCCATGCGCCCGCATATCACGGGACTCCACGTCGCGCTGGCTGATGGCGATTTGCTTGAGCTTCAGCGCGGCGAGGCTTTTGCCCAGGACCGCCACCTGTCGCTCGTGACGGCAGCGGGCCGTACGCTCGAACTCGATCTTCCCGGCTATACCATGCCCGAGACAAAAAATGCCTCAGGCTATTTCGTTGCGGACGATATGGACGCCATCGACCTCTTTATCGGCGCGTGCGGCACGCTCGGCGTTGTCACCGAGCTCGAGATCGCCCTGCAGGCGGCACCTTCGGTCGTATGGGGTGTGAGTTGCTTTTTCGATAGCGAGGACAAGGCGGTGTCCTTTACCGATTCCGTGCGCCCTGTCCTGTCCCATGCGGCTGCCATCGAGTACTTCGATGCTGGCGCCCTGGATATTCTACGTCGCCAGCGCGAGCAGTCGACGGCGTTTGCCTCGCTGCCGGCGCTCGACGACGAGGCAAAGGTCTGTGTCTACGTGGAGCTTGACTGCGACGACGAGGCGCAGGCGACCGAGGAGCTGTACCACCTGGGATGGGTTTTGGAGCTTGCGGGCGGCCGCGACGATGCGACATGGGTCGCGCGCACCGAAGTCGATCGCGAATGCCAGCGGTTTTTCCGCCACGCGGTCCCCGAGAGTGTCAACATGCTCGTTGACGAGCGTCGCCGCACCGACCCCACCATTACCAAGCTGGGATCGGATATGTCGGTGCCCAATGCACGCCTTGCCGATGTCGTGGTCCTCTATCGCCGCACGCTGGCCGAAAGCGGGCTTGAGCCTGCTGCCTGGGGACACATCGGGAACAACCATCTGCATGTGAACATCCTGCCGCGCGATGCGCAAGACTACCGTCGTGGTGGAGAACTCTTTGCCCAGTGGGCTTCCGAGGTCACGGCCATGGGCGGTGCCGTTTCTGCTGAGCACGGCGTCGGCAAGATCAAGGCGGGCTTCTTGGAGACGATGTACGGCCACGAGGCCATGGTCGAGTCGGCGCATCTCAAACTCCAGCTCGATCCTGCCGGCCAGCTGGGTCGCGGCAACCTGTTTACGGAGAAGCTCTTGGATGAGCTCGTCCAGAAAGGGGGCGCGTGAAGATGAGTGATTTTCATATGGTGGTGTGCGTCAAGGCGGTGCCCGGAAGCACCGAGGTCAAGATGGACCCCAAGACCAATACTATCGTGCGTGATGGCAAGCAGGCGGTCGTTAATCCCTTCGATGCAAGTGCTCTCGAATGTGCGCTAGCGCTGAAGGACGACTTTATCGGCTTTGGCATGGACGTGCGTGTGACGGTGGTGTCGATGGGCATCCCCGCGACCGAATCGCTGCTGCGCGACTGCATCGCCCGCGGTGCCGACGACGCGCTGCTGCTGACCGATCGCGCCTTTGCGGGCGCCGATACCCTAGCCACCACCTATGCCCTCAAATGCGGCATCGAGGCACTCGATGAGGACTTTGACCTGCTCATCTGCGGCAAGATGGCAGTGGACGGCGATACGGCCCAGATCGGCCCCGAGCTGGCCGGCGCCTTTGGGGTCCCCTGCGTGACCGACGTGAGCTGTGTGCAGAGCGCGGGATTTACGACGTGTGGCTCGCTGGCGCTCGTTCACGGCTGCGATGCCGGCGAGGAGACGGTGTACCTGGAGATGCCGTGTGCGATGACGACCGCCAAGGAGATTGGCCAGCTGCGCATGCCGAGTATTGCCGGTATTCGCGCGGCCGAGGATGCAGACGTGCGTGTGGCCAGCGCTGCCGACGTAAACGCCGATCCCTCGCGTTGCGGCCTTGCCGGATCACCGACGCAGGTCGTGCGCTCGTTTGTGCCCGACCGTGACCAAACGTGCGAGGCCGTTGAGGGAACGGCGTCCGAGCAGGCGGTAAAACTTGCCAAGATTATTGAGGGGATGGCATAGATGAGCGGGCTGATTATCGATAGCGAAGCCTGTATCGGCTGCGGTCGCTGCGTTCGCGCCTGCGCCTCGGGCGGCATTGTGGTGGAGGGTGAGCGCCCCAATCGCTGTGCCCGCGTAACCGACGGCTGTATCCTGTGCGGTGGGTGCGTCGACGCCTGCCCCGTCAACGCCATCTCGATTGAGCGCGACGAGGCCGCCGGCGCGGCAGACCTTGACGCATATCGAGACATCTGGATCTTCGTGCAGACTGACGAGCACGATGCCGTTGCATCCGTGGCCTTCGAGCTCATGGGCAAGGGGCGCGAGCTTGCCGATGCCCGCGGCTGCCGTCTGGTGGCACTGGTCGGCATGAGCCCCGAGGGCTCACTCGGGGACCTGGAGCATCTGATTTGCGCCGGTGCGGACGAAGTTCTGGTCTGTCGTGACGAGCGCCTGCGTCAGAACGACGCGGAGGTCTACGCTCGCTTGATCTGCGATTTGGTAGCCGAGCGCAAGCCCGAGGCCATTCTGTACGGCGCGACCGCCTTTGGTCGCGAGCTGGCGCCCGGTGTGGCCGTGCGCTTGCAGACGGGTCTTACGGCCGATTGCACGGTGCTTTCTATGGATACGGAGACGGGTCTGCTGCAGCAGACGCGCCCGGCGTTTGGCGGCAACCTGATGGCCACCATTATCTGCCCCAACCACCGTCCTCAGATGGCAACGGTGCGCCCCGGCATCTTTAAGGCGCCCGAGTTTGACTATAGCCGCTCCGGCACGATTGCCCAGGTAGTGCTTGCGGATGACGTTAAGGCCCGCGTCGAGATCTCGATTCCCGCCGAGGAGTGGGGACAGCAGGCCTCAATTGCCGATGCCGAGCGTCTGGTCGTGGTGGGCCGCGGCATCGGCTCCAAGAAGAATCTGCCCCTGATGCGAAAGCTCGCCGATGCCCTGGGTGCCGAGCTTGGTTGCACGCGTCCCATTGTGGAGGCAGGCTGGTTGGAGTATCGCCACCAAATTGGCCAGACGGGTGTATCGGTCTCGCCCAAGCTTCTCGTGAGTATCGGTGTTTCGGGCGCCATCCAGCATCTTGCCGGCATCGGTGGGGCGGAGTGCATTATCGCCATCAACGAGGACCCGGATGCCCCCATCTTTGGTGCTGCCCAGTACAAGGTTGTCGGTGATGCCGTCGAGGTCGTCGAGGAGCTGCTGGCCCAGTTTGAGCGCTAGGCACGCACCAGCCAGTCGCGCATCTCGTCCTTTAGGCGGCTCCAGGTTGCCTGCGTGGCGGGGTCGGTAAAGGGCCGCGTAATGCCAAAGGGCGCGTCGAGCAGGCGGTAGATATCGCCTTGCTCGCGCGCCAGCGCGCGGCTTGCCGGATAGACGAGCTCAAACATAAAGCAGATAAGCCCCACCAAGAAGTCGGCGGGCTCATCGCGCTCGTCGCGCGCGACGCAGCGGTGCTCGTCAAAGGCGGTAAGCGCCGGTGTCGAGAAGTGGCTGGCGAGAAACGTGTCCTCATCCACCTTGAGGACGGTGTCGACGGTGCTGTCGGCGATGGTGCGCATAATGTCGATCTTGTCGCCATCGCGCACGATGTCGCAGAAGCTCCGCGTGCGCTCGTCGAGCTGTGCGGGTAGACGGAAATCGCTGTGATAGGCGATGCTCGCTCGGATGAGCTCATCTTCTGCCGGGTCATCGATAAAGTCGCGGATGCTCATTACGGCGGGTGCATCGGCGGGATTCTCGCCAAAGAGGACCTCGATGCCCAGCACTGCATGGCTCATGCTCTCGGCGTCCTTAAAGGTGTCCCAGCGTCGCAGCTGCTCAAAGCGGCCCATATCGTGCAGCAGGCCGCAAAGCCATGCCAGGTCAATATCTTCTGACGACCAGCCCTGCTCGCGCGCTACGGCATCGCATGCCTCGGCCACGTGGTACGTATGCTCGATTTTGAGCGCGATGCGTGGGTTGGTGGCGTCGTAGGCATCGGTGTAGCTTTTGAAGGCCGCGCGCGCCCGGTCTCGATCGATAGCTGTCATAATGACTTCCTAAAAAGTTGTGTCTTTCGATCCGGTGGCAATTGTAGGTGAACTTTATTGCCACCGGTTGATATTTCTGCTGCGTTGCAAGGCGCGCTGCAGACGACTTACCAGAATGGGAGTGGCATGGTCCTTAGGATCTTTAAAATCGTCTGGCCAGTGATGCTTACCTATGTTGCAATAGGCGCGCCGTGCGGAATGATCATGGGGCAGACGGGAATGGAGCCCTGGATGGTCTTTGCTCTGAGCAGCACGTTTGTGACGGGCAGCGGCCAGTTTATGATCTGCAATCTTTGGCTGGCGGGCGTGCCTGCAGCATCGATCGTCGCGAGCGTTGCTGCCATCTCCTCGCGCTTTGCGCTTTACTCGGCATCGATCGCGCCGCATCTGACGGGTGCCTCGAAGCGTCAGACGCTGGCTGTTGCCGCGACACTTACCGAGGAGGCATATGGCATCTCGCTTGCCAAGTTGGTTGAAGGGGAGGATTGGGGCCCGCGCGAGTCCTTCGTGCTCAACGTGATTCTCATCGCAACATGGGGCGTTTCGTGTACGATGGGCGCCATCGTCGGCGCCGTTGTCGATGTTCCCACCGCCATTGCAGCCTTTGTCTGCACCTCGCTCTTTATCTGCCTGCTCTTTTCGCAGCGGCTGTCGCGCGGCAACGTTGTCGCGGCGGTTTCGGGCGCGGTGTCCGTCGCCGTATGCAAGTTCTTGGGCCTCACGAATATTGCCGTGCCGGCAAGCGTCGTGGCCGGCATTGCCATTGCGTTGGCGTGCGATGCTGTATTTGACGGAAGAGGTGCCCGCGATGCCCGTTAACGAGTTCTTGGTTCTGTGGCTGTCGTCGTGGGCTGCTATCGCGTTCTTTCGCATCGCGCCGGCGTTTGCCTTGCGCGGGAGAACGCTGTCGCCCCGCATTACCGAGGCCCTGGGTTATATCCCGCCCGCTGCCTTTGCCGCGCTGGTCGCCAACGACTTGGTGAGCCCCGGCGCGTTCGACGCGGGACCCTGGCCTGCCTTGGTTCCCTGGATTGCGGCTGCCGGCGTCGTGGCCGTGGCGGTCAAGACAAAATCGATGCTGTGGTGCTGTGTTTCGGGCATCGTGTTCTATATCGTTTTGAGCCTCATATAAGAGCGGGGCACGTTTAGCGCCCCTGTCCAACGAATCGAATTTCTCACCGAGCTGGTCTATTTCTTCTGGTACCATGGTCAAACTTTACTGTAGCAAAGCGTGACGTGGGCTTTTGTACCCCGTCAGCGGAAATGGGGGTTTCATGGCACAGGAAGCGACCGCCAACGAGCAAAAGAAATTCAAGGTCCCGCGCATCCCGGGCGACATCATGATCTATCCGATGATCGTCGGTCTTTTGCTCAACACCTTCTGCCCGCAGGTTTTTGAGATCGGCGGCTTCTTTACGGCTGCCTGCCGCGGTGGCTCCAATGCCATCGTCGCCGCGATCCTGCTGTTTGTGGGCGCCGGCATCAGCTTTAAGTCCACGCCGGGTGCCATCAAGACCGGTATCGTCGTGCTGATCCCCAAGCTGGTCGTCGCAGCGGCTCTCGGCCTGGGCGTGGCATATTTCTTTAACGACAACTTCCTGGGTCTGAGCTCCGTGTCTATCATCGGCGGCATCACGTTTTGCAACATGGCGCTCTATACGGGCATCATGGGCGAGTTCGGTGATGAGTCTGAGCAGGGCGCCGTCGGTATCCTGTTCTTTACGGCTGGCCCCGCCGTCACGATGATCATCCTCGGTGTTTCCGGCCTCGCCAACATTCCCATTGGCACCATTATCGGCTCCATCTTGCCACTCGTTATTGGCATGGTTCTGGGCAGCCTGTTCCCGTTTATCAAGAACCTGCTGGTTCCCGGTGCCAATCCCGCGATTGCCGTCATCGGATTTCAGCTCGGTGCGTCCATGAGCCTGTCGAGCTTTATCACCGGCGGTATTTCCGGCATCTTGCTGGGCCTTGTCACGCTGTTTGTCGTCGGTCCCATCACCTTTGCGTTCGAGCGTCTGTGCGGCGGCAATGGCAAGGCCGCTGTGGCTTGCTCCACCATTGCCGGCACGGCTATGACCACACCGGTTGCCCTCGCCGAGGTCGCACCGCGCTACGCCGAGCTTGCGCCCATCGCGTACGCTCAGATCGCCACCGCCGTTATCATCACGGCGATCATGGCTCCGATTCTGACTGGCTGGGTCGACAAGAAGTTCTGCCAAGGCAAGGAGGATCTGTCGCCTGTCGGTGTCGAGGCCATCGAGGAGGCCGTCGCGACTGACATCGATGGCGAGTAGCAATCGATACCCATCAATGATGCCGGCGTGTGCAATTCGCGCCGTATGGGCGCCCGAACAGAAACTGTTTTGCAGTGATGTTCGGGCGCTCTGCTATTATCCCCTTTACCCCTGCGGAGTAAAGGGGTGTTTATTGCCCTGATTCGAATTGGGCGATTCTGACCACTTGGGTATTGAAGGGGTGGCGCTAGTGGTTAAGGCACTCAAGATTGAGATATTCGTGCTATGCATGATTGTTCTTATCGGGCTTGCCGTGCGAAGTCGTCGCTCCTTGTTCTCGAGCACCCAGCAGCTATTGTTTAGCATGCTGGGCTACACGTCTGCTGCCTACATTTTCTTCGATATGATCTGGACGCTCTCGGATGGCTTGAGCACTCCTGTAGGCATCACGGCCAACTGGATTTCCAACGCGGTTTCGTTTTCGCTCTTTGCTATCGCGTGTCTCATTTGGTTTATCTATTCCGAGACGGTGCAGGGTTCTCGCCTTTTGACCTCGCGCTATAGGGTGGTGCTTGTTGCGTTGCCTACGGCTCTGGTGGTCGTGCTGGCGTTTACCAGTTACTGGACGCACGCCCTGTTCTATATCGATTCGCAGGGCGTGTATCGTCGCGGCTTTGCCTATATGATCCCGCCCATCGTCAGCTACTGTTACGTTATACATACGTCCCTGCATGCATTTGTGCAATCTCGCAGGGTCGAGAGCCTGCAGACGAAGGCCATCTATCGAACCTTGGCATTTTTCGCCATTCCGGCCCTGGTGGGCGGTACCTTTCAGGTCGTATACTCGGTGCCCGGCCTTTGTGTCGGCATAATGATTAGCATGTTGCTGCTCTACATCATCTACCAGGAGCAGCTCATCTCGACCGACCCGTTGACTGGACTTAACAATCGCAACCGTTTTGAGACCTATATGCTGTCGCTCTTCTCAAATGTGGATCAGGCCGAAGATGTATATCTGCTTATGATGGACGCCGACGGCTTTAAGCAGATTAACGATCGCTATGGGCATGTGGAGGGCGACCACGCTCTTCAGGTCATATCCGCTGCGCTCAAAGAAGTCTGCTCGGCGTCTGGCGGCTTTATCGCACGTTATGGTGGCGATGAGTTCGTGGTGCTCCAAAAGGCAGTGGCGGAACAGGATATCATGCATCTGTGCGCGACAATCAACGATGAGCTCGCGCGCGCCGAGGTTCCGTATCTGTTGCGGATGTCCATCGGCTACGCACGGGTTGGTGATGGCGTCGATACCTGGCAAGACTTGCTTCGTGCTGCCGACGCGGAGCTCTACCGCGTCAAGGCCGAGAAGAAGAAAGCCGGCGTTCAGATACGCTAGGAAAAGGGGCACACGCTGGCGTGCGTGGCGGCCCTCGGCTCTCCGATGTACTCCATTAAACTAAAGTATGTGAATCCGCTCTGCTAAATAAGGGCAGTTCATTAGGCCTTTTTGGGCCTGTTGACGATGATGATGCCGCCGCAGACCAACAGCAGGGCAACAAGTACGGTCACAGGGCTCGTGCCAGCGCCCTCGCCGAGCAGCAGCGCGCTTAACAGTACGCCAAAGACTGGATTCATAAAGCCAAAGACCGACACACGGCTGACGGGGTTGACGGCAAGCAGACGCGACCATAGCGAGTACGCGACGGCGGAAATGAGTGCCATATAGATAATGAGCGCGATGGCGGGGGCGATTTCAGTGGGGGAGAGCGCGCCGCCCATCAAAAAGCCGATGGCGGTGAGGACCAGTCCGCCGACCAAGAACTGCCACCCGGCAAGCAAGACGCCGTCGTGCTTGCGCGAGAAGATGCCGATCAGGCAGGTCGAAAGAGCACCCGCGACAGTGGAGGCTAGGATAAAGCCCTCGCCATCGAGCCTGAAGCCAAAGGTGCCATCTGCGCCCGAGAGGTTGACGAGCGCGACGCCGGCAAAGCCCAGCGCACAGCCAAGCACCTTGGCCGTATTGAGCTTCTCGGTGTGAAATGCTAGGGCGGCAAAGAGGATTGCGAGGAAGTTGGCGCTGGCCTCGATGATGGAGCTCGACATGGCGCTGGCGCACGAGAGGCCCAGATAGAAAAAGAAGTACTGCCCGATAGTCTGGAAGAGCGACAAGACAAAGATGGGCTTGATGTCGCGAGCCTGCGGAATGAGGGGGCGGCGTTGGGCCGCACTCATCCCAACGATAACCAGGGCGCCGGCAAGCGTGAAGCGCAAGCCCGCAAAGAGCAGCTGCGAGGCGCTATCGTGCGCCGGGATACCAAAGAGCGCGTAGCCGATCTTGATGCAGGGAAACGCCGATCCCCAGAGTGCACAGCAAACAAGACAACCCAGGATGAGTCCGGGCAGGGTGGCGAGATACGGCTTGCGGCTTTCCATGATGTCCTTCCTGCATGCGCGAAGCAAAAAAGAACCCGCCACCGGATGCGTCGGTGGCGGGTGTTGTTACCCGAGGGGATTGTACCCGATGGGAAAGGTTTAAGCGAAGTAGGCCACGCCGCTCTCAAAGATCGGCATGAACTTATCGCCGGGGACATGCTCGGGCACGTTGCGGTACAGGTTGTCGCCGCGACGCTCGGCATGGCCCATCTTGCCCAGGACGCGGCCGTCGGGGCTCGTGATGCCCTCGATGGCGAGTGCGGAGCCGTTGGGGTTGACGGAGAGATCCATGCTGGGCTTGCCGTTCTCGCCCACGTACTGCGTGGCGACCTGGCCGTTGGCGATCAGCTGGGCGAGCACTTCGTCATTGGCGACAAAGCGGCCCTCGCCGTGGCTGATGGCGACGGTGTAGGGGTCGTCCAGGCTGCACTGCGACAGCCACGGGGACAAGTTGGACGAGATGCGGGTGCGCACCAGACGGCTCTGGTGGCGACCGATGGTGTTGAACGTCAACGTGGGCGCATCGGGCGTGGCGTCGACGATGTCGCCGTAGGGCACCAGGCCGAGCTTGATCAGGGCCTGGAAGCCGTTGCAGATGCCCAGCATCAGGCCATCGCGGGCCTTGAGCAGGTCGCGGACTGCCTCGGTGACCTCGGGAGCGCGGAAGAACGCCGTGATGAACTTGGCGGAGCCATCGGGCTCGTCACCGCCCGAGAAGCCACCGGGGATCATGACGATCTGGCTTGCACGGATGCGGCGGGCGAGCTCGTGGGTGCTCTCGGCGACGGCCTCGGGCGTGAGGTTGTTGATCACGAAGGTGTCGGCCTCGGCACCGGCGGCACGGAAGGCGCGGGCGCTGTCGTACTCGCAGTTGTTGCCGGGGAACACGGGGATGATTACGCGCGGGCGGGCGATCTTGGCGCCGCCGTACACGTGGATATCCTTGGCGCGGAAGTCGATGGTCTCGACCTCGGCGGTCTCGCCGGTGCTGCGGTAGGCGAAGACGCCCTCGATGCCGCTCTCCCAGGCCTCCTGGAGCTCAGCGAGCTCGATGACTTCGGAGCCGGTGTCGATGACATAGCCCTCGACGGTGGTACCCAGGGGCTCGACGACAACGCCGTCGGCGACCTCGGGCAGCTCGGCGTCCTCGGCGAGCTCGACGATAAAGCTGCCGTAGAGCGGGGTGAAGAGGCTCTCCACGTCCACGTCCTCGGCAAGCTCGATGCCGATCTGGTTGCCGACGCACATCTTAAAGAGGCTCTCGACGCCGCAGCCGTAGCCGGGCGTGGAGACGGCCAGGGCGTCGCCGTTGGCGGTGAGCGCCTCGACGGCGTCAAACGCGGCGAGCAGCTGCTGAGCGTCGGGGCGGTAGTCCTCACCATAGGTGGCGGGGGCGATGCGCACGACGCGATGCGTCAGACCCTTGAACTCGGGCGAGACGGCACGGGCGGCCTTGCCCACGGCCACAGCGAAGCTGATCAGGGTGGGCGGAACGTTGAGCTCACCGGCCTCGTCCTCAAACGAGCCGCTCATAGAGTCCTTGCCGCCGATGGCACCGGCACCCAGATCGACCTGGGCCATAAGGGCGCCCAGGACGGCTGCCATGGGCTTGCCCCAGCGCTCGGCCTCGGTGCGCAGACGCTCGAAGTACTCCTGGAAGGAGAGATAGGCACGCTTGTGCTCAAAGCCGGCAGCCACGAGCTTGGCGATGGACTCAACCACGGACAGGTAGGCGCCCGCAAACTGGTCGGCCTCCATCAGGTAGGGGTTGAAGCCCCATGCCATAGCGCTCGCCGTGGTGGTCTCGCCGTCCACGGGGAACTTGGCAACCATGGCCGAGCTCGGGGTGAGCTGCGTCTTGCCGCCAAAGGGCATGAGCACGGTTGCGGCACCGATGGTGGAGTCGAAGCGCTCGGACAGGCCCTTGTTGGAGGCGACGTTGAGGTCAGTGACAAGCGAGGTCATGCGCTCGGCAAGCGTGGTGCCGGCCCAGCTGGGCTGCCACACGCTGCGGGCACAGACGTGGGCGACCTGGTGCTTGGGCGCGCCGTTGGAGTTGAGGAACTCGCGGGACAGATCGACGATGGCGACACCGTTCCAGGCCATGCGCATGCGCGGCTCGGCGGTAACCTCGGCGATAACGGTCGCCTCGAGGTTCTCCTCGGCGGCGTAGCCCATGAACTCCTCGACGTCACCGTCGGCGACGGCGCAGGCCATGCGCTCCTGGGACTCGGAAATGGCGAGCTCGGTGCCGTCCAGGCCGTCGTACTTCTTGGTCACGGTGTCCAGGTCGACATACAGGCCGTCGGCAAGCTCGCCCACGGCGACTGAGACGCCGCCGGCGCCAAAGTCGTTGCAGCGCTTGATCAGGCGGCAGGCGTCGCCGCGGCGGAACAGACGCTGCAGCTTGCGCTCGACCGGGGCGTTGCCCTTCTGGACCTCGGCGCCCGAGGTCTCGATGGACTCGGTGTTCTGGGTCTTGGAGGAGCCGGTGGCGCCGCCGATGCCGTCACGGCCGGTGCGGCCGCCCAGCAGGATGATCTTGTCGGTGGGGGCGGGGCACTCGCGACGCACGTGGTTTGCCGGGGTAGCGCCCACGACGGCGCCGACCTCCATGCGCTTGGCAACGTAGCCGGGGTGATAGAGCTCGTTGACCTGGCCGGTGGCAAGGCCGATCTGGTTGCCGTAGCTGGAGTAGCCGGCGGCAGCGGTGGTTACGAGCTTGCGCTGCGGCAGCTTGCCCTCGAGCGTCTCGGACACGGGGACGGTGGGGTCGCCGGCGCCGGTGACACGCATGGCCTGGTACACGTAGCTGCGGCCCGACAGCGGGTCGCGGATGGCACCGCCCACGCAGGTGGCGGCACCGCCGAAGGGCTCGATCTCGGTCGGGTGGTTGTGGGTCTCGTTCTTAAAGAGGAACAGCCAGTCCTGGTCCTCGCCGTCGACATCGACCTTCACCTTGACGGTGCAGGCGTTGATCTCCTCGGACTCGTCGACATCGGTCATGACGCCGGTCTTCTTGAGGTACTTGGCGCCGATGGTGCCCATGTCCATGAGGCAGACGGGCTTGGTGTCGCGACCGAGTTCGTGGCGCATCTCCATGTAGCGGTCGAAGGCCTGCTGCACCACGGCGTCGTCGATCGTCACGTCGTCCAGGACGGTGCCGAAGGTGGTGTGGCGGCAGTGATCGGACCAGTAGGTGTCGATCACGCGGATCTCGGTGATGGTGGGGTCGCGATCCTCATCGCGGAAGTACTGCTGGCAGAAGGCGATGTCCGCCTCGTCCATGGCAAGGCCGCGCTCGGAAATAAAGGCGGCAAGGCCGGCTTCGTCGAGCTCGCGGAAACCGTCGAGCACCTCGACGGGCTGGGGCTCGGGGGTCTCCATGTACAGCGTCTCGGGCAGGTCGAGCGAGGCGATGCGCGCCTCGACGGGGTTCACCACGTAGTGCTTGATGGCATCAATGGCGGCCTCGTCCAGAGCGCCCGAGATCATATAGACCTTGGCGGAGCGCACGGCGGGGCGCTCGCCCTGGCTGATGAGCTGCACGCACTCGCTGGCGGAGTCGGCGCGCTGGTCAAACTGGCCAGGCAGGAATTCGACGGCAAAGACGGCGCCATCGCTTGCGGGGAGCTCGTCGTAGGTCACATCGACCTGGGGCTCGCTAAAGACGGTCGGCACGCAGGACCGGAAAAGCTCCTTGTCGATGCCCTCGACGTCGTAGCGGTTGATAATCCTCAGGGCCTCGATGCCCTTGATGCCGAGAATTTCGGTCAGCTCGCCCTTGAGCTGCTGAGCCTCGACGTCGAACCCGGGTTTCTTCTCCACGTAGATACGAGAGACCATTGGTTCCTGCCTTCCTGATCGGTTGGGCGTACGGTACGGTATGCGGCAGCGGTCGGTTTGCGGGGTCTGCCCTGCGGTCGCCTTGAGCCACATGTTTGTAAACCTCACTATGATACGACAGCTCGCGGCGCGTTGAGGACGGCGAGGGTGCTACAGTGAAGCGCAAACAAGAGAAAGGCATCACATGGCATTCGTTTCGCTCGCCATCATCGCACTCGTGGCCTTTGCGAGTCCTTTTATCGCCTCGGCGATTCCCGGAAAACCCGTTCCCGAGACGGTCTTTTTGCTCGTGCTCGGCGCGGTACTGGGACCCCATATGCTCGGCGTCATCCATGTAGATGCTGAGGTCTCGCTTGTGTCCGAGCTGGGCCTGGCCTTTTTGTTCCTGCTTGCCGGCTTTGAGATCGACCCCAAGAGCATCACGGGCGTCGAGGGGCGCTACGGCTTGGCGACGTGGGTCGTCACGTTTGGTATCGCCTGGCTTGCCGTGCGCTTTACCCCGTGGTTCTCAGTCAGTCATTTCGACGGTATCGCCGTGACGCTTGCCCTCACTTCGACGGCGCTCGGTACGCTTGTGCCCATCATGCGCGAGCGCTCGCTCACCGGCACGCGCGTGGGCGACTCGATTCTCGCGTATGGCACTTGGGGCGAGCTCGGTCCCGTGCTCGCCATGTCGGTGCTGCTGTCTGCCCGCACTGGCATCCAAACGCTCGTAATCCTTGGCTTGTTTGCGGTGGTTTGCGTGTTGCTGGCCGTGGTCCCAAGCCGCTCCAAGCGCGTCGGCAGCCGCTTCTTTGCGTTTGTCGAGGAGCGCGCCGATACCACGTCGCAGACCTTCGTGCGCCTGACGGTGCTCATCCTGGTCACGCTCGTGGCGTTCTCGGCCGTCTTTGATCTCGACATCGTGTTGGGTTCTTTTGCCGCCGGCTTTGTCCTGCGCTATATCATCCCCGAGGGCAACCATACGCTCGAGACCAAGCTCGACGGTCTGGCCTACGGTTTTTTGATTCCGGTGTTCTTTACCGTATCGGGCGCAAAGATCGATCTGACGGCCGTGGCGTCGCGCCCGGGTCTGCTCGTGGGCTTTATCGTGGCGTTGTTGATTATTCGTGCCGTGCCTATTCTTATTTCCATGAGCATTTGTCCTGCGACGCGCGATGTGTCGGCGTATGGTCGCATTACCGTGGCCCTGTACTGCACCACGGCGCTGCCGATCATCGTTGCCGTTACGAGCGTTGCCGTCAACGCGGGCGCGCTGTCGCAAGATATTGCGTCGGTCATGGTTGCCGCCGGTGCCATCACGGTGTTCTTGATGCCATTGCTCGCGCAGCTCTTCTACCGCGTGGTGGATGCCGCACCGGTCGCCGCCGTGGCAGAGGTTGCCGAGCATCCATCCGATGCGCTCGACATCTTGCGCGCCCACCACGACCTAGCGAGCTTGCTTGCGCGCGAGCACGAGCTGCTGACCTCGCATGGCCATGGTCGCGTATTCGAGGGCCTGCCTACGCTCGATACGATTGCCGAGCGTCTTTCCGCCGAGGCAGCGAGCGGCCACATCGATGCCCGCATCGTGGACGCGGCGCACCTGCTTGCCGATAAGACCTATGGAGACGAGGTCGACCCGTCCGAGCTGACTCCGCGTGAGCGCCGCCGCCTGGAGCGCGCCAAGCTCGCTGTGCGCGAATACCGCCGCCGCATGCTGGAGCTCTATGCGCGCGAAGAAGCCGAAGACGACGACGGTAAGTAGTCGATACTTTCTCGGGGAAGCCGCGTCCCGCTTTGAAGGCTCGGAACGGGATGTGGTTTCCGCAAGGAGGTCCTGGGGGAAACCGTGCCCCGTTCTGATCCGAAATACTGGGACATAGTTTCCCTTTCATAACAGGAGAAGGCGCGCTGTCTGTAGTTGATTCAGACGGCGCGCCTTTTTGGTTGAGCTATGTTGAAACTTGAAGCCAAAGCTTGTGGCTCCTTAGGAGCGGGCGGCTCCGTCGACGGGGAGCACGGCGCCCGTGACATAGGAGGACATGTCGCTCGCCAGGAAAACAAAGGCGTTGGCGACATCCTCGGGCTCGCCCATGCGACCCAGCGGAATGGTGGCGATGATGGGCTTGATGACCTCTTCGGGCAGGTTGGCGACCATGTCGGTCTTAGTCACGCCGGGGGCGACGGCGTTGACGCGGATGCCCATGGGAGCGAGCTCGCGCGAGAGCGACTGGACCATACCGTTGACGGCAAACTTGGACGTGGGGTAACCGACGCCGGAGGGCTGGCCGTACTTGGCGACCATCGAGCTTGTGGTAGTGATGGTGCCGCCGTGGCCGGCCTCGGTCATGATCTTGGCGGCAGCCTGGTGGCCATTAAAGACGGCGACGACGTTAAGGTCCATGACCTTTGCGAACTCCTCGGCCGTATAGTTAAGGAGCGGCGAGCGCTGGGAGATGCCGGCATTGTTGACGACCGTGTCCAAGCCGCCCATGTCAGCGGCAGCCTGGGT
Source organism: Collinsella sp. TM09-10AT (assembly GCF_003436275.1). Lineage (GTDB taxonomy): Bacteria > Actinomycetota > Coriobacteriia > Coriobacteriales > Coriobacteriaceae > Collinsella. The sequence goes on from NZ_QSOP01000002.1 coordinate 127,572, forward strand.
AAAGGCCTCGGTCACGGCTTCGAGCGAGGTGAGATCGCAGGAGCGACCCCAGACCTTGGCGTCGGGATAGGCGGCTGTCAGCTTCTCAACGGCCGTGTCGGCAGTCTCCTGGCGCGAGCCAAAGACGGTGACGGCAGCGCCTTCCTCGATAAAACGGCAGGCGATGGCATAGCCGATACCGCGTGTGCCTCCGGTGATGATTGCTTTCTTGCCCTCGAGCAACATGGTGCTTCCTCTCATCGCGGGCGGACATTCGCAGCACAGCGTAGCGGTAGTCGGAATCGGCCGCGTTTGCATATCGGTGAACGGTAGCCCGCGTTACCGATGAGCGGCTCGCGCAAATGTGCTTTGCCGTTGTGCTTAGGGCAGGTGACAAAAGGGCTCCCGTCCCACATCGGACGGGAGCCCTCAAGGCGCGTATTGCTAGGCGAGCGTTGGGCTAGTTCGCCATGACGCCTTCGGTCCAAGCCTCAACGTCCTCGATGCGCAGGACGTTGGCGACCTCGGCCACGCAGCCGACGCTGGCAAGCTCGGCGGCGGCAGCCTGGACGTCCTTCTCGAGCGCGCGGTGCGTCAGGAAGATGACCGAGCAGGCATCGCTGACGCCCGACTTGCCGTCCTCGACCTGGTTGATGAGCGAGATCGAGATGTTATGCTTGGCAAAGATGTCGACCGTCTCGGACAGGGCGCCCACGCGGTCGGCGACCTTCAGGCGCACATAGTACTTGGTCTGGAGCTCGTCCATGGGCTTAAAGGCGAGGTTGTGGCCATAGGGCTCAATCTCGGGCAGCGGAGCCACGCCGCGGCTGATCTGCTCGGAGAGCGACAGGATATCGCCCACGACGGCGCTCGCGGTGGGGAAGGAGCCTGCGCCCGCGCCGTAGAACATGGTCTCGCCCACGGCGTCGCCTACCACGTAGACGGCGTTCATGGCGCCGTTGACCTTGGCGAGCATATGGTCTGCGGGGATCAGCGTGGGATGCACGCGAACGTCGACGCCAGCGTCGGTGTTGCGGGCGATGCCGAGCAGTTTGATGGTGTAGCCGAGCTCGCGGGCCTGGGCGATGTCCTCGGCGCCGATGGTGCGGATACCCTGCTGGTACACATCATCGGTGGTAACGCGGGTGCCAAAGCCGATGGAGGCGAGGATGGCCGTCTTGCTGGCGGCATCGAAGCCGTCGACGTCGGCGGACGGGTCGGCCTCGGCATAGCCCTTAGCCTGTGCGTCGGCGAGCACGTCAGCGTAATCGGCGCCCTCGGCGTCCATGCGCGACAGGATGTAGTTGGTGGTGCCGTTGAGGATGCCGGCGATGGTCAGGATCTTGTTACCCACCAGGTCGTGCTCGAGTGTGCTGACAATGGGGATGCCGCCACCGCAGCTGGCCTCGCACTTAATCTGCACGCCGCACGCACGCGCCTTCTCGGCAAGCGTCTCGACGTGACGGCCCAGCAGGGCCTTGTTGGCAGAGACGACGTGCTTGCCGTGCTCAAAGGCGGTGGTGAAGATCTCGGTCGCGGGGTGCTCGCCGCCGATGAGTTCGACGACGATATCGACGGCTGGGTCGGTGACGACGTCATGCCAGTCACTCGTAAAGGCCTCGCGCTCAATACCGGCTGCCTCGGCCTGCTCCCAGGCAAGCGCGCAGGCGCGGGTCAGCTTAAGGTCGATGCCGTAGGCTGCCAGGTACTCATCGTGGTGGCTCTTGATCAGACGGGCCACGCCGCCGCCGACGGTTCCCAGACCGATCAGACCGACGTTCACGGTGCGCAGGGATTCGCTCATAGATAGCTCCTTCGTGCATCTTATGGATGGATTAACCGCTTAAAGGTTGAGTGCATTCTAGCGTGAACCGGGGGCGCGTGCTCGCCAGGCAACAGGAGCCGCACAAAACGGCACCCCCGAAACGCTGCGGAAACATTGGAAACACGCTCGCTACAAACGGACTTCTGTAACAAACTGTCAACGTTTGCGCCATAAGGTTTGCCCTGTACCGCAAGACGGCCGCACCGCGGCCAGCGAAAAAGGGGGACACCATGTTCAGCATCAACAGCACGCTCAGCCGTAGGAACTTTCTCGCCGGCGCTGCGGCGCTCGGCAGCACCGCCGCACTCGCTGGTTGCTCGTCGGGTGGCTCGGACGGCGGCACCGCCGATGACGGCAAGACCTTCAAGATCGGTGTCATCGGCCCTCTGACCGGCGCCGCGGCAACCTATGGCGTTTCGGCCGAGAAGGGTGCCAAGCTTGCCGCCAAGGATTTCTCGACCAAGGACCTCAAACTCTCGCTTAAGTCCGAGGATGACGTCGCCGACGGCGAGAAGGCTATCAACGCTTTCAATACCCTGTGCGACTGGGGCATGCAGGCGCTCGTCGGCCCCGTCACGACTGGTGCCGCCGTCGCTGTCTCGGGCGAGATCGCCGACGATATGCTCATGGTCACGCCCTCTGCTTCGTCCCTCGACGTCACCAAGGACAAGACCACGGTTTTCCAGGTTTGCTTTACCGACCCCACCATGGGCGCGAGTGCTGCCAAGTTTTTGGCCGAGAAGTATGCAGACGCCAAGATCGCCCTGTTCTACAACTCCGGCGATACGTACAGCTCGGGTGTTGCCGATGCCTTTGCCGAGCAGGCCAAGGAGTCCAAACTTGATATCGTCGATACCGAGACCTTTAAGGACGACTCCTCCACGAGCTTTACCAACCAGCTCACCAAGGCCAAGGAGGCCGGCGCCACGCTCATCTTTGCGCCGATCTACTACACGCCGGCGTCCGTTTTGCTCAAGAACGCCAAGGACATGGGATACGACATGACCCTCATGGGTACCGACGGCATGGACGGCCTGCTCTCCGTTGAGGGCTTCGACACCTCCCTTGCCGAGGGCGTGCTGCTCATGACCCCGTTCTCTGCCGACGATGAGAAGAACGCCGACTTTGTCAAGGCATATAAGGACGCCTACGACGAGACGCCCAACCAGTTTGCCGCCGATGCCTATGACTGCGTCCATGCGATTGTCGAGGCTATCGATAAGGCAGACATCGATATTACGGCCGACGGCGCCGACATTGCCGGCGATCTTGCCAAGGCCATGCGCAAGATCAAGATCGAGGGCCTGACGGGCGAGCTCACGTGGAACGACGAGGGCCAAGTCGAGAAGCCCGCTACAGCCTATGTGATCCAGGACGGCAAGTACATCGCCGCCTAAGTGCGTATAAAGCGCTACCGGTGAGGCCGTTTTAATCAGGACAGGGAAGCTTGTAACAGAATGGAAACATTACTTTCACACAATAAAGTGGCTAAACTGCATAAACCAATAGAAATACGCATAATTATGGATAAACGGACAAAACAAAAGAATAGTTGAAATAATCGCCACTTTTCTCAACTAAAGCGTCTACTATTTTGCGAACGCCGAACACGGCGAAGGATGGCCTGTTGGGTAACCGAAACCCGACGAGATTTGAGAGGAGAGCCGCATGTCGAGCCTCACCGGTAAGTCATTGAACCCTGTTATGAATCGCAGGAGCGTTATCGCGAGCGCAGCAGGTCTGGGGGCGATGTCCATTCTAGCTGGCTGCTCCTCCAACGGCGGCGACAGCGGTTCCGCTTCGGGCGACGCTTCGTTTAAGATCGGCACCATCGGCCCGCTGACCGGTGCCGCCGCGTCCTACGGCAAGTCCGTTACCCAGGGCGTCGAGCTTGGCTGCAAGGACTTCTCCACCAAGGAGCTGCCGCTTGCCAGCAAGGCCGAGGACGACCAGGCCGACGGCGAGAAGGCCGTCAACGCCTTTAATACCCTGCTCGACTGGGGCATGCAGGCCCTTGTCGGCCCGACCACCACGGGTGCGTCGGTTGCCGTTGCCGCAGAGTGCGGTAACGACCCCAAGACGTTCATGATCACCCCGTCCGCGTCCTCCGAGGACGTCACCGACGGCAAGGATTGCGTCTTCCAGGTTTGCTTTACCGACCCCAACCAGGGCGTCAACGCTGCCAAGTTCCTGGCGCAGAAGTATGCGGACGAGAAGTTCGTACTGTTCTATAACTCCGGCGACGCCTATTCTTCGGGTATCGCAGATTCCTTTAAGGCCCAGGCCGCTGAGTCTAAGCTCGAGATTGTTGACGAGGAGACCTTTAAGGACGACTCTGCCACGAGCTTTACCAACCAGCTGACCAAGGCCAAGCAGGCCGGCGCCACCATGATCTTCGCGCCGATCTACTACACGCCGGCGTCCGTCCTGCTCAAGAACGCCAAGGACATGGGCTACGACGTCAAGATGATGGGCTGCGACGGCATGGACGGCATCCTGGGCGTTGAGGGCTTCGACACTTCTCTTGCCGAGGGCCTGCTGCTTATGACCCCGTTCTCCGCCGACGACGAGAAGAATGCCGACTTCGTCAACGCTTACAAGGATAAGTACGGCGATACCCCCGACCAGTTTGCCGCCGACGCCTACGATGGCGTGCACGCGGTGGCTGAGGCCCTCAAGGAGGCCGGTCTTGGTGTCGACGCCGATCCGACCGAGGTCGCCGAGAAGCTGCCCAAGGCTATGCTCAAGATTACCGTTGACGGTCTGACCGGCAAGCTCACCTGGAACGATAAGGGTCAGGTCCAGAAGGACCCCACGGCGTACGTTATCACCGATGGCAAGTACGTACAGGCCTAATAGACCACCTTACATAGAGCGGTTTTGATCCCAAGCAGGGGAGGTTTTGGCCTTCCCTGCTTGCTTGGTATCTAGGGACAGTGTAACGTCCCTGTTTCATACATCAACTGGAAACCTATTCGAAAGGGGGATGTGGAACATGACGGTCTTTATCCAATACCTGGTCAACGGCCTGTCCATGGGCAGCGTCTACGCCATCATCGCGTTGGGCTACACCATGGTCTACGGTATCGCCAAGATGCTGAACTTCGCTCACGGCGACGTCATCATGGTCGGTGCCTATGTCTCGTTCTGCGCCACGTCGTATCTCGGCCTCCCGGGCTGGGCATCTGTAATTCTCTCTTGCGTGGTCTGCACGGTTCTCGGTGTTCTCATTGAGGGTCTGGCCTATAAGCCGCTGCGCCAAGCAGGCCCGCTGGCCGTTTTGATCACGGCCATCGGCGTGTCCTACTTCCTGCAGAATGCCGCGCAGCTTCTGTGGGGCGCCACGCCCAAGAACTTCACTTCGCTCGTCACCTTCCCGGTGCCGGAGTTCTTGGCCAAGTTCAACGTGAGCGCCGTGTCGCTCGTCACCATCGTCGCCTGCCTGGTTATCATGGCCGGCCTGATGTTCTTTACAGGTAAGACCAAGATGGGCAAAGCCATGCGCGCCGTGTCCGAGGACAAGGCCGCCGCTCAGCTCATGGGCATCAACGTCAACCGCACCATCTCGATGACGTTTGCCATCGGCTCTGCCCTTGCCGCCATCGCCGGCGTGCTCCTGTGCTCCTACTCGCCGGTGCTGCAGCCCACGACGGGTGCCATGCCTGGCATCAAGGCCTTCGACGCCGCCGTCTTTGGCGGTATCGGCTCCATCCCCGGCGCCTTTGTCGGTGGCATTCTCATCGGCATCATCGAGGCGATGGCGCAGGCCTACATTTCCACGAGCCTTGCCAACTCCATCGTCTTTGGTGTTCTGATCATCGTCCTGCTCGTCAAGCCTGCCGGCCTCTTGGGCAAGTACGTCCCCGAGAAGGTGTAGGTGAGCGTTATGAAGTTTCTTAAAGACAAGCAGACGCGTCACGACTTTGTTACGTACGCCATGTGCCTTGTGGCGTTCGCCATCGTGTTCTTTATGCAGTCCAACCACATGATTCCGCGCATGATCGCCGGTCAGCTGGTTCCCATTACGGCCTATATCGTCATGGCCATCTCCCTTAACCTCGTCGTCGGCATCGCGGGCGACTTGTCGCTGGGCCACGCGGGCTTTATGAGTGTCGGTGCCTATACGGGAATCGTCACCGCCGTCGCGCTGGAGAGCGCCGTTCCCTCCGATCCGGTGCGCCTTATCATCAGCATCGTGGTCGGCGCCATCGCTGCCGCCATCCTGGGCTTCTTGATCGGCATCCCGGTCCTTCGCCTGAGCGGCGATTACCTGGCTATCGTGACGCTGGCCTTTGGCGAGATCATCAAAGAGATCGTCACCTGCCTTATCGTGGGCGTCGACTCCCGCGGCCTGCATGTGATCTTTAACATTACAGGTAACTCCACGATCGACGACCTGCACCTGCTCGAGGACGGCACCGCCATCATCAAGGGCGCCCAGGGCGCATCGGGCGTGTCGACGTACTCGACCTTCCTCGCCGGTGCCGTCCTGGTCATGGTCGCACTCGTGATCGTGCTCAACCTGGTTCGCAGCCGTACCGGCCGTGCCATTATGGCCGTGCGCGACAACAAGATCGCTGCCGAGTCCGTGGGCATCTCCGTCACCGAGTACCGCATGATCGCCTTCGTGGTTTCCGCCGCTCTCGCCGGCGCTGCCGGAGCCCTCTTCGGCGGTAACTTCTCGCAGCTTTCCGCCACCAAGTTCGACTTCAACACGTCCATCCTCATCCTGGTATTCGTGGTCCTGGGCGGTCTGGGCAATATGCGCGGCTCCGTCATCGCGGCGGCGTTGCTCACGGTGCTTCCCGAGCTGCTCCGTCAGTTCTCGGACTACCGCATGCTCATCTACGCCATCGTGCTGATCCTGGTCATGATCTTTACCAACAACCCGCAGCTCAAGGCGTTCTTCGCACGCATTAAGGACCGCTTTGCTTCCAAGAAGGAGGTAGCAGCCGATGCCCAGTAAGTTTGAGTTCAACAAGGGCAAGATGGTCCCGTATCCTTCTGGCGCCATCGTTCCCGACCGCGACCTGGGCCAGCGCCCGGCGCTCGAGTGCATCCACTTGGGCATTGAATTTGGCGGCCTTAAGGCAGTCGACGACTTTAGCCTGACCATCGGTAAGACCGAGATCGCCGGTCTGATCGGTCCCAACGGTGCCGGTAAGACCACGGTCTTCAACCTGCTCACCAAGGTGTACCAGCCCACGCACGGTACTATCCTGCTCGACGGCGAGGACACCTCGGGCAAGTCGGTCTATCAGGTCAACCGTATGGGTATCGCCCGTACCTTCCAGAACATTCGCCTGTTCAACACCATGACGGTGGAGGACAACGTTAAGGTCGGCCTGCACAACCAGGAGCGCTACTCTGGTTTTGAGGGCGTGCTGCGTCTGCCGACGTACTGGAAGCACGAGAAGGCCGCCCACGAGCGCGCCATGGAGCTGCTGTCCATCTTTGATATGGAGCACCTGGCAAACGAGCAGGCCGGCTCGCTGCCTTACGGCGCCCAGCGTCGTCTGGAGATCGTCCGCGCGCTTGCCACCAACCCCAAACTGCTGCTGCTCGACGAGCCTGCCGCCGGCATGAACCCGTCCGAGACCGCGGAGCTCATGGAGAACATCGTCAAGATCCGCGACACCTTTGGCATCGCCATTATGCTTATCGAGCATGATATGTCGCTCGTCATGAACATCTGCGAGGGCATCTGCGTGCTCAACTTTGGTAAGGTCATCGCCAAGGGCACGGCCGAGGAGATCCAGAACAACGATGCCGTAATTGAGGCATATCTGGGCAAGCAGGATAAGGGGGAGAACTAAATGGCAGAGCCGATGCTTTCCGTCTACAACATCAACGTCTGGTACGGCGCTATCCACGCCATCAAGGACATCTCCTTTAACGTCAACGAGGGCGAGATCGTGGCCCTGATCGGCGCGAACGGCGCCGGTAAGTCCACGACGCTTAAAACCATCTCGGGCCTGCTGCGTTCCAAGACCGGCTCCATCAAGTTTATGGGCGAGGACATTACCCATACGCCTGCCGATAAACTGGTGGGCAAGGGCCTGGCCCAGGTTCCCGAGGGCCGTCGCGCCTTTTTGCAGATGACGGTCGAGGAGAACCTGGAGATGGGCGCCTACACGCAGCCCAAGTCCACGGTGGCTCCGGGCCTTGAGCGCGTCTACGAGCAGTTCCCGCGCCTTAAGGAGCGCCGTCGCCAGGTCGCCGGCACCCTTTCGGGCGGCGAACAGCAGATGCTCGTTATGGGGCGCGCCCTTATGAGCAACCCCAAGCTGCTCATGCTCGACGAGCCTTCCATGGGCCTGGCGCCGATTCTGATTGAGCAGATTTTCCAGATTGTCGAGGACCTGCACAAGGCCGGCACCACGGTGCTTCTGGTCGAGCAGAATGCGCAGATGGCGCTCTCGATCGCCACACGCGGCTACGTGCTCGAGACCGGCAAGATCACCATGACTGGCACCGGCCAAGAGCTCCTGCACGACGATAACGTCCGCAAAGCCTACCTGGGCGGTTAACTAGTTACGCGGTTTTACCAAACCGCGTAACGGCTCGACGCTGCAAGCCCGCCAGAGCGGCAATCTGCCTTTCAACTTCGGCGGCATGACCAGAAGGTCAATGCCGCCTCGTTTCAAGGCACCTTGCTCGCTCTGGCGGGTTTTCGCTGTCGTTGCCAAAACATCGACGTTGTGGCAGATGCCAACGACTATTCCCTTTAAGTTGCGGTGGAATAGGGACTAAATGGGAGCCTCAGAGGTCAAAAGAGTCCTTATTCCACCGCAACTTCATGGGGGTGTGTGACAATGCCCGTCGGAAAACATCTGCTGTCTTTGGGGGTCTAGCTATGCTGTACGAGTTTTGTGCCGAGAACTTTGAGCGTGTGCCGGCGGCTATCGATGCCGGTGCTAAGCGCATCGAGTTGTGCGACAACCTTGCCGTCGGTGGTACCACGCCCTCGGCCGGCGTTATCAGCACTACGGTCAGCTATGCTCACGAGCATGACGCGCGAGTGATGTGCATGATTCGCCCGCGTGGCGGTGACTTTCACTACAACCAGGACGAGCTGCGCATGATGGAGATGGACTTGGGTCTTGCCGTGAGCGCCGGCGTTGACGGCCTGGTCTTTGGCTGCTGCAAGCCCTGTGCCGGCGGCTGGGCGCTCGACGAGCTCACCCTCGGCGCCCTCGTGATGGCTACGGGCTGCGCGACCGAGGAGTGCAAGCGCGGGGCCATCGATATCACCTTCCACATGGCCTTTGACCAGCTCTCGCCCGAGGCTCAGCTGGACGCCATTGACACACTCGCCGACTGCGGCATCACGCGCATCCTGACGCATGGTGGTGCTGCCGGAACGCCGATCGAGGACAACCTGGAGCACCTGTCGCGTCTTGTCGAGTATGCGGGCGACCGCCTGACCATCCTTCCCGGCGGCGGCATTTCTACGGCCAACCGCGATACCGTGGCGGCGGCATTGAGCGTCTCCGAGCTCCATGGCACCAAGATCGTGCCGCTGGAGGCGTAACCCGTGGCGCTGGTATTTGACGTTCAGCAGGCGAACGGTAAGCCCGACGACAACCGGCGCCCTGGCACCGCGTGTCCCTTTTGCGATACCGAGGAACTTGCCGATATCATCCGGCGCGATGGTGACTGCATCTGGCTCGAGAATAAGTTCAAGACCCTGCGCGCCACCCGTCAAACCGTGCTGATCGAGTCGGCCGATCACGATGCCGACCTGGTGATCTATGAGCCGGATGAACTCCACCATGTGATGCGGTTTGCCCTGGGTTGCTGGCAGCAGATGATCGATTCACAGCAGTATCGCAGCGTTCTCATGTACAAGAACAAGGGTCCGCTCTCGGGCGGTAGTCTCGTTCATCCGCACATGCAGATTGTGGGTTTGGAGCAGGAAGACGGCTACACTTCGCTGACTTCCGCCAATTTCGAAGGCATCAATGTCTGGCAACAGGGGAGAATCTCGGTCAATATCTCAACCGAACCGATCATGGGGTTCTTTGAGATCAACGTTTCAGCCCCGCAGGGAATCGCCGCCAGCGATGACGCACGAGACCAAGCCGAGGCGGATCTCTTTGCCGATGCGATCCAGGTAGCTCTGCGCTATATCCTAAACGAGCACCACGGTGGTCGCGCAGAGTCGTACAACTTGTTCTTCTATCACCTGGGCGGTCGGACCATTGCCAAGGCGCTGCCGCGTTGGGTGGTTTCGCCCTACTTTGTCGGCTATCGTTTGGCCCAAGTCAATGCCGAGACGACGCTCGATATCGATGCTGAGCGTCTGCGTGCGCATCTGGAAACGCTCGTATAGCAAGACTAACACCCGCGTAATGCGGACAGCCTAGCGCGCCATGGCGTCGCGGCCGGCTTCGACCCGCTTGCGCTGTTTGGTGCGCTCCTCGCAGGTTAGGCACTCAAAGAGATGCCCGATAATCGAGGCCAGCACCTGCTGAAACAGCGTGCCGCACATGACGGGGAACACGACCTCGCCCGGAAAGTACTGCGTGGCGATGACGGCACCCGAAGAGATGTTGCGCATGCCGCAGGTAAAGCACATGGTAGTCGTCTCGCTATATGGCAGATGCAGCGCACGTGCGACCAGAAAACCGACGACAAAGCCGCTGATGGCGAAGACCAAAATAAAGAGGGCGACTTCCAGGCGCACCGCGTTTATGTGCAGCACGTACTCGCTCATAGCGGTGGAGTTGGACGCGATGACGCCCATCATCATGAACTTGCAGGCGGGCGAGAGCACGGGAGAGAGTTTCTCGTGGCCCCAGCCGCGCGTGAGTTCATTGATGGCAATACCGAGCACAGCGGGGATGGCGATCATAAAGGCCATGTTCTGCATCATGCTCGGCACGTCGATCGAGACGGTGGCGCCCAGCAGGAGCTTGAGCGTAAGCGGAATCGTCACAGGTGAGATGACCGAGGACGTCAGGATGATGGTGAGCGCGAGCGGGCCGTTGCCGCCGAACATGCTGATCCACATAAAAGCGGTGACGGCCACGGGCACGCTGTATTCGAGCACAATGCCGCAGACAAGGTTGGGGTTGGAGCCAAAGAAGAGTGACCCCATGGCATACGCCGCGATGGGAATAAGCACCGCCGAGACGAGCAGCGCCAAGACTAGGTGCAACGGACGGCGGAACACCTCGGTTACCTGGTGAAAGGTGTTGCTGAGCGCACCCTGAAACGTCATAAAGGCAAACAAGGTGGGAACGATGGGCTTGAGTACGCCAATCTGTTGGGGAAAGAGCACGCCGAGTGCCACGCAAATCGGAACGATGACCTGCATGTGCCCCGCGAGAAACTTGCCCAGTCCAACCCATTGCTTCATATGCGCTTGTGACTCCCTTTGCCCGTGAACCCGTTTTGAATGGATATGCTAGACGCTCGCATGCGTCCGTGCGTCAGAAACGCTCGAATATTTCGAGGCTATTACCGGCATCGTTTACCGAAACCGCGGCGTGCTGCGGCGATTTGCGTCTGCTCTGCACGGTATAATAAATCCGTTCAACAGATCTGCCTGCCGAAGCGGGCATACACAGAGGACTCATCGCTATGAACCGTGAGAGGTATCGCGGCGACCTGCCCCTATCGGGGGTGGGCGCCTATGTCATCGCTTAAGACGACGCATCGCTGGGCAGTCGCTCGGCAAAACCCCGAGCTCGAAAAGGAGTTTTCGGCTGGCCTGGGCATACCCGGGCTGGTGGCGCGCATTATGGTTGCGCACGGCATTACATCCATCGAAGAAGGCCAGCTGTTTTTGACGCCTTCGCTCGATCGCGACTGGGCCGACCCGCTCGTTATTCCGGGCATGGCGGTCGTCGCCGACCGCGTTGAGCGCGCTATTCGCAGCCACGAGCACATTGCGGTCTTTGGCGATTTTGATGTTGACGGTATTACGTCGACCTGCCTGTTGACCGAGGCATTGCGCACGTTTGGCGCCGATGTCACGCCGTTTATTCCGCATCGCTTTGACGAGGGCTACGGCCTGTCGCGTGCGGCGCTCGACCGCGTCAACGAGCTCGCCCAACCCAACCTGATTGTGACCGTCGATAACGGTATTGCCGCCAAGGAAGAGGTTTCCTATCTGGAGAGCCTGGGGATCGATTTGGTGGTCACGGACCATCACGAGCCCTCCGACCAGGTGCCGCAGGGCGTGCCCCTGACCGACCCCAAGCTCGAGGACGAGGGTCCCTCGCGCGAGCTTGCCGGTGCCGGCGTGGCGCTCAAGCTGGTGCAGGTCCTGGGCGAGCGTTTGGGCAAGCCGTCGTATTGGCGTTCGCTGATAGAGGTCGCAGCGCTGGGCACCGTGTCCGACATGATGCCGCTCACGCCCGAGAATCGCGCACTGGTCGCCGAGGGCATCCAGCAGATGCGCGTGACGGCCCGCCCCGGCTATATCGCGCTTGCCGCACTTGCCAAGGCCGACCTTTCTACCATTACGGCCGACGGCCTGTCGTTTTCGCTCATCCCTCGTCTGAATGCTGCCGGCCGCATGGCTGATCCCAAGCTGGCGCTCGACCTGCTGCTTGCCCGCGACCCCATCGAAGCGAGCACTCTTGCCGCCGAGCTCGAGGAAATCAATCGCCAACGCCGCGAGATCGAGGCCGAGCTTACGCGCGATGCCATGGCGAAGGTCGAGGAGACTTATGACGGCGGGCGCGCAATCGTCGTGGGTGGCGAGGGCTGGCACGAGGGCGTCAAGGGCATCGTGGCAAGCCGTCTGACCAACCGCTATCACGTGCCGGCGCTACTGTTCTCGATCGAGGACGGTATCGCGCGCGGCTCTGGTCGCTCGGTGGGCAAAGTTAACCTGTTTGACGCCGTCGAGCGCTGTTCCGACCTGCTGATTCGTCGCGGCGGACATGCCGGTGCGGTGGGTGTGACCATCGAGGCATCCAAGCTCGATGAGTTCCGCCGCCGCCTTTCCGCCGTGCTATCGGAGCTTCCCGCCGAGGACTTTGAAGACACCGACGAGGTCGCCGCCACCGTCGACCTTTCCGAGCTGAATATCGAGACCATCGAGCAGATCTCCCGTCTTGAGCCGTTTGGCCAGGGCAACAAGGTGCCGCTGCTGGCTGCCGAGGGCGTGACGATGTGCGACCGCGCCGTGGTGGGCAAAACCGGCGAGCACATGCGCTTTGTGGCGACCGATGGCGCCGCGAGTGTGCCGGCCATTATGTTCCGCGTGCCGCAGATCGATAAGCTCATCAATTGCGATAGCGCCGTCGACTTGGTGTTCGAGGCCGTGGCCGAGCATTGGCAAGGTCGCGTAAAGCCAAAGCTCATGATCAAGGATGTTCTGGTTCGCGATACCACGCTGCCCAGCGTCGATGATCCGGCGTGCGAGCTTCGCCGCGGCGTGCAGCCGGCGGATTCTGGCCTGCGCCTGGAGTCGCGTAAACGCGAGACGCTCGCCCAGCTTTCCTATACCGAGCTCACGCGCTCGCTTATCCATAGCTTTATCGGATCGAACCAGCCGCACCGCGCGCAGGTTGAGGCGCTCGATGCCTTGGCCGACCACCAGAGCGTCTTGGCCGTTATGGGAACGGGCCGCGGCAAGTCTCTCATCTTCCATGTACATGCTGCGCGCGAGGCTGTCCTTCGCGGACGTGCGAGCATCTTTGTCTATCCGCTGCGCGCGCTTGTTGCCGACCAGGCCTATCACCTCTCGTCGACGATGGCAGCGCTTGGCATTGGCGTTGGCGTGCTGACCGGCGAGACCGTGGAGGCCGCACGCGATGATGTGTTCGCCGGCCTAGCTTCGGGCCGCACCGGTATCGTGCTCACGACGCCCGAGTTCCTATCTATCCACCGTGACCGCTTCGCGCGTTCGGGCCGCATCGGCTTTGTCGTTATCGATGAGGCGCACCACGCCGGCCTTGCCAAGGGCGGCGACCGCAGCGCCTATCTCGACATGCCCGATATCCTCAAAGCCCTGGGCGACCCGGTTGTTATGGCTGCGACGGCCACCGCGACGGCTCCGGTCGTGGCCGAGCTTGCCCGCATGCTGCCGATTACTCGCACGGTGGTCGACGAGACGGTGCGCGAGAACCTGCAGCTCGAGGACGACCGCGACCTTGCGAGCCGCGAGAACCGTTTGGTGTCGATCGTGGCGACGGGGGAGAAGACCGTCATTTACGTCAATTCGCGCGACCAGTCCGTGGCGCTCGCCAAGACGTTGCGCAAGCGTGTGCCCGATTGCGCAACCCATATCGCGTTCTATAACGCGGGGCTTGCGCGCTCCGATCGCCGCCGCGTGGAGGAAGCATTCCGAGACGGAAGCCTCAGCTGCATCGTCTCGACCTCTGCCTTTGGCGAGGGTGTCAATCTGCCCGATATCCGCCATGTCGTGCTGTACCACATGCCGTTTGGCGCCATTGAGTTCAACCAGATGAGCGGGCGTGCCGGTCGTGACGGACAGCCCGCCGTGATCCACCTGCTCTATTCGTCGCGCGACGCCCGCATCAACGAGCGCCTGCTCGACTGCTACGCACCCGAGCGCGACGAACTCGTCACACTCTATCGTGCGTTGCAGACCATGTGGCGCTCCAACCGCGGTAAGACCGGGGATGATTCATTCTGCGCAAGCGATATCGACATCGCGCAGATGTGCCTTGCCATCGATGCTCGCACGCCGGTCGACGAGCGCTCGGTGGAAAGTGGCCTGGGAATCTTCGAAGAGCTTGGTTTCTGTCGCATTTCGGGGTTTGACGACACCCGTCGCATCGCGATGGCCGAAAACCCCGGCCGTGTGCAATTGAGCAGGTCAATTCGCTATTTGGAGGGCTTGCGCTCGCGCATGGAGTTCTCGGCTTTCCGGAGTTGGGCGCTCGATTCGTGCGCTTCTGATATGCTAGCCAAAGTTAACCGCCCGATCGTACCGCGGGCCTAGGGGAAGGGGACCTCGATGGATGCCGCAGCCCGTACCGCCCATGATTCCACCCTCCAGCCGTTCTCGGAGATGGAGCACTATAAGCATGCCGATGAGCTGCCGCCCGAGATTATGGCGGACAGCTACGACAAACTGGAGCGCCTGTGCCTCAAATATATGAATGAGGACGACTTTTCTAAGGTGGAGCAGGCCTATTGCTTTGCTGCCGAGAAGCACTGCAACCAAAAGCGCCGCTCGGGTGAGATGTACATCAACCATCCCGTCGAGGTGGCCATCATTTTGGCCGATCTCAAGATGGACTGCGATGTAGTGTGCGCCGCGCTGCTGCACGATACCGTCGAGGATACCGAGACCTCGCTTGCCGATGTTTCCGGCCTGTTTGGCGATACGGTGGCCGAGCTCGTCGATGGCGTGACCAAGCTCACCAACATCGAAGTCGACAGTATGGACGAGAAACAGGCGCTCACGCTGCGAAAGATGTTCCTCGCCATGTCCAAGGACATCCGCGTCATCATCGTTAAGCTTGCCGACCGTCTGCACAACATGCGCACCCTTGCAGCCCTGCGTGAGGACCGTCGCCTGTTTAAGGCTCGCGAGACCATGGACGTGTATGCGCCCCTGGCCGACCGTCTGGGCATGAGCTCCATTAAATGGGAGCTCGAGGACCTGTCCTTCTTCTACCTGGAGCCCGATGCCTACCAGCGCATCGCACGCATGGTGGCGGAGTCGCGCGAGGTCCGTGAGCGCTATCTGGCCGAGACCATCAAGACGCTCACCGACGAGCTCAACCGCATTGGCCTGGAAGACTTCCAGATCAACGGCCGTTCCAAGCACTATTGGTCCATCTACCAAAAGATGAAGCGCAAGGGCAA
This sequence comes from Collinsella sp. TM09-10AT, assembly GCF_003436275.1. GTDB lineage: Bacteria > Actinomycetota > Coriobacteriia > Coriobacteriales > Coriobacteriaceae > Collinsella. Next base: position 143,176 of record NZ_QSOP01000002.1, read on the forward strand.
GGAATTCTCCGAGATCTACGACCTGGTGGCACTGCGCGTCATCACGCATTCGGTGCGCGATTGCTACTCCACGCTCGGCGCGGTGCACACGCTGTGGCACCCCATGCCCGGCCGCTTTAAAGACTATATCGCCATGCCCAAGGTCAATAACTACCAGTCGCTCCACACGACGGTCATCGGCCCCACGGCTCGCCCGCTCGAGATTCAGATTCGAACCTATGAGATGCATGAGCAGGCCGAGTACGGCATTGCCGCCCACTGGCTATATAAGAAGTCGGGCGGATCGTCTGCTTCCAAGACCAATGACGCTCAACGTTTGGACGACCAGATCAACTGGCTCAAGCATTCGCTCGATTGGGCGGCTTCCGACGAGATCACCGATGCCAAGGAATACCTGCATTCGCTGAAGGTCGACCTCTTCGATCAGGAGATCTTTGTCTTTACGCCCAAGGGCGAGGTCATGGCGCTTCGTGCCGGCTCCACGCCGCTCGACTTTGCCTACGCCGTTCACACCGAGGTGGGAAACCATTGCGTCGGCGCCAAAATCAACGGTGCGGTGGCTCCGCTCACGCACGAGATTAAGACGGGTGACCGTGTCGAGATTCTGACTAACAAGAGTTCCAAGCCGTCGCGTGATTGGCTCAAGATCGTTAAGACACCTTCCGCCAAGTCAAAGATCCGCCGCTATTTTGCCGCTGCGACCAAGGACGACGACGCTGCTGCTGGTCGCGATATGCTGGCTAAGGACCTGCGTAAGCGTGGCTATGGCATTTCTACGCCGCGTTCGACGCGTGCGCTCAACGCCGTGGCGGAGCAGTTTAACTTCAAGCAGCTCGAGGACCTGTTTGCCGCCGTCGGCGCCGGCAAGGTTGCCCCGCGCGCTGTGGGCAATAAGGTCGAGCAAATCTTGGACCCCAAGCCCGAGGAACAGCTCACCAAGGCCGAGGCTATCGCCGAGGTCGTGAAGCAGCCTGCTCGCGGCTCCAACCGCAAGCCGCAAAAGCGCGGCAAGAGCGCCAGTAACGGCATTATCGTCAAGGGCGAGAGCAACAGCGGCCTACTGGTCCGTCTGGCTCATTGCTGCAACCCCGTGACGGGCGACGACATCGTCGGCTTCATCACGCGCGGTCGTGGCGTTTCGGTGCATCGCGCCAACTGTCCCAACGTCAAGGGTCTTATGGAGCATCCCGAGCGCATGATCGAAGTGGAGTGGGACGGCGCTGCCGACACCCTCTTCCAGGTCGAGATCGTGGTCGAGTGCCTGGACCGCATGGGCCTGCTCAAGGATGTCACCATTGCCATTGGCGATGCGGGCGGCAATATCCTTTCTGCCGCCACGTCGACCAACCGCGAGGGTATTGCAACCCTGCGCTTTATGGTCGAGATCTCGGACGCGAGTGGTCTGGATCCGCTGCTGGCCTCCATCAGCAGCGTTGACTCGGTCTACGACGCGCGCCGCCTGATGCCCGGTGAGGGTGGAGCCCAGCTTAAGCGCCGCGTTTAGTCGCGACGAACGTGTCACATTATCGATATTCGCTACACTCGAGGCATCGTTTGATGCCTCGAGTTCTATAGAGAGGAGAGGGACATGAGTGCTGTGTCCTTGGATTTAACTCCCAAGGGATCGGTCGAGATCGAGACGCTCGTAAACGGTCCCATTCAGACCAATAGCTATGCTGTTATTTCGGACAATGAGTGCGTGATTATCGATCCCGCATGGGAAGGCGAACGCCTGGTGGAGCATATTCGAGCCGAGCATCCCGGCGTACGCGTGTTTGGCGCCGTATGCACTCATGGCCATGCCGATCATGTTGGTGGTGTTGCAGGCGTGCGAACCGCCGTTGGCGAGGGCTGCCAGTATGAGCTGTGTGCTAAGGATGTGGCGGTGCCGCATGCGAACATCGAGGAACAGCGAGCTATGTGGGGCATTGAGACGCCTGACCCCGGGGAGCCGACGCACCTGCTCGCCGAGGGAGATGCTATCAAGGTGGGCGATATCTACCTGCAGGTGATCGAGACGCCAGGGCATACGCCGGGCGGGATCGTCTTGTTTGCTGCCACCGAGCAGGGGAACATTGCCTTTGTGGGCGACACCCTGTTTCCGGGTGGGCACGGCCGCACCGATCTTTCTGGAGGAGACGAGGCGGCGATTCTGCGCTCGCTCTCCAAGCTCGCCCGGCTTCTCCCGCCCGATACCGTTTGCCTAACCGGTCATGGCGATTCGACCACCATGGCACGCGAGCTCATGCAGAACCCTTTCATGCAGATTTAGCTTAATAGTCGGCTTTTGAAGCACGAGAAGCGTCCAAACGTCAAGCTATTTTTCCCCAACGGGTCGATTTCGTAGGGCAAACGGTCAAAAAAGTCTGTTTGGACGATATTCGTGAACAAACGAACGTTTATGCTCGGGTGCGCCGTGGTAAAATCTCAGACGTTATCGGAGCAACCTTACAGGAGGTTTCTTTTATGCTCGTCAACGCAGCAGACATGCTCAAGAAGGCCGAGGCCGGCAAGTACGGTCTTGGTGCCTTCAACACCAACAACCTCGAGTGGACCCTGGCTATTCTCCAGGCCGCCGAGGAGGCCAAGTCTCCGCTGATCCTTCAGTGCACCGCTGGTGCCGCTAAGTGGATGGGCGGTTTCAAGGTCTGCGCCGACATGGTCAAGGCTGCCGTCGAGGCCACGGGCGTTACCGTTCCCGTCGCCCTTCACCTCGATCACGGTTCTTACGAGGACTGCTTCAAGTGCATCGAGGCCGGCTTCACGTCCATCATGTATGACGGCTCTCACGAGGAGACCTTCCAGCTTAACCTCGACCGCACCAAGGAGCTCGTTGAGCTTGCTCACTCCAAGGGCATGTCCATCGAGGCCGAGGTCGGCGGCATCGGCGGCACCGAGGACGGCGTGACCTCCAGCGGCGAGCTCGCTGATCCTGCTGAGTGCAAGCAGATCGCTGACCTGGGTGTCGACTTCCTCGCCTGCGGCATCGGCAACATCCACGGCGTGTACCCCGCCGACTGGGCTGGTCTTTCCTTCGAGCGTCTGGGCGAGATTAAGGCCCAGACCGGTGACCTGCCCCTCGTTCTGCACGGTGGCACCGGCATCCCCGAGGATCAGATCAAGAAGGCCATCTCCCTGGGCATCTCCAAGATCAACGTCAACACCGACCTGCAGCTCGTCTTCGCCAAGGGCGTCCGCGAGTACATCGAGGCTGGCAAGGATCAGCAGGGCAAGGGCTTTGACCCCCGCAAGCTCCTCAAGCCTGGTCGCGACAACATCGTTGCCCGCACCAAGGAGCTCATGGAGGAGTTTGGCTCCGTCAACAAGGCGTAAGCGTCGCTAAACTTCCCGCCGGAAGCCCCGTCCCCCTACACTGTTTCCTTTGCGCTCACCTGGCTTTGCCAGAAGTCGCGCCAAGAAAACAGCTCCGGGGGACGGGGCTTCCTTCGTTTAACGCCGCAGGGTTACGAGTCTGAATTAAGATGGCTACTGGCTTTGCCAGAAGTCGCGCGACGGAATCAGCTCCGGGGAAACGGGGCCTCCTTTGTTAACTTGCTACAGGGTTACTGGTCTGATTTTAGTTATATGGTTACCGTTCAGCGGTGTTGATGGCTCCCTTGTTGGGGCTTTCTTTTTATCTCGCTACAATGGGCTTCAAGCGTTCTAGTGACTTGGAGTTTTGGTATGGCTGTTATTAATGTGCTGCCTTCGGATGGGAAGGTTATTGACGAGGGTCCAGTTGGTTGCTCTGCTGATGTTTGCTGTGATGACTTTCGTCATCTCGATGTTGGACTGCCGCCCGAGATTCTTCGTCTTATGGATGCCGGGTATTTGACGCAGGCTGTTGCTGCCTGCGATCGCCTTTTGGAGCAGAACTCCGAGCCTTCGCTGGCTGCTTGTGTTCGTGCCGAGCGGTATCGCATGCTCGAGACGCCGCTTCATTTTTCGGTGTCGCGCGACCAGGCTATTGCGATGATTCGCGAGGAGTGGCCAGAGTTTACCGAAGAGCAGTTTGATGACCTGATTAATCGTAAGCGTATTGACTGGCGCTTTATCGATGGCGAACTGTTCGTTCTCGACAACTTCCTCGATTCGCTTCGCGTATATCCCAAAGAGGTTCCCGGCATGCGGCCCGATTCTACGGACGGAATAGCACTGCGCAACGAGATGCTCAAGGAGATGGAGTCACAAAACGGATTGGCTCGCGTCATTACGCTTAAAGCGTCCGTGTCTGTCCCCGGCGCTCTGGAAAGGGAGACCGTTCGCGCGTGGCTACCCGTTGCCGTCGCCTGTCGTCAACAGTCTCATATCGAGGTTCTCGATATGACGCCGGAGGGTGCTGTTGCCCCCGCGAATGCTTCGGCGCGTACCGCCTCGTGGTCTTCTTCGAGTGAGCGCTCATTCTCGGTGACCTATCGCTATCAAATTGATGCCGCTTATCGTGATGTCTATGGGGGTGCGCTTCCGGTGCATCCTTGCATGGACACGCCACTGCCCGTGGACACCTCCGAGGACCGTCCGCACATTGCATTCACGCCGTATCTACAGCAGCTGACAGCCCGTGTCATTGACGGGCTCGAGGATCCGCTCGATCGCGCCCGTGCTATCTATGATTACCTGACGCAGTACATCGACTATCGCTATCAGCCGCCGTACTTGCTTTTGGGATCTATTGCCGATGACTGCGCGCATTCGCTCCGCGGCGATTGCGGCGTTATGGCGCTCACGTTTATCACCATGTGCCGTATCGCGGGCGTGCCTGCCCGTTGGCAGAGCGGCCTGTATGTTGCGCCCGATTCGGTGGGGTCGCACGACTGGGCAGAGTTCTATACGCCGCAGACCGGATGGCTCAACGCCGACGTGTCATTTGGATCTTCTGCTCGCAGGATGGGGGAGGAGTGGCGCCGCCGTCACTACTTTGGCAATCTCGACCCGTGGCGTATGGTGGCCAACAATCGATTCCAGGCAGAGTTTGAGCCCTCTTTCGACGGCATGCGCGAGGACCCTTACGATAACCAGATGGGTGAGGCTTCGGTCGACGGTCGCGGATGCCGTCGGCGCGAGATGCTCCGCACGGTCGAACTCATCGAAATGCTCGAAGTTCCATTTTCGGACTAATCGGTAGAAAGCTGTGATAAACTAACTCACGCATTGCGTGCCCGAGTGGCGGAATTGGCAGACGCAGTGGACTCAAAATCCACCGTTGGCAACAACGTGCGAGTTCGAGTCTCGCCTCGGGCACCATACATGCAAGTGAGCGTTCAAGGGGGTTGCGGCCCCCTTTTTCGTGCCGAACTCGCGTGAGCGCGCGAAGCGTTAAGCAAACAGGCCTGTGGCCTGTTTGTAGCGGAGCGTGGCGAGGGCGCCACGCGCCCGAAGCCCGGGGCTTCGCGAAGCGAAGGCCCTTCGAGTCTCGCCTCGAGCACCATACATGCAAGTGGACGTTCAAGGGGGTCAAGGCTCCCTTTTTCGTGTACGTAATGTGATAACGCGCGGTACGTGTTATTATCGCCAAGGCGTTGTCCCCGCAATGCCTTAAAGAGGAACCCGAGGGTTCCCACCTTTTGGCGCCAATGAGCAGCTGACTGGTCATACAACTTAGATTCCCTTCCTCAAATCGAGGAAGTCTATGTGTACGACCTGGTTGCTGAGAAGCGCCGGGTTATTTTTTTATGAATGGAGGTAGGGAAAATAGCTAAGTCTGATGACACCCGCATCAACGACGAGATCACTGCATCTTCGTGTCGTTTGATTGGCGTCGATGGCTCTCAGCTCGGCCTGTTCGCCATCCGCGATGCCCAGCGCGTCGCCGACGATCAGGGTCTCGACCTGGTCGAGATCGCTCCCAACGCGGAGCCGCCGGTCTGCAAGGTCATGGACTACGGTAAGTTCAAGTACCAGCAGGCCATGAAGGCCAAGGCTGCTCGTAAGAACCAGTCCAAGGTCGAGGTCAAGGAAATGAAGTTCCGACCCAAGATCGACGTTGGCGACTACGAGACCAAGAAGGGCCACGTTCTGCGTTTCCTCAAGAAGGGCGCACGCGTTAAGATCACCATCATGTTCCGCGGCCGTGAGATGGCTCACCCGGAGCAGGGCCTTAACGTTCTCGAGCGTCTCGCCGAGGATCTCAAGCCTTACGCTACGGTCGAGTCCAAGCCTAAGATGGAAGGCCGTAACATGCTTATGCTGCTCGCCCCGATTAAGGGCGCCTTCGATGAGGATAAAGCGGCAAGCGATAGCAAGTAACTAGTGTTCTGTAACCGATTAAGGAGTATTTCATGCCTAAGATGAAGTCCCACAGCGGCACCAAGAAGCGTTTCCGCAAGACTGGTACCGGCAAGCTTATGCGCGCCAAGGCTTTCAAGAGCCACATCCTGAGCAAGAAGTCCACCAAGCGTAAGCGTGGCTTCCGTCAGGAGACCGAGATCGCCGCTGCCGACCGCAAGGTCATCAAGTCGCGTCTCGCCTAAGTTCGCGTTCCCGTTTTTCGTTTTACCGTCTAGGAGTTGATAGAACATGGCACGTATTAAGCGCGCTGTTGCCGCCAAGAAGAAGCGCCGTACCGTTATGCACCGTGCGAAGGGTTACTACGGTGCCGCTTCGCGTACTTACAAGCATGCTAAAGAGCAGGTCCAGCACTCCCTGCAGTATCAGTATCGTGATCGCCGCAACAAGAAGCGCGAGATCCGTTCTCTCTGGATCACCCGTATCAACGCTGCTGCTCGCCTGAACGACATCTCTTACTCTCAGTTCATGCACGGCCTGAAGGTTGCCGGCATCGAGCTCGACCGCAAGGTCCTGGCTCAGATGGCTTACGAGGACATCGAGTCCTTCAACGAGCTGGCTGCCATTGCCAAGAAGGCTCTCGAGGCCTAATAGATTCTCTTGAATCGCTAGGGGAGTGTCGCGTTGTGCGCGGCGCTCCCTCTTTTTATCTGAAGCGCGGTTTACATTGCTAAAAGCGCGGGTAGATAGACACTTACAGGTGACCGATCTCTATATATTTCTAAACCAAAGGGTCATCATCTGATACGTGCGGAAGATCCGCACCAGTCTTTCTATTAGCTATAGAAAGCGATATGTTGTGTAGGACTTGTGAAGAGTGGAATTGACGACCCACAGGGCTTCGCGGTCTGGCAATATATCTCCTTGCCGCGCGGCCCGGTCGGACCGGATCAGCCGCCAGGCGTGCACCTTGAGAACCGGATACTGCGAGGATGGACACATTCAGTGTCGCATCCGGGCAGACATCGAACCATTTGAAATGGTCTAACTTGGATTTGTTTTTCGCAAGGCCGCCGAGAGGCGGCCCCGAGAAATTCCTTTTCCTATACTAAAACCATATGAATCGAACGGAACCGATCAGCGATGGACTGAGAGGACCGGACGGGCTCGAAGCCCATACATTTTGGACGGAGAGTTCGATCCTGGCTCAGGATGAACGCTGGCGGCGCGCCTAACACATGCAAGTCGAACGGCACCCACCTCCGGGTGGAAGCGAGTGGCGAACGGCTGAGTAACACGTGGAGAACCTGCCCCCTCCCCCGGGATAGCCGCCCGAAAGGACGGGTAATACCGGATACCCCGGGGTGCCGCATGGCACCCCGGCTAAAGCCCCGACGGGAGGGGATGGCTCCGCGGCCCATCAGGTAGACGGCGGGGTGACGGCCCACCGTGCCGACAACGGGTAGCCGGGTTGAGAGACCGACCGGCCAGATTGGGACTGAGACACGGCCCAGACTCCTACGGGAGGCAGCAGTGGGGAATCTTGCGCAATGGGGGGAACCCTGACGCAGCGACGCCGCGTGCGGGACGGAGGCCTTCGGGTCGTAAACCGCTTTCAGCAGGGAAGAGTCAAGACTGTACCTGCAGAAGAAGCCCCGGCTAACTACGTGCCAGCAGCCGCGGTAATACGTAGGGGGCGAGCGTTATCCGGATTCATTGGGCGTAAAGCGCGCGTAGGCGGCCCGGCAGGCCGGGGGTCGAAGCGGGGGGCTCAACCCCCCGAAGCCCCCGGAACCTCCGCGGCTTGGGTCCGGTAGGGGAGGGTGGAACACCCGGTGTAGCGGTGGAATGCGCAGATATCGGGTGGAACACCGGTGGCGAAGGCGGCCCTCTGGGCCGAGACCGACGCTGAGGCGCGAAAGCTGGGGGAGCGAACAGGATTAGATACCCTGGTAGTCCCAGCCGTAAACGATGGACGCTAGGTGTGGGGGGACGATCCCCCCGTGCCGCAGCCAACGCATTAAGCGTCCCGCCTGGGGAGTACGGCCGCAAGGCTAAAACTCAAAGGAATTGACGGGGGCCCGCACAAGCAGCGGAGCATGTGGCTTAATTCGAAGCAACGCGAAGAACCTTACCAGGGCTTGACATATGGGTGAAGCGGGGGAGACCCCGTGGCCGAGAGGAGCCCATACAGGTGGTGCATGGCTGTCGTCAGCTCGTGTCGTGAGATGTTGGGTTAAGTCCCGCAACGAGCGCAACCCCCGCCGCGTGTTGCCATCGGGTGATGCCGGGAACCCACGCGGGACCGCCGCCGTCAAGGCGGAGGAGGGCGGGGACGACGTCAAGTCATCATGCCCCTTATGCCCTGGGCTGCACACGTGCTACAATGGCCGGTACAGAGGGATGCCACCCCGCGAGGGGGAGCGGATCCCGGAAAGCCGGCCCCAGTTCGGATTGGGGGCTGCAACCCGCCCCCATGAAGTCGGAGTTGCTAGTAATCGCGGATCAGCATGCCGCGGTGAATGCGTTCCCGGGCCTTGTACACACCGCCCGTCACACCACCCGAGTCGTCTGCACCCGAAGTCGCCGGCCCAACCGCAAGGGGGGAGGCGCCGAAGGTGTGGAGGGTGAGGGGGGTGAAGTCGTAACAAGGTAGCCGTACCGGAAGGTGCGGCTGGATCACCTCCTTTCTAGGGAGATACATTCTTAGAGAGATCAACTTAACTCGAATAGAGGGCAGGAGCCCGTCCGGTGGATGTCGCCAGGATGATTCCCCGCAGCACCCGGTCCCCGGGGTCGCACCCGCGTACCTTGAGAGCCGCATAGCGATAGGAGAGAGATGGAAGATCATTCTTCCAGACTCGATTCTTTTCTGCGATTAAATCAAAGAATGATAGCAATCATTCATCCGATCCAAACAAGAAGAATTCACTTATATATGAGTGAGGAGCATCTGATCGCGAGCACAGTCAACTACTGTGCCGCGGTATGAGATACCCGAATTGCGACATACGAGCGCTATTCATGATATCGATTAATTAATTTTAGCGACACGTGGATATCCCGCGGGCCCGAGAGCGGTCCCGCAAGATACCACGGGCGCACGGCGGATGCCTTGGCACAGGGAGCCGATGAAGGACGCGGCAAGCTGCGATAATCCCCGGCGAGGAGCACACATCCTTCGACCCGGGGGTCTCCGAATGGGCGAACCCATGCACAGCAGTGTGCATATCCCCGGCCTGAACACATACGGCCGGGGAGGACAACCCGGGGAACTGAAACATCTAAGTACCCGGAGGAGAGGAAATCAATCTCGAGACTCCCCGAGTAGCGGCGAGCGAAAGGGGACCGATGGCCAAACCGTCGAGCGGGCATACCCGGCAGGGGTTCCGCCGACGGGGTTGCAGGGCCGCGCATCCGGGGGCTGCCGCCCCCGGGCGCAGGTCCGGCTGGGGAGCGGAACGGCATGGGAGGGCCGGCCGCAGCGGGTGACAGCCCCGTACGCGAACCCAGACCGGACGGCGCGACGCGGTCCCTGAGTAGGGCCGGGCACGTGAAACCCGGTCCGAACCTGGGTGGACCACCATCCAAGCCTGAGTACTACCCTGTGACCGATAGCGCACCAGTACCGTGAGGGAAAGGTGAAAAGCACCCCGGGAGGGGAGTGAAACAGTACCTGAAACCGTGCGCCCACGAGCAGTCGGAGCACCCTTGTGGTGTGACGGCGTGCCTTTTGTAGAATGAGCCAGCGAGTCGCTGGCGCGGGGCGAGGTTAACCGAAAGGGAGCCGGAGCGAAAGCGAGCCTTAACAGGGCGACTTGAGTCCCGCGCCGCGGACGCGAAGCCGGGTGAGCTATCCGTGGGCAGGCTGAAGCGGGGGTAAGACCCCGTGGAGGGCCGAACGCACGTCGGTTGAAAACGGCGGCGATGACCTGCGGATAGGGGTGAAAGGCCAATCAAACCCGGAGATATCTCGTTCTCCCCGAAATAGCTTTAGGGCTAGCGTCGCGCGTTCACCGCCGGAGGTAGAGCACCGGATGGACGAGGGGGCTTCGCCGCCTACCGAATCCAACCGAACTCCGAATGCCGGCGGCCCAGAGCGCGGCAGTCAGAGCATGTGGGCTAAGCTGTGTGCTCGAGAGGGAAACAGCCCGGACCGCCCGCTAAGGTCCCCAAGTTCCAGCCGAGTGGCAAAGGATGTGCGTCCGCCCAGACAACCAGGATGTTGGCTTAGAAGCAGCCATGCATTCAAAGAGTGCGTAACAGCTCACTGGTCGAGTGGACATGCGCCGACAATACACGGGGCTAAGCTGGACACCGAAGCGGCGGGATTTTATCTATATAGAATCGGTAGGGGAGCTTCCCATGGGCGGTGAAGCCGCCGGGCGACCGGCGGTGGAGCGCATGGGAGTGAGAATGCTGGCATGAGTAGCGAGAGACGAGAGAGTAACTCGTCCGCCGTGAACCCGAGGTTTCCTGGGCAAGGCTAATCCTCCCAGGGTCAGTCGGGGGCTAAGGCGAGGCCGGAAGGCGTAGCCGACGCGCAGCAGGCAGACATTCCTGCACCGCGCACGCGGCGCTACGACCGACGGGGCGACGGATGGGGGTGGCTCGGCGGGGTTCTGGACGTCCCCGTGATGGAGCGCGGCCCGCGGACCAGGGAAATCCGGTCCGCACGAGGGCGAGGCTCCGGACGAAGCGATCAAGCGAAGCGAGTGAGCCCGAGGTCCCTAGAAAAACCCCTAGGCAGGCGCGTGCGCGCCCGTACCGCAAACCGACACAGGTGGGTGGGTAGAACATACCGAGGCGATCGGGTCAACCATGGTCAAGGAACTCGGCACAATGGCCCCGTAACTTCGGGAGAAGGGGTGCCCGCGCGTACGTGAACGGACTTGCTCCGGGAGCGGAGGCGGGCCGCAGTGGAGAGGCCCAAGCGACTGTTTACCAAAAACACAGGACTCTGCAGAAGCCGCAAGGCGACGTATAGGGTCTGACGCCTGCCCGGTGCCGGAAGGTCACGCGGAGGAGTTAGCCGCAAGGCGAAGCCCCGAAGCCAAGCCCCGGTAAACGGCGGCCGTAACTATAACGGTCCTAAGGTAGCGAAATTCCTTGTCGGGTAAGTTCCGACCTGCACGAAAGGCGCAACGACTTGGGCGCTGTCTCGACCATGGACCCGGTGAAATTGCACTGGTCGTGAAGATGCGACTTACCCGCGGAAGGACGGAAAGACCCCGTGAACCTTCACTGCAGCTTGGCATTGGCCGCTGGTCCCGCGTGTAGAGGATAGGCAGGAGGCACAGATCCGGAGGCGCCAGCCCCCGGGGAGCCGCCCTTGGAATACTGCCCTCGCGCGACCGGCGTCCTAACCCGAGGCCGTCAACCGGCTCGGGGACCGTGCCAGGCGGGCAGTTTGACTGGGGCGGTCGCCTCCTAAAGGGTAACGGAGGCGCGCGAAGGTCCGCTCGGGACGGTCGGCAACCGTCCTTTTGAATGCAAGAGTACAAGCGGGCTTGACTGCGAGGCCCACAAGCCGAGCAGGTGCGAAAGCAGGCTCTAGTGATCCGGCGGCCCCGAGTGGGTGGGCCGTCGCTCAACGGATAAAAGGTACTCCGGGGATAACAGGCTGATCTTGCCCAAGAGTCCACATCGACGGCAAGGTTTGGCACCTCGATGTCGGCTCATCGCATCCTGGGGCTGGAGCAGGTCCCAAGGGTACGGCTGTTCGCCGTTTAAAGCGGTACGCGAGCTGGGTTCAGAACGTCGTGAGACAGTTCGGTCCCTATCCTCCGTGGGCGCAGGAGAATCGATGGAGGCTGCCCCCAGTACGAGAGGACCGGGGTGGACGCACCTCCGGTGAACCGGTTGTCGACCAACGGCACGGCCGGGTAGCCGCGTGCGGCGCGGATAACCGCTGAAGGCATCTAAGCGGGAAGCCGTTCCAGGGATTAGTTCTCCTTCCGGTAAGGGCCCAGGTAGACTACCTGGTCGATAGACGGCAGGTGCAAGGACGGCGACGTCCTCAGCCGAGCCGCACTAATCGCCCGAGCTCTTCCGGAACCGCACCTCGCGGCCCGCGGGACCCAGCGCTCATGCGCGCGGTCCGGGCACGAGGATGCCCCCGAGTCACCTCCCCTATGCGCCATGCGGCCCCCAGGGCACGTGTATGCGATACCGGACACCGTAACGGTGGGCGCCGCCCACCGGTCAGCGGCCAGAGCATGGGGGGCACGCCCGGTCCCGTTCCGAACCCGGAAGCTAAGCCCCATCGCGCCGAGAGTACTGCGGGGCCAGCCCGTGGGAGGCCAGGGCGCCGCTGACCGGTGG
>NZ_QSOP01000002.1:155734-191771 GCF_003436275.1 Collinsella sp. TM09-10AT
CCAGCCCGTGGGAGGCCAGGGCGCCGCTGACCGGTGGACGGCACCGAGCCGTCTGATGGCTTGAAGAAGGGGGAGGCCTCGCGGCCTCCCCCTTTTTTGCGTTTTATAAAGAGCTGTAATACAAGAACTCGCCTTCTTTTAGCTTGTCTTACTGTTTGGCTGTATTTTGAGTCCTTCTTTTGTATTTGCGCGATAATAACTCCCATTGGCGTTAGGGAGGACTTGATGTTTACCGTTTTTGTCTTGGGCAATATTGCTTCGGGTAAGTCGACTGCCTGCCGCTATCTCGAATCTCATGGCGCCATGCTTATCGATCTGGACGAGCTTGCCAAATCGCTGTATGTGCCAGGCTCCGATATCGTCAATGCCCTCGCGGAAGAATTTGGCTGGGATATTTTGGATGAGGAGGGCGGCATTCGCCGCAGCATCCTCGCTTCTCGAGCTTTCGCTTCTCCTGATTCGGTCGCACGGCTCAATGGCCTTGTGCACCCCGTTCTCATTGAACAGCTTTCGCTTAGGATTCTCGATCCGGTTTGTTGTACGGTTTCGTCCCCCCGTTATCCCTTTGCGGTTGTCGAGGTTTCTGCCCCGACTGGTTTTGAGGATGCTTTTGGCCTGGCTGATGAAATTCTGGTTATCAGTGCTCCTTTGGCAGTTCGTCGCGAGCGTGCCATTCATCGTGGTATGGAGTCCTCTGATTTTGATGCTCGCTCTGCATGCCAACCTGATGAGGCTTCGCTTTGCAATCTCGCTACGACGGTAATCGATAATGCGGGAGGCGATAATTCGCTCTTTGAACAACTGGATGCATGGCTTGTGCGCCATGGCTTCGGGGATGTAACGGATAAGGAGGAGGCCGATGCCTAAGACACGTTTCTTTACGTGGTATCGCGTTGCGCCACTTGCCGTTGTGCTCGTCTTCGGCTTTATTTCGCTCGTCTACTCGTATGCTCCTGCCGCCTTCTTTAAGCCTTTGTATCCAATTGACTACGAGGCGTATGTAAAGCAATCGAGCATTTCGCACAATCTTGATCCATATCTGGTGTGTGCTGTCATAAAGTCGGAATCGAATTGGGATCCCGAGGCTGAGTCGAATCAAGGCGCTCGGGGATTGATGCAGCTGATGCCCGAGACTGCCCAGGATATGATTGCCAAGGGTCTTGTCGATGGTAGCGAGTATTCCGCCGACAACCTTAACGATCCCGCTACGAACATCGAGTTTGGCTGTGCGTATCTTTCGTATCTTCTAACGTATTTTAACGGGTCGACTGACAGCGCCATTGCCGCCTATAACGCCGGCATGGGCAATGTCGACGGATGGGCGCAGCAGAGCACGTCGCTTCATAATGCAATCACCTTTCCCGAGACGCAGGCGTATCTGATTCGTGTCAATAATGCCTGGGTTCGCTACAAGACCCTCTATCCCGATCGGTTCGTATAGGACTATGCCTGCCGCCTGCGTATACTGCAGATATATGAGTTAGGAGTATCCATGGCGGAATTTGAAGTTGAGCGTGTTGGAGGAGAGCTCAAACGTTTTGGCGTTGAGGGCTCTGAGGTGCCGTTTGAGGTCGTGTCTCCCTATGAGCCTGCAGGTTCTCAGCCTAAGGCCATTGAGTCGCTTGTGCAGGGTGTGAGGGACGGAGATCGCTATCAGGTTTTGCTGGGCGTGACTGGTTCGGGCAAGACCTTCACGATGGCTAAGACTATTGAGGCCCTGGGGAAGCCGACGCTGGTCATGGCTCCCAATAAAACGCTCGCCGCTCAGCTTGCGAGCGAGCTCAAAGAGTTCTTTCCCAACAACGCTGTGGTCTACTTTGTCTCGTACTACGACTACTATCAGCCCGAGGCGTATGTGCCGCAAAGCGATACATATATCGAGAAAGACTCCTCGATTAACGAAGAGGTCGAGATGCTGCGCCATCAGGCGACCGCGTCACTGCTCTCTCGACGCGATGTGATCGTTGTCGCATCGGTCTCGTGTATCTATGGCATTGGCTCTCCTGAGGACTATGCGGGTCTGGCTCCAAACGTCGACAAGAAGGTGCCGCTCGAGCGCGATGACTTTATCCATGCACTTATCGACATTCAATATGATCGCAATGACTATGACCTAGCGCGCGGCACGTTCCGCGTGCGCGGCGATGTTGTCGACGTGTATCCGCCTTATGCCGGGCATCCGTTGCGGTTTGAGTTCTTTGGCGACGAGGTTGAGCTTATTGCCGAGATCGATGAGGTTACCGGTGAGATGCTTCGTGAGTACGAGGCCATCCCCGTATGGCCGGCATCGCACTACGTGACCGAGAAGCCGAAGGTCAAGGCGGCTCTGAAATCAATCAGTGAAGAGTGCGAGAAGCGTGTGGCCGAGCTCAAGGCGACCGACAAGTTGCTCGAGGCACAGCGTCTGCAGCAGCGCACCGACTATGATCTCGAGATGCTCGAGACCATGGGTTTTTGTAACGGTATCGAGAACTACTCGCGTCATCTGGACGGTCGAAAACCGGGCGAGCCGCCGTTTACCCTGATCGATTACTTCCCTAAGGACATGCTCTGCATCATCGATGAGAGCCATGTGACGGTGCCGCAGATTCGCGGCATGCACGAAGGTGACCGCTCGCGTAAGGTGACGCTGGTGGAACACGGTTTTCGCCTTCCTTCGGCACTCGATAACCGCCCGCTTCGTTTCGATGAGTTTGAGGCAAGGATCCCCCAGTTCATCTACGTTTCGGCCACGCCGGGCGACTACGAGCTGCGGGTGAGCCAGAACGATGTTGAGCAGATTATTCGTCCGACCGGCCTGCTCGATCCCAAGATCGATGTGCGTCCGGTTCGCGGTCAGATTGACGATCTTGAGGACGAGATTCGCGAGCGCGTTGCCCGCAAGGAGCGCGTGCTGGTGACCACGTTGACCAAGCGCATGGCCGAGGACCTGACCGACCATCTGCTTGATGCGGGCATTAAGGTCAATTACATGCATTCTGATACGGCGACAATGGACCGTGTCGAGATCCTGCGAACGCTGCGCGAGGGCAAGATCGATGTTCTCGTTGGCATCAACCTGCTTCGCGAGGGCTTGGATCTTCCCGAGGTCTCACTGGTGGCAATTCTCGATGCCGATAAGGAAGGCTTCTTGCGCAACCGCCGTTCGCTGATTCAGACGATTGGCCGCGCGGCCCGTAACGCCGATGGCGAAGTCATCATGTATGCTGACGTTGTGACCGATTCGATGAAAGAGGCCATCGAGGAGACGCAGCGCCGTCGCGAGATTCAGATGGCATATAACGAAGAGCATGGCATTGTGCCCAAGACGGTGCGCAAGGCCATCAACGACATCTCAAGTTTTATTGCCGAGGCCGAAAAAACCGTGGGTTCCAAGGGACGCTCGAAGGGCGACTCTCTTGGCCATGGCGCATTCTATACGCCCGATGAGTCGGGCGAGGGTGGCGTGCCGGAAACGGTGGCGCCCGAGCAGACACTTGCGGAGCAGTTGGAAGAACTGCCGCATGACGAGCTCGTGCGGATCGTCGAAACCATGGAAGAGGATATGCGTAACGCTTCTGCCGCCATGGACTTTGAGGAGGCGGCGCGCCTGCGCGATGCCGTCGTTCAGATTCGGGCGATGCTCGAGGGTGCGTCTGAGGACGAGACGATCGAGCGCTTACGTTCGCAGGCTCGCAAGGGTTCCACGTTCGCATCGGGCAGAAAACGCCAGGGTGCACGGTTTAAGAAATAGCGAACATGCCCCGAGTTCCCTGCGGAGCTCGGGGCATGCGTCTTTTGCGCGCTGGAATTCGTGCGTTAGAGGTCTGCGATCAGGGCTTCGGCACAACGGATGCCGTCGGTGGCGGCGCTCATGATGCCGCCGGCATATCCAGCTCCCTCACCGCAAGGGTAGAGGCCCGGGGTCGACACGGCATGGCATGTTCGGTCTCGGGTGACGGTGACCGGTGAGCTCGAGCGAGTCTCCACGCCGGTAAGGACAGCATCGGAGCGGTCGTAGCCTCGTAGCTTTTTTCCAAGTAGGGGAAGTCCCAGGCGGAGCGACTCGACGATATGCTGCGGCAGGGCTTCGTCAATTGCCGTCCAGGTCACACCGAGCGGATAGGTGGGCTTTACCTTTCCGGGCGCCTTGCTGGCGCGTCCTGCGAGGAAATCTCCGACGAGCTGTGCCGGTGCGTTCCAGTTGGAACCGCCCAGGCGGTAGGCGGCCGCCTCGCAGGCGCGCTGGAGCTCGATGCCGGCGAGTGGGTCATCGTTGGGAAGGTCCTCAGGCGTGACGTTAACGAGCAGGGCGGCATTTGCGTTGCGTCCGTCGCGGGCATTGAGACTGGCGCCGTTGACGCACAAGTGGCCCTGCTCGGAAGAGGCGGCGACAACCTGCCCGCCGGGACACATGCAAAACGAGAACACGCTGCGGCCGTTGGGAAGATGGGCGACGAGCTTGTAGGGGGCTGCTCCGAGGGCAGGATGTCCCGCCGAGGCTCCGAATTGGGCTCGGTCGATGTCGCGCTGCGGATGCTCGATGCGAACGCCCATGGCAAAGGTCTTTTGTGCGAGGACCACGTTGTGGTCCTTAAGGAGCTCAAAAATATCGCGAGCAGAATGCCCGCAGGCGAGGATGAGGTGCTTTGTCTCGATTGGCTCGCAAGCGGTGTCTTGGGACGATTGGACATCAATACCGGTGATGGCGCCAGACGCGTCGATGCGAATGTCGACGAGCTTCGTTCGATAACGGACGACACCTCCGAGCTGCTCGATGCGCTGGGATATAGCGGTGACGACCGTGGGAAGGATGTCGGAGCCAATGTGCGGCTTGGCATCCCACAGAATATCGCGGGGCGCACCCGCCTCGACGAAGGTTTCGAGGATAAGGCGATGGGCGGGATTTTTGGTTCCCGTATTGAGCTTGCCGTCCGAGAAGGTCCCCGCGCCGCCCAGGCCAAACTGGATATTGCTCTCGGGGTCGAGGATGCGCTCCTTTAGAAAGAGGTCGATCGCCTGCGAGCGGCGAAATGCCGGGTCGCCGCGCTCGATGAGCAAGGGCTTAAGACCTGCTTCGGCGAGCGTAAGCGCAGCGAAAAGGCCGGCGCATCCGGCGCCGACAACGACAGGGCGTTCTTGAGGTACGTCGGAGGCGGAGGAGGGGAATGAAGGCTCATCGTCTTCTATCGCGCGTACGCGCGAGCGGTCACGCTCGGCAACGCTGTCGACCGCTTCTCGCTCGAGGTGGGGACTAGTCAGCTCAACACGAAAGCTCAGGATAAAATGGACGTCTCGTTTTTTGCGAGCGTCGATTGACTTGCGGTGGAGCTCGATGGACTTGATCTCGGAGTCCTTGCAACGTAGGACGCGCTTGGCGACTCGCTTGCCAACAATGAGACAGGCATTTTCATCGTCGGCTTCATCGAGCGACGCGTTGACTTGGGTGATTTCGATCATCGAGGTCTCCTTAGAGGCAAGAAAGAGGCCGTCCGGTATCCCAGACGGCCCGAATGCGTTTTTGATTATAGACTGCGCGGCTACAGGCTGCTTGCAGCGCGAATGCCCGAGATCCAGGCCCACGCAAGGTTAAAGCCTCCGCAATCGGCGTCGATGTCGAGCGCTTCACCGCAGACGTAAAGCGGGGCGTCGACAACGCTGCGCGCGCGTAGGCTGGGTGTTGAGATGCTCTCGACAGATACGCCACCACGCGTGACCTGCGCTGAGCGCTCCTCGGCTGTTCCCTTGACGAGCAACTTAAAGTGCTTGAGGATCGAGACCAGGTGGATGACATCGTTGGAGCCTGGATGGCACTGCTCGAACGCTGTGCAGACGACGCGGGAGAGTTGCGGGGCGAGCATGCCGTCGAGCCAACGGGGATCGCGGGGCGAAAAGCCGCCGAGCAGCTCAAGGCGCCGGTTGAGCGTATCGAGCAACTCGTCTTTGGAGAGGTCGGGGAAAACGTCGAGCAGGATCGTATCGCCGTGCTGGATACGACGAGAGAGGTTGAAGACAGCGACGCCCGAGATACCGAAGGTTCGAAACAGCACTTCACCGTCTTCGTGCCAGAGCTCATTATGATTGCGGGCGAGCGTCAAGCGGGCGCGGACGCGCAGGCCATCCAACGTCTTGAGCGCCGCCCGATCGCCAAAGACCGTTGCCGATACGGGGCAGAGGATGGGGCGCAGCGAAGTGAGGGGGAGGCGAAACGTATCGGCGATACCGGTGGGGTTGCCGCCCGTGGCGATAATTACGGCATGTGCCTGCAGGGCCACGTTCTTGCGAGGGACATCAGCGAGCGCTTTCCGAAGCGAGCGGAGCTCCGATTTTCGGTCGTCGTGCTTTTTTGCCTTGAGCGCCCGCGCTGGACGGTCTATTTGGAGTGCCCAGCCTTCGGAAGCTTTGTGCGCCGAGGCAACGTAGGCTCCGCAGATTAAGGTGATACCTAGGCGGTCGCAAACGTTGAGAAGCGCGTCGCGCACCGATTCGGCGCGAAGGGAGCGCGGGTACAGCCGGCCTTCCTCGGAGGTTGTCATGATACCCAGCGAGGAGAAGAAACCCATAAGCTCTTGTTCGGGCTGGGGGCCCATGACGGATGTGACGAATGCTGGGTGGTTATACCGCTGAGGATCGATCGATTCGTTGGAGAGGTTGCAGCGGCCGTTACCGGTCGCAAGGAGCTTAAGGCCGCAGGCGACATCGCGCTCAACGATGCAGACGCTTTTGCCAACGCGTGCGGCCGTAATGGCGGCGGCGAGGCCTGAAGCCCCGCCGCCGATTACCAGGACGTCATAGAAGGCGCTCGCGTTCACTTAGGCCTCGTCGGTCTCGTGCGGGGTAATAGCCTCGACGGCAGAGACTGCCTTGGGCAACATGCCATCGGGCAGCGCGGTCTCGACCTCGCCCTTATCGCAGGCCTCGGCGAGTGCCGGATTAATGGGAAGCTGCCCCAAGATGTCGAGGTTATAGCGCTCTGCGACCTCGGGGAGCTTGCTCTTGCCAAAGACCTCGATCTTCTTGCCGCAGTCGGGGCACTCAATATAGCTCATGTTCTCGACAATGCCCAGAATGGGGACGTTCATCTTCTCGGCCATGTTGACCGCCTTGGCGACGATCATCGAGACCAGATCCTGCGGGCTCGTGACGATGACGATGCCGTCGACGGGCAGCGACTGGAAGACGGTGAGCGCGACGTCGCCTGTTCCCGGAGGCATGTCGACCAGCAGGTAGTCGATGGGGCCCCACGAGGTCTCGCTCCAGAACTGCCTAATGGCGCCTGCGATGACCGGACCGCGCCAAAGGACGGGGTCGGTCTCGTTTTGGAGCAGCAGGTTGGAGCTCATGACCTTGACGCCGTGCTCGGAGATTTCGGGCAGCATAAGGTTGCCAAGGGCATGGACGTGGCGTCCACTCATACCGAACATCTTGGGGATAGAGGGACCGGTGATGTCGGCATCGAGGACGCCGACCTTGTGGCCGTGACGGGCAAGCTCGGTGGCGATGGCACCGGTGACAAATGACTTGCCGACACCGCCCTTGCCGGAAAGCACGGCGATGACGCGCTTGACCTCGGACAGCGTGTTCTCCTCAAATTGCGACGGCGACGTTTGTCCGCCGGCGGCCTGTGCGTGTTCGCAACCCATGTATGACTCCTTTGTATATGCTGGGGCCGGGGCCCCGCGATGTGACACGAGCGTCATTGTACCCTCGTTTGCGAGCGGGAGTCATTTGCGATGCGTTTGGGCCGAGCGTGCTTGCAATACGATGGGCCCAAGCGAATGGGCGGGCTTACTGAACTTTGCTGGCGAACTCGAGGTATTGCATGCGCTGCAGCTTGTCGATCGTCGAGGCGTAGGGGCTGTCTTCCGATTCCAAGTCGTAGCGCAGCCCGTCGGCACCGAGATAGCCGGCGACATTGATGGTGGGCACATCTGACCTTGTCGCAAGCAGGGCCTTTTGGTAATTGGTGAGCGGGGCGCCGATCTTATTAAGGGTAATGGCTGCAATCTCGTTTGCCCCGACGGTGTCGTAGACGTTGAGCTCGGTATTGCCGGCGATCTCATAGTTAG
Source organism: Collinsella sp. TM09-10AT (assembly GCF_003436275.1). Lineage (GTDB taxonomy): Bacteria > Actinomycetota > Coriobacteriia > Coriobacteriales > Coriobacteriaceae > Collinsella. Next base: position 163,783 of record NZ_QSOP01000002.1, read on the forward strand.
CCCAGACGAGATATGTCGACTGATAGATACGGAAAGCGTGGCTTGCCGTATCTTCCTGAGGGTACAGCCCGTCGTTGAGAGTCGTTGCGGCGCTCGGCTGATGGTCGCCAAAAAAGACAAGAACAACCGGTCTGCCGATGTTGCGGAGCTCGTTGATAAAGTACTCGAGGTCCCGGTCGGATGCGTTGATGCAGGTGAGATAGGTGTTGAGCGCGCTGTTGGCGCCTTCGCTGGCTCCCTCGACCCAATAGTTTGTCAGCTCTTCGGCGGGAACGGTGCCATCGTCGTAGCCGCCGTGATTTTGCATCGTGACGTCAAAGATGAACTGCGGCGCTTCGTCGGTTCTAAGCAGGTCGAGTATCTTGTCGTAGGTGGCGTAGTCGCATACGCCGGCATGGTAATAGGGCGCACCTTCGAAATCGCCGATTGAAAGAAAGTCTCCAAAGCCCAGCTGCTGATAGATTTTATCTCGATGGTAGTTGACGGGGTTTTGCGGGTGCATAGCGGTAGTGGTATACCCAAGCTCTTTAAGGTCCTTTGCCAGGCTGTTTACGCCATTCATCTGATACAGCTGATAGGGGATCTTGCCTAATCCGACAAAGGCCGTTGTCGCTCCGGTCAAAAATTCGAATTCGGAGTTCGCCGTTCCGCCACCGGCGACCGAAGCGAGCATGGTGCCGCGAACAAGTGTGTCGGGAAGCGAGTTGTAGAATGCGGGGCCGAAGTACCCGGCCGCCTGGAGCTGCTCAAAGCACGAAAGGTCGCTAAAACTCTCGTTCATGACGGCAACAATCGTCGGCTTGATTTCATTGAACTGGGCAACGGCCGCCGCGCGCTGTTCGCTCGAGCCATATGTGCTGTCGTAGACGGCGGCGAGCTCCTGCTCGATGCTCTGCGCCTCATCGGGCGTATAGTCTTCGGGCTTCTCAATGGGCAACTCGTTGACCATTTCGGTGAACGAAGTGATAAAACCCTGAGACGCATACGTGGTGATGGGCTGCCAACGGTCAAATCCAAAATCCAGCGCCTGCTCCAAGTCGATGTTGGAAAAGCCTGAGAGCCCCACAACGGTCACTAGCAGAAAAGCACAGAGGTTAGCGGCGATAGCGGGGAAGACATGGGTGGGCGTACGGAGCTTTCGCGGTCGGATGAGCGAAAGAAGCCCCAGGGAAATCTCCAGCAGGGCGAGAGAGGTTACGATTCCGGCGGTAAAGGTAAACTCGTATCCCTCGCTCACTTCCATTGCGGTGCCAAGGGCCAAGATATCGCTTGGCAGGATGGCTTCGCCTTTAAACGTTATGACGAAGTGCTCGGCAATGCCAAGGACGCAACAGACGACGGGCACGAGGACCATGACGCCTCCATGACGCTGTCCCAGCAAATAAAGGGAGAGCAGAACCGTCGCGAGCAACCCGACGGAAAACCCGAATGAGTTGGCGGGAATGCGATAGAACGTTTCGTTGCAGGCAATTTCGATTGAAACGAACGAGAGCGCTGAAACAGCGGCGATGACAAGGATGTCGCGGCAAATACAGGCAACCGTTCCCGTCGCAAGGTCGGTTTGGTCGATAAGTCCCGAAACCAAGGGCTCGACAAGAAGCATGACGGCGGCAGCACCGAGCGCCGAATAAGAAAGGACCCATAGGGAGCTGCCCTCATTTACGAGCGATTGATTCGTAATCCATGCAGCTACCACGCCGAGCGGGATGAGGAGCGTCGCGCACCAAAAGACGCGGGCAATGGGTGGCTTTTCGTTGCGTTTGATTGAAAAATACACGCGCACGACGACGGCGGCCACGATAAGGACGGCGATGAATATGGGCAGATTGGCCATGTCGCTCGAAGTGATTTCAAGGGGGATATCTTCGGTCATGGACGTTCCTCTGGTACAGCAAATTAAGTTCAGTATTAGATTACTGTAACCTTTCCACGGCATTTCGAGAAACAAAGCGCCCGATACGCAAAGCTAAAGGTCTGCGAATCTTGTATTACGAACATCTGTGCGCGTCGAGTGCGCTAAACTCATCGGCAGTATGATTCGATGCAATAGGAGGCAAGGAGCTTCCATGTCTGATTCCTCTATCGTTATTCGCGGCGCTCGTGAGCACAACCTCCGTGATATCGATGTTTCCATTCCGCGTGACCAACTCGTGGTCATTACCGGTCTTTCTGGCTCGGGCAAGAGTTCGCTGGCATTCGACACTATCTATGCCGAGGGCCAGCGTCGATACGTCGAGAGCCTTTCGAGTTATGCGCGCCAGTTCTTGGGCCAGATGGACAAACCCGACTTGGATTCAATCGACGGCCTTTCGCCGGCGGTGTCGATCGACCAAAAGACGACATCTAAAAACCCTCGCTCGACGGTTGGCACCGTAACCGAGATTTATGACTATCTGCGTCTGCTGTTCGCCCGTGTGGGCACCCCGCACTGTCCCGAATGCGGCCGCGTCATTGAGCGCCAGACGACCGACCAGGTCGCCGATAAGGTTCTGGCGGCGGGGGAGGGCCGCCGCGCGTTTGTGCTGGCACCGGTGGTGCGCGGGCGAAAAGGCGAGTACACCAAGCTGTTTGAGGACCTTCGCGCCGAGGGCTTTAGCCGCGTGCGTGTCGACGGCGAGGTTCGCTCGCTTGATGCCCCTATCGATTTGGATAAGAAATTCAAGCACGATATCGAGGTCGTGGTCGACCGCATCGTGATTCGCGAGAACTCGCTGGGCCGTATTGCCGAGTCCGTTGAACAGGCGACTGCGCTGGCGCACGGCAATGTGAACGTATACTTGCTGCCCGACCGCGACGCTCCCGAGGGGACCGAAGGCGAGTTGCTGGAGTATTCGCTGGCGTTAGCGTGCCCGGAGCATGGACACTCCATCGATGACCTGCAGCCGCGTGATTTCTCGTTCAACGCGCCCTATGGCGCGTGCCCCGAGTGCGATGGCCTGGGCTTTAAGAAGACGGTCGATGCCGAGGCCCTAATCGAAGACCCCTCGAAGTCGATCGCCGACGGGGTCTTTGGCAGCCTGTTTGGCAACTCTAACTACTATCCGCAGATTTTCGCTGCGGTCTGCAAACACTTTAAGGTGAGCGTCGATACGCCGTGGGAGGATCTGCCTCCGCGGGTGTGTCGTGCGTTTTTAGACGGCATGGGCGACCAGAAGATTTCGGTCGACTATCAAAAGCTCGATGGGCGCCGCAGCCAGTGGGACACCAAGTTCTCGGGTGTGCGCAATATCCTGTACGAGCGCTATACCGAGACGACGAATGAGAACACCAAGGCGCGCTTGGAGAAGTACATCCGCGAGGAGCCGTGCTCGAGCTGCCACGGCGCTCGTTTGCGCCCCGAGATGCTCGCCGTCACCGTGGGCGGCAAGTCCATTTACGAGGTTTGTTGTCTGTCGTGCCGTGAGTCGCTCGAGTTTTTTGAGGGCCTGGAACTCACCGAGCGCCAACAGTTTATCGGCGGACGCATCGTCAAGGAAATCCTGGAGCGCCTGCGTTTTCTGGTCGATGTCGGACTCGACTATCTGACCCTCGATCGTGCCTCGGCGACGCTTTCCGGAGGCGAGGCCCAGCGCATTCGCCTGGCAACGCAGATCGGCGCCGGCCTCATGGGTGTCCTGTACATTTTGGACGAGCCATCGATTGGCCTCCATCAGCGCGATAACGAGCGCCTGATCAAGACGCTTGAGCGCCTACGCGATATCGGCAATACCGTCATCGTCGTCGAGCATGATGAGGATACGATTCGTGCTGCCGACTATGTGATCGACATGGGCCCCGGCGCGGGCGTGAACGGCGGACACGTAGTCGCGGCGGGAACGCCTGCCGATATCATGGCGTGTCCCGAGTCGATGACGGGCGCTTATCTGACCGGCAAACGAATGATCCGGGTTCCCGATGAGCGCCGCAAGCCCGGTCGCGGCTGCCTTAAGATCACGGGCGCCCGCGCCAACAACCTCAAAAACGTTACCGCCAAGATCGAGTTTGGTACGCTTACGGTCGTTACCGGCGTGTCGGGATCGGGTAAGAGCTCCCTGGTTACCGACACTATCGCACCTGCCCTTACGAATGCCATTCACCGTTCGACGCGCCCTGTGGGTCCGTATAAGAAAATCGAGGGCATCGAGTGTATCGATAAGGTTATCGATATCGACCAGTCGCCGATTGGCCGCACGCCGCGTTCCAACCCTGCTACGTACATTGGCCTGTGGGATGATCTTCGCGCGCTGTTTGCGAGTACGCCGGAGTCGAAGGCGCGCGGCTACTCGCCGGGACGTTTCTCCTTTAACGTGAGCGGCGGTCGCTGCGAAGCATGCAAGGGCGACGGACAAATTAAGATCGAGATGCACTTCCTTCCCGATATCTATGTCCCCTGTGAGGTCTGCGGCGGCAAACGCTATAACCGCGAGACGCTTGAGGTCACCTACCGTGGTAAGACCATCTCGGACGTGCTCGACATGAGCGTCACCGAGGCACTGGCCTTCTTTGGGAATATCCCGCAGATTAAGCGCAAGCTCCAGACGCTGTACGATGTAGGCTTGGGCTACGTGAGCCTGGGCCAGCCCGCTACGACGCTCTCGGGCGGCGAGGCGCAGCGTGTGAAGCTCGCCAAGGAGCTTCATCGACGCCAGACGGGCAAGACGTTCTATATTTTGGATGAGCCGACGACCGGCCTTCATTTTGAGGACGTCCGCCAGCTGCTCGATGTGCTGCAGCGCTTGGTCGATGCGGGCAACACGGTGCTGGTGATTGAACACAACCTTGATGTCATCAAGGTTGCCGACCGCCTGATCGATATGGGCCCCGAGGGCGGTAACGGCGGCGGAACCGTCGTGGTTTCGGGCACACCGGAGCAGGTTGCGGACTGTCCGCAGAGTTATACGGGCAAGTTTTTGGCGCCGTTGCTCAGGCGTGACCGGGAGCGTCAGGCTCAACTTGATGCTCAATAAATAGGCGATTCAGTTTATGGGCGCCATCGACTCCTTGTGATTCGATGGCGCTTGCTGTGTCGAAGTGACGTATGCAGCCGAATTGGACATATACTTAATCCTTGCGTCCGAATGCGAGGGAAAGGATATGCCATGGCAAAGGCTGTAAAGACGCCAAAAACCAATGCGATGCGCGAGCTGGAAAGCGCCGGCATTTCCTATGTTCTACATACGTACGAAGACGATGGTGATGAGTCGGCGGGCCTGGGGGTCGCGATTTCGGAGCAGCTTGGCGAGGAGCCCGGACAAGGATTTAAGACCTTGGTCTGCGTGACGCCGTCCAACGACCACGTCGTGTGCTGCATCCCTGTTGCCGACGAGCTCGATCTAAAGTCCGCCGCGCGTGCCGCGGGGGAGAAGTCCTTGGCCATGATGCATGTGAAGGATTTGCTTGCGGCGACTGGCTACGTTCGCGGCGGCTGCAGTCCGGTCGGTATGAAAAAACGCTACCGGACGCTCATTGATGAGACATGTGTCCTTTGGGATACCATTTTTATTTCGGGAGGCAAGCGTGGTTATCAGCTTGAGCTTGCACCTGATGATTTAATTGCATTTTGCGGGGCGACGGTCGCCCCGATTACGAGAGAGGACTGAGCGATGCCGCAGGAAGAATTGAAGTGCGGAGCTCATTTTGCAAAAGAATCTGCGCCTCAGACACCCTCATCCGAAGCTTCTTCGTCGCGAGACGACACTGACGACATGGGCTCGTCGGACTACTCCACGGTTGGTCGTTCCGCCGGGCTTATGACCATCCTGACCATCGTGTCTCGCGTCACCGGTTTTATCCGCACGTGGGCAATGGCGGCCGCTATCGGCATGTCGCTGCTCTCGTCTTCCTATCAGGTCGCCAACAACCTGCCCAATATGCTCTACGAACTCGTGATGGGCGGCATGCTCGTGACGGCGTTTTTGCCCGTGTACATGGGCGTGAGGCGTGAGCAGGGTCGCGAGGCCTCTAACGAGTACGTGGGCAACCTGCTCGGTATTCTGCTATTGGTGCTGGGTGGCATTTCGTTGCTGGGGACCGTGTTCGCCCCGGGCTTTATCTGGACGCAATCGTTCCTTTCGGGTGACGGCGGCAGCATGGATACCGCTGCGTTCATGTTCCGTTTCTTTGCCATCCAGATTCTGTTTTATGGTTTGGGCTCGGTGTTTTCGGGCGTCCTCAACGCACACCGCGACTACTTCTGGTCGACGTTTGCCCCGGTCCTCAACAATGTGATCGTCATTGCGAGCTTTATGGGCTTTGCGCCCGTGTCCGCACAGTTTGGCGAACGTGCCGGCATCATCTTGATTGCGGCCGGTACGACCCTCGGTGTCTTTGTTCAGATGGCATGTCAGATCCCCGCGCTTGGCAAGCACGGCGTGCATCCCCATATCCATATCGACTTTAAGGACCCCGCACTGCGCCAGACGATTGCGCTCGGTATCCCGACGCTGCTCGCCACGGTGTGCATGTTTGTCTCGACTTCTATCACCAACGCTGCTGCGCTGGTGGTCCAGCCCGAGACTGGTCCTTCCGTCATCGCCTATGCGCGCCTGTGGTACACGCTGCCCTACGCGCTGATTGCCGCCTCGCTTTCGACGGCGCTCTATACCGAGCTCTCTCACGACGCACAGGAGAAGGATTACGACAGCGTCCGCACGGGCATTTCGCGTGGCGTCGCCCAGATGCTGTTCTTCCTGATTCCATTCGCGCTGTACCTGATTGTCTTCGCGCGTCCGCTCAACATGATCTACTGCGCTGGCAAGTTCGATGAGTCCGGTGTGGCGCTGGTGTCGGAGTTCCTTATCTACCTGGCACTTTCCCTGCCGCTCTACGGCGTGGTCGTGCTGATGCAGAAGAGCTTCTCTGCCTTGCTCGACATGAAGCCCTATAGCCGCTATTGTCTGTATTCCGCCATCGGCCAGGCCGGCTCGGTTCTGCTGTTTGGCGTTGTGCTGGGCTTCGGTATGCCGGCAATCGCGCTTTCGTATGTCGTCGACTACGTGATCTTGGTCGGTTGCTCGCTGTGGTGGCTGCGTCGTCGTCTGCGTGGTCTTCAGGTTAAATCTATCCTGCATGGCGGTTTCTTTGGCCTTTTGCTCGGTGGCCTGGGTGCTGCCGCAGGCGCCGGCGTCATGTGGGCGCTTGAGCACTTTGTCGGGGCACTTGGCGGCTCGATTCTGATTACTCTTGGCTACGTTTGCGTTGCGGGTGTCGTCTCGCTTGCTGTTACCTTTGGCCTTGCCGTCGTCCTTAAGATGCCCGAGGTCTCGGCGCTGATTCGTCGCAAGTAGGTGCGCGTGGCCGGTCACGACAACATTCCAACGCTTGCCGAGCAGGTTTCGCGCGTTCCCACGCAGCCCGGCTGCTACCTTTGGAAAGACGCCAAGGGCGATGTCATCTACGTGGGCAAGGCGAAAAACCTGCGCGCCCGTATGCGTCAGTACGTGACGCTGCAGGACGAGCGCCAGAAGATCCCGCTGATGATGCAGCTGGTGGCGAGCTTTGACTATATCGTGGTGGAGACCGAGCACGAGGCGTTGGTGCTCGAGCGCAATTTGATTGGTCAGTACCATCCGTACTTTAACGTCGACCTCAAGGATGACAAGAGCTACCCCTTTATCGCCATTACAAAGGGCGACCTGTATCCCGCTATCAAATACACGCGTGAGCGTCATAAGCCGGGAACGCGCTATTTTGGACCTTATACCGATAGCCGCGCGGCACGTGAGACGATAGATACGCTGCGCAAGGTTATCCCCATCTGCTCCGCATCCTGTGCGGAGTGGCGTCGTTGTCGCCGTATCGTCGAGTCCCACAAGGGCGAGGAAGACATCGTCAATATGATTTGCGCGCAAAACGGGCGCCCCTGCTTTGACTACCATGTCGGGCGCGGCCCGGGTGCGTGTGTCGGCGCGATTTCCCCGGCAGACTATGCCAAGAACGTCAAGCGTGTCGAGCGCTTTTTGTCGGGCCATCGCAAGGATGTCGTCGATGAGCTGACCTCCGAGATGACGGATGCCGCTGAGGCGCTCGACTTTGAGCGCGCGGCACGCGTCAAACGTCGTTTGGAGGTCATCAGGGGTCTGGACGATCGTCAGCAAGTCGTTTTTCCCTCCAGTGTCGATATCGATGTCATCGGTTTCTATCGCGAGGAGACCATCTCCGCCGCTTGCGTCTTCGTCGTTCGCGAGGGCCGAACAGTTCGCACCTGTGAGTTCATTCTCGACAAGGGTCTTGATGTTGACGAGGAAGAGCTCCAGTCGGGCTTTCTTAAGCGCTATTACGACGAGACGGCTGATATTCCAGCTGAGGTCAACCTTTCCGTCGAGCTTGAGGATGCGGAGGCGCTGGGGGAGTGGCTTGCGGGCAAGCGTGAGCGTTCCTGCCATCTCCATAGGCCGCAGCGTGGCGAAAAGCACCGTCTGCTCGATATGGCATCCAAAAATGCGCGCCATGCCCTCATGCGCTACATGATGCGAACGGGGTACGCTGACGACCGCACCAATCAAGCGCTCCTGGAGCTCGAAAGTGCGTTGGCGCTGCCATCGCCGCCGTTGCGTATCGAGTGCTTCGATATCTCTACACTGCATGGCACCTTTACGGTCGCCTCGATGGTGGTGTTTACCAACGGGCGCGCCGACAAGAGTCAGTATCGTCGTTTTAAAATTCAGGCCGAATTGGACGAGGCAAACGACTTCGTGTCGATGTCCGAGGTTTTGGGACGACGTTATGCTCCCGAGCGCATGGCCGACGAGCGCTTTGGCTCGCGCCCCGATTTGCTCGTTGTCGATGGCGGTAAGCCGCAATTGACCGCTGCGATCAAGCAACTTGAGGCTCTTGGGCTCGATATACCAGTTTGTGGCTTGGCAAAGGCCGATGAGGAGGTTTTCGTGCCTTGGGACGAGACTCCAGTCGTGCTGCCGACCGGGTCCGCGTCGCTCTATCTAATTAAACAGGTGCGCGATGAGTCCCACCGATTTGCTATCACGTTCCATCGTGAATTGCGCGACAAGGCCATGACAGTTTCGGTACTCGATGACGTTCCTGGCGTGGGGCCCACCAGAAAACGTGCCCTTATGCGCCATTTTGGCTCGATGAAGCGTTTGCGCGCGGCGAGCGAGCAAGAGATCGCGGAAGTTCGAGGCATTCCTGCCGATGTCGCCAAAGCGGTTCACGAGGCGCTCGTTGCATGGAATGCCGAGCGCGCCGAGATGGCGGCAAAGCAATCCGAAAACTAAACACGCCTCTAAACAACTGATATACATGATTGCGTGATTTTCAATCATGTATTTCACGGCGATTACCAGCCGATTTTGGGTTTTATTAACGCTAAAACGTTTGACTAGCCATGGTGAACAACCCTGCTATCCTGCGGGTTGACGAAGACTGATATCTCACCTCGTCGATACATACTGTCTGGCGAATCGTTTGTCAATGAATTCGGTGAACGGTAGTAAATACCGTTCAAGCGTATGTATGTATCGGTCGCCGAGCGCGGCACCTCAGTTGGGTTCGTCGGTAGGTAAGGTATATATCGTCCGCAAGTTGCGCGGGGGCGCGTCTAGGTGCTCCCGGGTAAGATTCTCTATTGATAGGAGAAGACATGGCCATCATCAACAAGGGTATGTCCAGGCGTTCGTTCCTCGGCCTCACCGGCAGCGTCGCTGCTGTTGCAGGGCTTGGTCTCACCGGCTGCGGTGGCAGCTCTAGCGACGAGGGTTCCGCTTCCGGTTCCACCGATTCCGCCAACCGTGGCGGCGGCGTGATCACCGCTGGTTCCGCTTACGCTCCGTCCAGCTTCGATCCCGCCAGCACCGGCTCCGCAGTGGGCCTGGGTGCCAACTGGCACGTCGTCGAGGGCCTCTACGGCATCGATTACCACGACTACAGCACCTTCAACGAGCTCGCCACCGACGATCCCAAGTCTGTGGACGACACCACTTTCGAGGTCACCATCCGCAAGGGCGCCAAGTTCTCCGATGGCACCGAGGTCACCGCTGACGATGTCGTTGCCTCCTACACCGCTTGCGCCGCTTCCGCTACCTATGCTCCGTTCTTCCAGCCCTTCGAGTCAATCGAGGCCAAGGACGCCAGCACCGTGACGGTCAAGACCAAGGTCCCCAACTTCTCCCTGCTCAAGGATCGTCTGGCCATCGTCCGCGTTACCCCGGCCACCCAGACCGAGGAGGATCGCGCCAAGCAGCCGATCGGCTCCGGCCCCTGGATGTACGACTCTATCTCCGATACCGAGATCACCCTGGTTCCCAACCCCGAGTACAACGGTGAGTATGCTGCCGAGGATAAGAAGATCCAGTACAGCATCCTGACCGACCCCACCGCTCGCGTTACCGCTCAGCAGGAGGGCTCCACGCTCGTTATGGAGCTCGTTACCGCTGACGCCGTCGACCAGCTCGAGAGCGCCGGCTGCAAGATCGATAACGTTCAGGGTTTCGGCACCCGCTTCATCATGTTCAACGTCGCCAAGGAGCCTTGGAACAACGTCAAGGTCCGTCAGGCTGTCATGTATGCGCTCGACACCGAGAAGATGGTCAGCAACACCTTCGCCGGCCTTGCCACCGCTGCCAGCTGCTACCTGCCCAAGAGCTTCACCAACTATCATGAGGCTTCCACGGTGTACAAGACCGACGCCAAGAAGGCTAAGAAGCTCATCGAGGAGTCTGGCATCACCCCGGGTGCCATCACCCTGCGCACCACCGACAACGAGCAGATTAAGGGCATGGCCGCCCAGGTCAAGAACGACCTCGACGCTCTCGGCTTCGATGTGACCATCCAGACCGATACCTCGCCGGCCACCTACGCTGCCATCGACGGCGGCGAGGCCTACGATATCCTCCTTGCCCCTGGCGATCCTTCCTGCTTCGGCGCCGACCCCGACCTGCTGCTCAACTGGTGGTACGGCGACAACGTCTGGATGCAGACCCGTTGCCCGTGGAAGGAGTCCGCTGAGTGGCAGAAGCTCCACAGTCTCATGGACGAGGCTCTTGCCGCCGAGGGCGACGAGCAGCAGAAGAAGTGGAACGAGTGCTTCGACATCATTGCCGACAACGCCGTTCTGTACCCCGTTGTCCACGTCAAGACCGTCTCCGCTTCCTGGGACGATCCGTCCACTGCGCCCAACGGCGAGGCCCTCGATGGCTTCAAGGGCATCGGCACGACGAGCATGTCCTTCAGGGGCGTTGCGACCGTCAAGGCGTAAGACTCGCTTGAGTCTGTATGCAGGATGTCGGTCGTTGGGACCGTATCCTCATAGTTGAAACAAAGACCCGGGCGACCTCGATGTCGCTCGGGTCTTGTAATGAGTATCCGTACTCATATACCAGTTGGTCCTACCGACAAAAGAAAGGGGAGAGAACGTGAACAACTTGCTACGTTTGATTGGAAGGCGTCTTGTGGCGCTGCCGATCATGGCATTGGGCGTCACCGTCCTGGTGTTCTTCCTTATGTCGTTCTCCAAGACCGACCCCGCCTACACGGCGTTGGGTGACGGTGCCTCGCCCGAGGCGGTTGCCGAGTACCATGAGAAGTATGGTCTGGACGACCCCTGGCCCGTGCGCTACGTGCGCTATATGGGCGATTTGATCCATGGCGACATGGGCACCTATGGTGCTGCTCGCAACTCCGTTGCCAAGCGCATCTCCACGGCCCTGCCCGTCACGATGCAGCTGACCTTCATCGGCCTTGCCATCGGTGCGGTCGTTTCGTTTTTGCTCGGCGTCATCGCGGCACTGTATCGCGACAAATGGCCGGACCAAGTGATCCGCGTCTTTTCCATCGCCGGCTTGGCAACCCCGTCGTTCTGGCTTGCCGTTCTGTTGATCCTGCTGTTCTCTTCCTACCTTAAGGTGCTCCCGGCATCGGGTGCTCTGCCTCACTTCACCACGAATCCGGCTGGTTATCTGGGCCGCATGATTATGCCCGCCATCGCCTTGGCATTTCCGCTGACGGGCCAGATGACTCGTATCGTGCGTACCGCCATGGTCGAGGAGCTCGACAAGGACTATGTCCGTATGGCTCGCGGTGCCGGCGTTCCCGAGAAGGTCGTCGTCGGTATCAACGTTCTTCGCAATGCGCTGATCACCCCGGTCACCACCCTCGGTCTTAAGATCGGTTACCTCATGGGCGGCGCCGTCGTCATCGAGGTTATCTTCAACCTCCCCGGCATGGGCACCGCGATTCTGCAGGGCGTTCAGGGCAACGAGGCGAACCTGGTTCAGGGCGTCGTTATCGTCGTTGCTCTTGCCTTCATCATCATCAACATCGTGGTTGACATGCTCTACCTGCTCATCAACCCGCGCATCAGGACGGTGTAGATTATGGTAAAGATTCGAGAGAAGCAAACCGAGCAGCTCGAGAAGGCTGCCTCCAAGGGGCTCAAGCTCGGTGGCTGGAAGAAGATGACGCTGTCTTCTAAGATTGCCGCCGTCGTGCTGGTGCTGGTCGCCCTGACTGCGATTCTGGCGCCCCTTCTTGCCCCCTATAGCCCGGTCGAGATCTTTACGGCTCGCCAGGCTCCCGGCAACGGATTTATCTTCGGTACCGACGATAAGGGTCGCGATATTCTGTCGCGTATGCTCTACGGTGGTCGTTACTCGCTGATTATCGGCTTTGGCGCCACTGCCATGGCTCTGGTCTGCGGCTCGGTCGTGGGCGCCCTTGCAGCGGTTTCGCGCAAGGCCGTCTCCGAGACGATCATGCGTATCTTGGACATCATCATGTCCATCCCGGGCATCGCCCTCGCGGCCGTCTTCGTCTCCATCCTGGGCAACTCCGTGCCGTCGATCATCTTCGCCATCGGCTTTATGTACACTCCGCAGATTGCCCGTATCGTGCGCGCCAATATCGTGTCCGAGTACGGCGAGGACTATGTCCGCGCGGTCATCGTTTCCGGCGCCAAGGCTCCGTGGATTTTGATCAAGCATGTTCTGCGTAACTGCATCGCCCCGATCATGGTCTTCACCGTTACCCTGGTCGCCGACGCCATCATCTTCGAGGCTTCGCTGACCTTCATCGGCGCTGGTATCCAGGAGCCCACCGCTACCTGGGGCAACATCCTAGCCGACGCCCGCGGCGGCGTGCTCGCCGGCCGTTGGTGGCAGGCGCTGTTCCCGGGCCTGGCCATCATGATCACCTGCCTGGCGCTCAACATCCTCTCCGAGGGCATTACCGACGCCATGGCCGCTGCTCCTTCCGCCGCCCTGGATCCGACCGATTCCTCCAAGCGCCGCGAGGCCGACCTGCTGGTCTCCGACCCCGTTCGCGCCTACAAGGAGCAGGCCCAGTCCCTCTCCGCTCGCCTTGGAGCCCTGCGCGATGTCGAGCTCAAGCGTGACGATCGCCATGTGCCCGACGAGTCTGTCGAACCGATCCTTTCGGTCCGTGACTTCTGCATCCAGTTTGAGCACCACGGCGATATCAACGTCGTCGACCATGTCAACTTTGACGTCCGTCCTGGCCAGACTATGGGCCTGGTGGGCGAGTCCGGTTGCGGTAAGTCCATCACCACGCTGGCCATCATGGGTCTGACCGACGATGACGAACATCTTTCCGGCGAGGTCCTCTGGGAGGGCCGTGACCTGCTCAAGATGAGCAAGAAGGAGTGGTTCGGCCTGCGCGGTACCGATATCGCCATGGTCTATCAGGACGCCCTGTCCTCGCTCAACCCCTCCATGCTCATCTCTGCCCAGATGAAGCAGCTCACCAAGCGCGGCGGCACCCGCAGCGCCGAGGAACTCCTGGAGCTCGTGGGCCTCGACCCCAAGCGTACGCTCGAGAGCTACCCGCATGAGCTTTCCGGTGGCCAGCGTCAGCGTGTTCTGATCGCTATGGCCCTTACCCGCGACCCCAAGCTGGTCATCTGCGACGAGCCCACGACCGCCCTGGACGTTACCGTCCAGAAGCAGGTCATCAAGCTGCTCAACGACCTTCAGGCCAAGCTCGGCTTTGCCATGATCTTCGTCTCGCATGACCTGGCGCTGGTCGCCGAGGTCGCCCATAACATCACGGTGATGTACGCCGGTCAGGTTATCGAGCAGGCGCCCACCAAGGAGCTGCTCACCAACCCGATCCACGAGTACACCCGCGGTCTTCTGGGTTCCGTCCTGTCCATCGAGAGCGGTTCGGGCCGCCTGCACCAGGTGCCCGGCGCCGTTCCGAGCCCGCGCGATTTCCCCAAGGGCGATCGCTTCGCGCCCCGCTCGAGCCACCCGCGTATTGGCCTGGACACCCGTCCGGTCTTCAAGCGCGTGCCCGGCACCGAGCACTTCTATTCCGAGCTCCCCGACGAGGTGCTCAAGGCAAATGGTTTGACCCCTCACGCGGAGGTGATGTAGATGAGCGAGACCGCAGTCAACGGCGTCGAGCCGATCATCTTCCTTGATGACGTCCACGTCACCTTTAGGACTCGTACCGGCTCGATTCTGCACCCTAACCTGGTTCACGCCGTCCAGGGTGTAACGATTAAGCTCATGCCCGGTCAGACGATCGGCATCGTCGGCGAGTCCGGTTGCGGTAAGTCCACCACCGCCAACGTCATGTGCGGCCTGCAGGCCCCCACGAGCGGCAAGGTCTACTTTAAGGGCAAGGACGTTACCAAGCGTACCGCCGAGGACCGTCGTCACATGGGCCGCGTCATCTCGGTCGTGTTCCAGAATCCGGCTACGGCGCTCAACCCCCGCATGGTCGTTCGCGAGCAGCTGCTCGACCCCATGCGCGTTCACAACCTGGGTACCGAGGCCGAGCAGGAGAAGCGCGTCAAGGAGCTCTTGGAGCTCACCGGTCTGCCCAGTTCCGCCGCCGAGGTTCTTCCCGGCCAGCTTTCGGGCGGCCAGCGCCAGCGCGTCGCAATTGCCCGTGCCCTGTCGCTGAACCCCGATGCCATCATCGCCGACGAGCCCACCTCGGCTCTGGACGTTTCGGTCCGCGCGCAGATTCTGAACCTGCTGACCGACCTTAAGAAGGAGCTCGGCCTGGCCATGGTGTTCATCAGCCATGACATCCAGACCGTCCGCTATATCTCTGACGACATTATCGTTATGAATGGCGGCAAGATCGTCGAGCAGGGCGAGGCCAAGCAGGTCTTCCAGCACCCCCAGGACCCCTACACCAAGATGCTGCTCGGCGCTGCGCCGTCGCTGCTGCATCCCAAGCTCGGCGAGTAGCCTCGCTTTCCCTCCCGTGCGCCCGGTTCCCTTGCCGGGCGCACCTCCGTTGCGATTTCGAAAGGTTGGGTTCACGAGCCATGCCAAGTGCTCAGGAGCTACAACAGCAATTTGGTGGGTATCGGGGCGCCATGCCCCGTCCATCAGATTTCGATCTCTTTTGGAAGGACCGCATGGCCGAGGCCGACGCCGTCGGACTTGACTATGCGATCGAGACGGCATCGGTCACCGATGCCGTGACCTGCCAGCTTTTCGACCTCTGGTATACCGGCATGTGTGGCGCTCGCCTGCATGCCAAGTACCTTAAACCCGTCTCGGACGAGCCCGTGCCATTGGTACTTCAGTTCCATGGGTATCCGGGTGCAAGCCGCAGCTGGTTTGAGCAGGCGTCGTTTGCGGGCATGGGCATGGCACTCATCGCCCTCGACTGCCCCGGCCAAGGAGGTCCCTCCGAGGACATTGGTGGATTTGAGGGCACAACGGTCGCGGGCCATATCGTCGCCGGTATCGACGGCGATCCGGCCAACCTCTACTATGTCCGCTTGCACCAAGATATTCGCATCCTGTGCCGCATCGTTCGCGAGCTCGAGGGTATCGATCTTGCCCGTGTGTTTGTGAACGGCGCGTCGCAGGGCGGCGGTTTGGGCATTGCGACCTGTGCACTTAACAGCGAGCTTATCAATCGCGCCGCCATCCTCTATCCCTTCCTGTCGGATTTCCGCCTGGTCTGGGATTTGGATGCCGACGACATTGCCTACGAGGGCCTGCGCTATTGGTCTCGCTGGTTTGACGAGGACTCGACTCGTATCGACGAAGCCTATGCCAAGCTGGCGTACTTCGATTCCAAGAACTTTGCCCCTATGGTCAAATGCCCCGTTCTGTTTGGCACCGGCACAGCCGATACCGTCTGTCCGCCAGCGACGCAGTTTGCGGTCTATAACAACCTGACCTGTGAAAAGCGTCATGAGTTCTTTGAAGGCTTTGGCCACGAGGAGATTCAGGATTTTGACGATCTGATCATTCCGTTTTTCTGCAAGGGAGGGGAGGCTCATGTCTAAGTGCGAGAGCAATGTCAATGAGCTGATTGTCTCCGACCTTGTGGGGATTCCCGGAACGGTCTCGTCAAGGCTCGCTGATTTCCGGGATTGGCGCGGTGATGCTTCTGCGGATGTTTCCGAATTAGAGATAGCCGCTTCGGACCTTGAGGTTTGCGGGCCGAGTATTACGGCGATCGATTTCGCCAATCCGTATGCCCGCTACTCCGAGGTTTCCTTTGAGCTTAGTGGCGATGTGGTCCACGCGCGTTTGATCGAGCCTGCCGGTCGCGCCCGAGCATCCGAGCTTGTGCCGCTATGTCTGATGTTTCACGACATCGACCGACCCGTGCGGGGATGGCATCACATGACGAGGTTTGCGGCCATGGGATATGCCGTGCTTGCGCTGGACGATGAGGCGATTGGATCCAGCGAGCTGCAGCAGGGGATTGCCTCTCCTGCTTTTGTCAAGCGCGTCCGTTGGGGTTGCGCGATGGCGAAGGTGGCGCGCAATCTTGATGGCGTGGACCCCGACCGCATCTTTGCATGGGGCGAGGGCCTTGGCGGCGGAGTCGCGCTGGCGGTTTCTGCTCTGGACGAGCGGGGCCTCGCCTGCACGGCGGTTGCCAATCCAATTCCCGGTGGCCTCGAGGCGTTGTCGTCTCGGGTGCGTGGATCGGTGCTCATGGGCACATCGCTCATGGATGTCGTGAGCGATCCCAAGGGCCAGTTTGCCGTATTCAACGGTCTTGAGTGTGACCGGAGGCATGTCATCTATGCCAAATACGCTCATGAGCGCATCAATGCGTTCGAAAACGAAGTCATCGACTTTTTTAACCAAACGTTCTACCCGTGTTCTTTGGCCTAGACGGCCTGGACACTGCCAACAAGAGTGGGTGGCATAGGGCCGCCCGCCAGACAACTAAGGAGATTCTTGTGGCAACTCAGAAATTCACCGGCGTTATCCCTCCCGTCGTTGTTCCCGATACCGAAGATCACCAGCTCGATGTTGTCTCCTTTGAGCGCAGCATCAACCGCATGATCGATGCCGGCGTTGATGGCCTGTTCTTCCTGGGATCCTCGGGCGAGGTCGTCTTCTCCACCGACGAGCGCCGTCGCCAGATTATCGCCGAGGCCGTGCGCATCGTCGATCACCGCGTGCCTGTTCTGGTCGGCATCATCGATACCGAGACCGAGCGCATGATCGAGCACGGTAAGGTCGCTCAGGAGCTGGGCGCCGATGCGCTTGTCGCCACCTGCCCGTTCTATGCCCTGCAGGGCATGACCGAGGTCGAGGAGCACTTCCGCATCCTGCACGAGGAGCTCGACCTGCCCATCTTTGCCTATGACATTCCCGTCTGCGTTCACACCAAGCTCCCCTGGAAGCTCCTTGCCAAGCTCGGCGCCGAGGGCGTCCTTGCTGGCGTCAAGGATTCCTCGGGTGATGACATCTCGTTCCGCTACCTCGTTCAGGAGAACGAGAAGAACGGCCATCCGATGAGTATCCTCACCGGTCACGAGGTTGTCGTCGACGGCGCTTACCTCGGTGGCGCCGACGGTTCTGTCCCGGGCCTTGCCAACGTTGAGCCCGAGGGCTACGTGCGCCAGTGGAAGGCCGCTCAGGCCGGTGACTGGGCTACCGTCAAGGCCGAGCAGGATCGCCTCAACGAGATCTCCCACATCTGGGATGTCACCTCGGGCGTCCAGGGCTATGCCGGTGGCGTCGGCGCCTTCAAGACCGCTATGAACCTCATGGGCATCTTCGACAGCCCGACCATGCCGCGCCCGGTGAAGGCCATGACCGGCGAGAACGTCGAGGCGATTAGGAAGGTCCTTCAGGACAACGGTCTCCTGTAAAGCTTCCCAGGCACCCGACCTCGCCGTTCAACCGTGTGGCCATGACCCATTAGGTCAATGGCCACACGGTTTCTCGGCGATCTCGGACACCTGGAAAACCTTTACTGCGCTGTGACGGCTAGCCTGACGGCGCATTTCCTGTAGTTGTTTTTATCTCCGAAGGAGAGCGACATGGAGAACAAGTACGTCTGCTCTGTCGATATCGGCGGAACTAAAATTGCGACTGCCATCATGGAGTACCCGGCTGACGGTAGTGTGCCCCATCCCGTTTTTGAGGCCGAGGTTCCCACCGAGGCCCAAGAGGGCGGCGAGGCCGTCTTCCAGCGTATCGAGGCGTCTATCAAGGCCGCTCTTGAGGCGAATCCCGATGTCGAGGTTCTCGGTGTCGGTATCGGTGCCGCAGGCGTCGTCGATCCCAAGACGGGCGCCATTGCGTATGCCAATGAGATCATGCCCGGCTGGTCCGGCGTTCAGTTGGGGCCGCGTCTGCGCGAGGACCTTGGTCTTCCCGTTGCCGTTGTGGGCGACGTGCAGGCTCATGCTCTGGGCGAGGCCCACTGGGGTGTCGGCAAGGGCAAGTTCTCCGTCTTGTGTCTTGGCATCGGTACGGGTATCGGCGGCGCATATGTCGAGAACGGCCGCGTGATGCAGGGCTTCCATGGTGCTGCTGGCCATATGGGCCACATCGAGTGCTCGGCTGCCGCCGGCATTCCCTGCGCCTGCGGGCGTTCCGGCCATCTGGAGTCGGTTGCTTCGGGCACTTCCATTGGTCGTATGTACGATGAGCGCTTTGGCCGCGTCGACCCCAGCCGTCCTTCGGTCGGTCGCGATGTGAACGACCTGTGCCGTGCAGGCGACGCAAAGGCGACCGAGGTCATCCATGACGCTGGCTTTGCGCTGGGTGCCAGCTTGGGCTCGCTCGCTAACATCCTGGACCCTGAGGTCATCGTGCTTTCGGGCGGCGTGATTCACCAAGGTCCCGATTGGCGTTCGCAGACGTGGAAGGATTCGGTGCACGAGGGCTATGCCAGCCAGGCGCTCGATCCGCTTCAGGACACGCCGATCCTCATCGGTTCTCTGGAGGGCGATGCTCCGCTCATCGGTGCCGCTGAGCATCTTCTTGCCTCGTTGAAGTAAACGTATCTGCTGTAGGAGCCTCCCGAGACAACACGCCTCGGGAGGCTGTTCTGAGAAAGGTTGCAGCCTTATGACCGTCGATCCTTTGATTCAATCCCTGAAGGGCAAGCTCGTCGTGAGCGTTCAGGCGTATATGGGCGAGCCGCTTCGTACGCCCGAGACCATGGCTCAAATGTCTCGCGCTTGCGAGCTTGGCGGCGCCGCCGCCATTCGCTGTCAGGGCCTTGCCGACATTGCCGCTATTAAGGGTCGCTGTGAGGTTCCTGTTATCGGCCTGTGGAAGGATGGACACGAGGGCGTTTACATCACGCCGACGCTGCGTCACGCTCGCGCCTGCGTTGCTGCCGGTGCCGATATCGTGGCGATCGACGCCACCGATCGTCCGCGTCCCGATGGCAAGACCGTCGAGGATACCTTCCGCCCGCTGCACGAGGAGGGCGTGCTCCTGATGGCGGATTGTGCCACCATCGAGGACATTCGCCGTGCGGTTGATATGGGCTTTGACCTGGTATCCACCACGCTTTCTCACGGCGTCGCCGCCATCGACTGCACCATGGCCGATGGCCCCGACCTGCCACTCCTGCGTCAGGCGACCGAGGAATTCCCCGGTCTTCCCATCATCTGCGAGGGCCGCGTGCACACGCCCGAGGAGGCTCGCGCTGCGATCGATGCTGGCGCCTGGGCCGTTGTCGTCGGCACCGCCATCACGCACCCCACGAGTATTACGAGTTGGTTCAAGGCTGCGCTTGAGGCGTAAGACAGGCCTCGTATCCGCTCGGGGCGGTATACTCAATATAGGCAATTGACCGCGCGGGATCCGGGTTGCTGGGTCCCGCGCTTGTTTTTGGGAGGCAGCACATGCAAAAGGGAGATGCCATGGATGCGGCGGAGCGCTCGGAGCGCATCCCCGATATCGTCATCATCACCGGAATGTCCGGATCGGGCCGCACACAGGCCATGCACGTGTTCGAGGACATGGGCTATTTTTGCATTGATAACCTACCTCCGCGTCTCATCGCCCAGCTTGCCGAGCTCGTCGGCATCAATACGGGCGTGGGCAGGCATCTCGCCGTCACCTGCGATTTGCGTAGCCAGGGACTGTTTGACGAGTTGCTCGATGCGGTCGCCGCGCTCGAAGAGCGCGAGATGAGCTGCGACATCGTGTTCCTGGAGGCTTCTGACGAGGTGCTGATTCGTCGCTACAGCGAAAATCGCCGCCGTCATCCCATTGCCAAGCCGGGGGAGACTACGGCCGATGCCATTCAGCGCGAGCGCCTTCAGCTGCAGGGCGTGCGCGATCGAGCCGATATGATTATCGACACGAGCCGCCTGCGCACCTCTGCCCTGCGCAACAAATTGCGCATGGCGTTCTCCGAGTTGTCCGACCAGCAGCTCATGGACGTTCACGTGTTCTCGTTTGGCTTTAAGCACGGTATGCCCGTCGAGGCGGACATTATGATCGACGTTCGCTTCCTGCCCAATCCGTTTTACGATCCCGAGATGCGTACCATGACCGGTCTCGATAAGAAAGTCTCCGACTTTGTTCTGGACCATCCCAAGACCCAGGAGTTCTGGAAGGCCTGGACGCAGCTGCTCGATACGGTGATGCCGGGCTATATCGCGGAGGGTAAGCCGCAGCTTTCTATCGCCATCGGCTGCACGGGCGGACAGCACCGTAGCGTCGCCATTGCCGAGGCCACGGCCCGTTACCTGGAAGGCGCCCAGTATCACGTGAGCATCTCCCACCGCGACCTGTCGCGCGCCAACACGAAGGCATAGGCCTGCATGTCGTTTACCGCTGAGGTGCGCGACGAGCTTGCGCGCTGCGAACCCGAATGTGAATACTGCGATTTGTCGACGCTTGCCGCCCTGACGCGTGTGAGCGGTACGCTTTCGTTGGCCGGCTCCGGGCGGTATCGTTTGACGGTCGCGACCGAGACGGGAGCCGTCGCGCGCACGATGATCACGCTGACGCATCGCATCCTTAAGCTCAAAACGGAATTCACCGTTCGTAAATCGGTCTTGCATAAGGTCCGTAACTATCTCATTACCCTGCCCGATCAACCCGACCTGGACAAGGCTCTGGTGCTGCTGGGCATTCTAGACCGCAGGGGAGGGCTCGTTGCTGGTGTTCCCCGACACATCGTTGCCCGTCCCTGCTGCAGGCTTGCCTACATCCGCGGCGCGCTCATCGCGGGCGGCTTCGTGGCCGATCCACGCGGCGATTTTCATTTGGAGATCGCGGTGCAGGGCGAGCAATATGCCAAGGGGCTTTGCGACCTGTTGGGGCAGATTGGGGTCCATGCTCGTGTTAATGCGCGGCGGGGGTCATATGCCGTGTACATTAAGAGCGCCGAGGAAATCGAGCATTTATTAAAGCTGATTGGTGCCAAGCGCAGCGTTGCCGAGATTGAGGAGGCGCGCGCGGTCAAGTTGGTTAAGAACGATGTGAACCGTCGCGTGAACGCCGAGCTCGCCAACCAGACCAGAAGCGCCGGTGCTGCCCAACATCAGCTTGCGCTTATCGATGAGCTCGAGCAGCGCGGCCTTCGCGATGCGCTTCCGGATGCCTTGGCGGTCTTTTGCGTCCTGCGCGAGCGCTATCCCGATCTGTCGCTGCGTGATTTAGGGGAGATGGCTGACCCTCCCTTGTCGAAGTCGGCCCTCTACCATCGAGTTTTGAGGCTTGAAAAGCTCATTGAAGCAAACGGGTAGTTTAAAGTATCGACTTATATACGGATTTAGCTGCTATTTTATTCTTTAAAACGTTTTAACGTAAATTTGATTTTCAATTTCGAGCATTCTCGTGAAATTCAAGTCAAAAAAAAGGTATATTAGGCGAGTGGTTAGTTTGTGGGCCTCAACGGCGGGCGCTGTAGCTTGCGGGGGCCTTACGAAAGGAGACACAATGGCAGTAAAGGTTGCTATTAACGGCTTCGGTCGCATCGGTCGTCTGGCTTTCCGTCAGATGTTCGGTCATGAGGGCTCCGAGATCGTCGCTATCAACGACCTCACCTCTCCCGATATGCTCGCTTACCTGCTGAAGTACGACTCCACGCAGGGCAACTACGCTCGCGATCACGAGGTCGTTGCTGGCGAGGATTCCATCACCGTTGACGGCAAGGAGATCAAGATCTACAAGGAGGCCGACGCCAACAACCTGCCTTGGGGCGACCTCGACGTCGACGTCGTTCTCGAGTGCACCGGCTTCTACACCAGCAAGGCTAAGGCTCAGGCCCACATCAACGCTGGCGCCAAGAAGGTCGTCATCTCCGCTCCGGCCGGCAGCGATCTGCCCACCATCGTGTACAACGTCAACCACGAGACGCTGACCGCTGAGGACAACATCATCTCCGCTGCTTCCTGCACCACCAACTGCCTCGCCCCGATGGCCAAGGGTCTGAACGACTTCGCTCCCATCGTGTCCGGCATCATGACCACCATTCACGCCTGGACCGGCGACCAGATGCCGCTCGACGGCCCGCAGCGCAAGGGCAACAAGCGTCGTAGCCGCGCCTGCGCCGTCAACATCGTCCCCAACACCACCGGTGCTGCCAAGGCTATCGGCCTGGTTCTCCCCGAGCTCAACGGTAAGCTCATCGGTGCCGCCCAGCGCGTCCCGACGCCGACCGGCTCCATCACCAACCTCTACGCTGTTGTTGACAAGAAGGTCACCGTCGACGAGGTCAACGCCGCTATGAAGGCCTACGCTTCCACCATCTCCGAGACCTTCGGTTACAACGAGGACGACATCGTCTCCACCGACATCATCGGCGAGACCCACGGCTCCATCTTCGACGCCACTCAGACCATGTGCTCTGACCTCGGCAACGGCCAGACCCTCGTTCAGGTCACCTCTTGGTACGACAACGAGAACTCCTACACCTCTCAGATGGTCCGCACCATCAAGTACTTCGAGAAGTTCGTTGCTTAATTTAGCTTTTAGCGAATAGCTCGTTGAGCGTCTAAAGAAGGGCGCGGCCTCATAGGGCTTACACCCTAGGGTCGCGCCCTTTTTATAGGAAATCGTCTGCCGTAATGGGAGGCAGACACGTACGAAAGGTAGAAGCAAACATGGCCTTTACCAAGAAGACCGTCCGCGACATCGATGTCGACGGCAAGCGCGTTCTCGTCCGCGTTGACTTCAACGTGCCTATCAAGGATGGCGTCGTTGGCGATACCACCCGCATCAAGGCTGCCCTGCCCACCATCAACTACCTCGTTGAGCACAACGCTCGCGTCATCCTCATGAGCCACCTCGGCCGTCCCGATGGCACCGGCTTCCAGCCCGAGCTCTCCCTTGAGCCTGTCGCCAAGAAGCTCGCTGAGCTCTCTGGTCTCGATGTTGCCTTTGTCGCCGACACCTACGGCGAGAAGGCTGCTGAGGCTGTTGCCGCCGTCGAGCCGGGCAAGGTCCTCGTTCTCGAGAACGTCCGTTTTGACAAGCGCGAGAAGAAGAACGATCCCGAGATCGCCAAGAAGCTCGCTTCCTATGGTGACGTCTTCGTTCTCGATGCTTTCGGTACCGCTCACCGCGCCCAGGGTTCCGTCGTGGGTCCCGCCGCTTACCTGCCTGCCGTCGCCGGCTTCCTGCTCGAGAAGGAGGTCGACACGCTGACCGGCATCTTCGCCGAGCCCGAGCGCCCCTTCGTTGCTATCGTCGGCGGTTCCAAGGTTTCCTCCAAGATCGGCGTTCTCGATCACCTCATCGACTCCGCTGACACCCTGATCATCGGTGGCGGCATGGCCTACACCTTCTTCCTGGCTCAGGGCCTGACCGTCGGTCAGTCCCTCAAGGAAGAGGACTGGGTCGAGCGCGCCGGCGAGATGCTCAAGAAGGCCGAGGAGAAGGGCGTCAAGATCCTGCTCCCCATCGACAACCGCGTTGCCGATCACTTTGGCGAGGACGCTGTCCCCGAGGTTGTCGCTTCCGACGCTATCCCCGACGATCGTGAGGGCATGGACATCGGCCCCAAGACCGAGGAGCTCTACGCCGAGGCCGTCAAGGGCGCCAAGACCGTGTTCTGGAACGGCCCCATGGGTGTATTCGAGTTCGACAACTTCGCTCACGGCACCCAGGCTATCGCCGAGGCCGTCGCCGAGGCCGACTGCACCTCGATCATCGGCGGTGGCGACTCTGTCGCGGCTGTCAACAAGTTCAACCTGGCCGACAAGATGAGCTGGATCTCCACCGGTGGTGGCGCTTCCATGGAGCTCGTCGAGGGTAAGGCCCTGCCCGGAGTGGAGGCGCTTCTCGATGCCTAATCGCACCCTTCTTATCGCTGGTAACTGGAAGATGAACAACGACGTCGCCGAGGCCGCCAAGCTCGCCGATGAGCTGGCTCAGGCTCTGCCCGAGGTTCCGGCTGGCGTCGAGGTGCTCGTCTGCCCTCCGACCATTGACATCACCACGGTTCATGACCGCATTCAGGCTGCCCCCATCGCCCTCGGTGCACAGAACGTGTACTGGGAGGCCAAGGGTGCCTTCACCGGTGAGTCCTCTTGCGACATGCTCAAGTCCGCTGGCTGCACCTACTGCATCATCGGTCACTCCGAGCGTCGCGACTACTTCCACGAGACCGACGAGGATCAGAACAAGAAGGCCAAGGCCCTCGTTGCCGCCGGTCTTGTTCCCGTCTTCTGCTGCGGCGAGTCCCTCGAGGTCCGCGAGGCTGGCACCTATGTCGAGCACGTCGTGAACCAGGTCAAGGCTGGCCTTGCCGGTCTTGAGATCACCTGCCCCAAGCAGGTCGTCGTCGCCTACGAGCCCATCTGGGCCATCGGCACCGGCAAGACCGCTACCGCTGAGGACGCCCAGGAGGTCTGCGGCGCTATCCGTGAGACCCTCAAGGAGATGTTTGGCGAGGAGCTCGCTAACGGCATCCGCGTTCTCTATGGTGGCTCTGCCAAGCCCGGCAACATCGCCGAGCTCGTCGCTAAGCCTGACGTTGACGGCGCCCTCGTGGGCGGCGCTTCGCTCAAGGCTGCCGACTTCGCCTCTATGGTCGTCAAGGCAGGCGAGTAGGACATATGGCACAGCGTCATCTTCCTGCACTCCTGATCATCATGGATGGCTGCGGCCTTGCTCCGGCCGATGGCGAGAACGCCGTCGCCGCTGCCAAGACGCCCTTCCTTGATAGCCTGTACGAGAAGTATCCTCACACCACGCTCGGTGCTTCGGGCGAGGACGTGGGCCTTCCCGACGGTCAGATGGGCAACTCCGAGGTAGGCCACCTCAACATCGGTGCCGGCCGCATCGTGTTCCAGGAGCTTTCGCGCATCAACAACGCCATCAAGGACGGCTCCATCGCCAAGAACGAGGTTTTCGTCAAAGCTATGGACGACGTCAAGGCCGAAGGCAAGACCCTGCACCTCATGGGCCTTATGAGCCCTGGCGGTGTTCATTCTCACATGAACCACGTCGAGGCTCTGGTCAAGATGGCTGCCCAGCATGGCGTCAAGACCGTTCGCGTCCACGCCTTCATGGATGGCCGCGACGTCGACCCGCAGTCCGGTGCCGGCTACATGAGCGAGTTCTGCGCTTTCCTGGCTAAGATCTCCGAGGAGACCGGTTGCGACGCTCGCGTTGCCACCGTTTCGGGCCGCTATTGGGCCATGGACCGCGACAACCGTTGGGAGCGCATCCAGCGCGCCTACGACGTCATGGTCAACGCGTCCGATGCCGATACCGACCCCGTTGCCGGTATCAAGGCCTACTACGAGAAGGATCCGCGCGGCGACGAGTTCGTCGAGCCTTTCGCGGCCCACAACGAGGGCATCCACGAGGGCGACGCGGCCATCTTCTTCAACTTCCGTCCCGACCGCGCTCGTCAGATGACCCGCGTGTTCACGGACAAGGAGTTCGATGGCTTTGAGCGCGAGCAGATTAAGCTCTCGCACTTTGTGACGATGACCGAGTACGATCCGACGTTTGACGTCGAGGTCGCCTTCCCCAAGACGTTCCCCGAGAACGTCCTGGCCGACGTTATCGCCGCCAATGGCCTGAAGCAGCTGCACACCGCCGAGACCGAGAAGTACGCTCACGTGACGTTCTTCCTCAACGGCGGCATCGAGGAGCCCAAGGAGGGCGAGGAGCGCGTGCTCGTCGCTTCCCCCAAGGTCGCTACCTACGATCTGCAGCCCGAGATGAGCGCTCCCGAGGTTACCGAGAAGCTTGTCGCCGCTATCAACGAGGATCGCGCTGATTTCTACATCGTGAACTTCGCAAATTGCGACATGGTTGGTCACACCGGTGTCTTCGACGCCGCCGTTAAGGCCGTCGAGGCTGTTGACGATGCTCTGTCCAAGGTTGTCCCGGCGATTCTCGCCAAGGGCGGCTTTGCGCTGATTACCGCCGACCATGGCAACGCCGATCACATGTTTGACGTTGCTTCCGACGGTTCCAAGCATCCGTTTACGGCTCACACCACCAACCGCGTGCCGTTCATCATCGTTGATGATAAGGCCAAGCTCACCGGTATCGAGGACGGCCGTCTTTCCGATATCGCTCCGACCATGCTCATCATGGCTGGTATTGAGCCTTCCGCCGAGATGACGGGTCGCGTGCTCGCCACCGAGGCCTAATAGAAAACAAATACCGTTTTCTAGTAAGGGGGTTGTCCACAACCGGACGACCCCCTTTTTGGTATTTCTGCCATTTCTGCCCCGTCCCTAAATGGCAGGTGGGGGAGTGTTGGAGGTTGTGGTACAGTACTGGAGTTTGAATCGTTCTATTAAGGAGCTTATCTATGGGTCCGTTTCAGATTCTTCTGTTTGTCGTTTGGGCTGTTTCTGCCGTGGCGCTGACGATTCTCGTTCTGATGCATTCCGGTAAGGGCACCGGCGTTTCGGATATGATCGCTAGCTCGCTGTATAACTCCAGCTCTGCCACGGGCGTCATGGAGCAGAACCTCGATCGCCTGACGGTAATTATGGCCGTCGTTTTTGCCGTGTGTGTCGTTCTGTGCATGTTCTTCTTCCCGCAGGGCATCGTCGGCTACTAAGCATCGGCGTATATACGTTTGTAAAGGGTCCCGCATGTGCGGGGCCCCTTTTGTTTTTCAAGACTTTAGTCTGCTGGCCGCGCAGCGCCCAGCTTTAAACCACCCGCTACGCGGGTGGAGACAAACGGCTTTACAAAGCCACCCCTCCGACCGATATTGACGATTGTTCAGGCCGTCAAGAATTCGAGTCGAAGGGGTGGTCGCCATGGCCCAGAAGGCCTACAGCCTTTCCCACACGAAGTGGATGTGCAAGTACCACATCGTGTTCACGCCGAAGTATAGGCGCAAAGTGATCTACAACCAAATCAGGAGCGACATAGGGGAGATCCTCAGGAAGCTGTGCGAGTACAAGGGGATCGAGATAATCGAGGGGCACCTGATGCCCGACCACGTGCACGTGCTGCTGGCGATCCCGCCGAAGTACAGCGTCGCGAGCGTCATGGGCTACCTGAAGGGGAAGAGCTCGCTGATGATATTCGACAGGCACGCCAACCTCAAGTACAAGTTCGGCAACAGGAAGTTCTGGGCGGAGGGCTACTACGTGTCCACCGTCGGCCTGAACGAGGCGACGATCGCCAAGTACATCAGGGAGCAGGAGTCCCACGACATCGCGCTGGACAAGCTGAGCGTGAAGGAGTACGAGGACCCCTTCAAGAGGAGGTGATCCTGCCGGTTCGACCGGCGCGCCACGGGTCAAGATGCACTAGGCCTGGACGAAGTCCGGGCCCGCGCCTTTAGACGCGAGCCCGGGGCCCGTGGGTTATACCCTAAGAGCAAACCACCCTTTTTAAGGGTGGTTCTGATTT
>NZ_QSOP01000020.1 GCF_003436275.1 Collinsella sp. TM09-10AT
CGGGTGGTTTAAAGCTGGGCGCTGCGCGGCCAGCAGACTAAAGTCTTGAAAAAACAAAAGCGCGGCCCAAAAGGCCGCGCACCATCTTTAATTCAGATCTATGTTGCCCGTAACGGCAGCGCCGAGGCAACGCAGGCCCGAGGGCGGCCTTCCTTTCCGGCGCATTCCGCAGGACGAAAGAACCTCCGCCGCACGTAGTGCGCAGCGGAGGTTCTTTCATGTCCGAGGACGCGCCGGAAAGGAAGGCCGCCCTCGGGCCGGACAGGTAAGTCAGCTTACGCGACGGTGTAAACCCAGTTGTGCTTATCTTCAACAGCACCAGACTGGATACCAGTCAGGGTCTCGCGAAGCTTCTTCATCACAGGGCCGATCTCGGTGTAGCCAGCCGGGAAGGTCACGGTCTCGTCGGCGCCGTAAACCTTGTTGTCGATCTCGCCGACCGGGGAGATAACGGCAGCGGTGCCGCACAGGCCGCACTCGACAAAGGTACCGGCCTTGACCTCGGCCCACTCGACGGGACGCTGGTCGACGGTAATGCCCAGGTCCTGAGCAACCTGAACGAGCGAACGACGGGTGATAGAGGGCAGGATGGAGTCGGTGTGCGACTGCGGAACGACGAGGGTGCCGTCCTCCTTCACGAACAGCACGTTGGCGCCGCCGGTCTCCTCGACATAGGTGCGGGACTCGGAGTCGAGATACAGGTTCTCGGCATAACCCTCGCGATGGGCCTCCATCGTGGGTTTAAGGGACATGGCGTAGTTCAGGCCGGCCTTGATGTTACCGGTGCCGTGCGGTGCAGCGCGGTCATACTCGGAAACGCGCAGCTTGACGGGCTTGAGGCCACCCTTAAAGTACGGACCGACCGGGGTCACGAGAATGCGGAACGTGTACTCAGGAGCGGGAGCCACGCCGATCACGTCACCGGAGCCGATCATAAACGGACGCACGTACAGGGTCGCGCCGGAACCGAAGGGCGGAACCCAGGCGGCGTTGGCAGAAACGACCTGCTTGACGGCCTCGACAAACTTGTCCTTGGGGAACGGGGGCATCTCGAGGCGCTGGGCAGAGTTATACATACGCTCAGCGTTCATGTCGGGACGGAAGCAGACGATGCTGCCGTCCTCGGCGGTGTAGGCCTTCAGGCCCTCAAAGACCTCCTGGCAGTAATGGAAGATGCCGCCGCACTCGGAAACATGCAGGGTGTGGTCGGTGGTCAGGCCGCCCTCGTCCCACTCGCCATCCTTCCAATGAGCCTCGTAGCTGTAATCGGTTTTCATGTAGCCAAAGCCGAGGCTACCCCAATCGATATCCTTCTTCTCGACAGTCATATGTCGCTCCTTACATACACAGTTGCATACTCGCGAACCCGCACGCAAAGACCGAAGCCGACCGCGTCGCAACGTCGCACGCCCGGAGCGTAGAGCCGGACGGGACACGCGAACGGCATCAAAGCCGATGGCACGTCGATTCGCATGCACGAGATTGTACTCCCCGTACGCGTCTGATAAAACGCTTTTCTTTAACTAAGTAAAGTATTTTCATTTGACCGAAGCAGAAAGGCCCGCCACCGTAAAGGGTGACGGGCCTCAACGGCACGGTTTGCGCGCTGGCTCGAGCTACGCGTTCTTTTTGCCCAGCTTAGCCTTAACCAGACCGACCACGGTCGGGATGATCGACACGGCGACGATGCCGATAATCAGCAGCTCAAAGTGCTCCTGCACAAAGGGAATGCCGCCAAAGAAGTAGCCCAACAGCGTAAAGACCGTCGACCAGGTAATGCCGCCCAGCACGTTAAAGATGACAAAGTTGCGCCAGTGCATGCCGCCCATGCCGGCGATGAAAGGCACAAAGGTGCGGATAAACGGGAAGAAGCGACCCAGGAAGATGGCCAGGTGGCCCCACTTGTCCAGGAAGTCCTCGGACTTTTTGATTCGCTCGGGCGTCATGGCCTTGACCTTACCCGAAGCGATGATCTTTTTGCCAAAGAAGTGACCGATCATAAAGTTGCACTGATCACCCAAAATGGCAGCCGTCCATGCGACGGCCAGCAGAGCCACGATGTTAAAGCCGCCGTTGTGGGCAAAGAAACCCGAGGCAAACAGCAGCGAGTCGCCGGGAAGGAACGGGAAGAACACCACGCCCGTCTCGATAAAGATGATCAGGAACACGCAGCCGTAGGCCATAAGCGGGCCAGCGGCGATCCAGCTGGCGATCGCGGTGCGCGGATCCTTAAGCAGCTCGGCGATAAAATTGATGAAACCCATGAAGTAAAACCTCTCAGTTGTGGGCGCGGATACGTCCAAGTTGACCAGTATACGGTTGTGACGCGGCAACGCACACGACCTTACAAAAGCGTGACTTCATTACCAGCAAGTTTGCATAATTGACACCTGTCGCGCAAAGCCGAGCAAGATTGCTCTTCCTAATCCCTAGCGAATCGCTATACTTTATTGAATTGCATTGTCGCGGCGCTAAGGGAGGGCGGCCGGTGAGCTTTATCAATACCATTCGCGAGGACATCAAGACCGTCCAGGCACAGGACCCCGCCGCGCAAAACGGCCTAGTCATCTTCCTTTCTTACCCCGGCCTGCACGCCAAGTGGAACCACGTGCCCGAGCACTGGCTGTGGGAACATGGACATCGCTCGCTCGCCCGCGTGCTCTCGCAAATCACCCGCCATATCACTGGCGTCGAGATTCATCCTGCCGCACAGATCGGCAAGCATTTCTTTATCGACCACGCCATGGGCGTTGTCATCGGCGAAACCGCCATTGTGGGCGACAACTGCGTGCTCTATCAGGGCGTCACACTTGGCGGCACCGGCAACGAGACCGGCAAGCGCCACCCCACCCTGGGCAACAACGTCACCGTGGGCACAGGCGCCAAGGTGCTCGGCAACATTCGCATTGGCAACAACGTCAAAATCGGCGGCAACTCGGTCGTCGTCAAGGACGTACCCGACAACTGCACCGTCGTGGGCGTGCCGGGCCGCGTCATCAAGCGCAACGGCTGCCGCGTATTCGAGGAAAGCTTCGACGCCAAGCAGCACCGCGAATACATGCCCGACGATGCCGCCGAGCAGAGTGCCCTCAACCGCCAGGGCATCACCGAGAATGCCCGCCGCGTCAAGGAACTCGAGCGAGAGGTGGCCGAGCTCAAGGCCCTCGTCGCCAAGCTCATGGACGAACGTTAGGAACGCAAGCGGCACAAAACAATATCGGCACCGACGCAAAAGGCGCGCCAGGGAATCAATCCCCGGCGCGCCATTCCTTTTGATGTGACATGCGGGACTGTCCCTTTGTCACATTATGCGAACTGACTCAGATAGAGGTCGGCGTAAGCACCCTCGGCAGCCAGCAGTTCCTTATGCGTGCCTTGCTCGATAATGTTGCCGTGGTCCATGACCAAGATCAGGTCGGCGTCCACGATCGTCGACAGGCGATGCGCGATCACAAAGCTCGTGCGCCCGCGCATGAGCGCGTCCATGGCGCGGCCGATAGCAAGCTCGGTGCGCGTGTCCACACTTGAGGTCGCCTCGTCCAGGATGAGAATCGCCGGGTTGTTGAGCAGCACGCGTGCGATGGTCAGCAGCTGACGCTGGCCCTGGCTGATGCTTTCGGCATCGTTGGCTACGCGCGTGTCGTAGCCCTGAGGCATGGTGCGCACAAAGAAGTCGACCTGGGCGGCGCGAGCGGCCGCAACAATCTCCTCGCGCGTTGCCTCGGGGCAGCCGTAGGCGATGTTCTCGGCAATCGTGCCGTCGAACAGCCAGGCGTCCTGTAGCACCATGCCAAACTGCTGTCGCAGCTCGCCGCGATCCATGCGGCTCGTATCCACGCCGTCGAGCGTAATACGCCCGCCGTCAATCTCGTAGAAGCGCATGAGCAGGTTGATGAGCGTCGTCTTGCCTGCGCCCGTGGTTCCCACCACGGCAATCTTCTGGCCCGGCTCGGCGGTAAACGACACGTCGCGCATGAGCGGCTTGTCGGGCGCATAGCCAAAGCGCACGTGCTCAAAAGCGACGCGGCCCTCAATGCGACCCGGCAGCTTGGCGGCCTCGTCCGGCAGCGGATCGGCCTCTATCTCGGGCTCATCAAGCAGGTCGAAAACGCGCTCCGCACTCGCCAGCGCGCTCTGCAGCGAGTTAAAAGTGAACGACAGCTGCGTCATGGGTTCGGACGCCTCGTAGATAAACTGGAAGAACGCCTGGAACACGCCGACGGTCATGTGACCGGCGACCAGCATGCTGCAGCCCACGAGCGCAATCACAATCTGCGCCAGGCGACCAATAAAGCGAACCGCGGGTCCGACGGCGTTGATCATAAAGTCGGCCTTGGTGCTCACGCGCGCCAGCTCGCCCGAGGCCTCGTGCACCTCGGCAGAGCTCTGGTGCTCGCGGTTGAATGCGCGAATCACCAAACGGCCCGAATAGCCTTCCTCGACCGCGCTCGTGATTTTGGACACCCACTCCTGACGCTCGCCCGTCACATCATGCGTACGGCGCGAAACCACCTTGGTCACCAGCAGCGACAACGCCGTAAAGAACAAAAAGACGAGCGTAAGCGGCACGCTAAACACGAACATCACGCCCACGGCGCCCACCACGGTGCCGATCGACACAAGCAGCTGCAGCAATCCGCGCTGCATGCTCTCGGACATCTTGTCCAAGTCGTTGGTCGCACGGCTGACGACCTCACCGGGACGATGCGCGTCAAAGAAGGCAAGCGGCAGACGGTTGAGCTTTTGTGCGATGCGGTTGCGTAGACGCAGGTTGAGGCGTTCGGCCACGCTCGACATCAAAAAGCTCTGGAGCGCATAGAACAAGGCAGCGGCAGTCCAGATCATAAAGTAGACGAAGATGGTCTTGCCGCAGTTCTCCCAGGTGATGTTGAAGGTGGTTCCGTTGGCAAACGCCACCTGAATGTGGCCCCACAGCTCATCGATCACGCGGGCGCTATATGTCGGTGCAGCGGTGTTAAAGATAACATAGAACACAATGCTCGCAAACACGATGTAGAAGCGCCAATGGTCGCCGACGGCCTCGCTCCACAGGCGGCGCACCGTCGCCCAGGTATCCCGGGGCGTCTCGCCCTCTTCTTCGTCGTCCACGTCGCGCATACGCTCTGCCTCGGCGCGGGCACGCTCGTCCTCGGCACGCTCGTTTTCCTCGTAGAGCGCTTGGCGGCGAGCCTCGCGCTCGACTGCAGCCTTGGCGGCGTCATCCAGCTCGGTCGACGTGACAGCCGTTTCCTCGACCAGCCCCGCGGCAACGGCGTCATCAACGCCGCCCTGCTTCTCGAGCTCCTCGGTCATGCTACTCACCTCCCTTCATCTGCGATTCCGCGATGGCGCGGTACACCTCGCAGGTTTCCATAAGCTCGCCATGCGTGCCCAGGCCCACGACCTCGCCATCCTTGAGCACGACAATCTGGTCGGCGTGCAGAATCGTCGAGATGCGCTGCGCGATGATGAGCACCGCGGCGTCGCGCGTCTCGTCCTGCAGCGCATGGCGCAGGGCCGCATCGGTCTTAAAGTCCAGGGCCGAAAAACTATCGTCGAAGATATACAGATCGGCATGCTTCATGAGCGCACGGGCGATGGCCAGACGTTGGCGCTGGCCGCCCGAAAAGTTCGTACCGCCCTGCACCACCGGGGTATCGAGCCCCTGCGGCTGATCGAGCACAAAGGTGCTCTGGGCAACCTGCAGCGCATGAAGCATGTCCGCCTCGGTCGCGTCTTCGTTGCCAAAGCGCAGGTTGCTTGCCACGGTGCCCGAGAACAGCCACGCCTTCTGTGGCACGTAGGCGATGCGCCCGCGAATCTCACCTTGCGAAAGCTCGCGCAAATCGACGCCGCTCAAGCGAATGGCACCCTTCGTGGCATCGTGGAAGCGCAACAGAAGCTTTGCCACCGTCGACTTGCCCGAGCCCGTCGAGCCCACAATCGCTGTCGTCTGACCACGACGACAGGTAAAGTTCAGATCGCACAGCGTGTCCTCGTCGGCGTCGTCAAAGCGAAACGACATATGATCGAACACGGCAACCGCATCAGCCCCGTCCTTTGAGTCGGACGCGGCCGCATCAAGCGTACGCTGGCCATCGACGATGCTCGGCTCAATCTCCAGCACTTGCTGTGCACGGCTTAGACATGCCGCGGCGCGTGGCAGCGTTAGCACCACCATCTGCGCCATCATCACAAAGAACAGGATCAGAAGCGCGTACTCCAGCACCGCCGAGATGCTCGCGATCTGCATGGCGTGGGCGCCCACGCGGTTGCCGCCAACCCACAGCACCGCTACCTCGGCGATGTTCATCAAAAAGAAGCTTGAGCTGTCGAGGCCCACAAACAGGTGGTTGACTTTGATGGCGTTGGCGGCGTAGTCGCTGAACACCTCGTCCAGGCGCCGCTCCTCGTGACGCTCCTTGTTAAACGCACGGATGACGCGCACGCCCACGATGTTTTCGCGCAGCACCACGTTCATGCGGTCGATAAAGCTCTGCAAGCGCATAAAGATCGGAGCCGCGTTGGCAACCGTAAAGACCGCCGCCACCAGCACAATCGCAACCACGACGCCCAGAAGCGTGCCCATGGCAGGATCGATAAACCAGGCGAAGATGATGCCCGCCACAGCCAAAAACGGCACGGGCAGCACCAGCTGAATCGTCTGCAGAATCGCCTGCTGAATCACGTTGATGTCGTTGAGCGAGCGCGTGATCATCGATCCGGTGCCAAAGCGCTCAAAGTCGCTGGCCGCGAGCTCGAGCGACTTGTCGTACACGGCATTGCGGATATCGCAGGCCACGTTGGCGGCCAAGCGCGCCGAAAGATAGCAGCCCAGCACCGCGCCGCCGCTGGCCATGCCGGTCGCGATAAGCATGTAGAGGCCATTGCGCAAAATGTAGTCGACATCACCCGTGGTGATACCGGTGTTGACCATGTTCGCCAGCATCGTGGGAACCAACAGCGTGCCGACGTTATCAACCAGCAGCACCAGCAGCGTCACTGCGATAAGCCCTCGATAGGGCTTCAGAAACCTCATTAACAGTCGCACGACTCCCCCTCACCTTGATTCTCGGCTTGGCTCTCGGCAGCGATATGCTGCTTAAATGCCTCGCACTCCTCACCGAGCACCTGAGAGAATTTTCCGATCAAGCGCATAATCTCGCGCTGCTCACACGGCTCAAGCGCGCCAAAGGCTCGCTGCTCGGCCTTGAGTGCCGGCAGCGCATAACGCTCGGCAAATCGCCTGCCCTCTTCGGTCAGGCTCACAACCTTGTTCTTACGACTGCCTTCGGCAAACTCCAACGTTGCGAAGCCCCGCGCCGTCAAGGTTTTAATGGCCGAGTTGATGGTCTGCTTGCTGTAGAACCATTCGCTTGTCAGACGGCTTACGGCAATACTGCCGCCCGCCGTGCTGGTATCGACGAGCATCCAGTAAGCGCAGTCCGAAAGGCCGCAGGCGCGCGAGAACTCCGAATAGATATGGTCGAGTCCATTGAGCAACCGGTCGAAGTCGACCAGCGTAACCGCACTATTCATCTATCCCACCATTCGATTGTCCGATTTTTGACCAATTTATGTCTCTAGATTAGTCCGAGTTTTGACTATCGTCAACAGTCGCTCTGCAAATGTTTGCACTTTATGGCCTATCGGCAGAAAAAGACCGCCGGCGCGGGGGCAGCGCCAGCGGTCACGTGAAAATCGGGTTTTATTGCCTGTTAAGCGGCGACGGCCTCATAGACCGTAGCGCCCGAGAAGCTATCATGCAGGCTCTTGCCGGCAATCCACGGCAGCTCGACGACCTCGCAGACCGTGTTGACCAGCTCGGAGCAGTCAGTAAAGTGGCCCTTATCGTTGAGGGCCTCGCAATCCTGAACACGCCAATATCCATCGGTGTGTGTGATGTAGTACTCGTGATCGTTGATCGACACGAAAGCGCGCGTCTTGGAACGCAGCAGCTTCAGAAATCCTTCGAAATCGGTCTCGATGACATCTCCAGCCTGGAACATGATGTTACCTCCTGGCCCGGCGCCACCACGGCGCATTGATAAACGTTGGTACTCCTTTAGTAAAACCTTTATCAGAGGTTATGCGTTCGTCATTTAGGCAAGTGGTAAAAAACCGCAGGGTAGACGGGATAAAACGTTTAACCATCCCATTTGTTTGTCACATTCTGAAGGTACTTTTATGCAAACCTACTTTCCCAATTGGAATCTATCCTTTTGGCCGGGCAATTGACCGTCTATCGTTTGAGCCCGGCGGGTATGAACGGGACATCTGCAACGCCACCGCAAGGAGACACCATGGAGACTATCGAAGCGCTCATTCACCGCCGCAGCTGCCGCAACTACAGCGATCGTCCCGTCGAGGCCGAAAAGCTTGCACGTATTATCGAAGCCGGCCAATATGCACCGAGCGGCATGGGGCGCCAGCCGGTGACGTTTGTCGCCGTCACCGACCCCACGACCGTCAAGCGTCTCTCGCAGCTCAACGCCCAGGTCATGGGCAGCAACGGCGACCCCTTCTATGGCGCCAAGACCGTTGTGGTGGTGCTGGTTGACCGCAGCGTGCCCACACATCTGGAAGACGGCTCGCTCGCCATGGGCAACTTGCTCAACGCCGCCTATGCACTGGGTGTCGATTCGTGCTGGATTCACCGCGCACATGAGGTCTTCGACTCGCCCGAAGGCTTGGAACTGCTGGCAAGCTGGGGCCTGCCCGCCGACGGCAGCCTGCGCGGTGTCGGTCACTGCATTCTGGGCTATGCCGAGGACACGCTACCCGAGCCCAAACCCCGCCGCGACAACGTGCTGTATGTAAAGTAATTAGTTCCGCCGTTCTAACGAACGGCGGACCCGCTCGCAACTTATCTTGCCGGTGGAGTTGTCGTCGTTTCGTTCGTTTGAGTCGTTTCGGCGCCGTCGCCCTGTTCGTCCTCGTCCTTTTGCGCATCGGCGATAGTGGAAGCTGCCGCAACGATTCCGCGCTGGGGCGCGACGCCCGTCTGGACCTGTGCGCCCTCGACAACTTCTATGCCTGCATGTGCGAGCTCGGGCGATTTAAACATTGCGTCCAAGTTGGCGCCGCCGCCGGCGTAGCCAAGCGCAGCGAGTGCGATGATGATTGCTGCAACGACAGCCACGATCGGCACGTAGCGATGCCAGCCGGCGGGATTGAGCCCGCTGCGACGAGCCGCCCCGCGGCTGATGTAACCGAGCGTTCCGTCGTGCTTGAGCTTTGAGCCCACCACGCGCTTGCGGCCCCACAGCGACGACTCGGCCTGCATGGCCAAGCGAGCGCTTGCCGAAGGATAGCCATATTTAGTGCGCTTGAACGAGCCATCAAACCCCGAGGCGTGTTTGCCCCACGTCACCGATGTCGTGCGTCGGTTAACCGGCGCGGCACTCCGCCTTCTGCGGCTCGGTTTTGAAGTCTCAGCCATATGCCCTCGCACGCCGTAACCAAATCGAAACAATAACGCTTTGGACTGTAGCACACGCGTCGCGCGCGGTCACGGGCGCCTCGCTCAACGGTCATCGTCCTTCAGCAAGCGCCACAGCGTTGTACGGCTTATGCCCAGCACCTCCGCCGCACGGGTTCGGTTGCCGTGTAGATGATCTACAACCAGATGCGCGATATCTCGCTCGGTATCGGCCAGCGGTCGCAGGATATACAGGTCACTTTCGAGTGTCGGGGCGCCAAAGGTTGCGGTCTTAATCACGTCCTCTTGGGCGAGCACTTCCTCCGCCACAGCGCGGTCCACCGCGCCCGCCCCCACCAATATATACAGTCGTTCCGAGACCTCGCGGAGCTGCAGATAATTGCGCGGCCAGCGGTAAGCATCGAGCGTCTTCGTCGCCGCGGCGGACAGCGTGGGCGCTGCCGTCCCAAATGCATCAGCGAGATATTCCAAATAGCGCGCAACCTTTGTCGACGCGGCTCCTTGCTCGGCAATCGCCGGCGCCACGCTCACCGCACAGGCGAAGCGCTCGGTCACAAAGGCGGCTTGATCACTTTCGCCGCCGCCCGGCATGTCATTCGCTGTCAGCACCACATGGCAGCGCGTCGCCAACGCGGTGTCAGCCATCGTGGAAACGAGCTCGCGGAGGCGCTGGGGGCCAACCGCGTTCCAGCCCTCAATGCAAAGGGTCAGCCCCGTTTGGAACAGCGGCGATTCGGAGCTTTTGAGCACATGGCGCCAGCCCCGATCGGTGAGCTCATCGAGCGCGACGGAAACAAAGGGTTGATCGGCAAAAGGACCGTCCAGATAGAGGCGCTTGGCGATCTCGACCTGACCCGCGCCCAGCTCGCCCTCGAGCATAAGGGGCACGCCGCGCGCATAGCTCTCGGCCACCGGTGCAGCTACCGCAGCGGCACCCTCAACGACGCCGTACGCGCTCGATTCGTAGCGGGCCTCAACTTCGTCGGCGTTGAGCCACTCGATGCCCGCATGCGCCGCGGCACCGCGCACCTCGCGGACCACAACGACCCAAAGCCTCCCGCCCTCTTTGTCGGTGGGGCGAACGGTCAGGCTCAGGCGCGCACCCGCACGTCCCATAACCAGACGCGCGCCGTCTCCTATACGGTCGAGGCGCTCAGCGACAAAAGCCGCCACATCCCGCTCAAGCGCCGCGTCATTCATGGTCGAAATCGCGACGTCCCCACGCACATCGATTGCCAATGCCGAGGCCCCGGCAGCAGCCAGGGCCTCGGTCAAGATGTTCAGCTTGGCATCGCTATCCATAATTTGCCCCTGTCCGCGGCGACGTGCAGCCGCCGACGGTCGCACGACCGAGTGTTTCAAAATTGAACGATATTGCTCACCAAACACTATAGGGCAGAAAGCGCCGTCCTGCGAGTATAGGTGTTGCCCCGCATCGCCATCCTGGCGGGGCGATAAGAGCTCTTCGGGACTTATAAACCTGCGGACAAGCCATACCCGCAAGAGCTCCTATCGCTCCACCGTGAGAATGCGCTCACCGGCACGCAGCACGCAAATAAGCTACTTCTCTACCAGATTCCCAGCACGTGCTGCATCCCCAAACTCATGCACGCAATGCCAATCCAGCAGCAAAAGCCCAGCGCGATGGGCTTGCCGCCCTTTTTGACCAGCTCGACGATATCGGTATTAAAACCAATAGCCGCCATGGCCATCACAATAAAGAACTTCGAAAGCTCCTTGATGGGCGCCGTAAAGGGCGCGGGAAGCTGAAGCACCGTGGTGATTACGCTCGCCAGCACAAAGAACAGCACAAACATGGGAAACGCGCGTTTAAGGGAGAACGTGCTTTTGGCGTCGCCGCCGGCCTTGCGCGCCAGATGCATCTGCCAGCATGCGAGAACCAGCGTGATGGGGATAATGGCCAGCGTTCTGGTGAGCTTGACCACCGTGGCGCTCTCGAGCACATTGGCGCCGGGATGCATGCTGTCCCAGGCGCTCGCCGCAGCCGTTACGGACGAGGTGTCGTTGATGGCGGTGCCGGCAAACAGGCCAAAGCCCTCGTCTGTCAGCCCGAGCATACCGCCGAGCGTCGGAAACACGAGCGCCGCGATAACGTTAAACAGGAAGATGACCGAAATGGCCTGGGCAATCTCGCGATCGTCGGCATCGATGACGGGCGCGGTCGCGGCGATGGCAGAACCGCCGCAAATCGACGAGCCCACACCCACAAGCGTCGCGATCTTACTCGGCACGTTCATAACGCGGCAGAGCACAAAGGCAATGACAAGCGAAGTCGAGATTGTCGCCACGATAATCGGCAGCGACTGGGCGCCCTTGGACAGAATCTGCGAGAGGTTCATGCCAAAGCCAAGCAGGATTACCGCGTACTGCAAGACTTTTTTAGACGTATAGGTGACGCCGGCGGCGAGCTGTTCGCGACGATTCTTGGGAAAGACGAGCGCCAGGACCATGCCAAAGAGGATGGCGAATACCGGACCGCCGACCACCTCAATTTGTTTGCCGAGCAACGTCGCGGGAATGGCGATGATCAGGCAGAACAAAACGCCTTTCCAGCGCTCGCGTACGATATTTGCCAGTTGCATATGGGATTCCTTCTTTCTATTTCACGTTTGCGACGGCTTATGATACGGCAACATTGAGCGCAGCCTTGCGCAAACACAGACTAAGATGCCGCAATAGTTCTCAGGCAACAGCCGAATTACCCACCGCGGAGAGCTGATTCGCGGCATAATTAACAACTGACATATGAGTTTGATAGAACAGTTGCGAGGCGCTATGGAAGAATCGATGCACGTCGGCGAGCAGGAAACGAGCCTACAGGACCAGTCCTACCACACCATTCGACGCAAAATCGTCTACCTGGACTACAAGCCGGGCGAAAAGCTGGGCGTCAAGCAACTTTGCGACGACCTGGATATGGGGCGCACGCCCGTGCGCGAGGCTTTGGTTCGCTTGGCGCAGGAAGGCCTGGTGCGCACCGTGCCCCAGAGCGGCACCTACGTCTCACCCATCAACCTCACCCTTGCCGAGAGTGCCTGCTACATCCGCGAACATCTGGAAAAGCAGGTGATTGTGGAGTGCTGTGCGCGAGCCACGTCGGCCGGCATCGAGCAGCTCGACCGCGCCATCGTGCTGCAGGAAAAGGCCATGGCCGAAGAGGATCGCATCGGCTTCTTTTTGAGCGACAACCTCATGCATCACATGATTTTTAGCATCGCATGTCGCAGCACCGTTTGGTCGTGGCTCGAAGAGACCAATGCCGACCTGGAGCGCTTCCGCTGGCTGCGCGCCGCCACGCAGGTTCTCGACAATCAGGACATCGTGAACGAGCACAAGCAGATTCGCCGCGCTATCGCCGGTCGCGACCCCATCGAAGCGAGCTTTTTGGTCAGCAAGCACCTGCACATGATGTTCCGCAACCAAACCGAGGTTCTGGACCAGTTCCCCGAGTACTTCGAGACCAGTAAGCTCCGCTAACCTGCCAAAAAGGGACAGGTTTATTTTGGCAGGTTTTATCTGGGCAAATGCAACAAGGCCCGGCTCCGCTGCAACGGAGCCGGGCCTCGGTCACTAGAACGGCGGAACAACAATTATTCGACCGTGACGCTTTTCGCCAGGTTGCGAGGTTGGTCAACGTCGCAACCGCGCAGGATGGCCACCTCGCGGGCGAGCAACTGCAGCGGGACGCTCGCCGTGATGGGGCTGAACACGTCGCGGACTGCCGGCACGCGGATGATGCAGTCGGC
Organism: Collinsella sp. TM09-10AT; assembly: GCF_003436275.1. Lineage (GTDB taxonomy): Bacteria > Actinomycetota > Coriobacteriia > Coriobacteriales > Coriobacteriaceae > Collinsella. The sequence continues at coordinate 13,210 of NZ_QSOP01000020.1, forward strand.
GATCTTGTTGATCTCCTCGTCGCCCTCAGTGGCAACGACGATGACCTTGGCGCCGCGCGCCTTGCACTCCATAAGGTTCGACACGGTCTTGTCGTAGGTGGCGCTCTTGGTGGCCACGGCGATGACAGGGAAGCCCGGATCGATCAGTGCGATGGGACCGTGCTTCATCTCGCCGGCGGCGTAGGCCTCGGCGTGCAGGTAGCTGACCTCTTTGAGCTTGAGCGCGCCCTCGTAGGAAATAGCGGCACCCATGCCGCGACCCACGAACAGCGCCGACTGCGCGTCCTTGCACAGCAGGGCGGCCTCATGCACGGCCTCGGTCTGGGTATCCAAAATCCACTGAATCTGCTCGGCCGTATCGGAAAGCTCGCGGAACAGCATGCGCGCCTGTTTGGTGGTCAGACGGTACTTAACCTGCGCCAACAGCAAAGCCAGCAGCGTCAGGCTCACGACCTGGCCGATGAAGCTCTTGGTCGAGGCGACCGCGATCTCCTTGTTGGCCTTGGTGTAGATGACGCCGTCGCTCTCACGCGCCACGGGGCTGCCCACCACGTTGGTGATGCCGAAGACCTTGGCACCCTTGATGCGCGCGTCGCGAATGGCGGCAAGGGTATCGGCCGTCTCGCCCGACTGGGACACGGCAACGACAAGCGTCGTCGGCGTAATGATGGGGTTGCGATAACGGAACTCGCTGGCCGCCTCCACCTCGGTGGGGATGCGAGCCCAGCCCTCAATGAGATTCTTGGCAATGAGGCCAGCGTGATAGCTGGTTCCGCAAGCGATCACGTAGACGCGGTCGATGTCGTTGAGTTCCTCGAGCGAAAGGCCCAGCTCGTCGATGTCGAGCTCGCCGGCCGGCGTCATACGACCGACCAGCGTGTCGCGCACGACGCGCGGCTGCTCGTGGATTTCCTTGAGCATAAAGTCGGGATAACCGCCCTTTTCTGCCATGTCCAGGTCCCAGTCGATGTGGGTGACCTTGGGCTCGATAACGTTGCCGGCCTCGTCGGTATACTCGACGCCTGCGGGCGTGAGTTTGGCAAACTGACCGTCCTCGAGCACCACGACATCGCGGGTGGCGTCGATGAGCGCGATGACGTCGGAGGCGACATAGGCGCCGGTCTCGCCCGCGCCGACCACGATCGGGGAATCCTTGCGGGCCACGGCGATCACGCCGGGCTCGTCAGCGCACACGGCGGCCAGACCATAGGCACCGACCACGTGGGTGCAAGCCTCGCGCACGGAAGCCATCAGGTCGTGCGTCTCGGCATAGGCCTCTTCGATCAGATGCGCGAAGACCTCGGTATCGGTCTCGCTCTTAAAGTGGTGGCCGCGGCCCTCCAGTTCTTCGCGCAGCTCAGCGAAGTTCTCGATGATGCCGTTGTGGACGATGGCGATGCGACCGTCGCAGCTGGTGTGGGGATGGGCGTTGACAACGGAAGGCTTGCCATGGGTAGCCCAGCGGGTATGGCCGATGCCGCAGGTAGCGTCGCTGTCGATGCTGGAAAGCTCGCTCTCCAGGCCCGCAACCTTGCCCACGCGGCGGATGACGTCGAGGTGAGCCGCGGCGCCCTCGCCCACCTCGAGCGCGACGCCCGAGGAGTCATAGCCGCGATACTCCATACGCTTGAGGCCCGTGACCAGGATGTTCTTTGCAATATCAGAGCCGGTGTAGCCGACGATTCCGCACATAGGATAAATCCCTTCGTTCGCGTGACTGCAAGACGTCCACGCACAGGGGGCGCTGAGACGTATAACGTTCGAGTATTGTACTCACGCAAGCGCAAGCTGATATACCAGAAGTGGTATCTCAACTTAGATACCACCCGATGCACACATGCCCAGCCGGTCCAAACCGCCACAATGGGGACAGGAACCTTTGTGGTGGTCGCGCTGGCAACGGCGTTTCCCCAGATAAAACCTGCCAAAATAAACCTGTCCCTTTTTGGTAGGTTTGGGATGCTACAATCTGGCTTGTACTTGAAACGCATCAAAGGGGCCGCTATGGCAAAGGTAAAAATCAGCGACGTCGCGCGCGAGGCCGGGGTTTCGCTGGGCACGGTTTCCAACGCGCTCAACCACCCCGAAAAGCTGCGCCCCGAGACCCTCAAACTCATCAACGAGACCATCAATCGCTTGGGCTACCTGCCCAACCAAAGCGCTCGCCAGCTGGCCGGCGGCACCACCAAGTCCTTTGGCCTGGTCCTCCCCCGTCTCGATCACGGCTTTTCGCTCCAGATTGCCAGCGGTGCCCACAACGAGGCACGCAAGCACGGCTATGACTTGCTCATCGCCAACGCCGACAACGACGACATTCTCGAAGACCATTACCTGCGCTACTTTATGGGCACTCAGATGTCCGGCGTCATGGTTCAGCCCATGGCATCCCCCGACCGGCACCCGGCCATGACTAAAATGCCCGTGCCGATCGTCCATCTGGACGTCCATTGTTCAGAACCCGGTTACTACGTGGCCGCCGACAACGAGGCACAGGGGCGCATTATCGCCGAGCTCGCCATCGCCCGCGGCGCACGCCATATTGTCGTTGTGGGTCGAGCAGCATTCATGCAGCTCACTCTGCGCGTCCTTGGCATCCACAAGGCACTTGCCCTGCATCCCGATATCAAAATTGAGGTCATCGACGCCGGCGAATGGAATACCGCAGCCGACGGCTACAGTATCGGTGCCCAGATTGCCGAGCGCCCTGCTGACGAGCGCCCCGATTTTGTCATCGGTCTGACCGACGTATTAGCCTCGGGCGTTATCTCGGCGCTGACCGACAAGGGCATCTCCGTCCCCGAGCAGGTCCGCGTGGCAGGCTGCGACGGCAATCCGCTCGCCTGGAGCGGGTCGGTCCCGCTGACCACAGTAGCGCCTCCGGGCTACGAGATTGGCCGCAAGGGCGTTCAGTTGCTGATGGAGCAGATCGAGAACAAGCCCGCCGCCAAGACCAAACGCGTCCGCGTCGGCTCTGCCGTACGCACCGTCACCGCGGTCACGGCCATCGAGGACATCAACCGCCAAGAGCTCGTGCGGCCGTTCTTGCTCGAGCGTGCCAGCACTCAGGCAAGCAGCCAGGCCGAAGCCACCGCCATCAACCTGGGTGCCTACCTGTAGCATCTTTCCCCAACAATCCAATCCATCGCCGAACAAAAAAGAGCCCGACAAGCAAACACTTGTCGGGCTCTTCCCTATCGTTTCAGCCGAAGTTAGAACAGCGGAACACAGCTAGCGGCAGACAACGTCCACGGGCACGTTCAGGATCTTGGCGACCTTGAGGATCGTGCCGGTCTGGCTGCCCAGGCAGGCTGCCATGTGGTGGGTCGGACCCGTCTCGTTCCAGCGGTCCATAAACTCACGGGCGCCGATCGAGAACTTCATGCGCATGTTGGTGTCACCGAAGGTAAAGATCGGGCCGTCGACGTTCTCGCCCTCGGCAACCACGAACTTGAAGTTGCCGTTACCGTCCTGCGTGATGCCCAGGAAGGTGATGGTGCCGTGGCCGGGATAGAACTGGGTGAGGTAGCCGCCGCCGGTCTTGCCATGAAACACGGGGACGACCTTGAGCGTCGGCTTCTTGGCGGTCGAGATATCGGCATCGCCAGAGCCGGAGTGGCCGATGATGACGATGTCCTCGGGAAAGTCGATGGAGTACATCTCGGAAAGCTGGCCGGTGCCAGAGATGGTCTTGAGGATGCTCATGGCAATGGCGACCTTCATATCGCCCTCGACCGCGCAGCTCGTGCCCTGCTTGATGAGCATGGAGAACGCCGGGATGAGCATGGAGTCGAGCACGCCGGCCTGGCCCTTGGCATAGCCGTCGTAGTGGCTGGCGACCAGACCGATCTCCTCGTCCTTGACCCACTGCTCAAAGGCGACGACATACTTGGCCATCTCCTGGATGGGCTCGTCGGTGACCTTGGCGCCGCCCTCAACGTCGAAGGTGTCGAGAATCTCGGCAGCCCTGGCGTCCACAGCAGCCTGGTCGTCGATGTTGTCGGCAATGGCCCACATCTTCTCCCAGTCAAACTGCTTGGTGTAGAGGCCCAGACGGTTGTAGAGGTTGGTCTTGTCGATGTAGAGGTCCATCATGCCCGGGTACGGACGGCCGATCTGGGCGATGTTGGTGCGGCGCAGGCGACGACGCACCTGGGCGGCACGGCACCACTGCTCGAGCTGCTCGGTCACAGCCGGGTCGCCGCCCTCGACGACGCCGGTCACGACGGCGTGACGCTTGCCGGCGCGGTTAAGATCGGCCACGACCTCGCCGGGGGCGCCGCAGGCGTACAGATCGCCCAGCCACGTGGGGATGTCGGTGTTGGCGTAGTCGGGCTGGGCCTTCTTCTGCACGTTGACCACGACGACGGGCACGTCCAGGTCGCGCACGACCGGCAGCACGTTGTAGCTCGTGGCATAGGTGAGCATCTGCAGGATAACCAGATCGACGTCCTCGGCGCGGAACTTGTCGCCGGCGACCTGGGCCTGCTCCTTGGTGGTCACCATACCGCCGTCGATAAGCTCGACAGTCGTGGGCAGCGTGGCCTTAAAGTCCTCGTACTGCTGCTCAAAATTGGGCACGAGCTGCGGGAACTGTGGAAGATAGGCACCGAGGGCGATAGAGAAAACGCCAACCTTGGCCTTGGTGTTAACGAGCATGATTTCCTCCCATGGGAAAAGTTGATGATTGCAAGCAAGCGGGCGCGGCTGTTATCAGATCAGCAGCGATATAACGGCGGTTTCCACGAGCTCCCCAGCAACCGGAACCGCCGTTTTTCCTACCTACTAGTCAACAAATGCCTCGTTGATCTTGATACCGAAGTCGCGGCAGGTGTCCTTGAGGCCCTTGTCGCTAATCTTGTTGAGGAAGTCGTCCGAACCACCGTTGGCAGCACGCGCGGCCAGGTAGATCTCGGCGGCCTTCTCGACGGTGTGAGCCAGGCCAAAGGTCGTGTCAAAGTCGGGACCGGCGGCGAACAGGCCGTGGTGAGCCCAGACGATGGTGTCGTAGGTCTTCATGAGCTCGGAGCTCGCCTCGGCGATGGCCGGGCCACCCGGGACCATCCAGGGCACAACGCCCACACCGGTCGGGAAGACGACGACGCACTCGGTCATCATCTGCCACAGGATACGGGTGAAGGCACGGTCCTCCAGCGGCACCACGAAGGACATCTCGATGATGCCGGGGGTGTGAGCGTGGTAAATCACGCGGTCGGCGCCATCGGTACGGGCGGCGGCGACGCAGTGGTTCATGTAGTGGCTCTCGAACTCACTGGTCGGACGGGCGCCGTTGGCAAGGCCCCACACAATGCGGAAGGCGTCGCCGGTCTCGTTGATCTCGACGATGCCGATGTTGGCATACGGATCCTCCAGAACATTACGCATGTACTTGCCCGAGCCGCTGCTCACAAAGTACTGGCTGGCAAGATTCTCGCCGCGCACGCCCATCTTGACCCACTCGCGAGGCTCCTCAAAGAACGGCTTGGCCTCGGCGACCTCATCGTCGGTCATACGGTAGGTGAGGTTGCCGCCGTTGCGCTCATGCCAGCCCTGCTTAAAGCCATCATCGCACAAGCGGCAGAAGCCCTTGATAAACGCCAGATCTTCCATTGCCATTGTTTGTCTCCTCTCCGGGACCCGCAGGTCCAATTGAAAAACTTAGGTAAGCCGATTGACGGCGGCGCGGAGCATGGTTCGTGTAGGGCCTCCGCGCCGCATGTCATCGGAGAGAGCCGCTCGCGCCCGGCAGGAGTCGTTTGCCGCACGCGGGGCTGGGGGTAGGTGAAAGGTGAGTCGGGGCAGGCCCCGCCCTCGTTTAGGCCTGGGCGCCCTTGGGGTCGATGCGCTTGACATCGAAGGAGCGGGCAACGCAAGCGCGGGCATCGGCTAGGTCGGCAAAATCGCCGCCGGCGATCATCTGCACGATAAAGTTGCCGATGCAGGTGCCCTCGATGGGACCGGCGAACACGGGGAGCCCGCAGGTGTCGGCCGTCATCTGGTTGAGGTAGTAATCCTGGCAGCCGCCACCCACGATGTTGATGCTCGTGTAGTCGTGGCCCGAAAGCTCACGCAGGCCCTCGATGGCCTTGGCATACGAGCGGGACAGGCTGCAGTAGTTGGCGCGCATGATCTCGCCCACGGTGTGTGGGATCGGCTCGCCGCCCTCGGCGCAGGCCTGCTTGATCTCCTGGATCATGGAATCGGGGGCCAGGAAACGGTCGTCGTCGACATCGACATACGCCTCGAAGGGCTCGGCCTCGCGACAGAGCGTACGGAGCTCGTCAAAGCCAACCTTATGATCCATGAGGGCCTTATGCGAGGTCTTGCCCTCGACATAGTCGACGCCGTTGATCTCGCGGCGGACGGACTGGTTCATCCACAGGCCCATGATGTTCTTGAGGAAACGGTAGCGCTTGAGGTATCCGCCCTCGTTGGTAAAGTTCTGCTTGCGGGCGAGCTCGTTGGTGATGGCGTGCTGGTTCTCAACGCCCAGCAGACTCCATGTGCCGCTCGAGACATAGACGGCGTTGTCATCCTTGGCGGGAACGGCCAGGAAGGCAGAGCCGGTGTCGTGCGTGGCAGGCAGCACAACGGTCGCAGAGTAGCCGATCTTCTCGGAGATGTCCGCCGTGAGCTCACCGAGCACAACGCCGGGCGTGGTCGGCTCCAGGAAGATGCCCTGGGGAATACCAAAACGCGAAAGAATCTCGGTGTCCCACGTGCACTTCTCGGCATCGAGCATGCCAGTAGTGCTCGCGTTGGTGTACTCGTTGGCCTTAATGCCGGTCAGACGCCAGTTAAGATAGTCCGGAATCATCAGGAAGGTGCGAGCCGCCTCGAGCTGCTCGGGATGCTCGTTTTTAAGGGCGAGCAGCTGATAGAGCGTGTTGAAAGGCTGACGCTGAATGCCGGTACGGGCATAGACCTCGGCCGGATCCATAATTTGGTCGGCAACTTCGTAGATGCCGTCCGTGCGGGCATCGCGGTAGGCAACCGTATCGCCGACGATCTTGTTGTGCTCGTCGAGCAGCACAAAATCAACGCCCCAGGTATCGATTCCAATGGTGACCGGGGCCTGTCCGGTCTGATCCTTAACGGCGCGCAGGCCTGCGACAACATGGTCAAACAGAGCCTCAACGTCCCAGCAGTCGTGGCCGTCTACGCGCTTCTGCTCGTTATCGAAGCGGTAGACCTCCTGATAGGACATCTTGCCATCCTCGACCCAGCCAGCAAGAACGCGACCGCTCGAGGCACCGATATCGACCGCTGCGTAATGCTTGGACTCGATGCAACTCTCCATGTGCTCTCCCCTTTTTGAAGCGATTCATTTATAATTTTCATTATTATTTGAACCGTTTCAATTTCAATATGAGTCATTTTTAGTCCGGCGAGCGGTTGTTTTTAGTCGGTTAACGGTAGTTTTTGGGTTAAACCTCTTCCAAAGAGAAAGATGCGGCCAGCCGAGCTAAGCGGATGGCCGCATCTTTAAAATGCTATTGAAATGGCTCGGGTGCAAACGCTAGCGCACGGCCTTGACCGCCGCCGTCAGGTCGAACAGCGTATCGAGCACGACCTCGCAGCCATCCACCACGTCCTGCGGCAGCGGCACGATGTCGGGAACGGCAAAGACGTGGCAGCCGGCCGTGATGCCCGAGACGCAGCCGTTGCGGGAATCCTCGACCACGGCGCACTCCTCGGGGGCAAAGCCCGCGCGCTCGCAGGCGAGCAGATACATCTCGGGGTCGGGCTTGCCGTGCACGACGTCCTCGCCACACGTTACCGTTTCAAACTTGTCAAAAAGACCGACCATCTTAAGGTTGCGCTCGGCCGTAACGAGGCGCGACGACGTCGCTAGACCCACGTGATAGCCCGCAGCCAGCAGCTCGTCCAGGCACTCGGCGGCGCCGGCCTTAAGCTCCAGCTCGGTCTTGACCATCTCGTCGCGAATCTCCTTGTGGCGATGATAGATCGCCACAGCGGTTTCTCTACTGCCGTAATGTGCCTCAAGGATGTCCATGACATCGGGCAGCGTACGACCGATAAACTGATGAATCAGCGTATCATCAATCGCGACACCCAGCTCAGCAGCGGGCGCTTTCCATGCCTTGATGCCCAGACGCTCGGTATCGACCAGCGTTCCGTCCATGTCAAAAATAACAGCCTTGATCATATCGGTCCCCTCACCGGATTGCATTACTGCCACTCTACCGCACTTTACAAACTTGTATATAACGTATATAGCATATTGCACTTTCGTTACATAGGTAGAAATCTTATGACAAGCAGCCCGGTAGGATTATAGTTTTCGACCGAGTACTCAATGGCAAGGATCGTTTCATGTTTTCAGACACCACCGCACCTGCAGAGGAGCTTCAGGACAAACTCGCAGCGCTCGAGCAGCTGCTTTTGGCATATGGACGCGTCGCCATCGGCTTTTCCGGCGGCGTCGACAGCAGCTTTTTGGCTGCGGTCTGCGCCCGTATCATGCCTGCCGACACGCTTCTCGTCCACCTCACCACGCCGCTCATCGGCACACCCGAGCAGGCTTCGTTTGAGCGGTCCGTTGACGGACAAACCGATGAGGGGCCGCATTTTAAGCTCCCCGTGCTCAATCTTTCGGTCGACCAGCTGCAACTTCCCCAGGTAGCCTGCAACGATGCTGACCGCTGCTACCACTGCAAGCGCGCCGGCTTCACCGCCATCGTCAACCACGCCAAGTCGCTAGGCTTTCCCACCGTCATCGATGGCAGCAATGCAAGCGATCGCGGTGACTACCGCCCCGGCATGCGTGCGGCACAAGAGCTCGGTGTACGCTCACCCCTTATGGAGGTCGGCTTTACCAAGGACGAAGAGCGCGAGCTGCTGCGCGCATGGGGCTATCCCGTCTGGAACCTGCCGGCAGGCGCCTGCTTGGCCACGCGCATTCCCACGGGCGAGGAGCTTACGCGCGAGAAGGTCGATTTAATCCGCGCCTGCGAGGATTATCTGCACGATCTTGACCTGGCGCAGGTCCGCGCACGCCTGGTCGGCGGCTGCATGCATATCGAAGCCGCCCCGGCAGATGTCGCCAAGATCGCCGCCCTCGGCGGTACCGTGGTCAACGACGAGGGAAAGACCCCGCTGCCCGCCGCCATCGAGTCCGCGCTGCGCAACCTAGGCTGCGGACACATCTCCCCCGAGGTCGCCCCCTACATCCACGGCAACATGAACCTGTAGGTTGCGCCGTTTTACAAACGGCGCAACTGCTCGGCGCTGCGCGGGCTCCGAGCACGGCAATCTGACGTTCAACTTCACGGGCGCGACCAAAAGATCAGCGCCCGCTTTTTTCACGTCACCTTACCGCGCCCGGAGCCCGCTCGCTCGCATATGCTCAACCTGGACTGCGTTAACCGACCTGTCAATAAGGGACAGGTTTATTTTGGCAGGTCTTATCAGGGGAAACGCAAACAGGGCCGCGACGCCATGAAGTGTCGCGGCCCTGTTCTATTTATGCCAGCACGTACTGATACGTATCTCCCATGGGGACAAAGGTAACCGGCAGACCTGCGCCAGCGTCCCCGAGCGCGGCGGGCAGCCATTTCGCCATATACTCCATGCCCGGCTCCTCGCCATTAAAGTGACCCATATGGATGGCGCATTTTCCCTGACCGAGCATTGCGGCGTCGCGGATGTACTCGCTCACCGTAAAGTCGATAAACTCCATGGTCAAAATGCAATCGATGCCTTCGGAGTCGATATGGGCAATCTCGTCGTTATCTCGCCCCATGATGTGCATTGGAATCTCGACATTGCGAACGAGCGCGTCACCGTCGCCGATCAAGCGCGTTCCGTTTAATCCAAGCTTGTGTACGAGCGCCTGCGCAAGATCGCGGGCCGGCGTTGGCTCAATGCGGTACCTCATGAATGTCTCGTCTACCGCGGAGACAAGCCAATCCATCTTGACCGCAAATCCGTAAAAGATGCCGTCGACCATCGAACCGTCCGAGGCGAGCGGCACACCAGAGTGGATATAGTCATGGCAACGCCAGACCGCGCCACCCCATTCGTCAAGCAAAGCGCACTTTGCCTCAAAGGTCTTGTTCCCCGCAACCACTTCACGGCGGTCTCCGTGGTTCCAGAACAGCGCCTCGTGAGGAACAATCAGGTTAGCGCCAAGCTCCTTGGCACGACGAATCACCTCCGCCGTAGCCCAAATGCATGTAACGATTCCGGTACATTGCTGATCGATGTCGCCGTATAGCACCTGATCGCGCGTCGTCGCAAGCTCGATGGGCTTGCCGGTAAAAGCATCGATGCCGCTGCAATAGTCCTGGATAGATTGAATTGCCTCGCTGATAAGCATATGTAACAACAATCCCTTCGACATAATATGCAGGGCGGCAGCAAACATACCGCCCTGCGAAATCATCTATAGAAGGCACTTTTTGAGCTGAACCACCTATATGCGACCGCTTTTCTAGCGCTCGGAAATTGGGCCGTTCTCAAGCTCATCCTCGCTAAAGCCAAAGAACCAGGCAACAGCAAAGCTTACGATAAAGCCAGCCGCCGAAGCGATAGCGGCACAGATCAGGTTCTCGTTGCCGCCGCCGACAAACGTCATAATATTAAGCACGTTGGAAGCAGCACCAGCAAGATAGGCATTCACATGCAAAGCGAGCGCCGCGGCACCGGCGACAAACGAACCCGCCATGCAGGCAACGAACAGCTTACGATAGCGGAACAGCATGCCATAGATGAACGGCTCACCGACGCCTCCAATGAGCTGGGCGACAAGATAGCCGGCACATTGGCTCTTTTCCTCCTTGTTACGGAGCTTGAGCCATGACGCAATCTCCACTCCATAGGCAGCCCACAGCGCAACCGTAGGGGCGACCAGAATAAAGCTGTCAGAGCCCGTCGACATGAAGTTTGCAATGGCAATCATAATGACCGCGACATGCATGCCCGTAATGACCATGGGCAACCAAATTGCTGCAAGCAAGCCGCCACCAATAATCGCCACGATACCTCCCTCGGCACCGAGGAACTCAAAGACAACCGCCAAACCGTTACCGCACCAAGAACCAAGAGGAGCAAGCAGGCAAAGCGCAAAGGGGACAGTCAGGGCAAGCGTGCAAAGCGGCGTAAAGACCGTGGTGAGCGAATCGGGCATGTGCTTGCGCAAGAACTTCTCGAACACGGACATCAACGCAACCGTGAGCAGAATGGGAATAACCGTCTGCGCATAGTTTGCAGGCACGCAAGGGATGCCATAAACGCTAAAGGCTTTTCCCTCGGCTGCCATTTGCATAAACGTCGGTTCGATAAGCACACCGCCCATAAAAGCGCCGTACATGGGCGTGGCGCCAATGCTCTTGGCAGCCGTAAAGCCCAAGAAGATCGGAATGAAATAGAACGTCACGTTGTAGAGCATATTGAGCAGGACATAAAGATCGCTCGTATCCGCAATGAGATTGAGCATCGTTGGCCCGAGTACGACGGCAACGGTTTTGAACATGCCCGACGCGAGCAGCAATGGAATCATCGGAACCATGGAGCCCGAGAGGTAGTTAAGAATCGCATTGCCAACGGCTGCCGGGGTAAGCGGTGTTTTGACTCCACTTGCGTCGAGGTTCTCGTCGATGCTCTCCTGCTTGGCCAACCCGCTCATCTTGATGAGCTCGTCATATACCTTAGGCACGTTTTGCCCAATAATCACCTGGAACTGCCCGCCAGATATTTGAGCGCCGATGACGCCGTTAATTTTTTTAACAGCGTTAATGTCGGGCAACTCCATATCCTTAAGGTTAAAACGCAGACGCGTCATGCAGTGGGCTGCAAAGGTGATGTTGTCTTTGCCACCCAGCGCCTCGAGCACATCGGCTGCGATCTTCTTATTGTCAGCCATATCATTTTCCCTTTCGAACGATCCGGTTCCTCCCTCGCTGCGCGCGCGAGGAGACAAAGCGGACGGTGGCCCGTCGCCCGCACGGAAGTATTCGATTGTTGAGGGAAACGGCGTAAAGACAAAAGCTCCAAAACGAGACATCGACAGGTCGCCCTGTCTTTACGTCACGCTTCGGAAGCTCAGCTCTCGAATAACACCTTATGTCGCGCTAAGGGTATCAGCTTCACCATGCGAACGGCGGCCTCATGATGCCCAAAAGTCTGCGAACGGTACGCTTTCTTTGATGAACGGCATAGAAAGCGCCTATTTGTCGGCTGGCACCTCGCCCGTTACGTTGCCGGCATAGACCCGATTGACATGGAGCATGAGATACACCTTCTCCTCGGGCACGATGGAGGCATGATACGTTTCCTCGATAACATCTGCCATTTTGTCAACACAAGCCGCTATAGCCGGATGCTCCTCACAGAGAGGACGATAGAGCGCCGCATTATCGGTATTAAGCGGCTCCCCGGTGCGGACGCGCTCTAACAAGTAGCGTACATGAGTGTCATAGCGTGCATAGTCAAAAGCGTCGCGGTCAACGGCGATAGCAAGATCTTTCTCGATGATCGCTACGAGCTTTTCGATCAGGCGTTCCTCGCGGCGGACGTCGTTTGACTTCGCCTTACTAGAACTTGCCATAACGCTGTTAACGATGCAGAGTGCGATGCCCGCCCTCTCCCCGCGTGGCATAGATATACCGAATTCGCGCTCTATGCCAGCATGGGCAAGCATCGCGATCTTAAATTCAATGGGATATTGCTGTTGAACGTCACAAGAAAGCGGCATCTGAACATACATGTGCTCACGGCAGCGCTTGATGGCAAAACTAATGTGGTCGGCGAGCGTAAAAGGAAGGTTCGCCGACAGCTCGCGCGAAATGTTGGTGCGCGCGACATCGGCAATCTGCGCACTAAACTCCATTACCTTGGGATCGATCTCGTTAAGAAGTGGCAGATAGCGCGCATCAACGTTGTAAAACGTGCGCTCAATCTGCGCAAGCGAAACCTCATCGGGGCCGTCAGGAAAACCAATGCCTTTCCCCAGTGCCACAAGCTCGGTTCCCTTATCGTTGACAAGCAAGGCGGCATTGTGATTAATGCGCTTAACGACCCTCATGATGCCTCCGAAAATAGGCGCAGCCGAAGGGCAAGCGCAATGAATTCTAGTTAAGATGGTTCGCCTCGATTATTCCACGCAACGTCACGCGAAACAAGCAAACCCGAGCCCCCGCAACCTACTAAAAAAGGACAGGTTTATTTTGGCAGATTTTTATCGGGGAAAACGCGAAGAGGGGCACGCCATATCACCGTTGTGGGCAGAGCGGCATTCATGCAGCTCGCTCTGCGCATACCTGGCATCCACAAGACCCTCGCCCCGTATCCCGATATTAAAATTGAGTTCATTGGCACCGGAGAGTAAAATACCGCATCCGACGGCTACGGCATCGGCAGCCAGATTGCCGAGCGCGTCAGCACCCGGGCAAGCAGCCACGCCAAAGCTACCGTCATCGACCTCGGCACATACCTTTAGCACACGGCCTTGACCGCCGCCGTCAGATCGAACAGCGTGTCGAGCACGACCTCGCAGCCATCCACCACGTCCTGCGGCAGCGGCACGATGTCGGGAACGGCAAAGACGTGGCAGCCGGCCGTGATGCCCGAGACGCAGCCGTTGCGGGAATCCTCGACCACGGCGCACTCCTCGGGGGCAAAGCCCGCGCGCTCGCAGGCGAGCAGATACATCTCGGGGTCGGGCTTGCCGCATGCGACGTCCTCGCCAAAGGTCACCGTTTCAAACTTGTCAAAGAGGCCGACCGTCTTAAGGTTGCGTTCGGCCGCAACGCGGCGCGACGACGTCGCAAGGCCCACGTGATAGCCCGCGGCCAGCAGCTCGTCCAGGCACTCGGCGGCGCCGGCCTTAAGCTCCAGGTCGGTCTTGGCCATCTCGCTGTGTAGCTCAACGTTGCGGGCAAAAATCGCGTCGGCGGTTTCGCCCTTGCCGTAATGCGCCTCAAGGATGCCCTTAACATCGGCATTCGAACGGCCGATAAACTGATGAATCAACGCATCATCAATCTCAATTCCCAGCTCAGCAGCGCCCACCTTCCATGCCCTCATGTCCAAACGCTCGGTATCGACCGGCGTTCCGTCCATGTCAAAAATGACAGCCTTGATCATATCGGTCCCTTCATCGGCTTGCACGGCCTTCGTTACCGTCACTCTACCGCGCTTTACAGCTTGTATATAACGTATATATCATATTTGGCTTTCGTTACATGAATCAATAGCCTGTCAAAAAGGGACAGGTTTATTTTGACAGGTTTTATCTAGGGAAACGCCGGATAGCCCCACATTCACAACCGCCGCAGCTCCATATGAGGCAAATGAACCGGCGGCATTTGTCCCAAATCTTGAGTATTTGTTCGGCGGAGCGGCCTCAGCCGGCTCCTGCTAGACTGGTAGATTCGCAGCCGAACAACCAGGAGCCCCCATGTCGCGCAAGTCCGCCTACAAGCAAGTACTTTCCATCGGCACCGCCGTGGTGCTGGGATTTGCGCTGTTTACGGGATCGCTCGACGGGGCGCCCAAGCTGCTGTCGCCGCAAAGCGATGAGCAGGCGGCGGCCCTGGCCGAGAAGCAAAGCGAGAGCCCCAACCGCACCGACGACGAAGCGGGCTTGGTCGCCCGGCTCGAATCGGGAACAGCGAGCTCCGAGGACTCCGAAGGCGGCCAAAGCACCGGCGATGGCTCCGAATCCACCACAACCGGCACCGGCGACGACACTTCCGCAGATAGCACTGCCATCCCCATTGATGAAGTCGAAAATCCCGATCAAGACCGCGCGCGCGGCGTATACCTCACCAGCATTCCCGACTACGCCGGTAACCCCTACGTCGCCCTTCGCGCCGATGGTACGCACTCGCTCGGCACGCCGTCGTTCACGCTCGATGAATACGAGCGCGCCACCGAAGAAGGCTGCTTTAAGAAGTTCTCTAAACTCGACAGCCTGGGCCGTACCCGCAAAGCACTCGCCTGCATAGGACCCGAATCGCTCGGTCAGGGCAAGCGCGGCGATATCTCGCGTATCCACCCCGCCGGATGGCACCAGCAGCGCTACGACTTTATTCCAGGCCAGAGCCTCTATAACCGCTGCCACCTTATCGCTTGGTCGCTCTGCGGCGAAAACGCCAACCGCAAAAATCTCCTGACCGGCACGCGTTATCTCAACGAAACGGGCATGCTGCCCTTTGAGGAGCAGATCCTCGACTACATCCGCGACACGGGCAACCATGTGCTCTACCGCGTCACGCCCATGTACAACGAAGAGGAACTTCTCTGCCGCGGCGTGCGCCTTGAGGCCCAATCGGTCGAGGATCACGGCAAGACGCTGTGTTTCCACGTGTACTGTTATAACCTGCAACCGCATGTGCAGATTGACTACGCCACCGGCCGCAATCAGGCCTCAGGGGACTAGCCCTACCCACGACAAGAACCGATTTGCAATCCCCTAGGGATCAAAAAGGGCCGCTCCGGATCACCCAGAGCGGCCCTTGCATCAACATGCGTGGCGCAGGCAAAACCACACGTTACTTGGCGCGGCCCTCCTCATAGCGCTCGACCAGCTTGGCCTGAACGTCATAAGGCACCTGCTCATAGCCTGCGGGCTCCATGGTAAAGTCGCCCGTGCCGCGCGTAATAGAGCGCAGGCGCGTCGAGTAATCCGTCAGCTCGGCCAACGGGGCCTGGGCAATGACCACGGTATCGCCGCGCTCGTCGGTCTCCATGCCTGTCACGCGACCGCGCGAGGCCGAGATGTCGCCCATCACGGCGCCGGCATAGCTCTCGGGGATTGTCACCGTGATTTTCTCGATGGGCTCCAGCACCACCGGGTCGGCATCGGCGCACGCCTTGCGCAGGCCGATGCGGGCCGCCGCGCGGAACGCCATCTCGTTGGAGTCGACGCTGTGATACGAGCCGTCGTACACAGCCACGCGAATGCCCGTAAGCGGGTAGCCGGCAATGATGCCGTCCTTCATGGTCTCCTGAACGCCCTTGTCCACGGCGGGGATCAGCGAGCGCGGAATACGGCCGCCCACGACCTCGTCCACAAACTCATAGCCGTCGCTCGTACCGTCGGCGGCAATCATCGGCTCCACGCGCAGCCAGCAGTCACCATACTGACCGGCACCACCAGTCTGCTTCTTATGACGACCCTGGGCACTTGCCGTGCGGCGGATGGTCTCGCGATACGGAATACGGATCGGCACGCTCTTGGCAGCGACCTTGGTGCGGTCCTCCAGGCGATTGAGCAGGACCGAAACCTGTGCCTCGCCCACCGCCGAGATAATGGTCTGGCCGGTCTCCTCGTCGCGGTCGATGCTCATGGTTGGATCGGCCTTGCAGGCCTTCTCGATAAACGTGTAGAGCTTCTCCTCGTCGCCGCGATTCTCGGCCTCGATGGCGATGCGGTACTGCGAGTTGGGGAACTTAAACGCCGCCGCCTCGACCTTACCGGTAATGGAGAGCGTATCGCCCGTCTCGGCCGCCAGCTTGGGCGCCACAATAATGTCGCCGGCATAGGCGTGACCGACCTCGGTCATGTCGCGGCCGCACATCACATACAGGTGAGCCAGGCGATCGCTCTTGCGGGTACGCGCGTTGATCAGCTCAAGGCCCGGCTCAAGCGTACCCGTCAGTACTTTGATAAAGCTGATGCGACCCTGCTGCGGATCGGCCAGCGTCTTAAACACAAACGCCACCGGACGATCATCGTCACTCGAGATCTTAAGCGAATCGCCGTCGATAAGCGGCATCTCGCCGTAGTCGGTCGGCGCCGGGAAGTACGTGGCAATGTCGTCCATCAGCGAGTTGACGCCCTGCTCCTTAATGCAATCGCCCGCAAAGACCGGCACAAAGATGCGCTCGGCGATCGCCTTCGACAGCAGGCCTTCAAGCTCCTCCTGCGTCAGCGTCTCCTCGCCTTCCAGGTACTTCATCATCAGCTCATCGTCGGCCTCGGCCACCAACTCGCACAGATGGTCATGGGCTTCCTCGGCCTGGGCACGATACTCCTCGGGAATCTCCGACTCAACGGCCTCGGCGCCGTTGCAGTGGCGCGCCTTCATGCGCACCAGGTCGATGATGCCGTCAAAGTCCTCGCCCTCGCCCCAGGGAAGAGTCACGGCGCCCAGGCGCGTACCAAAGCGCTCCTGCAGCAGGTCCATTGTGGTCGCAAAGCTGGCCTCGGAGCGCGACAGGCGGTTTACGAACACCGCACGCGCCAGGCGCAGGTCCTCGGCGGCATACCAGAGCTTAACCGTCGTAGGCTGCGGGCCGGCCTCGGCGTCGACCACAAACAGAGCCGTCTCGCAGACGCTCATCGCGGCAAAGGCGTCGCCGATAAAATCGGGGTAGCACGGGGCATCGAGCACATTGATGCGCGCGCCCTTCCAGTCGATCGGCGCAATGGTCGTCGAGATGGAAAATGCACGCTTGACCTCTTCGGGGTCATAGTCGAGCGTGGGCCTGGTGCCGTCGTGGCCGCCCAGGCGGGCGGTCTTGCCGGAAAGGTGGAGCATGGCCTCGGCGAGTGAAGTCTTGCCCACCCCGCCTTGGCCTACGAGCACCACGTTCCTTACGTTACCGGTCTTGGGAGCACCCATGATGACCTCCTTGCAGGGCCGCGCGCAATGCGCGACGCCAACGGGGAGAGTTCGCGGTCGGTGCCGTCCCGGGAGCAGCATGGTCGGCAGCCGAGCCGACTCACCCTCCAAATGTCCTATGCCACCACCCTACCCTCACGGACGGCTGTCCATGCATACCTTTCGGCACACGTATGAATACAGGCGGCGAGAGGAAGAGACAAGCTTGTGGGGCAATTATTGAACCCCGTCGATGTAAACAAAAAGCCGCCACAGACCGTAAGACCTGTGGCGGCTTCGCCTCAATTAATAGTTGAGTAAATACCTGAGTCTACCCCTCGATACGGCTCAAGAACTCACGCGTGCGCCGCTCGCGCGGATGGTCGATAACCTGTTCGGCAGATCCCTCCTCGACAATGCGACCGCCGTCCATAAAGACCACGCGGTCGGCAACATCGCGCGCAAATTGCATCGCGTGGGTCACGATTACCATCGTCATATTCTGCGCCGCCAGGTCCTTAATGACACGCAGCACCTCGGCCGTCAGCTCGGGATCGAGCGCCGAGGTCGGCTCGTCAAAGAACAGGATCTCCGGGTCGAGCGCTAGGGCGCGGGCAATACTCACGCGCTGCTGCTGACCGCCCGAAAGCTCACACGGAACCTTATTCTCGTTGCCCATAAGCCCCATCTGAGCAATCAATTCATACGCACGAGCTTCCGCCTGCTCGCGCGGGCGCTTAAGCACGCGGATCGGCGCGTCGATGATGTTTTTCATCACGGTATAGTGCGGGAACAGGTTGTAATTTTGGAACACCAGGCCGAATCGCGAGCGCGCCTGCTTGGGAACATCTCCCTTCGCATAGACCGCGCCCGATCCCACATCCGTCGCAACCGCAAGGTCGCCAAACGAAAGCGAGCCACCGTCGAGTGTCTCGAGCAGCGTAGCGCAGCGCAGCAGCGTGGACTTACCGCCACCCGAAGGCCCGATAATCGCCACGACCTCACCGCGCTTTACCTCGAGCGAGATATCCTTGAGCACCTCATTGCCGCCAAACGCCTTGCGCGCGTTCGTTATCATCATTACCGTTCCGGACACGGGAACCTCCATGTGTTTGAGAAGTCAGCGAGCGTGTGGCTGACGAGACAATGTGCTTCGAAAGAGGAGCGCCGCGTACTTCTGTACGCAAGCGACGGTTTGAGGAGCAGATTGGCCGTCAGGCACGCGCGCAGCGTCGAGCAGTCCGCCGTTCGCTAGAACGGCGGAACGATCTAGTCATGATAATAGTCCAGCTTCTTTTCGGCAGCGCCCAGCAGCATCTCGACCACAAAGTTAAAGACCCAGTAGATCAACGCCGCAATCGCAAACGGCACCATGCTCACCTGCGAGGCGACCAGCGCCTTGGCGGTCGAGAACATCTCACCCACGCCAATGGCAAACGCCAGCGACGTGTCCTTGACCAGTGTGATGATCTCGTTGCCCATCGCCGGCAGAATACGCTTGGCGACCTGCGGCATCACGATATACAGAAACGTCTGCAGACGCGAGTAGCCCAGCACCTCGGCGGCCTCATATTGACCGCGCGGAATCGACTGCAGGCCCGAGCGATAGATCTCGGCAAAGTAGCCGGCGTAGTTGATGATGAATGCCACGACGCACGCCGTCCATTTGGAATCGGGCGTGAGCGAGATGCCAAACACGTAGTACGGGGCAAAGTAGATCGCAAACATCTGCAGCATAAGCGGCGTGCCGCGCATGACCGAAATATAGATGCGCGCGATCCAGCGAAGCGGCGCAATTTTGCTCATGCGCATAAACGCCACGGGAATTCCCAGCGGAATCGACCCCAACAGCGTCAGCACAAACAGCTGCAAGCTGACCAAGAATCCCTGGCCAAGCATCTGCATCATGACCTGAATAGACAACCCAAGCTCTCTTTCACAGTAACGGAACAGCGAACCCAATGCTAAAGCGGGTTTTCCAGGTGCCCGAGTTTGCCGTGAAAGAGGAGCGCCGCGTACTAAATGTACGCAAGCGACGGTTTGAACGGCAAAATCGGGTGCCTGGGAAAGCCGCTATTTGAGCACCCAGTTGTCGAAGGAAAGACCATAGCTTGAATACTTATCGCACAGGTCCTTGACCGTACCGTCCTCATAGAGCGCCTTGAGCGACTCGGTCACGGCGTCGGCCGACTTGCTGTCGCCCTTCTTAAAGCCGACGGCGTAGTGTTCGCTGGACAGCGGCTCATCAAGCTGCGTATAGGCATCGGGCTTGGCGGCCAGCTGATACTGAGCGATCGAGAGGTCACAGGCAACGGCATCGACCGCACCACTCTCGAGCTGCATAAACGCCGTGTTGTACTCACCGATGGTATCGAGCGTGGCAAACGTCGCGGCCAGATCCTTCTGGTCGCCCTCGAGCACATCCTGCGCAGCGGAATCAGTCTGGGTAATCACGGTCTTGCCGGCAAGATCGTCCCAGCTCTTGATACCCGCGTCCTTCTTGACCACCAACACCTGCTCGTTGAGCATATACGGCTCGGAGAACGTGTAGTCGTCCTCGCGGCCCTCCATGGTAAAGCCGTTCCAGATGCAGTTGATGGCGCCGGAGTTGAGCAGCGTGTCCTTGGCATCCCAATCGATGGCCTCGTAATCGACATCCCAGCCCTGCTTATCGGCAACGGCCTTGGCAAGGTCAAGGTCAAAGCCCGTGTACTCGCCGTCATCGCCCACAAAGCCGTACGGAGGGTAGGACTTGTCAAAGCCCACCACGAGCTTCTTGGACTCCGCGGCGCCCTTCACATCCTTGGCCGCGGCAGAACCAGCAGCGGAGCCCTTGCCAGCACCACCGCCGCAGCCGACAAGACCAAGGCCAAGCACCGTGGCGAGCGAGCCGGCTAGACCAACAAACTGACGACGAGACATATCGGTATTCATGGTATTCCCCCTCGATAGCACTTTAGTTAGGTAAAGTGAGTCATGTAACGTTCAGAATCATACACTTTAGCATGATAGAGCACAAGGCGAGTTTGCCCGCCGCGTGAGGGGTGTGGGGGTTAAGTTTCCTGCTCTACAGTCCTGCTCACGACGGAGGCCACATTAAGTGGCCTCCTGTTCGTGCGGAACTCGCGATAAACTTAACCCCCACACCCCTCACGCGGCGGGCAACCGTCGTTGGGCTTATCACTGACACGAATAAACCGCTTGTATATCGTCTGCTGGCTTGGCACGGTACAATACTTGCAGCTTTAATTCATGAATTAGTGGAGTTATTGATGGCAGAATCTCGTGCGGAGCGTAAGGCTCGTCGTGCTTTGATCGAGGCAGCTGAGGGGTCGGAGGAGAAATCTTCCACGAAATCCAAGTCTTCTAAAGCTGCAAAAAGCAAATCGACCAAGAGCAGGGCTAAGACCAAGCGTTCTGACTCTCGTCGGGGCGGGGACAAAGCACCTCGGACTCGTTCCAAGCGTCCGCATAATGATTCGGTTCCATCCGTGCGTAAGGCCACGGACCCCAAGTCTCCTTGTTCCATCATGAAAACTTGTGGTGGGTGCACGGCGCTCAATCGTCCTTATAAGAAGCAGTTGGCGGCCAAGCAGGCTGCTATGGAGGAGCTGTTTGCTGAGCTCTGCGAGCGCGAGGGCATTAGCGTCGACCCCATTCGCGGTATGGGAGTCACCCTGGGAGACCCGGGCAAATATCCTGCGCCGCGTGGTTTTCGTCATAAGGCTGCCACTCCGTTTGCTCCCGGCAAAGAGGGCGCTGTCCGCTGCGGCTTTTTTGAACGTGGGACACACAGAATCGTTGCTGTTCCTGAATGCCCTGTCGAGGCGCCGGGCGCTCGTCAGATTCTCAACGGCATCGCTCGCGAGGCCGAACGTCTGCATATTCCCGCCTTTAACGAAGACAAGCATCTGGGGCTGCTTCGCTATGCCGTCGTTCGCTGCGGCTGGCGCACCGACCAGATTATGGTCACCCTCGTGACCGCTCAGCGCGACCTGCCGCATGCGCAGGAGTTCTTTGAGGCTGTCGCCGCACTCGATCCGCATATCGTCACCGTCGCTCAGAACATCAACGGTCGCCCCGGAAATGCCATCTTGGGCGAGGAGACCCGTATCGTCTATGGCGCCGAATGCATGCGCGACCAGCTGCTCGGTTGCGAATTCGACATCTCCCCTACCGCGTTCTATCAGACCAATCCGCAGCAAACCGAGCTGCTCTATCGACTTGCCATTGACGGCATGGGCCTGCAGCAGGGTGACATTCTTATGGACGCTTACTGCGGCAGCGGAACCATCGGCCTGTGCGCCGCAAAGGATGTCCAGGACAAGGGCATCGGCATTATGCTGCTCGGCGTAGAGCGCAACCCGGCGGGCATTGCCGACGCACGTCGCAATGCCGAGCTCAACGGCCTCACCCGCAGCGCTTGGTTTATGGCCGACGACGCCACCGATTACATCCTGGACGCCGCCGACAACAACGAGCGGATCGATGTCCTTTCCATCGACCCGCCACGCGCCGGCTCCACCCTCGAGTTCCTCGAAGCCGCCTGCGCACTCAAGCCGCGCCGCATCACCTATATCAGCTGCAACCCCGTGACCCAAGAGCGCGACCTGCACCAGCTCCTCGACGGAGGCTATCGCCTGCTCAAGATCACGCCCGTCGACATGTTCCCCCATACCGACCACACCGAAACCGTAGCGGTCCTCGAGCGCCGCTAATCCACCCCGGTAGATTTTCGAGACAAGAAAGGGGGCGACCCGTCTGGACCGCCCCCTTCGCTTGGTTTATGAACTCCGCTACACCCCCTTGCGCAGGTCACACACGCCGGCTGCCGCCATCTCGCGCAGCAGCGTCTCGCGGTCGCGCGTCACGATCAAATCCAGCGGGAAGTGAATCTCGTCGAGCATCTTGCGCGCGTGATCGAGCTTGCCAATGGCCATGCCAATGTGGGCATCGGTCGACACGCCAATGCCCACGCCCAGTTCGGCACAGCGCTCGGCGATCTTGCGGCATACGGCCCAATGCTCAGTGTCGACACCGTGTTCAAGACTATGGTTGTTGATCTCGATAATCTTGTGCTTGGCCTTAGCCGCCAACAGCACCTCGTCGATATCGAACGGCACGCCCGAGCGCCCTGTGTGGCCCAGCATGAACACCTTGGGGTGCTCCAGGGCATTGATATACATCTCGGTCGTCTGGGCCAACGTCGCGCCCTCAGCGATCTGCGGATTATGCACGCTTGCCACCAAATAATCCAAATTACGCGTAACCAAATCGAACAGCGAATGCTCACGACTATACGAATCACCGGCGATATCGAGCGTGACAGGAGTATCCTCGCCAAACAGGCTTCCGTCCAGCGAAACGATATCGGCCTCGGCGCCGCGAAGCACCAGCACGCCGCTCCAAATGCGCGGCCAGATATCCTGGTTAATAAAGAATTGGAAACTGCGCAGGTCATTGGGACAAGGCGTAACCATCGAGCTTAAATGATCGGCGGAACCGAGCACCTGAAGGCCGCGCTCCGCCGCCCAATAGATGTTCTCCTCGATGGTTGAGTACGCATGCGCAGAGAACATCGTATGAGTATGAATATCACAAGAAAGAAGGTAGGGCATCGGGTCTCCTTGTCCAGTATGGCCGTCGCGTATATTCATTGTACGCATAGCTTTCGGCAGTCGTAAAACTGCTTCATCCCAATCACACAACGGCATAGACAACGGGGTCTGGCTTAAAACCAAACCCCGTTTCACGTAAAACATTGTAAGCAGAGCGCTTTACTTTCGACGATATTCGTCGGCCAGCTGCTTCCAGGCAGGCAGCGAGTTGACGATTGTCTCATAGCTCACGCAGTAGCCCAGGCGGAACCAGCCCGGCATGCCAAAGCTATCCGAAGGCACCGCGAGCAGCTCATACTTCTTCGCGCGCTCACAGAACGCATTCGCATCGGACTCCAGCGCTTTCACCCATAGGTAGAACGCGCCATCCGGCTCAACATAGGTGTAGCCGTACTCCGCTAGTGCATCGGTAAGCGCGGTGCGGTTGCGAGCATAGGCCTCGACATCACTCGGCTCATCGATGCAATCGATGATCACGCGCTGGAAGAGCGCCGGTGCGCACACGAAGCCCAGCGTGCGGGCGGCACCGGCGACGGCCGGCATAAGACGGGCAGCCTGCGGATTCGTATTGGGAACCAGGATCCACCCGACGCGCTCGCCCGGTAGCGAAAGCGACTTGGAGTACGAGTAGCACACGATGGTGTGCTCGTAGATCGAAGGCACCCAAGGCACCTCGGCGCCATAGACAATCTCGCGATACGGCTCATCCGAGATAAGCATAATCGGGTTCTCGGGATCGCGCTGAGCGTTGGCCTCGCGCAGAACATTGGCCAGTCGCGTCAGCGTGTCGCGTGTATATACGGCACCGGTCGGATTGTTGGGTGAGTCGATAATGACGGCAGCGGTCTTGTCGGTAATCGCCTTGAGCACGTTACTCACGCTCAGCTGGAACGTATCTTCATCGGCGAGCGCCTCAACACACGTGCAGCCGGCCTTCTCAATCCACACGCGATACTCCGGAAAGTACGGGGCGATAACAACAACCTCATCGCCCGGGTTCGTAACGGCGTTGAGCGTGCAGGTGAGCGAAGCCGCGGCACCCACCGTCATAAAGACGTCCTTGCCCTCATAGCTCGTGCCAAAGCGACGGTTGAGCGAGTCGGCGACGGCCGCTCGACATTGCGGCAGACCCGGCGCAGGCGTGTATCCATGCAGCTGGTCGCTCGGCAGCTCCAATGCCTTCTTAATGGACTCAGCAACAGCAGCGGGCGCCGGAACACTCGGGTTGCCCAGCGAAAAATCGAATACGTTCTCCGCACCGATCTGTGCCTTGCGCTCAAGGCCATAGCTAAAAATCTCACGGATGATGGAGCTTTCCGCACCGCGAGCATACATAGTTTCGTTGATCATCTGTTCCCCTTTCGCATAGGCGCTATTGTACGCTTTAGCCAACTAGAGCGCCACAATGTTGATTGGGGACAGACTTAAATGCGTGAAAACGCTCATTTAAGTCTGTCCCCAATCAACATATCGCTCAAAAGAAAAAGCCTCCACAGGTTTCCCCGCAGAGGCTTTCGCTACAAGAACTATTTGTCGGCGTCGGTGTTGCCGTCAGCGTTGACAGCATTGCCATCACCGGCATCATCGGATGCGGCTTCGGCATCCTCCTGCATGGCCGCCTGCGCAAAGGCCGCAGCATCAGCCGCCAGCTCCTCCTCGCTCATGCGAGGCGAGCACTTCTTGGTCGGCATGCCGGCCGCCTTGGCGTTGCGCTCCTCCTTGGCCGCCAGGATATCGCCCTCGCGCTCAAGGTAAGCATCCCACTCGTTGTCGAGCAGGGCGTTCACGGCGTCGCCTTCGACGGTCTCGCGCTCAAGCAGCACCTTCGCCATCAGATCGAGCTGATCGCGACGGGCATCCAAAATCTCGACCGCACGGCGATGGGCTTCGCGCATGATGCGCTGAACCTCGATATCGATGCGGCGCGCCGTCTCCTCGGAATAATCCTGGTGATCGGCGTAATCGCGGCCCAGGAACACCTGATGCTGCGCCTCGCCAAACACCTGCGTGCCCAGTTCCTCGCTCATGCCCAGACGCGTGACCATCTCGCGCGCCATCTTGGTCGCGCGCTCCAGGTCGTTGCTCGCGCCCGACGTGATGTCGTCGCACATGAGCTCCTCAGCAACGCGACCGCCCAAGAACACGGCAAGCTCATCGAGCATCTCGTTCTTGGTCTTGAGGAAGTGATCCTCCTGCGAAAGCTGCAGTGTGTAGCCCAGAGCCTGGCCACGGCTGACAATCGAAATCTTGTGAACCGGATCGGAGTGCTCCAGGATATGACCCACCAGGGCATGACCGCTCTCGTGGTAGGCAATCGTGGTGCGCTCGGCTTCGGTCATCACGCGACCCTTGCGCTGCGGTCCGGCAATCACGCGCTCCATCGACTCCTCGACCTCGTCCATCGAGATCACGGAACGATGGCGGCGAGCAGCCAAAAGCGCAGACTCATTGAGCAGGTTCGCCAGATCGGCGCCGGTAAAGCCAACGGTCATCTGGGCGAGCTTCTCAAACTTAACGTCCTCGTCCATCGGCTTGTTCTCGGCATGCACGCGCAAGATCTGCTCGCGGCCCTTCACGTCCGGACGGTCGACCGTAACCTGACGGTCAAAACGGCCGGGACGCAGCAGCGCCGGGTCCAAAAAATCGGGGCGGTTGGTCGCGGCGATCAGGATGACCGACTCGCTTTCCTCAAAACCGTCCATCTCGACCAGCAGCTGGTTGAGCGTCTGCTCGCGCTCGTCGTGGCCGCCGCCCAAACCGGCTCCACGCTGACGTCCCACGGCATCGATCTCGTCAATAAAGATGATCGACGGAGCCTGAGACTTGGCCTCCTTAAAAAGGTCGCGCACGCGGCTGGCGCCGACACCCACGAACATCTCGACAAAGTCGGAACCCGAGATGCTAAAGAACGGCACGCCCGCCTCGCCGGCAACGGCCTTGGCCAGCAACGTTTTACCGGTGCCCGGAGGGCCCACCAGCAACACGCCACGCGGGATCTTGGCGCCCAGCTTGCGATAGCGATCCGGATCGCTCAAAAAGTCACGGATCTCCTCGAGCTCCTCGACTGCCTCGTCCACGCCGGCAACGTCCTCGAACTTGACCTTGGGACGCGTAGCCTCGTTGGTCTTGGCATTGGTCTTGCCAAACTGCATGTTCCTATTATTGGCGCCCATCATCTGGCGCATAAAGTAGAACATGATGGCGATCAGGGCAATCGTCGGCAGCACACTCATCGCCAAGTCGCCCCAAAAATCGGGGTCGTTGGTGTTGACGATGTACTTGGTGTCGGGGTGCTCCGCCATAAGCTCGGCAAGCGAATCGGAGCCGACATAGGTCGAGGAGAAGCTCTTGAGCTCGCTCGTATCACCCTTGTCCTTTTTCGTCTTCCAGTAATGACCCGCCACGCTTCCGTCTTGAACCGTATAGGTCAAATCTTCGACGCGATCCTGCTTAATGGCGCTCACCATCTCGCTCGTCGCGAGCTTAACGGTATTGCTGGAGCTGGCAAAGCCGGAGCCCATGTTAAAGAAGGCGTAGCCCAGAAGCGCGCAAGCCAAAATAAAATACAGCCAGCCCGTACGCGTGGGCTTCTTGCCTCCGGGCATCCCCGGGATCTTAGGCTCCCGGGGAGTCTGGGAATTGTTATCGTTACGGTCGTCGGGCATCTTACGAATAAACCTCCGGTTTCAAAATGCCCAGATACGGAAGGTTGCGATAGCGCTCGGCATAGTCGAGGCCGTAGCCCACCACAAAGGCATCGGGGCAATGGGTTCCAACATACTTGGGCGTGACGGCCGAGGTACGGTCCTCAACGTCCTTCCATAGGAAGGCGGCGACCTCCAGAGAAGCGGGCTTGCGGCTCTCGAGGTTCTTCATCAGGTACTTGAGGGTCAGGCCCGAGTCCAGAATGTCCTCGACGATCAGCACGTCGCGACCACGGATGTCGATATCCAGGTCCTTAATGATACGCACGATACCCGAAGACTTCACACCGTCGCCATAGCTCGAAACAGCCATGAAATCGATGTTGGTCGGCAGCTCGATCTTGCGCATCAGGTCGCCCATAAAGACCACGGCGCCGCGCAGGACCGCGATCAGTACCAGATCCTTACCCGCGTAGTCGCGAGTAATCTGCTCGCCTAGGCGAGAGACGATACCGTCGATATCCTCCTGCGTAAACAGAACCTTCTCGATATCCGGATGTTGAGAAGCCATGACAACCCTTTCTTGTGCTTAATCGCCCACACACCGCCGTATGGACGCGAACTACACATTCTAGCAGCGCACGGGGTATATTTTCCAGCCCGCGCACCATCAGCGCGGGAATACCGTCAACGCCGCACAGAAAAGCTGGTGCGAGGAGCTAATCCGCGTCAACCACGCGAAGCAGATAGGCCACGCGCGTCGCCGCCGTGCACTTAAAACGTTCGTCCGCGCGAACGCCCGCGACCCATACTACGGCACCCCCCGGAGCCGTTCTTACCACGGGTACGCCAGAGCGGTCTGAAACAGGAATGCGCGCCTCGTTCAACAGGTCTGACACTTTCTTGCTTCGGCCGTTCATCCCCAACGGGCACATCACGTCTCCCGGCACAGGGCTATCCACCCACAGGCGCGCCGATCGTGCCTCGGTGGGAATCTCCCCGCGCGAGCCGGCTAACATCCGCTCGCCATCGCAGTCGGCAAACCCCAGGGCCGCCGCATCCACCAAGGCCGCAACCTTTCCGGCAGCAGCAAGCTCGCGGGCACGGTGCACGATATCGCACCCCGGCTCCACAGCCATCGGCTCCGCTGTCAGCATATGCCCCGCCCCCAGCGGCAGACGACCGGGAACGGAGATCCAATCGGCCACTAAACCCTCGCGCGCCGCCGGGGCCTTGAACGCCAGCATGCCAAACTCCACACGGGCATCAATTCCCGCAGGAAGCGTAACCGAGCCCGAGCCCGCAGCGACGCAGGCGAGCACGCGCTCCACGTGCCGCATCTCCGGTCGCGCGTCGGGATCGATGCGCTTAATCGCCAACCGCACGATACGCCGTGCAATCACAACCTCAGCGGCGGCAAGACGGCGCGCATCGAGCACCAGTGCGCCCGCCGCTTCCTTGCGCAGGCAGCTTCGAAACGCCTGTGCCGAAAGCTGAGAAAGAAAGACATCCTCATCGCCTAAGATCTCGCAGGCGGCGCCAATCGTCTTACAGACGCTCGCGTTGCGCCGTGCCACCACCGGCATCACCCGATGGCGTACATAGTTGCGCAGGTACGAAACGTCCTCGTTGCTTTCATCTTCCCGCCATGGCTGACCGTGCACCTGCAGATAGCTCACGAGCTCGCCATGAGTTAGGTCAAGCAAGGGGCGCACCACGATATTCCTTCGACGGGGAATGCTCGAAAGCCCAGCCGGGCCCGACCCCTTAATGGCGTTCATCAAAAATGTTTCCGCGCGGTCCGACGAAGTATGCGCGGTACAGATACGAGCCGCCGTCCGCGGTGCGCCCGATTCGGCACAA
This sequence comes from Collinsella sp. TM09-10AT, assembly GCF_003436275.1. Taxonomy (GTDB): domain Bacteria; phylum Actinomycetota; class Coriobacteriia; order Coriobacteriales; family Coriobacteriaceae; genus Collinsella. Next base: position 41,905 of record NZ_QSOP01000020.1, read on the forward strand.
AGTTCGCGAACATATCTCCGTGCCGCGGCATAGCGCACCTCGCGAGCCGCAGCCTCGATATTGCCCGATTCGTCATCAAAATAGGCATGCTCAACACACAGCGGCAAGCCGTATTGCGCGCACAGGTCACGTACAAAGGCCTCGTCGCCATCGGATGCCTCCCCGCGCAGATGATGGTTTACATGCAGCACGTGCAATCGCTCGCGCGCAATGGGAGCGACGCCGCGCCCGTCCTGGATATCCAGCTTTGATGTGCAAGCCATAAGGAGCAGCGCCGTCGAGTCCGCACCGCCTGATACCATGAGCACTACGGGGGCAGCGGCCTGCCGCGTTGCCAGGGCGCTCTTATCCGTCCTCGGCGCGGCATGATGTCCATAGTGCTGAGATACCGTTGGCATTCGCTTCCTCCTCTATTCATCCGCACCCATTGTATCCTTTGGAATCTTATGTCTCGCCTGCACCTTCATATCCTCGGCAGCGGCTCAAAAGGCAACTGCGCACTCGTCGAGGGGCCTCAGGGGCTCATCATGATCGACAACGGCCTGTCCCGCCGCGAGACACTTAAACGCATGGCGGAGCTTGGCCTCTCGGCAGACGACGTCGCCGCTCTAGTAATCACCCATGAGCATGGTGACCATATCAAGGGGCTCAATGTATGGTGCAAGCACTGGCATGGTCCCCTCTTTGCCAGCAGGGACACCCTTTCATGCAAAGAAAACCTCGCGCACCTGCCCGTAGAGGAATTTGACCCCGGCGACACGCTCCCCATTGCCGGCATCCACGTGCAAACCTACTCAACATCGCACGATGTCATCAATCCTGTCGGCTATCGATTTAATGCTCTCGATGATTCCATTGGGTTTGCCACCGACACCGGAGAGTTATCGAGCAAGGCCATAGGCATCCTCAAAGACTGTCGAGTTCTCGCGCTCGAAAGTAACCACGATGTAACTATGTTGCACGAAGGACCGTACCCACGCTTTCTTCAGGAGCGCATCCTGTCCACAAAGGGGCACCTCTCCAACAACCAGGCCGCCGAAGCCGCGCGAGAACTTGTTACCGATCGCACCGAACAGCTCATCGCCATGCATATCAGCCAGGACAATAATCGTCCAAGCCTTACCGTCAAAAGCTATGCCAACGCGCTTGATGCAAGTCTCGATGATGAACTCGGCAGCTCAGCCACCTGTCTTCAAGGGCCACGGAAGCTCTCGATACGCCCTGCAAGTCAGTATCAACCGACAACTATTCAATAGCCCACTCAAGACAATCAAAACCACCCCTAAAAGGGGTGGTTTGCTCTTAGGGTATAACCCTTGGA
>NZ_QSOP01000021.1 GCF_003436275.1 Collinsella sp. TM09-10AT
TGCCCTACCGGGAGTAGCCCCGACGGTTGACAAAACTATAGGAACACCCAACGGCTAACAAAGGGACTGTCGCTTTGTCACATTCTAGAGCGTTTGAAGCAGAGCGATGAAAAAGCGTACGCCCTGGAGGTAGGCGCGGCGGGTGATGCGCTCGTTGGTGCCGTGGACACCGCGCTCGCACTCGTCATCGTCTACCACAAAGGCCGAGAAGCGAATGCACTCGGGGCAAATGCGCTGGTAGTTGGCAGCATCGGTCGCGCCAATCACGGTCGAGGGAACGATACCGATAGGAGCTCCGCCCGCCGCTGATGATCCGTTTTCCTCCGTCCCCTCTGGATCACGGAAATAGCGGGCGGCGATGGCGCGGACGGTCTCGAGTCCCGGTCCGCCGATGCGCGGAGACGGCGAGGGTTCGGAGCTGCCAGGACCGAGCTCGATCTCGACACGGTCGGCGAGCCCCGCCTCGGCAACGGCGACGCGGCAGCAGGCCACGACATCGGCCACACTCGTGCCCTCGAGCATGCGGAAATTGATATTGGCCCACATATCCTGCGGCATCACGTTAGCACCGGTGCTACCGCCCTCGATTTGGGTCGGTGCACAGGTGGTGGTCACGAGCGGATAGAGCTTCTTGCTGGCGAGGCACTCGCGCACGATGGCGTCCTTGTTGGAAGCAATCTCGTCGGCCGTGTAGAGCTCCAGCTCGACGAGCTGTGCGGCAAGCAGGTCCGTGACGCGCGTCGGCCACTCGATATCGCAGATTGCGGTGATGGCACGGCTCAACACCTCGAGCGACGTGCCGCCGTAGGGGTTGGAAGAATGCCCACCCGCGCTCTTTGTCTTGAGCACAATGTCGGCATAACCCTTCTCAGCCAGGTCGGCGTGCATGAGCCAACCCTCGCCCGCGTTGTACTCGGCAGCCGAAACAATACGGTAGTCACCCTCGTCGATCAGATATTCAAGTTCAACACCGCGCTCCTCGAGCACGCGGCCGATAGCTCCAGCGCCGTACTGCGTGGTTTCCTCGTCCTGGCCAAAGGCGAGCAACAGCGAACGCTTGTGCTCCCAGCCGTGCGCCAACGCATACTCAACCGCCTCGAGAATGCCTGCGACCTGATCCTTCATGTCGATAGCACCGCGACCCCAAATGTAGGTGTCGTCCACCTGTCCGCTAAAGGGGGCGTGCGTCCAGTCGGCCTCGGTACCCGGCACCACGGGGACCACGTCCATGTGGCCCATGAGCATGACGGGTTTGAGGGCGGAGTCGGAACCGCCAAGCGTCACCAACAGCGAACGGCCGACAAGCTCGACCTCGCCCGCCGCAAATACGTGCGGCCAGGCCTGCTGCATATACGCGCGCAGGTCGCCGAAGGGCTGCCAATCCACCGCCTCGGCATCCATGCTCGAAATGGTCGGAAACGACAGCACGCGGCCCAAGCGCTCGCACGCGCCGGCCTCGTCTATATCGGCAAAATCGTCCTCATGCGCAAAGAAGCGCCAAACCTCGGCCATGACATCCTTTCGATTGTGACGACAAAGGCCGCCCCACGGGAGCGGCCCTGCAACGTAAGCGTTTGCGGTCGGTTATTTGTCCTCGAGATAGCGAGAGAGGAACTCACGAGTGCGCTGGTGTTTGGGGTTGCCGAAGAGCTCGGCCGGCGCGGCATCCTCGAGCACCACGCCCTTGTCCATAAAGACCACGCGGTCGGACACCGTGCGGGCAAAGGCCATCTCGTGCGTGACGACGACCATGGTCATGCCGTCGGCCGCGAGCTTGCGCATGACCTCGAGCACCTCGCCCACGATCTCGGGGTCGAGCGCTGAGGTCGGCTCGTCAAACAGCATGATCTGCGGATTCATGCACAGGGCACGAGCGATGGCCACGCGCTGCTTTTGGCCACCGGACAGGCGACCCACGGCGGCGTGCGCGAACTTTTCGAGTCCCACACTCGCCAGATGCTCCATCGCGACCTTCTCGGCCTCGGCCTTGCTCATCTTTTTGAGCGTGACGGGCGCGAGCGTGCAGTTGTCGAGCACATCCATGTTGTTGAACAGGTTAAAGCCCTGGAACACCATGCCGATGTCCTCGCGGAGTTTATTGATATTGCAGCGCTCGGCCGTAAGGTCCTGGCCGTGGAACCAGATGTGGCCCGCGTCCGGGGTCTCGAGCAGGTTGAGGCAGCGCAGAAAGGTCGATTTGCCCGAACCCGAAGCACCGATGATGGTGACGACCTCGCCGGGATTGACGGACAAGTCGATACCCTTGAGCACCTCGAGCGAGCCGAAGCTCTTGCGCAGGCCCTCGACGCGGATGAGTGACTCTTTAGTTTGTGCGGCGGCCGCGGTGCCGGTAGTGGCGGTATCTGCCATGATGATTCTCCTCGTCTTAAGCCTAGTTAGAGCTGGGCAGCGTGGCAGGAGCCTCGGCGCCGAGCTTTTTGCCAAAGGCCTCGAGCAGGCGGCCTGCCACGAACGTCAGGATCAGGTAGACCACGAGCGCCACGCAGTAGACCTCCATCTGGCGGTAGTACACGCCGGCGACGGTGGTGGTGGCGTACATGAGGTCGAACACGCCGATGACCGAGAGCACCGACGAGTCCTTGATGTTGATGATGAGCTCGTTGGTGAGCGCCGGGATCGCGTTTTTAATACCCTGAGGGAACACGACCTTGCGCATAGCCTGCCACTGCGACAGGCCCAGCGAGCGCGCTGCCTCGGCCTGGCCGGGATCGATGGACTCGATGCCGCCGCGCAGGACCTCCATCATGTAGGCGGTAGAGTTGAGCGAGATGGTGACGAGGCCGGCGGTGAAGGTACTCCAGATCTGGTTGGCCTGGGCGGTCTCGAAGCCCATGCCGCGCAGAACGGTAAAGCCCGCGTAATAGATGAGCAGGCCCTGGACCATCATGGGCGTGCCGCGCACGACGGTGGAATAGACGGTCGCAAAGCCTCGGCCAATGCTCTTAAAGAAGCGCACCAGGTCGTTGTCGACGCGATCGAAGGTCTGGGTGCGCAAGAACACAAAGAGCAGCGCCAAGAAGAAGGCGATGACCGTGCCGAGGGTGGCAAGCGCGATGGTGATCTCGATACCGCGGATAAAGAAGTCGCCGCTCTTGTAGGTCATGTAGACCAAGCTCGACAGAAAGTCGCTGGGATTGGAGTCCGAGACAATGCTCACCTGCACCAGGTCGACAAACGACATGACGCAGCGGTCGATAAAGAAGATCGCCGCGATGGCAACCACGACATAGCTGCCCAGGCGCGCGCCGCGACGGCAACGCTCAGATGCAAACGGCGACGTTTCGCGATAGTCGTTCCAGTGTATGAGCTTGGTGACGAGCGCCGCCGCCGACACGACGAGCCAGGCCCAAAGGATTACCCAGAGGCAGTCTTGGAACACGCCCGTGGGCGCCAAGAAGCTCAGCGGCGTTGGGTTGCGCTGGCTAAACGCCAGACCGAGCGCCGCGATAACGCTCGTGCCCAGGTACACATAACGGTGGTCGGCCTTGATAAAGGAGGCCAGACGATTGATGCCTTTCATGCTGCCTCCCTATGCCGGCTGACGGTCGAGGCACGCGTCCCACATTTGGTCGCGCTCCTCTTGGCTAATGCCCTTGAGTGTCTTGTCGATGAGCTTAAGCAGTTTGTCCGAGCCCTTGCGGCAACCGACATTTGCCGTGACCTCCTGCTTAAAGCCCTCGCCCTCGGCAAAGCGAATGGGCACGATGCCCGGGTTTTGGGCCATATAGCCCTTCTCGTTTTCGGTGTTGTAGGTCACAGCGTCACAAGTGCCCTGCAGCAGATTCGAGAACACCGTGGGGACCGAATCGACCGGGTTCTTGTGCACAACGTCCGGAATCTCGTCGATGACGGTATCGAGCATGGTGTCCTTTTGGCCGAGCACCGTGGCACCGCTGAAGTCGCCGAGCTTGGTGGCGTTTTGGTAGGGCGAGCCCTCTTTTACGAACAGGCCAAAGTAGCCAATGAAGTACGGGTCGGAAAAGCCGACGGACTCCTCGCGCTCGGGCGTGGCGCTCATGCCGGCGATGATGAGGTCAATCTGGCCGTTGTTGAGCGAGTCGATAAGGCCCGAGAAGCTCTGCTTGACGGCAACGGGCTCGCCGCCGAGAGCCTTGCAGACGATCTTGGCGATCTGCACGTCGTAGCCATCGGCGTAGGCTCCCTGCACGTTATCGATGGGGATCGTGAACTCGCTGGCCTCGGAAACCTGCCAGTTGTACGGGGCGTAGGCCGCCTCCATGCCAATGCGGATCTTATCCTTGCCGATCACAGAATCGGACAGGTCGTCGCGACCGCCGCCCGTCGTGGACTGAACTACTTCCAGCGTGGAGGGACGCTGGCAGCCGGCAAGTGCGCCGGCGACGACAGAAGCGCTCGCAGCGAGAGCGCTACCCAAAAAGATGCGACGGCTGCATACCGGCTGGGCCTGCATGTCGCGCTGTTGTCGAGATTGCATCTGGTGCCTTCCCAATTTCGTTTTGCTGACAATAAGACAGGATATACGCCCGCAACCAGCAGCGCGGCATGTGCGCGAAAAATTAATAGACACACGAGGACGATTGGCGCAAAGCAACCTGTCCCCCCATGCACCACTTGGCATGAAAAAGGCAAGGCATAGACCTTCTGGTCATGCCTTGCCTTTTGAATGACAAATTGTCGCTCTGGGTGGTGCGCAGCGTCGACCGGTCCGCCGTTCGTCAGAACGGCGGAACCTCTAGAGCAAGGTGACGCTAAAGCTGCGGACGTCCGTCTCGCCCGGCGCCAGCGTGATGGTGTTGACCTTGTGCTCAAAGACATCGTCCTCGGTGTCCATGGTGGTATGACCGGTCCAGGGCTCGAGCGCCACAAACGGAGCATCGTTGGCGGCAGACCACACGCCGATGTACTTAAAACCCTCAAAGTCGATCTTGACGCCGTGGCCCGACTTGCGGCCGCGCAGTGTGAGCGTGGAGCCCGGAGTATCGGTGAACATGATGGCGTCGTTATCGAAGCTGCGGTGCGTGATGGGCAGCACGTCCGAGTTATCGGGGGCCTTGTAGCTACCCTCGAACGTCATAAGACCGTCGGGCGTGATGATGGGGGCCTCGTTAGTCCAAGCCTCGGTAAACGCCAGCTCGTAATCCTCGAACGCCTCGTCTTCGGCACCGGGGGCGGGCACGTTAAATGCAGGGTGACCGCCTACCGAGAACGGCAGGTCCACGTCGCCGGTATTGGTGACGGCAAAGGTCTGCGTGAGGGTGGCGTCGCCGGTCAAGGCATAGGTCATGCTGAGCTTAAAGTGGAACGGGAACGCCTTGAGCGACTCGGGCGTGTCGGTGATCTCGTACGTTACCGAGGAGCCGTCCTCCGAAACCTCGACCAGCTTGTGTTCGACGATGCGCGCGAGTCCGTGGCGCGGCATCTCGCAGGTGCCGGCCGCAGACGTCGCCGTGTTGTTGCGCAGCGAGCCCACAATGGGGAACAGGATGGGCGCATGCTTGCCCCAAAAGGCGGGGTCGCCCTGCCACAGATACTCGTTGCCGTTGAGGGCAAGGCTCGTGAGCTGGGCACCCATGGAATCGATGGCCGCGGTGAGGCCGCCGCGCTTGATGGTAATGACGGTGGACATGCTACTTCCTCCAATAGTAAACAACGGTGTCGAGGGCTATTGTCCCACTCTTGGCGGCGGGGTTGAGCGACAGGTGCAGTTATTGAGCAATAGCGTAAAGGTCAAACCCGCCCTGCGGCGTGCTATCGACCGTATCGGGCGCCTGTGAATTAAAACTCACCGGAACCATGCGCTTTGAGGCACGGTAACGCGTGCCGTCGGTGGCGACGGGCGGCTCATCGACCGTGAGCTCGTAGTCGCCGGGCTTGAGCTCGATGCCGTCACCTTCGGAATTGACGTATTGGTACTCGTCGATCGCTTGCCCCTTGAGCGTGCGACCCACGATATGGACGAGCATCTGGCTGTCGCCGCGCGCGGTGTCCCACGTCGCGCCGTCCTTGACCTCGACCGATACATGCACCGAGCGCGTGCGGCCGAGCGATTGTTCGACGGACATCTCGACCTTGGCGGCGTCTTTTCGTTGTTGTTCAACATGGCTCCAGACGTTTCCAATTACCGAGCATGCGATAACGCCGGCCATGAAGGCGATGAGGATGGGGCCGAGCGGAGAGCGACGGCCCGCGTCCTCCTCGCGAGCCAGGTCGGGGCGACGTGTGGGCGCGGGTGCTTGGGCACCCTGCGAGGGCACGTCGAGAATGCTGAAGGATGCCGTACTGCCGGGGTCGATGTTATGGCGCGGCTGCGGGATCTTGGCCGGCGAGATGGACATGTCCGCCGGCTCACCGAGTGTGGTCGTGGCATCGGCCTTTGCCTCGTCGGCATCGGCCTGGGCCCAAGCCTGCTCAAAGGTCAGAGGCTCGGCGGCATCGGAGGCGGCGTCAGGCTCGACAGCAGCATCGTTGCCGGCCTCGTCCTCGTCGCTCGACACGTCACGCGGCGCGGGCTCGTCCCACTCCTCGTCCGGAGCCTCGCCCTCGCTATACCACCATTCAAAGTTATCGATATCCATACGGGGCGCCCCTTAAGCCTCGCAAATAAACACTTGCCAGCCTTATACCCCCAGATGGCACGGGAGCTCGCCGGCACAGACAGGAAAAGCGTCACAACATTCGACGCTTTTCCTCGTTTTCGAGATTTTCATCGAATGTTGTGACGGTTTGGGCAGCAGCCACACCACGAATGTGACGAAGGAGCAGTCCCCTTGTCACATCTAGAGGGCGACGGGGATTTGGATGCAGCAGAAGTCCTCTTGGTGGGACTCGTCGTAGCTCGTGGTATCGAGGTAGCAAAAGTCGAAAGCGTTGCCGATGGGCTGGAGCGCGTGCTTGTCCATGCAGGCCACGACGGCGCGGATGCCCTCGGGCTCGTACGGCATGCCCCAGCGGCTCATGCACAGGTATGTGCCCTCGGGCAGCACTTCGATGCCGATCTCTGCCAGCTCGGCAGCGTCGCTCGGCAGCAACTCCTCGGCACCGCGCGGTAGCACGGCAAAGGAGCCGGCGCCGGCGATGGGGTCGTCGGAATGCAGCGCCTCGCGACGCAGCATGGCGCCCCAGCCGCGCATGGGACGCGTGCCCGTCAGCGTACGCATGCGCAGAATCGCCCGCATGAGCGTGGGGTGCAGCATCGAGCGGCCACGCTCGATATCGCCCGGAAACTCCTCAAAGACCACGTAGCGACGCTCAAACTGCTTGAGCTCCGGCTTGCCCTCCCGCTCGCGCCAGTAAACTGCCTCGTCGTAAAAGCTCAGACGCTCCTGCACGCTCGCACGCTCGGCTTTGAGCTCGGCGATCTGCTCGTCGAGCGCCTGCACCCGTGAGCGCAGGTGATCGGTCATCTCGCCAATGTCGAACGTCGAGGTCAGACGGTCGATCTCGTCGAGTTCGAGCCCCAGGTCGCGCAGCATGCAGATCAGACGCATGAGCGGGATCTGCGTGGGCGAATAGAAACGGTAGCCTTTTTCGTTAACCACGGCGGGCTTAAACAGGCCGATCTTGTCGTAGTAGATGAGCGTTTGGCGCGAAACGTTAAACAAACTCGCCATCTCGCTAATCGCATACATGCCCGTCTGCATAGGTCCTCCCGACACATCCTTTTTGCGCACAAAGCCCGCCGCCCACAGGGGCATCGGGCTCAAACACTACTCGTATCCTACCCTAAAGACGCCTATGACCAGCGCTTATAGTTTGCGCATGACACGCCGACGGCCTCGAGCGCCTTGGCGGCGATGTGGTGCACCGCGTCATCGAGCGTGGCGGGGCCGTTGTAAAACGTGAGCATGGGCGGCATGAGCATGACGCCCGGTACGCGCGCAAGGCGCGCCATGTTGTCGACATGAATGGCGCTGAAGGGCGTCTCGCGCACCATGAGCACCAGGCGGCGCTGCTCTTTCATCTGCACGTCGGCCGCACGCAGCAACAGATTGTCGCTGTAGCCGCTCGCGATGCCGGCGAGCGTCTTCATGGAGCACGGGGCCACGATCATGCCGTCGACCGGATAGGTGCCGCTTGCGATGGCGGCGCCGATGTTCTTGTTGTCGTAGACCACATCGGCATGCGTGGCAAACTCGTCGAGCGTCATGCCGAGCTCCTGCTCGATGGTGATCTCTCCCCCGCGCGTGACGACAAGCGCCGACTCGGCACCTGCCTGGCGCAGGCATTTGAGGCACTCAAGACCCAGCGCGGCACCGCTGGCGCCAGACACGCCAACGACAATGCGACGGGGACGGACAGAAGACTCAGGCATGACGGCTCCTTAACTACTTGGTAGGGCTACTTACTAGAAAGCAATCTCCTTGGCCCACTTGTCTGTGTCGATCTCCATGAACTGCGAGCGAATGAAGTTCTTCTTGAGGTCGAACGGGACCGTGCAGTCGAAGATGGCCTTGCAGGCGATGCCGTGCTCGCGGATCGTGGGGTCGAACGCGGGGTCGTTGGACGGATCGAGCACGTGGCAGTGGCAACCGGGGATGGTGATGAGGTCCACGTCGGCCTGGAAGCGCGTGGTCATGGCCCACATCACGTCGCTCATATCGAAGATATCGACATCCTCGTCAACAAGGATGACGTGCTTGAGCTCGGAGAATGCCGAGAAGGCGAGCATGGCGGCGTTGCGCTGACGGCCCTCGTCATTTTTGCTCGACTTCTTGAACTGCATGATGGCAACGAACTTGCCGCCGCCGCAGGGGGCAGCGTGGACGTTGAGCAGGCGGCCCGGGATGGCGGTCTCGACCATCTTGTAGATGGATGCCTCGGTGGGGATGCCGGCCATGGACACGTGCTCGTGCGAGGGACCGATGCAGCTCTCCATGATGGGATTGACGCGCGTGGTGACGGCGGTGATCTTGATCACCGGGCAGACCTTGGCGCCACCGGTGTAGCCGGGGAACTCGGGCATGGCGTAGCCGTGGCCGTTGACGTCCTCGTTGATGGTCTCGTCGTGCATGAGGTAGCCCTCGAGCACATACTCGGCATTGGCGATGCACTTCTGCGGAACGGTGACGCAGTCGGCAAGCTCGACGGCGTGGCCGCGCAGGGCGCCGGCGATCTGCAGCTCGTTAAAGCCGAGCGGCGTGGTGGGCGCCTCGAAGCCACAGCACATGTACACGGCGGGGTCCAGACCGATGGAGATGGAGATGGGCATGTCTTCGCCGCGCTGGCAGTACTCGTCAAAGAACGCGCCAAGGTGACGGCTGCCCGGAGTGATCCACATGGCGAGCTTGTCCTTGTCGACGCAGGAGAAGCGGTGGATGGTCACGTCGGACTGGGAGCCGTCGGGGCTCGTGCCATAAGCGAGGCCCATGGTGATGTAGGGGCCGCCGTCGACGGGCGTGTTGGTGGGAGCGGGAACGATCTTGCGCAGGTCAAAGCCCTCGTCGGTCGCCTTGTACACGACCTCTTGGCAGTCGACGTGCGCACCCTCGGCGATCTGCTCGGGCGCGATCAGGTTCTCGAAGCGCTTGCCGATCTCGAGGCCCAGGTGCTCCTCGTCGAGGTCGAGCAGGGCGGCAACGCGCTTGCGGCTGGCAAGCATGCCGATGCAGACCTTGGCATCGTCAAAGCCCTTGACGTTGTTGAAGACCATCGCCGGGCCCTCTTTGGTCGGACGCATAACGGTGCCGCCGGCACCGACGCGACGATAGACGCCCGAGACCTCGGCGTCCGCGTCGACCTGGGTGTCGGTCTCGAGCAGCTGGCCCGGCATCTCGCGCAAAAAGTCGAGCGCGGAGCGCAGATCGTGGATCTGGGAAGCATCGGTAGTGGACATAGCGTGCTCCTTTCGGGAGAGTGTCCGGCGGCGGGAGTGCCGCCGGCTTGGTAACGTAATGGGGCCGCAGCGCTCATAGATGGGGCGCTCGGGCACTCGCAGTTCAAGCACTCGGCTAATTACAGCCAAGCACTCGACTGCTTACATCAGGCCAAAGAGGTGGAACCAGGCGGCCTCGACCAGCACGACGATAAAGACGACCGCAGTGAGGGGAATGCCCATGCGCATAGCCTCTTTGGAGGTGTAGCCGCCAGCGTCCTTGCCCTCGCCGATAAGGATCGGCAGGTTATGGAACGGCAGGATGTAGTGGATGTTGATGGACGTAAAGACGATGAGCGCCACGGCGAGCGGGCTCACGCTGGAGCCGGCCGCAAAGCTGATGAACGCCGGCACGCACACGCCGAGCACGGCCATGACCGAGCCCATGAACATGTGGATGATCATGGAAAGCGCGGCGACGAGCAGGGCGAACAGGAAGATGTTCTCGGGCACGGAGCTGGGAAGCACGACATCGGCGATCCAGGCGTTCATGCCGGTGGCACCGCCCACGGAACCCACGGCCATGGCGGCCGTCAGGAACATGAGGGACTTGATGTCGACAGCGTTCCAGCTGGCGGGAGTGAGGACTTCGCCGATGATGGGCATGGCGAGAGCAACGCCAATGGCCAGGGTGACCCAGCCGATATAGTCGCCCGAGACGGTGAGCCACAGCGCGATGGCGATGACAAGCCACACGATGGTGCGGATCTCCTTGACGGAGAGCTTGCCGAGCGCGGCCTGCTTGGCCACGATCTGCTCGCGATCGTAGACGAGCTCCTTGCTGGGCTTAAAGAGGAAAAGGCCCAGGAACAGGGTGCACAGCAGCGCAACCAGCATAGGCACGCTCATGTACAGGAACCAGTCGACGAAGGACGGGCTCATGCCGCCGGCCTCGGCACTGTACTGCGCAACGAGTGGGTTAAGCGTGGAGTCGCCCGTCAGGAAGAACATGGAACCCGGGGCGGCAGCGGCAAACACGAGGAAGCCGAGCTTGCCCTTGTCGTCGTCACCGTAGCCGGCGGACTCGGCAATGACCGAGACGACGGCGAGAATGAGGAAGGCGCGGGGGAACGGATGCGGGATCAGCAGCGACAGCACAAAAGTGAGCGCGAAGATCGAGATGATGAGCGACTTGGCGTCGCGCACGAACTTGAGCATGAACGCATAGGCGATACGCTCGCCCAGGCCCGACTCCTTGACCGCGCTGGCGATGAGGTAGGCGCCGATAACGAGCCACATGGTGGCCTTGGTCCACGAGCTAAACGTGGAGGCGACCGTCGCCGAGACGCTCGCGGCGCCCGTGTCGTCCACGCACACCTTAAACAGAACGAGCAGCGCGCAATAGAGCAGGCCCACAAAGCCCGGCTGTGCCACGCCACACGCCCAGAACACCACCGTGGCAAGCGTCAACGCCAGACAGGTCTGACCGCCGGCCGTAAGCTCGACCGTCGAGCTCAGCTCCGCCAAAGGAAGAAACTTCACCAGCAAAAAGACAACGATACCCAGCACAAAGCCAATTTCGCGCTTGGTGATCTTAAACGCCTTCTTTTCCGCTTCCATCTCCCCACCTTTCTTGTTGGGGGCGCTCCGGATTCGCAGCCACGTTGCCGCTTAAAAAGGGGCGCCCGTTATCGGACACCCCTTACGTTGCGCTGTGTTGCGGCAATACAGTCAAGCGAGATTTTTTGGATGAGAAGCGCCCCTCTGGACAAAAACCGTCACAACATTCGACACTTTTCCTCGTTTTCGAGATTTTTGCCGAATGTTGTGAGGGTTTGGATGTGACAAAGGGACTGTCTTTTTTACATAGCGAGGACCGTGCGAATGGATGGGTCGCCGAGAGCCTCACGGAGCCAGGGAGCCAGCTGCTCGGGATGGCCTTGCAGGTAGCCTTTGAGCTCGGAGGGCGCCACGCGACGCACCTCCGAGATCTCCTCTTGGTTGATATGCAGCTCGCCCGGATGGACATGGGCCGCGAAGACCTCACACCATTCGCACTCGCAGCGGCCGTCGCCGTGGTCCTCGCGGTACACCACGTGTCCGAGGTGCTTGAGCTGATCGGGATCGCGCATAATGCCAAGCTCTTCGTTGATGCGGCGCGCCGTGGCGGCCGCGACGTCTTCCCCGGGGAGCGGATGGCCGGCGCAGCTATCGGCCAGCACCCCGCCCCACAGGTGCTTGAGCGGACTGCGACGACAGAGCAGCAGGCGCGCGTCTTCGCCCTGGCCCTCGACCAAAAGCGTCAGAAATGCCTGATGCAGGATGCCCTCACCAGTATGGGCCTCGATGCGGTCGACGGGGCCAAGCGCCTCGCCGGTCGCAGCATCGACCGCCACGACCTCGGCGCCCGCGCCGCCCTCATCCCAGCCGGCGCGCAGAATGCGGGCTGCGGCTTCCTCGAGCGCGGCGATGAGCTCCTTGGTGGTGTCGAGCACGCGCTGCAGGTCGTCACCGCTCGCTTGTTCAACATGAAAACCCGTGCTTGCAACTACCGGCACGCCAAAGCGCGTGGCCAGCGCCGCCGCGATATCGTGCGCCGGGATCTCGTCTCGATGGCACGGAACGGCCAGGATGCTCACCGTTGCCGTACGGCCGGGCTCGGGGCGCGGAATGGCCTGCGCCGTGGCGCCCAGGTGCGCAAACTCCGGCGAGCAGGCGTACACCGCCATGCCTCGCGGCGTCACCGTCAGCTGGGCCTCGAGCGCAAACTTGCCCTCGCCCACTGCAACCTTTGTCGTGTGCATACCCATGGGATCTCCTGCCGCCCGCGATGTACCTGAGACCATCTTCGCCTGTATTGCGACTATACAGGCAAGCCCTCCATGTGACAAAGGGACTGCCCCTTTGTCACATTCTGTTAGAGTTGCAGGGATTGAATCCCGCTTATTCATGCGACATTGGAGTGACAACCTTGACCGCCGCAACCACGCCTAAAAGTAAGCCAACCGCCGCCGCGCTCTCCCCCGCGCGCACCAAGCTCTGCCTGGCGCTGCTCGTGCTGTTGGGATTCTCGCTCGGCTGCTCCGAGTTCGTGGTCATCGGCATCGAAAGCGACTTGGCAACGGAACTCGGCATCTCGCTTGCCACCGCGGGCCAGCTCATCAGCGTGTTCGCGCTCGTCTACGCTATCGCTACGCCGGTGCTTGCGCTCAGCACGGGGCGATTCCGCCGCTACCAGCTGCTCGTGTGCTACAGCATCGTCTTTGTGCTCGGCAACCTGGTCATGGCGTTGGCGCCCAACTTCCAGGTGCTCTTTATCTCGCGCATTGTCCTGGGCTCCGTCTCGGGCGCACTGCTCGCCGTGGGCGTGACGTACATCCCTGAGCTGCTATCCCCGCAGCAAACTTCGCTTGCCATCTCGGTGGTGTACGGTGCGTTTTCCGTGGCGATGGTCTTTGTCACTTCGATCGGCAAGTTTGTGGCCGACACGCTCGATTGGCACGTGGCCATGTACGGCACGCTGACCTTTGCCGTTCTGATCTGCGGAGCGCTCGTGGCGTTTATGCCGCGCGCCGGGCAGACCGACGAGCCTGCCACCTTCCGCGAGCAGGCGGGGCTGCTGCGCGAGCCGAGCATCATCACCGGCATGCTCATCTTCTTGTTTGGCGTGGGGTCGGTCTACGTTTTCTACGGTTACGTGACGCCTTATCTGGAGCAGGTGCTGGGCATGGGCACGGTCGAAGCCAGTACCACGCTCATGGCCTACGGCGTGTTCTGCCTGATCTCGAACATCCTGGGCGGATGGATCGATGCGCGCTTTGGCATGAAGGCGCTGCTTGTGACGTTTGTGCTGCAGGCTGCGGCGTTACTCGGGCTGTTTGCCGTAGGCGGCACCATGCCGCTCGCGCTGGCCTTTGTCTTTAGCTTGGCGCTGCTCATGTACCTGTTCTCGGTGTCGTGCATCACGCACTTTATGGACGTGGCACGCAGCCGCCATCCCAAGTCGATGGTACTCGCAAGTTCGGTTGAGCCCATGGCGTTTAACGTCGGTATTTCGTTTGGCACCGCAGTGGGCGGCGCCGTGGTAAGCAGCATTGGCATTGCGTACGTGGGCGCAGTGGGCGCCGCGTTCTCGCTTGTGGCCTGGATGCTCACGCTGGTGACGATCAAGTTGGCTCGCTGGGAGCGCAGGCGGGCGAGGGCATAGGCGTAGATGCGATACTCGAGCTCGATGATGGCGATCGAAAGGAAACCGCATATGCAACGTGTACTGTTTATCTGTCATGGAAATATCTGCCGCTCGACGATGGCTGAATCGGTGTTTACCGAGTTGGTGCGCCGCGCCGGACGCGAGGGTGAGTTTGCCATCGACTCCGCCGCGACGTCGACCGAGGAGATCGGCAACCCGCCGCATCATGGCACCGTTGCCAAGCTGCGCGAGGTCGGGATTCCCGTCGTCGCGCATCGCGCTCGTCAGGTGCGCCGCGCGGAGTATGGCGACTGGGACCACATGGTCTATATGGATAACGAGAACACCCGCGGCTTGCAGCGCATCTTTAGCAAGGACCCCGAGGGCAAGATCTCTCGCCTGCTCGATTGGACCAATCGCCCCGGCGACGTGGCCGACCCTTGGTACACCGGCAATTTCGATGCCACCTACCGCGATGTGCTCGCCGGCTGCACCGCCATGCTCGAGCAGCTGTAGGTTCGCGAGTGCACGGGCCGCGCCATCGGTATACACCCAGCGTGGATCATCTCCCACTTTGAGCGTTCAAGCGCGCTTAAAACGGGAGAAAATCCACGCTCGGCGGGAGGGACTGTCCCTTTGTCGCATTCGGAACTGACCCTAGACAGGTTTGACCTCCAGCTTTATCCCCTCGGCACGGAAGTCGCCCAAAACATCCGAAAGGGTCCAAGTCGCATACAGAGGCAGATAGAGAACGGCGCCGTCGCGCTCAACGTTGCCTCTCGAGAAAACAATCCCGCGCTTTACGCCATACTCGGCCGTTTCAAGCACATGGCCCAACGCGGCGTGCGCATGGTAATACGTCCCCGATTTAACCTCGATGGGCACGGCCGTTCCATCCGGGCCGTCGATCACGAAATCGACCTCGCCCCGTTTCTTGGTCTGGTAGTAATACAGCCCCCTTCCCTGGGCAGCCAGCTGCTGAGCCACTGCGTTTTCGTACACGCCGCCGAGGTTGGGCTCCTTGCTGTCGAGGTACGCCGCCTGGGCGACCCCGATAGGATAACGGGCCATCAGCATCCCGATATCGGACTGGTACAGCTTGAACTGGGACGGTCGCGCTGTCTTAAGCAGTGGGGACTTGGGCTCGGTCACGATGTCGGTCTTGAGAGCGACGCCGGCATCGACAAGCCAGACAAAATCTCGCTGGTATTTCTCGTAATGCGCCTTGGGATCTATGGAGTTGAGCACGAAACGCTTGTTCTCGCCCTCCAGCATGACGGGCAGTTGGTCGAAGATGCTCTGCACCTGAAGTGCGCGCCCGTTCGCGTATTTTGAGATATCCCGACGGTATTGCCCGTTCAGCTCGGACTGGAGCTGGCGGACGGATGCAAAATCACCCTGCGTGTCGAGGAATCGCTGCACGACTTCCGGCATACCGCCGACGACGATATAGGTCCTGAAGTTTGCCATCATTGCGTCGTGAATATAACCAGGAACCGGTGTCTCGTTGCGGCACGCATCGCAAATCGAGCGCCGCGCCTCTTCGCTCACCCCGATCGCCCAGCTGAACTCCTCAAAATCCAGCGGAAACATCTTGAGTTCATGGACATACCCCACGGGATAGGACCTGACGCCTTTGAATTGGGTCCCGAGCATGGATCCCGAGAACGCCCAGCGGCAACGACCGTCCTCGACAAGGAACTTGGCCATCGTCATGATGTCCGGTGCCTCCTGCACCTCATCGATAAACACGAGGGTCTCGCCCGGAGCAATCGGCTTTCCCGAAAGAAGCGTCACCCTGCTAATGAAATCATCGGCATCTCGCGCCTCGAGCAGAGCGTCCCTTGCCTGGCGGTTTTCCGCGAGATTGAGCTCGATATAGGCTGCGTAGTTTGACTTACCGAATTCGCGAATCGAGTAGCTCTTGCCGATTTGGCGAGAACCCGTGACGAACAGCGCCTTTCGTTCGATGGATCTCTGCCAACGATTAAGCTCGTCTGCGATTTTCCTGCGCAACATAAGCTCTCCCTTCGCCACGATAAATGAAATGCAGAAATTTATATCGACTATTATCAATGAAATGCAGAAATTTTTAGTACTGAAATCGGATGAAATGCAGAAATTTGACCTTACTCGCATACAGAATATAGACGAGAGCGCATGAGCGGGATCAGGATTCCCGTCGCTGCAAATCGAGCGAGGATTTTCTCCCATTTTGAGCGCGAAATTGCGCCCAAAGTGGGAGAAAATCCTCGCTCGGCTACTCGTCGACGATCTCGGCAAGCCAGACGTTGAGGGTGTCGACCTCGGGACAGCAGAACTTTGCCGTACCAGGCTCGTTGCCAGGCACGGTTCCGCCATAGCGCAGGATATCAATATAGGGAAAGCCCACATGGCAGGCCATGGCGCACATCTTGCCGCGGTCTCGGTCGAAGTCAAAGACGTCGCCCGGCTTGTGACCATGGTGGCAGCGACACGCACCCAGCTGGTCCACGCAGCTCACGCGGATACGCGGACGCTTGCCACGCGGCGCGCCGAGCGGCTTGTTCTCGCCCGCAGGCTTGACGCCGCCCTCGCCAGCATTACTCATGGTCAATCACATCCAGGCAGGCCTCGATGGGCAGGCCGGCAGACTTATCCTCCTGCGCAGCATTGCGCTCGATAAGCTCGGCCACCACGCGCATGGCATCGGCCGTGGCGCGCTGAAGCGTCCAACCGCTCATCACGCGACCCATAAGCACGGCCGAGAACGTATCGCCCGTACCCGGGAAGTACACCGGGATCAGCTCGAAGGGGATCGTGAAGTACTCCCCCGCCACATGGTCGTAACCGATAACCGCGTTCGTGCCATTGACCACGGCGCTCGTAATGACCACCGACTTGGCACCCAGCTCGCGCACGGCGTCCACAAGGGCGCGGGCCTCATCGGGCGTGATCTGTTCTGCAATAGGCGTATCGGTGAGCAGACAGGCCTCGGTGTAGTTGGGCACCGCGTAGTCTGCGCACTCCAGCAGGTGCCGCATAAGGCCAATCGTGGACTCGGGCACACCGGCATAGAGCTTGCCGTTGTCGCCCATGATGGGGTCGACGAACACCTTGGTGCCCTTTTGCGCACGGCGGTGGCAAAAGTCCGAGATGATACGCGTCTCTTCCTCGGTCACGATAAAGCCGGTCGAGATGGCGTCAAACTCAAAGCCGAGCTCCTCCCAGATAGCGAGGCTTTGACGCACGTACTCGGTGGTGTCGTGGATGTAGAACTTGGGGTAGTTGAGCGTGTCGGAAACGAGCGCTGTCGGCAGGTTATGGATACGGTAGCCCATGTGCGACAGCACCGGCAGCATGGCAGAAAGCGCGACCTTGCCGTAGCCGCACATATCGTTAATCAGCAGCAGCTGAGTGTTCTTCATGAGTGTCCCCCCTTGGGTCGGGCATGGCGCGACGGCACCACAGTGCAACCAAGTGTAGCGCAGTGCAATCCAGGTCTTGCCTTCGGATGTAAGACCAAGTTTGGGCGCTATTTTGTTCTTAGAATTTTTCTGATGCTTCTTATTGCAGAAACTTGGCCTTAGAAGGCTTTGCACATGGTGCAAAGTAGCCTGCCACCCTTGCACCAATCAAAATCAATTCGGTACCTTGACAATCAGTTAGGTACCTCTAGAATCACTTAGGTACAAAACAATCCCTCTACCTAACTAAAGAAAGGAGCAATGCAGCGACATGTGTGTTGAACCACTCGTCTATCCGCACGAACCCGGCGGCGACCCGTCACAGCCTGCGGATGTACCCGAAGCGGTCAGCGCCGAAGACAAGCTTGCCAAGCGCATCCTCAATAATCTGGGCTTTTGCGGCCATTACATGCATTTTCATGGCGGAGGCGTGTCCGGCAAGGCGCCCATCATCTGCCTGCTGGCCAAGCAACCCGGCGGCGAGATGTCGCAGCAGGAGCTCGGCATGCACTTTGACCTCAAGCCGGGATCGCTTTCCGAGATCCTGTCCAAGCTCGAGCTCAACGGCCTCATCGAGCGCAGCCGTAATCCCAAGGACCGACGGCAACTCACCATTCGCCTGACCGAAACCGGCCGGGAAAACGCCCGCATCGACCAGGCAGCCCGCATCCGCTTTAGAGAACGGGCCTTTAGCGCGCTCACCCACGACGAGCGCGAGGACCTCGCCGAAATGCTCGATAAAATCCGCGTAACCTGGGAGGAACTGGATGATTAAAACCCTCATGGGAAGCATCCGCGACTATATGAAAGTCACCGTTGCCACGCCGTTGCTCGTGCTTGGCGAGGTGCTCTGCGAGATGCTGATTCCATTTATCACCGCCAACCTGATCGACACCATCAAAGACGGCGCCACCGTAGCCGAGATGCTTCCCACCGCAGGCTTTTTGGTGCTCATCGCGCTGACGTCGCTTGCTTTTGGCGCCGCGGCTGGTGTCACCTGCAGCCATGCGAGCTGCGGATTCGCCAAGAACCTGCGTCACGACCTGTTCTACAAGATCCAGACGTTCAGCTTTGCCAACATCGATGAGTTCTCGAGCTCCTCACTCGTCACGCGCCTGACCACCGATATCAACAACGTGCAGCAGGCCTTTATGATGATCATCCGTATTGCCGTGCGCGCGCCGCTGGTATTGATCTTCGCCTTTACCATGGCATTTATCATGGGCGGCAGCGTTGCCATGGTCTACCTGGTCATCATTCCGCTGCTGGGCTTTGGGCTGTTCTTTATCATCTTTAAGGTGCGCCCCATCTTCTCGCGCGTGTTCCACAAGTACGACGCCCTTAACGAGTCCGTCGAGGAAAACGTCACCGGCATGCGCGTGGTCAAGAGCTATGTGCGCGAAGACTTTGAGAAGGAGAAGTTCGCGACCGCCGCACGCGACGTCCAGATGGACTTCACCCGCGCCGAGAAGCTGCTCGCCTTTAACAACCCCATGATGAACATCTGCGTCAACGGCGCGTTCGTCGTCATCATCTACCTGGGCTCCAAGCTCATCATCACGAGCCAGGGCACGCTGTTCGACGTGGGCCAGCTCTCCTCGACCTTTACCTATGGTTTCCAGATTCTCATGAGCCTGATGCAGCTGTCGATGATCTTTGTCATGGTGACCATGGCCGACGAATCGGCACGCCGCATTGCCGAGGTGCTGGCCGCCGAGCCCACGATCGCCGATCCCGCCGAGCCCGTGCTCGAGGTTGCCGACGGTTCCATCGACTTTGACCACGTGAGCTTTAAGTATTCCAAGCATGCGAAGCGCCAGGCGCTCGACGATATCGACCTGCACATTACGAGCGGCGAGACCATCGGCATCATCGGCGGCACCGGCTCGGCCAAGTCCACGCTCGTTAACCTCATCGCCCGCCTGTACGACACCACCGAAGGCGCTGTGCGCGTGGGCGGCGTGGACGTGCGCGACTACGACCTGGACGCGCTGCGTCACCAGGTCGCCATGGTGCTGCAGAAAAACGTGCTGTTTAGCGGCACCATCGCCGAGAACCTGCGTTGGGGCGACCCGAACGCCACCGACGAGGAAATCCGCGAGGCAGCGCATCTGGCCTGCGCCGACGAGTTTGTCGACGGTTTCCCCAAGGGCTACGACACCTGGATCGAACAGGGCGGCTCTAATGTTTCGGGCGGTCAGAAGCAGCGCCTGTGCATTGCACGCGCCCTGTTGCGTCGCCCCAAGATCTTGATCCTGGACGACTCCACCAGCGCCGTCGACACCAAGACTGACGCCAAGATTCGCGCAGGCCTGGCAAGCTATCTGCCCAACACGACCAAGCTCATCATCGCCCAGCGCATCAGCTCCGTGCAGGACGCAGACCGCATCATTGTCATGGAGGGCGGCCGCATCGCACAGATCGGCAACCACGAAGAGCTGCTCAAGACGAGCGAGATCTACCGAGAGACCTTTACCTCGCAAAACAAGATGTCTGCCGAGGGCGAAGGGGCCGTCGAGGCCGACACCGAGGCATCCGCAACGCAAGCTCAGACCCAGGAAGGAGGCGAGGCACATGAGTAAGGCAACGACCGCCGAGCGCGCGCTCAACCGTAAGGGCGGCACCATGTCGCGCCTCATCAAGACGCTCTTTGACTTCTATCCCGTGCTTTTGCCCCTTGTCGTCGCCGGCGTGGTGCTCTGCGCCATCATCAACTCCATCGGCGCGACCTTCCTGCAGAGCGCCCTGCAGATTATTAGCGAATCGTGGCAGTCGGGCGATTGGGAAGCCGCACAGCCCAAGATTCTGCAGCTCGTGACCACCCTCGCCTGCATCTACGGCGTCGGCGTCCTGTCCTCGCTCTTCTGGAACCGCGCCATGGCCATCGTCACGCAGGGCTCGCTGGAGAAGCTGCGCGAGATGATGTTCAACCGCATGCAAGACCTGCCGATCCGCTACTTCGACACGCACCAGCGCGGCGATATCATGAGCCACTACACCAACGACATCGACACGCTGCGTCAGATGATCAGCCAGTCGCTGCCCAACCTGCTCATGACGATCATCATCATTGTCACGGTGTTCTTTATCATGCTGTACTACAGCGTGTGGATGTGCCTGGTCATCATCGCCGGCGTCGCCTTTATGACCTTTATGACCAAGCTGCTCGGCTCCAATTCCGCGCGTTTCTTCATTGCGCAGCAGACCGAGCTCGGCGTGGTCGAGGGCCATATCGAGGAGGTCATGAACGGCCAGAAGGTCGTCAAGGCGTTCTGCCACGAGTCTGCCGCCGAGGCCGATTTTGACGAGCGCAACGAGAAGCTCTTCGAGGTCTCGCAAAAGGCCAACATGTACGCCAACATCCTCATGCCCATCCTTATGAACCTGGGCAACCTGCTCTACGTGCTGGTCGCACTGGCAGGCGGCATTTTCCTGGCGCTGGGCGTGCCCAACCTGAGCATCTCGGGCATGGCGCTGTCCATCGCCGTCGTGGTGCCGTTCCTCAACATGACCAAGCAGTTCTGCGGACAGATCGGCCAAATCTCGCAGCAGATCAACGCCGTGGTCATGGGCCTCGCCGGCGCCGACCGTATCTTTGAGCTCATCGACGAGAAGTCCGAAGCCGACGAAGGCTATGTGACGCTCGTCAACGCGCAGGTCAACCCCGATACCTGGCAGCTCGAGGAGGCCGACCACCACACCGGCATGTGGGCATGGAAACATCCGCACCGCGCAACCGGCGAGATCGAGTACGTACCGCTGCGCGGCGACCTGGTCATGGACAACGTCGACTTTGGCTACACGCCCGACCACGAGGTGCTGCACGGCGTGTCTGTGTTTGCCAAGCCGGGCCAGAAGGTTGCGTTTGTCGGCGCCACCGGTGCCGGCAAGACGACCATCACCAACCTCATCAACCGCTTCTACGACATCGCCGACGGCAAGATCCGCTACGACGGCATCAACGTCAACAAGATTCGCAAGGCCGATCTGCGCCGAAGCCTGGGCGTCGTGCTGCAGGACGTGAACCTGTTCACCGGCACCGTGATGGATAACATCCGCTACGGAGACCTGGATGCGACCGACGAGGAGTGCATCGCGGCGGCCAAGCTCGCGGGCGCGGACGACTTTATCACCCGCCTGCCCGACGGCTACGACACGATGCTCACCGGCAACGGCGCCCAGCTGTCGCAGGGCCAGCGCCAACTGATCAGCATTGCGCGCGCCGCCGTCGCCGATCCGCCGGCGATGATTCTGGACGAGGCCACGAGCTCCATCGACACCCGCACCGAGGCCATCGTGCAAGCGGGCATGGACAAGCTCATGGAGGGCCGCACGACGTTTGTCATCGCACACCGCCTGTCCACCGTGCGCAACTCCGACGCGATCATCTGTCTGGACCACGGCCGCATCATCGAGCGCGGCAACCACGACGAGCTGATCGCCAAGCGCGGATATTACTATCAGCTCTATACCGGAGCGTTTGAGCTGGAGTAGGACCGGTTACTGACGGAGGGTGCCCCGGGGGCGGCGGGGTAATTCCTCCGTGCTCAAACATTCTCGCTGCGCTGCGAAACTGCGCGCGGAGGAAATACCCCGTCTCCCTCGGGGAGGTCCTACGCACACAGTCTTTTCTCGCAGCCTGAAAAGAAGTGGTGAGGCCCTGGCCGTTTGGCCAGGGCCTCATTTTGTAAGGAGTCAAAAAGCCCCGTCCCAAATGAGCTATTTGAGAAGTTGGGCCATGGCGTTGACGAATTTTTGGACTTGGAGGGTTGGCTCGAGCGGATAGTGCAAAAAGACCGGCACCTCTCGCCCGCACAGGAACGGCACGCCCACAAAGGCCGGGTGCACCCCTGACCATGCGCCACAGGTGAGTACCGCATCGCCCTTTTCCTCCGCCTCGTTAAAGAGCGCAAAGTCAAAGCTATCCACATCGATCACGTCCACGCCGCCGTCGGCCAAAAGGTCGATGCGTAGGCTGTCCATCGCATCGTTGCCGTGACGGAGCACGCGCAGGCGCATGCCCTCTAGGTCGGCAACCGTAATGCGATTCTTGCGCGCCAGCGGGCTCGCGCGCGGCAGGTCGATATAAAACGGTACGTTAACGATGTGGAGCTTTTGGCAGGCGTCACCCCAGCGCGGGGTCGAAAAACTCGACTGCACCACATCGACCTCGCGGCCCAAGCTGCGCATGACGGATTCGCGCTCGTCATAGAGGTCGCTCACCGGCACGATCTCAAATCGCAACGACGGTTCCAGATCGTGGATGCCCGTCCACATCGACAGCGTCTGGCGTCCTGGGCACATCATCGATACGCCCAGGCGCACGGCACCGCCATCGCCCGCCGCGCGTCGGGCACGGCGCAGCGCGTCCTCGGACTGCCGCATGATCGAGCGCGCGTCGTCCACCAGCAGTGCGCCGGCCGGCGTCACCTTGACGCCCGAGTGCGAGCGCTCGAACAACGTGATGCCGAACTCGGCCTCGAAGCCCGACACCTGCTTGACGAGGGCCGGGGTCGACACGCGCAATCTTGCCGCCGCACGCGAGAAGCTCCCCAGCTCCGCGGCGGCCGATATGGCCTCAAGTCGTCGATCGTACACGTCAATCTCCCGTTTTCGCGCCCGTGACCACATGGTGCCACAGGGGGTTGTTTTCGCAGGTCACACGCTCAATTGAGAATGAGCTGCATCGCACAGTGTAAACCTACGGTTAACGCCATTCTAACAAATATGCAATTCACCTGCGCAAATGCAAAGCATACGATAACCTGCGAAAACCACGTGGGTCGATTAATGGGAACGACCCACAGGGAGGCACAAGAAGGGAAGTTCCTATGAGCAACTGGCTTAAGCTCGAGGGCGATGTCTGCGCCGTAACCGGCGCACTCGGCGGTATGGGCGTCGCGATTTGCCGCGAGTTCGCCCGCAACGGCGCCAACGTCGTCCTGCTCGACCTGGACGAGGAAAAGGTCAAGGCCGCAGCCGCCGACCTCGCCGCCGAGTTTGGAATCCACGCCGAGGGCTACAAGATGAACGCCACCGACGAGGCCGAGGTTCAGGCCGCCGTCGATGCCACCATCGCCGACTTCGGCCGTGTCGACGTCCTCGTCAACACCGCCGGTATCCTGCGCTTCGCCGCCATGGAGGACCTGCCGCTCTCCGACTGGAACGAGGTCATCAACGTCAACCTCACCGGCTACTTCATCACCTCGCAGCGCTTTGGTCGCGAAATGATCAAGGCCGGCCAGGGTCGCCTGGTGCACATCTCGACCGTCGCCAGCCACTCTCCCGAGACGTTCTCGGGCGTGTACAGCTCCACCAAGGCCGGCGTCAACATGATGTCCAAGATGCTCGCCGCCGAATGGGGCCCCTACGGCGTGCGCTCCAACTGCGTCGAGCCCTGCTTCGTTAAGACCCCGATGTCGGCCAACTTCTACGCCGACCCCGAGGTCGAAAAGAGCCGCAGCCGCCTCATCGCCACGCGCCGCATCGGCGAGGTTAGCGATATCGCCAACGCCGTCATGTTCCTGGCGTCCACGCGCTCGGACTTTACCACCGGCGACGCCATCAAGGTCGACGGCGGCTTCTCCAACATGATGGGCGACCTCACCGCCAAGCCCGGCGGCCGTCGCGCCTATGCCGACAACTACCTTAAGAACAAGGGTGTCGAGCTCTGGTCCGATGAGTCCAGCGTCGCCAAGCCGACTGACCAGTAAACCAACCTGACAGGGAGGCCCCGCGGACACGCCCGCTCCTCCCCCGTATCGATTAGAAAGAGTCCAATGGCTTCCACCAACTCCAACAAGGGTCGCGCCGTCGTGCTTTCCGCCGCGTGCGTCACCATGTTCTTCATCAGCTCCATCGCGCTGTATTCCGTCGTGAGCAAGAACCTGCTCGCCGCCTACCCCGAGTGGTCCAGTGCCCTTACCTGGGCCTTCCCGGTCTTTCAGACCATCATGGCCGTGACGGGCATCTTCGCCGGCCGTATCTCCGACAAGATCGGCCCGCGCAACGTCGTGATCGCCGCCGCCGTGTGCTACGGCGTGGGCTGGTTCATGTCCGGCACCGTCACCGAGCCGTGGCAGTTCTACCTGTGGTTCTCGCTCGTCGCCGCCGTCGGCAACGGTCTGGGCTACAACCCGGCACTCACCACCGGCCAAAAGTGGTTTATCGACAAGAAGGGTCTCGCCTCCGGCATCACCCTGGCCGCTTCGACCGCCGGCCCCGCTGTGTTGTCCCCGGTGCTCGCCTCGCTGCTCATCCCGAGCCTGGGCATCTTTGGCGCCCTCAAGGCACTCGGCGTCATCTTCTTTGTGACAATCGCCGCCTCCGCCCTGTTCCTGAAGGCCCCCGAGGCCGGCTGGCTGCCCGAGGGCTTCGAGGCCCCCAGGGGTGGCGCGCACGCCGGCACCTTCGGCGACCTCACCCCGGGCGAGATGGTCAAGACCCCGCGCTTCTGGGTCCTCATCGTCACCTTCGCCTTTGCTGCCACTGCAGGCACCCTGCTCGTGGGCAAGGTTGCCTCCATCGCCGCCGTCCAGCTCTTCGCCGACCCCACGTGCGCCGCAGCTGTCGCCCTCGGCGGCGTGGTGGTCTCCGTCAACACCTGCGCCAACCTGGTTGGCCGTCTGTCCTTTGGCCAGATCATCGACAAGCTCGGCGCCTACAAGTCGCTGCTCATCAGCCTTGTCGTCACCATCGTCGCGCTCGTTATCATGTCGATGAGCTTTACGCAGAGCATGTTCTTTGTGGCGCTCGCCCTGCTCGGCTTTAGCTTTGGCGCCCTGCTCGTCATCTACCCGCCGCTCACCGGTGGCGCCTTCGGTACCAGCAACATCGGCGTCAACTACGGCATCATGTTTTTGGGTTACGCCGCCTCCACCTGGATCAGCCAGCCCATCACCGCCGTGCTGTATCACGCCGAGGCCGGCAGCGCCGCCTACCAGCAGTCCTTCTACGGCGCCATTGTGATCGCCGCCATCGCCGTCGTGCTCACCGTCTACATGATGGTCTCCGACAGCAAGAAGAAGTCCGCCTAGTTTTACCGATGCGACAAAGGGACTGTCCCTTTGTCGCATTTCACCGGTCACCAGTATTAAGGAGTCGAAATGTCTGAGCTCAACCCCGTCCGCATTGCCGTTATCGGCGCCGGCGCCATGGGCCGCAACCACATCCGCTTTGTCACCGAGGAGCCCGAGGCCGAGCTCGTCGCCATCGCCGACGCCTTTGAGGGCGCCCGCGCCACGGCCGAGGCCGCCGGCGTGCCGTTTTACACCGATCCCGCCCAGATGATGGACGAGGTCAAGCCCGAAGCCGTCATCATCGCCACGCCCAACGACCTGCATCTGGGCGTTGCCCGCGAGGCCGTGAAGCGCAACATCGTGCCGCTGGTCGAAAAGCCGATCTCCAACGACCTCGAGGATGCCCAGGCCTTCGCCGCCGAGGCCAAGACCGCCGGCGTGCCCGTGCTCGTGGGTCAGCACCGTCGTCACAACCCCTTCGTCAACAAGGCCAAGGAAATCATCGAGTCCGGCGAGCTGGGCAAGCTCACCGTGTCGAGCTTCCACTACATGATCTATAAGAATGACGAGTACTTTGACGTCGAGTGGCGCCGCAAGAAGGGTGCCGGCCCGATTCTGGTCAACCTGGTTCACGACGTCGACCTGCTCCGTTACCTGCTGGGCGAGCCCGTTGCCGTCCAGGGCTTGCAATCCAGCGCCGCCCGCGGTTTTGAGACCGAGGACTCTGCCGTGGTCAACGTCCGTTTTGCCGACGGCGCGCTTGCGAGCATGACCATCTCCGACGCCACCGCCAGCCCTTGGAACTGGGAGGCAACCGCTCGCGAGGATCCGCAGTACCGTCCCTTCGACGCCGACGCCTACTTTATCGGCGGAACCTTGGGCGCCCTGTCGCTGCCCCGCCTGCACCAGTTCTCCTACGACGGCGCCTCCAACTGGCACAAGCCGCTGCAGATGGAGATTCCGGCCGTGGACCCGGCACTACCACACAAGATGCAGCTCAAGCACTTTGTGAAGGTCGTCCGCCGCGAGGTTGAGCCCGTCGTGACCCCCGCCGATAACGTCAAGACGCTCACACTTCTCAACGCCATCAAGGAGGCCGCCGAGACCGGCCAGCTCGTCGAGCTGTAATGCCTTAGGGTGGGCCACGATAAAACTCCACGCCGAGCACCTCGGACCGCCGCAAATAAGCCCCTCTTCTTTGCCCCGCGAGCAGCCTCCTACCCGCGGGGCATTTTGCTACCTTGCCGATGATTTTTCTAGGACGGGGCTATTTTGTACCTTGGCTTGGTTCGTTCGCCACGAAATGCGCCTATCTACTACGTTTAACCGATCGCCCTCAACCATGCCAAATATCGCGAAATAAAAACCGCAGGTAGACGGCTTGCCGATTTTCGGTAAAACCAGGCATGGTCGACCCATACGGTTCAAACGTAGTAGATAGGTCGTTTTCGTGGCGCGGCTCCAAAACAGTCTTTTGAGACGGGTGGTATCCTTGGTAGCCCTGTGCTGCAAACGCACCTTAAACGCAAGGAGTCCCATGGATCTTATCGCCCAGCTCGCCCGCGAGCTCAACCTTAAGGCCGCCAACATCGAAGCGGCCGTCAAGCTCATCGACGAGGGCAACACCATTCCTTTTATCTCGCGCTACCGCAAGGAGGCCACGGGCGGCATGGACGACGTCGACCTGCGCGCCCTCGACGAGCGCCTGTCCTACCTGCGCAATCTTGAGCAGCGTAAAGAGGACGTCATCCTGCTTATCGATGCCCAGGGCAAACTCACGCCCGAACTCAAGCAGCAGATTCGCGAGGCCACGCAGCTCCAGCGTGTCGAGGACCTCTACAAGCCCTACCGCAAAAAGCGCATGACCCGCGCGCAGAAGGCCCGCAAAGCAGGCTTGGAGCCGCTCGCCAACATGATCATCATGCAAGCCTCGGCCAAGGGCAGCGCGCTCGACGCCGCCGCGGCATACGTCAATGATGAGGCCGGCTTCGACACGCCCGAGAAGGCGCTCGCCGGCGCCGCTGACATCGTGGCCGAAACGGTAGCCGAGGACCCCGAGAACGTCGCCGACCTGCGCGCCTTTACGCAAAACACCGCCGATATCGTCGTCGAAGCCACCGACCCCGCCGAGAAGACCCCCTACGAGCCGTACTACAGCTATGACGAGCCGCTGCGCCGTATACCCAACCACCGCGTGTTGGCTATCGATCGCGGTGAGCGCGAGGGCAAGCTCCGCGTGCGCGTGAACGTCGACGGCGTCGCCGCCACGGCACGCCTCGGAAGCCGTTGGCCCCGCCGTCAGGGCGTGTTTGCTCCCATCTTCGATGCCGCCATCGCCGACGGCTACAAGCGCCTCATGGCCCCCTCGCTGGAGCGCGAGGCCCGCGCCAAACTCACCGTTCGCGCCCAGACCGAGGCCATCAACGTCTTTGCCAAGAATCTCGAGGGCCTGCTCTCGGCGCGCCCCGTGCGCGGCGCCCGCGTGCTCGCGCTCGATCCGGGCTATCGCACCGGCTGCAAGATCGCCGTCATGGACGAGACCGGCAAGCTGCTCGACCACGGCGTGGTCTATCCCACCAAGCCGCGCCACGACGTCGCCGGCACCAAGCGCGAACTCGCCCGCCTCGTCAAGAAGGACGGCGTCAACACTATCGTCATCGGCAACGGCACCGCCAGCCGTGAGACCGAGGAAGTCGTCTCGGAGTTCATCGCCGAGCAGGCGCCTGGGCTGCGATACACCATCGTCAACGAGGCCGGCGCGTCGGTGTACTCCGCCTCCGAGCTCGCCAGCCAGGAGTATCCCGACCTGGACGTCACCGTGCGTGGCGCCATGAGCCTGGGCCGCCGCCTGCAGGACCCGTTGGCAGAGCTCGTCAAGATTCCGCCCCAGTCCATCGGCGTGGGTCAGTACCAGCACGACCTCGACCAGGCCGAGCTTTCGCGCACCCTGGGCCACGTGGTGGAGGACGTCGTCAACCGTGTGGGCGTCGACGTGAACACCGCAAGCGCAAGCCTGCTGGGATATGTATCGGGCATCACGCCGAGCGTAGCCAAAAACATCGTGGCCTACCGCGAGGAAAACGGCGCCTTTACCGATCGCCGCCAGCTTAAGAAGGTCCCCAAACTGGGACCCAAGGCATATCTCAACGCAGCCGGCTTTTTGCGCATCAGCGGCGGCAAGAACCCGCTCGACGCGACGAGCGTCCACCCCGAGAGCTACGAGGTGGCCACGGCCGTCCTGGAGCGCGCCGGCGTAGCGGCAAGCGAGCTCAGCCGTGGCGGCGTGCCCGACATCGAGCGCCGCCTGGGCAGCATCTCGGCACTGGCAAGCGACCTGGACTGCGGCACCTTAACGCTCATCGACATCGTCAACGAGCTCAAGAAGCCCGGGCGCGACCCGCGCGACGACGCGCCCGAGGTGGTCTTTAGCCGCTCGGCGCTTTCCATCGATGACCTGGAACCCGGCATGGAACTCAAGGGCACGGTGCGCAACGTCGTCGACTTTGGCGCCTTTGTCGACGTGGGCGTGCACCAAGACGGCCTCGTGCACATCTCCAAGCTGGCCAGCCGCTTCGTCAAGCACCCCAGCGACGTGGTGCGCGTCGGCGACACGGTAAAGGTGTGGGTCGAAAAGGTCGATCGCGACCGCAAGAAAATCTCCCTCACCATGGTGCAGGGGAAGTAAACCGTCAAAGCAAGGTACCCCCTGTAGCAACGTGCAAAATCGCGAGTATTCTGCAATTTCCGCCGCTCCGAACGCCCCTCAGAGACGAAAAAGCAAGAAACAGCCCCCGTTTTAGCGTCATCAGAGCCAAAACGGGGGCTGTTCCATGCTTCACCCAGCTGGTAAAAGCCTTTACCTTGCTGAATACTCTCAATTTTGCACGGCGCAGGCGGGGGTACCTTTGTCCACGGCAGGATATGGAAGCCTATCACCAACCTACCGGCAAGTTCGTGTCGGCAGCCCCGGCCTTTCCTTTGCCTAGCGCGACCCTCGCGAAGCGCGTGAGCGATAGGGAAAGGAAAGGCCGGGGCGAACAACCCGCGGCGCAGCCAGTGTTCGCGTTACGGCAGGATATGGAAGCCCAAAGCGGCGATATCCTTGGCAAAGCCGCGCACGGTATCGAGCGAAACCTCATACGGGTCGCGACCGATGTTCTTGCGCTTGGCCAGGATGCTGTTGGGCACCGTGATGATCTGACAGCCGCAGGCCTGCGCCTGGTAAATGTTGATAAGCTCGCGCGTGGACGCCCACAGGACCTCGCAGTTGGGCTTGGCGGCGGCCTTCTTGACCGAC
Source organism: Collinsella sp. TM09-10AT (assembly GCF_003436275.1). Taxonomy (GTDB): domain Bacteria; phylum Actinomycetota; class Coriobacteriia; order Coriobacteriales; family Coriobacteriaceae; genus Collinsella. The sequence goes on from NZ_QSOP01000021.1 coordinate 29,765, forward strand.
TCCGTCATAAACGGAATGGGATCGACACCCGTGTCGGCGATACGGCCGGCAAAGAGCGAGATGATGGACGGCGTCTCGGCGTCGACAGCGTCGACCATCTCGTCGACCTGCGCAGGCGTAAAGATGGTGGTGACGTTGACCTTAATGCCGTCGGCGGAAAGCTTGCGCACCAACTCGGCCGTGGACTCACCCTTGGTGGTCACGCACGGAATCTTGACGTAGACGTTCTCGGCCCAGGTAGCGATCTCGCGGGCCTCGACCTCCATGGTCTCGACGTCGTCGGCAAAGACCTCAAACGACACGGACACATCGGTGATGTGGGCCAGGACCTCCTTGGCAAACGCGCGGTAATCCGTCACGCCGCCCTTCTTCATAAGGGACGGGTTGGTCGTGAAACCCTGAACGTTGCCGTTCTCGTACATGTCGAGCATGCCCTCGAGGTTTGCACCGTCAGCGAACACCTTGATTGCCATCTGCCTGATTCCTTTCGTTAGCATACGGCCGATAAACTGCTAAACACTTTACCTACGTTTATCAAGGCGTGAACTGCGGTTTTCTATCTTCTCGGCGAACGGCATAAACACCTCAGTGTTTGGATTGATAAATCGATTGAGCATGCAAAAGCAAAGAGTCGCAGTTTGAGCAAACGTCAGAAGGCGAGATTCATTAGATGAGGCCGAAATGTTGCATCGCGGTGACGGTGCCGTCGTTCGCGACGTCGTCGGTCACGTAGTCGGCGACCGCCTTGACCTCGGGCATGGCATTGCCCATGGCCACAGCCGTCTCGACGGCGGCAAGCATGCCCAGATCGTTGCCCGAATCGCCAAAGCCAAAGGTGCGCTCGTTGCCCACGCGACCCAGATACTCCAGCGCCCGCGCCACGCCCACGCCCTTGTCAATACCCTTGGGACTCAGCTCGCGGTTCGAACCGCCGGTATTGCACAGCTCAAAGTTGCGATCGATAAAGCCGTCGTCGTTGGCCACGCGAGCCAAGTCGGCTGCGTTAAGGCACACCTTGCCCACGCGCAGATGACCGTCGATGCGCATTTCCTCGGCACTGTGCACCACAGCGGTGCCGATCAAAGACGACTGCTCAACGCCCGCAGGCTCCAGCGCAAAGGTCGCCTCGTTGGCCTCGAAAAAGGCCTCGAACCCTGCCGCGGCAATGCGGCGCGCAAGCTCCTCGACAATGCCCTCGTCAAAGCACTCCTCATGCACCACGCGGCCCTCGACCTCGAGTGTGGCGCCCGCCATGGCAACGATACCCGCCGGGTCGAGCGCGCGCAGGCTATCGGCGATAAGCCACAGGGGGCGGCCCGTGCAGATAAATGCCTTGTGCCCCGCATCGCGCAGTGCACGGAACGCCTCAACCACCGTCTGCGAGGGACGAACCGCCGAAAAGTCCTTATCGGTCATATCGTCGGGATCGAAATACGTCAGCGTGCCGTCCACGTCAAAAAAGAGCACAGCGGAATCGGGGCACGCATCAATCATATGGGTTCCTTTCAAGGGCGATGGCAAACGAAGCATCCATCATATAATGGAGCGACGCAACCAGAGAGGTCACCCATGGAATTTTATGCAAGCTGCCCCAAGGGCTTTGAGCCCGCACTCGCCGATGAGCTTAAACGCCTCGGGCTTTCGCATGTTCGCCGGCTGAAGGGCCGCGCCACGTTTGAGGGCGAGCTTGAGCAAGGCCTTCGCGCGTGCCTGTGGTCGCGCCTGGCCAGCCGCGTGTTTGTGGTGCTCGGGCGCTTTGAGGCGCAGGATGCCGACGAGCTGTACGACGGCGTTTATGACATTGCCTGGGAAAATATCGTCCGCCCCGGTGCCACCATTGCCATCACCGCCCGCGGCGTGACCGAGCAGCTGCGCAACACGCGCTTCTCGGCCCTGCGCGCCAAGGACGCGCTGTGCGACCGCCTGGCCGAGGCCACGGGCCGTCGCGCCGATGTCGATGCCGCCGACCCCGATGTCCACCTGCTGCTCTCGCTGCGCCAGCGCCGCGCGAGCATAAGCCTGGACCTTTCGGGCGATCCGCTGTTCAAGCGCCTGCCGCCCGCAGCGACTCGCGCCGGCGAGGGCACTCGCGTGCTGCGCCCCGACTACGCCGCTCTGGTGCTGGCTCAAGTTGGCTGGACCGCATTGTGCGAGCGCGAGTTGACGGCCGACGACTACGAAAACGAGGCCCTGCCCACGCTGATCGACGCCTCGTGCGCCGGCGGCGGCCTGCTGCTGGAGGCCGTGAACATTCTGACCGACCGCGCCCCGGGCGCCGCACGCGAGCGCTGGGGCTTTGAGGGCTGGCAGCTGCACGATGCCGCCCTATGGGAGCAGCTGCTTGCCGAGGCGCGCGAGCGCGAGGCGGCGGCGCGCGAGCGCCAGGCGCGCATCGTGGCCGTGGACATCGACCCCGCCGCCCGCAAGACCGCCGAGCGCATGGTCAAGTGCGCCGGCTACAAGCGCTTTGTCGATTTTTGCGCCGCTAAGCCCGCCACCGTGCTGGACCATGCGGGTGCTGTCGCCGGCGTTGCCGTGGTCGCAGACACCACCGAGACGCCGCTTTCGCTCATGCACGACGCCATGACGCTGGTCGGCGAGCTGCGCCGCGCGCCCGAGCTCGCTACCGCACCGGTCGCCGCGCTCACTCGCGACGGCCTTATGGCCCGCGCGCTCCATGCCGAGCCCGCGCGCTCCATCGCCGTCATGCCCAACAACGAAGAGGCGACTATTGAGGTTTGGCCCTCGCTTGACCACGCTGCCGCGGCATTTGAAGCTGCGACCAGCACGGATGCCGAGGACAAGACCGCAGATGCCGAAGACGAAGCCGCCAACACCCCCATGTCCGAACCCGCCGCCACGCTCGACCTGGGTGACGGCAAGCCGCTGCCCGTGCTCATCCCCGAGTCCGAGCAGTTCGCCAACCGCCTGCGCAAGAACGCTCGCCTGCGTCGCAAGTGGGCCAAGCGCGAGGGCGTGAGCTGCTACCGCGTCTACGATGCCGACCTGCCCGACTACTCCGCCGCCATCGACCTGTACGAGGGTTGCCCGCAGACGCCGGGCCGATGGCTCGTCATCGCCGAATACGCCGCGCCTAAGACCATCGACCCCGCACTGGCCCAGGCCCGTATGCTCGACATTCTGGCCATCGCACCGCGTATCCTAGATGTTCCCGCCGAGCATGTGCACGCCAAGGCCCGCATGCGTTCGCGTGGCGGCTCGCAGTACGGCAAGCAGGGCGCCGGCAAGGGCGGATCGGGCGAGCGCGCCAATATCGCACGCCGTCGCCTCCCGCTCATCGAAGAGGGCGGCCTTACCTTTGCCGTCAACTTTGACGACTACCTGGACGTGGGCATTTTCTTGGACCACCGCGTCACCCGCAACCTGGTGCGCGAGCACGCCAAGCAGGCGCGTCGCTTCCTCAACCTGTTTGCCTACACCGGCACCGCCACCTGCTACGCGGCCGATGGCGGCGTCGAGGAGACCGTGACGGTCGACCTCTCCAACACCTATCTGGACTGGGCCGAGCGCAACATGCGCCAGAACGGCTTTGTGGGTCCGCAGCATCACTTTGTGCGCGACGACGTGCTCGCCTGGATTCGCGACCAGCGCCAGACGCGCAACCGCTGGGACCTGATTTTTGTCGACCCGCCCACGTTCTCGAACTCGTCCAAGATGGGCCGCCGCACCTGGGATGTCCAGCGCGACCATGTTGAGCTGTTGGCCGGCGTATCGCGCCTGCTCGCACAGGGCGGCCATGCCATCTTTAGCTGCAACCTGCGAGGCTTCCGCCCCGAGACACGCAAGCTCGCACGCGCGGGCGTGGTGCTACAGGACATAACGGCGCAGACCATCCCCGAGGACTTCGCACGCAACCAGAAGGTGCACCATTGCTATATCGTGCGCCGCCTGCCCATCGAGGACGCCATGGCCGAGGTCGGCTTTAGCGCCGAGGAAATTGCCGAGCGAACCGAGGAGCTGCGCAACCCCGAGGCCCGCAAGCCCCGTGCGGCAGTACCCGCGCACGCGCAGGCCGGCAACGGCAAGTCCAACTTTGCCGGCAAACCCTCCCCCGCCGGCAAGCCCAAAAAGAAGAAGTTCTACGCCAGCAAGCCTAAGGGCAGATAACAAAGTTGCGGTGGAATACGGACTGTTTTGCCTGGAATTAGGCAAATTTAGACCGTATTTCACCGCAACTCATATTGGGATGGTGGTTGGCGATCTAGCCTTGGGTGACTAGGCGGTAGCCAATGCCTACATGGGTTTGGATGTAACGCGGATGCGCGGGGTCGGACTCGATCTTCTTACGCAACGTGCCCATAAAGACACGCAGGCTCGCCAGGTCGCTCTTGGTTGCCGTGCCCCAAATCTCGTGCAGGATAAACTGGTGCGTCAGCACCTTGTCGGCGTTGTGCGCCAGCAGGCACAAAAGCTTGTACTCGATCGGCGTCAGATGTAGTTCCTCGCCATCCATCGTGGCGATGCCGGCATCAAAATCGATATGCAGCTCACCGGTATCGAACGAGCCCTCGGAGGCAACGCCGCCCGTCTGCGCATACGAAAGGCGCCTGAGCGTCGTGCGGATGCGCGCGAGCAGCTCCTCGACCGAAAACGGCTTGGTCAGATAGTCGTCGGCGCCGGCATCGAGCGCACGGATCTTGTCCGCATCCTCGCTGCGCGCCGAGACCACGATAATCGGCATGCCCGACCACGCGCGCACCGACTCCACCACCTTGACGCCGTCCATATCGGGCAGGCCCAGGTCGAGCAGCACAATGCTCGGCGCCTGCGACGAGGCGGCGGCGATGGCGGCATGGGCGGTCTCCACGGCCATATGGCGCAAGCCGTGCGCCTCGAGCGCGGCGACGATAAGGTTGCGGACGGCGGGGTCGTCCTCAACAACCAAGATGAGCGGTTTTACGGCAGAGTTCGGCACAGCGCTACTCCTTATCAAACGAAACGTCGGCGGCGGGAAGCTCAATCGTAAAGACCGAGCCGTGCGGGGCCGCCGCGGCAACCCCTATGCTACCGCCATGTGCCAGCGCAATGGAGCGGCAGAGCGAAAGCCCCAAGCCCACACTGCGGCAGCTGTCGGCCAGGCCATGGTTGGCGGTGTAGAACGACTCAAAGATTCGCTCGCGGTCCTCGGGCGCAATGCCCGGGCCGTCATCGGCCACCGAGCACGCCACGCATCCGTCGTCGACGCCAATCGAGATCACGATATGCGAATCCGAGGGCGTATAGGTGATGGCGTTGTTCACCAGGTTGACCACCAGCTGCACCATCAGGCGCGCGTCGACGTTGACGAGCGCCGGCTCATCGCACGCCACCACCTTGAGGTCGTGCTCGCGCACGGCCGGGTTCACGTGGCGCAGCGCCTCCTCGACGATATCGTCCATAAGCTCGAGCGTGGTCGACAGGCGCATACCGCCACCCTCGAGCTTGGTGATGGCGAGCAGATTCTCGACGGTAGCGTTGAGCCATTGCGCATCCGAGCGAATGGATAGGAGCATGCCGCGGCGCGTCTGGTCGTCGAGCACGGCCGTGCCGGTCGAGCCCTGGTCGAGCAACACGTCGGCATTACCCGAAATACTGGTAAGCGGCGTGCGCAGATCGTGCGAGATGGAGCGCAGCAGATTGGCGCGCAGCTGCTCATTTTTGGCAAGCACCGCCGCCTCCTCGCGGGCCTCCATGGCGCGGGCGCGATCGAGTGCCAGCTCGCCTTCGCTCACTATGGCATCGGCAAGTGTCCGCTCCTCGTGCGTCAGCACGTCGGGCTCGGCAACGATAGCCAGCACGCCCACCACCGAGGCGGGATCGCCCGCGCGCACCATGGTGTCGCCCGAGCGCACGGTCAGGTAGATGCCGTAGAACGCCGAGCCGCCGTAGGTGGCATCGAGCGGCGTTCCCACATAGGCGGACGCCGAGAGCCGCGGCGGCATCTGCGGCGCCAGTTCGTGCACCGGCGCGGCATCGCCCACGGCCGTGTATGTCGCACGCGGCAGCAGGTCATCGCCCTCGGCGTCGGCGCTGTACCACACGACAGGACAGCCCGAAAGACGCGCCAGCTGCGTTGCCATGGCATGGACAATCTGCTGCTTATCGGCGCAGCGCTGCAGCATGCGGTTGGTCTCGAGCACCATCTGCGTGCGGCGGTCGCTGGCGGCGGCCTGCGCCAAGGCGCGGCGCAGGGCCAGCGCGATCGAGCTCGATACGAGCGAGACCGCAAACATGATAAAGAACATGCCGGGATAGACGCGGTCGATAAACGACAGCGCGTAGCGCGGGTCGACAAACAAGAAGTTGTAGAGCGCCACGGCGGCAGCCGAGCTCAGCAGGCAGTACAGGCGGCTCCAGGTAAAGAAAGCGCACAGCTGCACGGCGAACACATAGACGATCATGATGCTCGGCGCGAGCCCCGGATGGTCGAGCAGCGCGCCCACAATCGTCGCCGCGGCTAGCAGCCCCGCCGATACGCAGGCGTCATACAGAGGACTGCGACGCGTCAGCGTTGTACGCCGCCACCAAAAGTTCTCGGCAATATCGCCGTCCGCACGGACGTCCATCAGCGCCCCGCCCCTCTCTCAAAAACAAAAACCACCACAAAGGGGACTGGCACCTTTGCGGTGGTGGCCTCCTTGTGGTGGTTTCAAGTGTATAGCCTTTGCAGCCTGCGGTCGCTAGACAAACAGCAGACGTCGACTACGGACGCTCGTCGGGAGCCAGGCGCTGCATCTTGCTCACGGCCTTAAACTTGGTGAACAGCGGCACGTACTCAAAGCTCACGTTGGAGTTCTCCAGGCCGTACCAGCGCGCAGGCGTGCCGGCGGCGCGGCGGATGATGTACTTGAGCGTGATGGCCGTACGCTCGCTGGGCTCCACGTCGCTTTCGGGCGCCAGCAGCTTGCGGATCATGACGAACTTAAACGTACCGATGTTGCCCGGGTCCTTGTAGACCGAGTAGTCATGCGTCTGCGCCGGCAGCTCGCCGCTGGCAGCCAGGTCCTGAACAACCTGGCGCAGGTAAGCATTGACGCGCTGGTTGATCTTATAGCCCAGGTACAGATGCACGCGGAATACGTAGTCGGTGCCGAACGTCTCGACCGAGTAGGCAAAGGTATGCGGCTCGTCCATGGTCTCGACATTCACGAACCACCAGGCACGAGCGCGCTTGGGGTGCTTATCCAAAATCGAGTAGACGATATCGCGGTCGATATAGTCGGTGTTGGTGTCCTTGGTCAGGTACACGATGTTGTCGCTCATGAGCTCGTAGCGATCGTCGTCGCGCAGGCGTTTGAGCTGCGGCAAATAGCTGCGCAGCGGCAGCAGCGTAAACTGACGTTGCTCGACCGCCGTGCCGTTGTACCAGCACACCATGATGCCCATGATGAGTGCAGCCATGAGGATGGTGAAGTAGCCACCGTGGAAGAACTTGGTGAGCGAGCTCACAAAGAAGAAGCCCTCGAGCAAAAGGAAGAAGGCGGCAAAGATCCACGGCGCGACCTTGAGATTGCGCTCCACGTGCAGATAGAAGAAGAGCAGCATTGTCGTGCACATCATGGTCAGGGTAATGGCCAGGCCGTACGCGGCCTCCATGTGCGCCGAGTTCTGGAACAGCAGCACCACGACGACGCAGCCCACGAGCATGACGTTGTTGACCATGGGGATGTAGAGCTGGCCCTTGGTCTCGGCAGGATAGAAGACCTGCATATGCGGCATGAGGTCCAGGCGGCTGGCCTCGGACACCAGCGAGAATGCGCCGGTGATGAGCGCCTGCGAGGCGATGATGGCCGCGACGGTGGAAAGGCCGACGGCAAAGGGGCGCAGACTCGGGGCGAGCATCTGGTAGAAGGGGTTGAGGTCGGCGATACCCATGAGCTCCGGATTGCCGGCGTTGTTGATAAGCCACGCGCCCTGGCCCATGTAGGACAGCAGCAGGCAGCACTTAACGAACGGCCAGGTGGCATAGATGTTGCCGCGGCCCACATGGCCCATGTCGGAATAGAGCGCCTCGGCACCGGTGGTAGCGAGGAAGCAGCTGCCCAAAATCATGATGCCCGCATGGTTGTTGGGGCTCAGCAGAAAAGCGATGCCACGCAACGGGTTGAGGCACAGCAGCACCGCGGGATACTGGCAGACAAAGAACAGGCCCGTGCCGCCCAGGAACAAAAACCACAGCGTCATGATGGGGCCGAAGGCGTGACCGATCTTGGCCGTGCCGATGCGCTGCACCAAGAAGAGCGCGATGATGATGGCAAGCGTGATGGCGACGACACGACCCTGGTCGTCACCGAGCACGGCATGGACCGCCGGGATGGTGCGCAGGCCCTCGATGGCCGTGGTGACGGTAACGGCAGGCGTCAGGATGCCGTCGGCGAGGAGCGCCGCGCCGCCCAGCATGGCGGGGATGATGAGCCACTTGCCGCAGCGCTTGACCAGGCTGTACAGGGCAAAGATGCCGCCCTCGCCGTGGTTGTCGGCGCGCAGCGAGATCAGCACGTACTTGACGGTCGTCAGCAGCGTGACCGTCCACACGACAAGGGAGAGCGCGCCGAGCACGAACTCCTGCGTGACGCTTCCGATGCCGCCGTTGCCGGCAACGAGCGCCTTGGTTACATACATGGGGCTGGTGCCGATATCGCCATACACCACGCCCAGCGTGACGAGCATCGCCGAGATACTCACAGGAATCGCAGCGTGCGAAGCTGCCTCCTTGGCCTTTTGATTCATAAGCCGGTTTCCTCCCAACTTTAACGTTCGACGGGATTATATGTAATCAGCCCATATTTTAATGGCACCGTTTTCCCAGCTAGATAAACATTTATGCGGCCTTTAGGCCACCGCGGCGATATGGAATGTGACAAAGGGATGCCCCCTTTGTCACATTCGTCATTTTCCGAGCCAGTTTTTGAACCACCACTCCATAGAGCGGCTCATCTCGGCCATAAAGGGACTCGTGTGCTTACGGGTGTAGATATCGACGACGCGCTCGCCCACCTCGCGGGCGTGCGGGCGAAACATCGCGTCCATCTCGGCCACCTGCGCATCCAAGGTCGCGGCGTCGGCGCGACAATAACGCTCCTCATGCACCAGGTTCACCACGGGATGCGCGATCGCCGGGCGCTCCTTGCGGGGCGTGCCGATGATGAGCATCGACAGCGGCATGGTATAGGGAGGCAAGTCCAGCAGCGCGGCGACTTCCTCGGCGTTCTCGACGACATCGCCGATATAGCAGCTCCCCAGCCCCAGGGCCTCGGCGGCAACCACGGCGTTTTGAGCGGCGATCATGGCATCCTGTGCCGCGATGGCAAAGTCGCCCAGGCCCGGCGCACGACGGGGCGACTTGCCCGTGCGCTCGACAAACTCGGGCTCAAAGCAACCCACGTGCTCAAACAGATCGATCCACTTGGCATAGTCGACTACAAATATGAGTGCCCAGGGCGCCTTGGCGATCATGGGCTGATGATCGCACAGGTCGGCCAGGCGGTCCAATGTGGCCTGCTCACGAATGCTCACGATGGAATACATCATCATGGCGCCTGCCGACGGCGCGCGGCTCGCCGCATGCAGAATCGCCGCCCGCTGTTCGTCGGTCACCGCCACGGGACGGTCATCGTCATCACGCGCGAAGGCACGCGTAGACGAGCGATGCTCCAAGATGTCCAGTACCGCGTTGCCCGTAGTCTCGACCGGATAGCCGTATGTATCCACGACCGCAGCTCCGTCGCTGCCCATGTCCGCCTTGCAAACCTGCTCGCTCATCGCCCTACCCTCGCCATTTCTTTAAGAAGCCTTTACGTTTCCGTGTAATTCCCGTCCATTATCGCGCAGGTCGCCGCTACATTGCGCAACACCGCCACGCACGCGCGTTATTATGGCTGGTTGTTGTGCGCAGTCACCAAATGCAGCGCATATCTTGGCAACAATCGGGTAAACCCCCACTTTCGTAGGTTTTAGTTTGTGAGGAGTCTCAGCATGTTCGCTGCCGCCATCTCGCTCGTCGGTCTTGCGGCGACCGTCTACCTTGTCTTGCGCGAGGCCAAGGCCATTCGCGCTCAGTCGGGCACCGTTGCCAAAAGCGCTCTTGGGTGGAGCGTCGCCTTCGGCCTGTTCCAACTCTTTTTGACCATTTGGGGTGCCATTGGCCTCGTCGCCCAAAACGAGCCGCTCGCCTTTGTGATGCTCGTCCTGACCAACGCCATCCTCACCGGATGCGCTTGGGCCAGCATCGCCCGCGACCGCATCGCCCCGCGCGTCTTTGCGTTCGCCGAGCCCGACGCCCCCGCCCCCACCGGCAAGCTCGCTCGCCTGCGCGGCGCCTTTGTGGGCAAACCGCTCGTCGCCGCCGTCCTGTGCCTGCTGCTCGCCGGCGTCTTTGCGCTGCTGGGCATGGAGGTCTCGTCCAACCACGACTTTACCTGGGTCTACCCCCTGTGCATCCTGCTCGAGTGGGCCATCATCGCCACACTCATGACTGGCTTGTTCTTCCTATTCCAGCGCCACGGCGCAGCTTCCGCGGTCCTGGCCTTTGCCCTCTTTGTCCTGGGCATTGCCGAGTTCTTTGTCATCACGTTTAAATCCATGCCCATCCAGCCGGGCGACCTTTCGGCCATCTCCACCGCCGCCGCAGTCGCCGGCAACGGCTACACCTTCTCCATCTCGCTGTTCTGCGTGCTGTCTATGGGCTTTACCGCCATCGCCATGCTGCTGTGCGAGTACGCCGGCCTGGTCGCGCCGCACCGTCAGAAGGGCGCCGCCAACGCCAAGCGCATGTTGCTCACCAACCTGCTCGTGGCGGTGCTGTGCCTGGGCGGCGTGACCGCGCATGTCACGCTCATCGACTACTACAACACCCTCGGCATCACCGTCTACACCTGGCGTCCGCTCGAGAGCTACTGGCGCGAGGGCTATCTGCCTGCCTTTATTAGCGCGGCACAGTCCATCAAGCCGCCCAAACCCGCCGACTATTCTGTCGATGACGCCAAGGCCACGCTCAAAAAGTACGCCAAAGCCTACGACAAATCCGACGCGGCCAAGAGCGACGAACGCGCCGCCGCAAAGGAGCAGTTCGACAGCGAGAAGCCCACGGTCATCGCTATCATGAACGAGACGTTCTCGGATTTGTCGATCTACCAGAACATGCGCGCCGGCTACGAAGGTCCGCAGTACTTTAAGAACCTGTCCAACTGCCTCAGCCGCGGAAAGCTCTACGTGAGCGCCTACGGCGGCGGCACGGCCAATACCGAGTTTGAGTTTATGACCGGCAACTCCATGGCCAACCTGGGCTCGGGCGTGTACCCCTACACCATCTACAACATGGAAACGACCGGGAATCTGGCAGAGCAGTTCAAATCGCTCGGCTATTCCACCACGGCCATGCACCCCAACCACGCGACCAACTGGAACCGCGAGAACGTCTACAAGGACTTTGGCTTTGACCAGTTCCTGTCCATCAACGATTTCCAAGGCGCCGATACCCTGCGCGGCATGGTGACCGACCAGGCAACCTACGACAAGATTCTTGAGCTGCTCGACCAGAACGCCGATCCGCAGTTTATCTTCGATGTGACCATGCAGAACCACTCGGGCTACGACACGGGTCTGCTGCCGGTCGACAAGCAGATGCACCTGAACATCGACACGACCGACCTGGACGCTAAGACCGTCGAGGACGGCACGCTCTCCGATGTTGACGAGTATGTCTCGTGCATCGAGCAGTCCGACCAAGCGCTGCGTTACTTCCTCAACGCCTTGAGCAAGCTCGACCGTAAGGTGGTCGTGGTGTTCTGGGGCGACCACCAGCCGTTCTTCCCGTCCAAGTTCAACGATAAGTGGTTTACCGGCGAGGACGACGCCACGCATCAGGAGCGTCTGTGGCAGACCGACTACATCATCTGGGCCAACTACGACGTTGCCGGCTGCGACCAGACGAGCGAGGTCGACGACCTGTCCACCAACTACCTGTCCACGCAGCTTATGCAGCTGATCGGCGCCCCGCTGACCGACTACCAGAAGGCGCACATGACGCTGCGCGAGTCGCTGCCCGCCATCAACTCGGTGGGCTACGAGGACGCCAGCCTGCGCTGGGCGCTCTCCTCCAACGTCACCGGTGACGACGCCGTTGCCGCAGCCGCCACCAAGGCACGCGAGGATTACGCCAAGATGCAGTACTACGAGATGTTCCGCGACGGCAAGAACGTGTACACGGAGCACTTCCAGACCGAGGCCAACGAGACCGACCCCAACCTGGCGCCGGGCACGACCAAGATTAAGTAGCGGGTCGCTCATAACTGAAACGTCTGTCCGGGCGGAGGCATATAAGGTTCCCCGCCCGGACAGACGCCCTGATGTTGGGGCGTGGCTTGTCTTGGGTGTATCGCCGAACATATATAAGTTGAAGGCCACGTTATGTGGCCTTTTTTGCATCCGGAAGCCGTATCCCAGAATTCACGTCCGGAATGGGATGCAGTTTCCGCTTACGGCCCCGTTGGGAGGTGACGCATAATTTCTTTCGCAAATTGACAACCGCATAGCGGAACACGGCC
>NZ_QSOP01000022.1 GCF_003436275.1 Collinsella sp. TM09-10AT
CGGTTCGACGAACAGCCGATCGTGTCAAATTTGGTCTAACAGAGCCTTTTGTTTTCACTTGGATCGGGTATAAGCATCACCACAGTCAACTGCTTTAGAAGCAAGGAGTGCATATGAGCACGTACGCAATTAAGGCTGACAAGTTCTTCTTGCCGGCGGGCCCGCAGCTGGGCGGCTATCTCATGGTCGAGGATGGCGTCTTTGGCGCCTGGCAGGCCGAGGAGCCCTCTTGCGAGATCAAGGACTATACGGGGTCGTGGATCGCGCCGGGTATGGTCGACACCCACATCCACGGCTTCTACAACCACTCAACTACCGATAACGACCCCGAGGGTATCGATATCAGCTCGACCGAGCTCGCCCGTCGCGGTACCACCAGCTGGTTGCCCACGACGTTCACCGATGGCGTCGAGCAGATCAAGGATGCCTGCGCCGCCATCGCTCAGGCTGACGAGGGCCGCGGCCCTGACTTCTGCGGTGCTCGCATTCAGGGCATCTACCTGGAGGGCCCCTTCTTTACCATGAAGCATGTGGGCGCACAGAACCCCGCTTACCTGATTGACCCCTCCGAGGAGGTCTTTGACGAGTGGCAGGAGGCTGCCGGCGGACGTATCGTTAAGAGCGCCATGGCTGCCGAGCGCGATGGCGCCGCTGCTTATGCTGCTGCCCTCAATGCGAAGGGTGTCGTGACCAGCATCGGTCACTCTGATGCCACGTATGACGAGTGCATCGCCGCCATCAACGCCGGTGCCAGCTGCTTTACGCATACCTATAACGGCCAGCGCGGGCTGCATCACCGTGAGCCCGGTGTCGTGGGGGCTGCTATGTCCACGCCCGAGACCTACGCCGAGATCATCTGTGACGGCAAGCACGTAAACCCTGCCGCCATCAAGGCGCTGCTGCAGGCAAAGGGCTGGCAGCACACGGTGCTCATCACCGACTGCCTGGGTTGCGGCGGCATGCCCGAGGGCAGCTACACCAGCGGCGGCATGGACGTCATCATGAAGGACAACCTGTGCTGGCTCGCCGATGGCAAGAGTATTGCCGGTTCGGTGCTCACGCTTGCCCAGGGCGTCAAGAACATCGTCGACTGGGGCATCGCCAGCGCCGATATCGCCATTCGCATGGCAACCGAGGTGCCGGCACGCTCCGCGCACATCGAGGATAAGTGCGGCAGCATCATGCCGGGTCGCGACGCCGACTTTGTCGTGTTCGACCATGAGCTCACCCTCGTCGAGACGTATGTTGGCGGCCAGAGCGTCGGCAACGCCTTTACCGAGTAACGAAAGAAAAAGACGGCGGGCCCGAATCTGCTCGGACCCGCCGTACGGGTTAAACGCTCAAAAGCACCTTTACAGTTACAGCTTGTTAGCAATCTTCTTTGCCGTACGCTTAACGCCGGCCACCAGGCCTCCTGCAGGATGTTCCTTCTCGTATGCTAGACGCTTCTCGCGCTTGGCGTACTCTTCGACGATGATGTCTCCATACTCGTCTTCGATCTTGTCGAAGAAGTCGACGGCACCCTTAATTTCCTCAGCGGTCGGGTGCCCCTTTTGGACCCCGCCGGTGAGTTTGAACGGCCCCCACGTATCAAAGCCGGGGCAGCCGTAGACACCCATAAAGATGGCCTGCCTCATGCGGCAGATGCCATCGATATCCTTGCCGTACCACTTGTTTTTGCCACCGTAGGTCATAAGGCCAAACACCTTGTCCTGCGGCTGCAGCACGTTAGTGAGCACGCGTGCCATGTCCTTGTCGATCTCGGAGTAATAGATGCCCGTGGCGACACCAATCAGATGGTATTCGTGCAGGTTGGGATACTCGTTTTTGCCGAGCGTTTTCACGTCGAGGGTATCGATTTCGGGGTGCGCCTCGACGATGGCGTCCACGAGCTTTTTCGTATTGCCGTGGTGGCGTGAGGCATAAAGAATGATGGTTCGCATAAGAAGGCCTTTCAGCTGTAATTGCATCAATGTCTGTATGGTACCCCGTTACATGACCGGGATACCGGACGCATCGATGAGCGTGCGGGTTTGTTCTATGGTTAGGATTGAAACGGGCGCTTGCGTGAAATAAAGCAGTTGTTCGAAAGGATGGGTAATGGAATACGCTCTTTCCAACGATTCGATTTCTATTAAGGTTTCCACTGCCGGCGGCTCGTTTACCTCGATTGAGGCCGACGGTCGCGAGTATTTGTGGCAGGGCGACCCCGCAGTATGGTCCGGTCAGGCGCCGGTCTGCTTCCCGATTTGCGGAGGTCTGCGCGACGGCAGCGCCATGACGTTTGCCGGGCATCATGTGAAGCTCGCCCGCCACGGGTTTGCGCGTAAGCAGGAGTGGAAACTGCTGAGCCAAAGCACGAACGAGCTGGCTGTGTGTCTGGCTTCGGAGGATAACGCCGCGCTGCTGAGCGATTATCCGTATCCGTTTAGGCTCGTCGCCCGCTATACGCTCGAGGACGCCGCCGTGCGTGTCTCCTATGAGGTTACCAACGAGGGCACCGAGGACATGCCGTTCTTTATCGGTGGGCATCCCGGCTTTAGGTGCCCGCTCGATGAGGGCGAGGCCTATACGGACTACGAGTTGCGCTTTGAGAAAGAAGAGGCTGCAGAGCTTTGCACCGCTGTCCCTTCGACTGGCTTGATTGACGTGGACAAGCGCTCCAAGAACCCCATGGTGGGAAAGACGCTGCCCCTGTCGCACGAGCTCTTCGATTTTGCGGAGACCATCTTTGACGTGCTCGAGAGCCGCCAGGTCACGCTTTCCAAAAAGGGCGAGGACAAGGGCGTCCGCCTGAGCTTTGAGGGCTTCCCATATCTCATTGTGTGGAGCAAGCCCGAGGGTGATTTTGTGGCAGTTGAGCCTTGGGGCGGCCTTTCGACCTGCTCTGATGAGGACGACGTGCTTGAGCATAAGCGTGGCTGCCTTGTCGCCAAGCCCAAGGAGACCGTCGTTCGCTCGTTCACGATTGAGATTCTGTAATTCCGTTTTGTCGACTCGTATCGCGAGGCACAAGGAGCCTGCGAGATAAGGAGCTAAAAATGATCCTCACCGTTACGATGAACCCGTCCGTCGATACACGCTATCAGCTCGATGAGCTCATTATCGACGACGTTAACCGTGTGACGCCCGAAAAGACCGCCGGCGGCAAGGGTCTCAACGTGGCCCGTGTACTGGGTCAGCTGGGCGACGACGTTGTGGCAACCGGTCTACTCGGCGGCCACATGGGCGCCTACATGGCCGAGCTCATGGATGCCAACGGCATTAAGAATGATTTTGTACCCATCAAGGGCGAGACTCGCATTTGCCTTAACATCCTCCACGCCGGCAACCAGACCGAGCTACTCGAAAGCGGCCCGACGATTGCCCCCGAGGAGCTCGATGCCTTTACCGCCAAGTTCGCCGAGCTTGCGAGCAAGGCCGCTGTCGTTACCATCTCGGGTTCGCTGCCCCGTGGTGTCGAGGCGGGCTACTACGCCAAGATCACGGGTATTGCCGAGAACGCCGGCGCCAAGGTGCTGCTCGATACCTCGGGTGCTTCGCTCGAGGCCGCCCTTAAGTCCGAAATTAAGCCCGAGCTGGTCAAGCCTAACCTGACCGAGATTAACGGCCTTCTGGGCACGAGCTTTACCACCGACGATGTGGACGAGCTCCGCGCCGCGCTCGCCTCTGATGCCCGCTTCTCCGATATCCCCTGGGTCGTCGTGTCCATGGGCGCTGCCGGCTCCGTGGGCTTCCATAATGGCCGTGCATTCCGCGCCAAGACCCCCGATATCCCCGCCGTTAACGCTACGGGCTCTGGCGATTCGACCATTGCCGGCTTCGCGCATGCGATTGCTGCTGGCGCGGATGACGAGACGGTGCTGCGTACCGCCAACACCTGCGGCAAGCTCAATGCCATGGATCCCATGACCGGCCATCTGGTCATGGACCGTTGGGACGAGGTCTACAACGGCGTTGTCGTGACCGAGCTGTAAAAGCCTGGGCGTCGGCCCCGGCATTGCTTGCCAGCTCATGTCGACGACAAGTGCGGTAGCATTATGCTGGGGCGCGACGCCGAGTTTGTCGTGTTCAATCCCGACCTTACCCTGGTCGAGGCGTATGTGGGTGGCAACAGCGTCGGTAACGCGTTTGCCGAGTAGCCGCCAAAGAAGCGATCCGAGAGGGGATTTAGATGATTTACGGTGCATTGGGCGATATCGAGGAGTACCGCGGAATGCTCAAGGGCCTCGACGTGCTGATCGACTGGCTCGAGGAGAACGACCCGGTACAGCTCGAGGTCGGCAGCCATCCGATTTTGGGTGAGAAGGTCTTTGCGAACGTCATGTCTCCCACGACGCGTCCCGAGGCTGAGGCTCACTATGAGACGCATCAGCGCTATCACGACCTGCAGATCGACGTCGAGGGTCGTGAGGCCTTTAAGGTTGCCACGGGCAGCCTGACGCTGGTCCAGGAGTTTGACGAGAAGGACGACTACGACCTGGTCGATTCCGACGCCTCGATCGCCGGCGATCTTGCCGACGACAAATTCGCGCTGTTCGTTGCCGGCGAGCCCCACATGCCCACGCTCGAGTTCCCGGGCGATGGCGCACAGCCGGTCAAGAAGATCTGCTTTAAGCTGCTTGCAGATGCTTACTGGGAGGAGTAGCGAACTGCTCGGCTGAGCTGTTCGTCTGATGGCGTGATTCCCCTAGGGAAATCACGCTAGGACCCCGCCAAACGTGCTTTCCCTAGGGGAATCACGTTTGGCGGGGTTTTCGGTTTTTGAATAGGGAAGCCTCATTTATTTGCGAAGAACATCGGCTAGCCGCAGGATTGAAATCATCGACCGATAAGTGAGCTCCACTTTTTCGCCCGCAAGCAATCGTTTCGAGCCAATCTCATCTAGCCCCACAAGCCGAGAAAACAGCGGGCCGCTCATCGTGCCATCGTCAATTGATTCCCTTATGGTCTTCAAAACGTCCGTATCATGAAGCGATGCCGAGCTGTAGGGGGCAACACGAGCGGAACTCTCAATTAACGACGAGACAAAAGGATGGAGATGCTTTGGACATAGTCCATCAAACACCACATCCCCATTGTCGTTCGAGCCGACCAGGCGCCAAGTATAATGATCGACCCAGTCATCCCCGTCATATATGGCGTCCATGAGCAACTTCCCGTCTAGAGAGAGAAACCTATTTGGACATCGGGGCGCAAGACCGCAATCCATATCGGGCCTGCAGCAGCTCCAACCCAACGCACCACATAGGTTCCCTTTTGTACATGTGTATCAATCTGCCCCGAAATGCCGGTGAATGCAATTCCAGACCCGTTTGTCAGATAGCAATCGACGTATTTTTGTTTTCCGCTCACAACCTTGTATAGATATATCGTTCCAGCAAAAGAGAAGGGATCGTTCGCAATTTTGTCCAGTGGAACTTGCCACCTCAAAATCCCGCTACCAATATGGTCAAGCTTGACCGTTCCGCCGTCCCCCTCAAAAGCGGCAAGGGGATTTACCCCAGACTGAGAGTCGGCATCGCCCTCCTTAGCAGTTATCAGCAGGCTGCCCGTATAAGACTGCTAAGGCTCACCTTCAGGACAGGCAGCCTTGGCCCAAGAAGGGCCACTCAGGCAGAACAGTCCGAGCAGCATCAATACCAACAAAAGAAAACCCTTAGTTCTTTTCATCTATATCCCCAATGTCTCTCGACATTTGTATATTGTGACTATTTTAGATCTATATGGCCAATTCGAGCCCTCACCATGGCAATTGTTGCAGCTGGGTTTCTTTTCATTAAGATTTCACTTTGGTAAATCCCCGCCCCTAAGCATTAAACCCGAAGTCCACCGAGTGGGCCGCTGTTGACGTGGCTATGTTTGGATTGGCGCGCACGCACTCAAAATCGGCAACAAAAAAGCCGCCCGAAGGCGGCTGTCTTGTGCAATGGAGCCAGCGACCGGGCTCGAACCGGTGACCCCCGCTTTACGAGAGCGGTGCTCTACCAACTGAGCTACGCTGGCGGCCATGTGGTGACGCAACTGAAGCGTCAACGGCTGTCTATGATACGGGACATCACACATCCGCGCAAGTGCTCTTACGGCTTTTCTCACTTTAAATGCACTAATATTGGAGACGTGATGTCTGCGGCGTCCATTTGGCGCTTGACCTGCTATTGAGCTGGTGGCCGACGTCCCGCTCATATGGGTCTCAAACAGAATGGGGCAGCCATGGCTCAACCCAAGATCCTTCTTACACGTATTGATGACCGTTTCATTTACGGGCAAGACGTTGAGCTGTGGAACGAAGCCGTGGGTTCCAACCTCGTCCTGATCATCAACGACGAGATTGCGGCGGATTCGCGTAAGTGGGCCCCTATGAGGGTGGCGGCGCCCGATGGCGTGTGGACGCGGTTTTTCTCGGTGCAAAGGACTATCGACATCATTCATACTGCAACGCCGCGCCAATGGATTCTCATCATGGTGGCGTCGCCCGCCGATGCACTCACGCTGGTCAAGGGCGGTGTGCCGATCAGCAAGATCAGCATTGGTCATATGCAGGTAGGGGAGGGCAAGCGCCCTGTAACGCCCGCAGTCGCCATAGGCGATGCAGACGTCGCTGCTCTCAGAGAGCTGCAAAAGCTCGGCATAGAGCTAGAAATTCGCTATCTCCCCAGTTCCGACCCCGATCCCATCGAGAACCTGCTCGCGTGATTACCTGGGGGCGGAGGAAAACGGATCGTATTTTCCCGTGGAGGAGCGGCGAGATGCCCTCGGCCAGGAATTGGGGCCATCTGCTACTTTTGGTCGCTTACCTCGAACAACGATGAAAATCGCAATATTAAAACTGCAGGTAGCGAACGTGCGATTTTTGAAAATAGGGGCGTATGGTCAGGGGTGCGGGAGTAAAAGTAGTAGATGGGCGCAATCTGTAGCGCGCCGATTTCAGGCATGTTGGCACATGTGTCGGAGCTATGAAAAGAGTGTCCCTTTCGACTAGTCTTTTAGAACGTCAATGATTGCACCACAGCTTAAGCCGTTCGCAAAAATGGCTCCTAAATCTGTTTCGTTAATTGAATTGCGTAAATATGGTTAATCAGAGAACTGAAATTTGGTTAAATGTAAACTGTAAATTAGGTTAAACGCACTGGTAGCAATGGTGATAAATATGCCAAAAAAGTACTACACCAGAATTGTCGAAAATGAGCTCGACCAGCTGCTGGGTATATTCGGTGCCGTTCTCATCGAAGGACCGAAATGGTGTGGAAAGACGACCACGGCCGAGACCCGTGCGGCGTCCAGGCTCCTTCTCATGGACCCGTCCCGCAACTTCGAGAATCGCTTACGCGCCGAGACGGATCCGGCTCTTGCCGTTTCCGGCGAGGTGCCGCGGCTGATTGACGAGTGGCAGGAGGTTCCGAAACTCTGGGACGCGGCACGGTTTGAGTGCGACAACCGCGGCGGTGAGCCTGGCCAATTCATATTTACGGGATCGGCAACACCGCGAGACGACGAACGCCCGATGCACAGCGGCGCTGGAAGATTCGCCAAACTGCGCATGGACACCATGACGCTTTTCGAACTCGGGAAATCCAGCGGTGCGGTTAAGCTATCGGGCATTATTTCTGGCGAAAAGTTCAATGGAGCTTTCGGGTCGCTGGATTCTGCCTCGATTGCCGAGTGCGTTGTTCGCGGTGGATGGCCCGCGGCGGTCGGAAACGATGCACAGGCTGCGTCCGCGATGGCCAAACGCTACATCGGCATAGTCGCCGAAGAAGATTTATCTCGTGTTGATGGCTCTCGCCGCGACCCTGAGAAGGTCAAAGCCGTCATCGAATCGCTTGCGCGCAATGAATCCACTTTGGCGACACTCAAGACGCTCGTAGCCGATCTTGGCGGAGAGGTGTCGAGACAGACGGCGGCATCATATATATCTCTTCTCGCTCGGGTTAGTTTCGTTCGCGATATTCCCGCGTGGAACCCCGCAATGAGATCCCCCGTGCACTTAAGAGAATCGAAGAAGCATCATCTCGCTGATCCGTCACTAGCGGCCGCCGCACTCGGGGCGACCCCGGAGACACTACTGCTAGATTTCAAGACGCTCGGACTGCTTTTTGAATCGCTGGTGCTTCATGATTTGTGGGTTTATGCGCGAGCAAACGGAATGGGCCTCTATCACTATCATGATTCTCGCGATCTAGAAGTCGATGCGATCATTGCGGCTCCCGGCGGAACGTGGATTCCGGTCGAAGTTAAACTCAGCTCTGCTCAAATCGAAGAGGCGTCTGACAGCCTTGTTGCTGTCGAGAAACGCATGGTTGCCGCCGGAAACAACCCGCCGGTTTCGAAAGTCGTGATCATCGGGTTTGGTTCGCAAGCCTATGTTACCGAGCGTGGCGTCCAAGTTGTTCCGCTGGATGTTCTCGCGCCGTAACGCGACGGTCGAAGCGGGACGGACGCCACCATTGCGCGCGAGGACACGGCATCATCGATGATGCGGCGGCCACATTCGACAAAGAGTGCCCACAACGATTAGTCGTTTAAGAACGTCGCAGGCGACTAGGTAGAAAAACGCCCGTCGGCGGTGGTGCCGGCGGGCGTTGCTGTGCGATATGTCGCGTTGTGGGCTTAGTGCCTCATAAAGTGGTACTCGATGACGTTGCTGTAGGGATGGCCCGGGCCCACGATACCCTGGGGGAACAGCGGATGGTGCGGCGTGTCGGGGTACATCTCTGCCTCGAGGGCAAAGCCGGCGCCCCAGCCATAGCTGGCATCGTCCTTGGCATGCTCGTCGCCCAGCCAGTTGCCGGTGTAGAGCTGCACGCCCGGGGCAGTGGTGTAGTAGTCAAGCTCGCGGCCGGTCCACATCTCCTCGACATGCAGCGCGCGGCGCAGATTGCGGCCATACTGATAGCCGCCGATGCACAGGCAGTGATCGTAGCCGCGGGCCTGTTTGATCTGCGGGTCGTCGGCTTCCATGCCGGGCGCGACGGGACGCAGCTCGCGGAAGTCAAACGGCGTGCCCTCGACCGGAGCGATCTCGCCGGTGGGGATATTCTGCTCGTTGATGGGCAGGTAGTGGGCGGCGTTGGCAACAAAGAAATGCTCGCAGTCCATGCTGGCGTTGTGGCCGGCAAGATTGAAGTAGGTGTGGTTGGTCATCGACACATAGGTGGCGCGGTCGCTCTCGCAGCCGTACTCGATGCGGAAGGCGCCGGTGCGCGTAACGGTAAACACAGCCGTAAACGTGCGGTTGCCGGGCAGGCCCAGCTCGCCATCCTTAAGCGAGGTGGTCATGCGCACAGCGTTATGGACCTCGTCGAGCTCAACATCCCACACGCGTTTATGCAGGCCGTGCTCAAGATCGCTGTGCAGGTTATTGGCGCCCTCGTTGGCGGGCAGATGCCAGTCTGTGCCATCGATGGTGATCGTGGCGCCCGCAGTGCGGTTTGCCACGGGGCCGATGGTTGCGCCAAAGCAGGCGGGGTTGTCAAAGTAATCCTCGAGCTTATCGAAGCCTAGCACCACATCTCGCACGTTGCCGGGAATGTCGGGCACATCGATACCCAGCACGGTGGCGCCATAGTCCATAATGCGAACGCAGATCTCGGGCCCGTTGAGGGTGTAACGATGAACGGGGGTACCGCACGGCGCGGTGCCGAAAAGCTCGGAAGTGATCATTTGGTTCCTAACATCGAGGTATTTCGGACAAACTGTAGCGCGAACAGGCGAGATTATCACTACACCCCACTAAAGCAGGGGGTATTTTTCTCAAAAAAGTGATGATTGGAGCTGTGCGGGCGTTCATTTTTGACGCGTACGAGTCTGATACAATTTGTTCGTTACTGTTTGAATGATATGCGCGCAAAGAACGGCGAGGATTCATCGTGATTAAGGCAGAGCGACAGGATAAGGTTCGTCAGCTGCTCGAGGAGCAGGGCACGGTTTCGGTTAAAGAGATTTCTGATGCGCTAGGTGTCTCGGACATGACGGTCCGCCGCGACCTTGAGGAGCTTGCGAGCCTGGGCGAGATCGAGCGCGTGCACGGCGGAGCCCGCAGTGCGCAGGGCCGTCCCCACGCTATGTTGCGCCATGAGTATTCGCACAGCGAAAAGCGCACCAAGCATGCCGAGGAAAAGCTGCAGATCGCACGCCGCGCTGTGGAGCTTATCGAGGAAGGCTCGACCATCTTTTTGGGTACGGGCACCACGGTTGAGCAGATGGCCTCGATGCTGCCGACGTTTCGCCTGCGCATTGTGACCAATTCGCTTTCGGTGTTTAACCTGCTCGAGGCGCGCGAAGACTGCGAGCTGTGCCTCGTGGGCGGTATGTACCGTCGCCGCACCGCCGCTTTTGTGGGACCAACGGCCGAGGATACCCTGCGTGCGCTGGGTATCGATGCGGCGTTTATCGGCGCCAACGGCATCTTGGACGGCGATGTGTCTACGTCCAACATGGACGAGGGGCGTATTCAGCAGCTCGCTTTTAGCAAGGCCGACTCGCGCTATCTGATCGCCGACTCCAGCAAGATCGGCAAGCGCGACTTCTACACCTTCTGCCGCCTGGACAGCCTGGATGCCGTGGTGTGCGAGCCGGGTATCTCGGTCGAGGACCGCGCCGCCATCGAGGAGCACACGCAGGTCATCTGCTAGCTAACGCCGCAGACGATACTTCTGTCCTCTGCCGGCGCGGGGATTATCGCTTCACAATGACGCGCAGAATGATATGCATATGCGCTCGGGCCAGGTATTCAGCTTGTGGGCTAGACCAGGCGGGCGTAGTTCTGTGACTGATGAAAGATGTGGGCGATATAGATTGTTTCGTGCTCAAACTTGTATAGACACACGTAGTTGTTGACGGGAAACGATCGGTAATTACGTGCCGCTAGCTCTTGCATGTGCGAGAGGGGACGTAAAAGCGGCTGCTCGCGAAGCAGATCAAGCTGATATTCAAACTCAGCGACAAAATTGCCCGCTGCACGCGGATTCTTGAGGATTTGAGCAAGGTATCCGACAATACTCTCGTACTCATATCGTGCGCTTTTGAGGATTACGACGTTATAGGTCATATTTGTCTCGTATCGAAGCCGCGAAGGATTCGTAGTCGCTGTAGTCGCCTTGCGATATTTCGTCTTCTGCCAACATCATACGAGACAGCAGTTTTGCCTTGGCGATTTCTTCTTGCATGAGGCGATACTGGTCGCTGCTGATGCAGTGCATGGCCTCGTAGCCGTTCTTAGTTACGGTGACGTCGCGCTCAGACTCAACAAGCGTGGTGAATGCAGCAGTGTCCTTCATATCTCGGACGGGCACACAAGCTGACATGGGTACCTCCTTTGCGTCGGGACACAATTGTACCACGGTATGTTAAAACGTCGGCGTCGTTGGATTATCTCAATCTGTAACAGTTGGGAGTAGAAAACCGGGTTAGATGTTACAGATCGAGATATTCTGCTTCGGGCTACCCGTTTGTCTCGATCTGTAACAGGTAGGGCCGAAAACCCCTGCTAGATGTTACAGATTGAGACAAACGGCCTGTTCGGACCGAGCCAAAATAAAAAAGGCCGCATGCGAACCCGCGGAGGGATTCGCATGCGGCCGACAGGGGGTATGCGGTGGAAACTAGGCCATGAGCAGGCCGGTCTCTGCGACGTTCTTGTACCAGTACGCGCTCGCCTTGGGATAGCGCTTCTGGGTCTCAAAGTCGATGTAGAACAGACCATAGCGCTTGTTGTAGCCGTTGGTCCAGGAGAACTGATCCTGCAGCGACCACACAAAGTAGCCGTCGACGTTCACGCCGCCGTCGATTGCCTTGAGGATCCACGCGAGATGCTGGCGCATGTAGTCGATACGAGGGGCGTCGTCGATAAAGCCGTCCTCGAAGTCGTCCTTATAGCCCATGCCGTTCTCGGTGATGTAGATCTTCTTGTAGTTGGGGTAATCGTTTTTAATGCGGAGCAGCAGATCGTACAAGCCCTCAGGATAGATGATCCAGTCCCAATCGGTGGTGGGAACGCCTTCGCGCACGCATGACTCGCCCACGCCCTTGAGGAACCAGCGCGAGGAGCCCTTGTCGCCGGTGCCATTGTGGTTGATGTCGTTTTCGCCCTCGGCGGCACGCAGGAACTGGCACTTGTAGGTGTTGACGCCCAGGCAATCGTTGTAGGGGAGCGCGGCGGTCAGCGCGGCGATGTCCTCATCGCGGACGTCGAGCTCGCCGCCGGCGATATGGGCCAGCTTGGTCGCAGCCTCCATGGTGTCGGCTGCATAGTGGCCGCGGAAGGTGGCGTCGAGTACCCAGCGGTTGTTGATGACGTCGGCCATGCGAGCTGCCTCACAGTCGGCAGCGCTGTTGGGGTTGAGGGGATACTTGGGCTCCAGGTTCTGGACGATGCCGATCTCGCCCTCAAAGCCGCCCTCATGGAAGGCGACGACAGCCTTGGCGTGGGCCACCATCATGTTGTGCATGAGCTGGAAGGCCTTGTCCAAGCGATACTTCTCGCCGTGCGGCCAGTTGCCGACGATAAAGCTGCCCTCGGCGGTCGCGGGAATCTCGTTAAAGGTAAACCAGTGCTTGACCTCGGTGAACTCGGCAAAGCAGAACTTGGCGTACTCGACGAAGGCATCGATGGTCGTGCGCGTCAGGAAGCCCTCGCCGCCGTCCTGATAAAAGGCCTCGGGCGTATCGAAGTGATCGAGCGTGACATAGGGGATAACGCCGGCATTGTTGCAGGTGGCAAAGAGCTCGTGATAGAAGGCGACGCCCTCGGGGTTGATCTCGCCAGTGCCGTTGGGGAAGATGCGGCTCCAGGCGATGGAGACACGGATGCCGTTGATGCCGAAGCGCTGGCACAGGTCGATATCGACCGGATATTTGTTGTAGAAGTCGCTTGCAGGATCGGGGGAGAAGCGACCCTGAGCAGCCAGGAAATCGTCCCAGGGCACTTTGCCCTTGCCGTGTGTACGGGTCTCGCCTTCAACCTGGTAAGCAGCGGTGGCGCCGCCAAACACAAAGCCGTCGGGGAACTGCATGGGGTTGGTCATGAGTCATCCTTTCTGTGGGATACGAATAGGGAGAGGTGCCCGAACTGGGGATTCGGGCACCAACAGAGGGAGGTAACTAGTCGAGGTTCTCGCGGAGCCACTTGATGGCGCCAGCGGGGTCACGGGTAAGGTCGATATATTCCTTACCGCGCGGGGCGAGCAGCTTAATGCCCAGACGATCGGTGTCGGCCTTCATGTCGTTGTAGTAGCTACGGACCTGCGGGGCAAGCACGATAACGTCGTACTGATCCATGATGGCAGTGTGCTGACCATAGGCGCCTGCGGAGGAAGCAATATTCTCTCCGGTCTGTGCGGCACCTTCCTTGATGGCGTTGGCAAGCATGGCAGAGGTGCCGGCGCCGGCGCACAGGACGAGGACCTTCAGGCCGTCGACATCCTTCTTGGCGGATGCGTCGGCGGCAGGCTCGGGCTGATCGGCGACAGGCTTGCTGTCGGTGGCAGCGGCGGTCGTCTCGACGGAAGCGGTAGTCTGCTCGACAGCGGGCGCAGAGGCGTTGGGGGCGATGACGGCAGCACCATCGGACTCAAGACCCAGCTCGGCGGCGCGCTCGGCCTCCTGGTCGCAGAGCAGCTTATCGTATGCCTTCAAGAACGGCAGGTAGATGATGGCGTCCAGCAAGATGATGATCGCGACAAATACCAGGGCAATAAGCTGGAAGTTCGTGGTGATGAAGATGCCGATGGGGGCAGGGGTAGCCCAAGGCACCACGAAGGAGAAGCCGTTCATGCCCACGTTATCGATAAAGAACTTGGCAACACTCACGTTGACGCAGCCGGCGGCAACAAAGGGGATGAGCATGTAGGGGTTAAGGATCATCGGCGCGCCAAAGAGCAGCGGTTCGTTGACGGCGAAGGCAACAGGAACGATCGAGGCCTTGCCGACGGCTTTGAGCTGCTTGGATTTCATAAAGAGAATCAGCAGAAGCGGCACGATGAACGTGGCGCCGGTGCCGCCGAACTCACCCACGAGCGACATGTTAAAGGTGAGGGAGTGGGCGGGGTGGCCGCCTGCCAGCAGAACCTGCAGGTTTTCGGCCTGGTTGGCAAGACGGATGGGGTCGATGCCCGGCTGGACGATCGAGGGGCCGTGGACGCCGATGAACCAGAAGAACGCGGTGGCTGCCTGGATAAGGATAAGGCCAGGATAGGTTTCTGCAGCGGTGAAGAGCGGGGAGAGCAGTTTGATAAGCAGCTCGGAGAACGGAACGCCCATGAGGTTGCGCACGACGACATCGATGATGCCGCAGATGATGACGGCGCCGCCAAAGGGGATGATGTCGCGGAAGTTCTGAGCGATGGCGCCCGGAACCTCCTTGGGCAGCTTAATGGTCAAATCGCGCGAAACGCAGAATTTATAGACCCACACGGTAATGAACGCGGCGATATAGGCCGAGAACAGACCGCGCGTGCCCATGCTGGTGCAATCGAAGACCGAAAGTTCGGAGCCGTTGAACTTGGTGGTGAACTGCGTGACTGCGAGCAGCAGCATGCTGCACTGGGCGGCCACCATGGTGGAACCGTCGTTGAGCACTTTGCCGGCGGGCATACGACGGTTCATGGATGCCGTGAAGTTCTTGGCGGTGGTGCCGGCAACCATGATGCCCATGACGCCCATGGTGAAGTTGTAGAGCTTGTTGCACCAGTCGATGAGCGGCTGGGGCAGCGTGATGCCGACTACGCCGGGAAGGGTGGCAATGAGCAGAAAGATCGAAGAGGTGAGGACAATGGGCATGCACCCAAGGAATCCGTCCTTGATGGCCTGGAGGTATATGTTCCTCGAGATCTTCTCAAAGAACGGCTGATGCTTTTCGAGCATCTTTACGATGGCGTCCATAGAGCTCCTTTGCTACTTGATGCGCGATGCATGTGGATGGAACTGGTCGTCGATGGATGGTCAGGACTGCCCGGAAACCTTCCTGTTTAAGGAAGGCATTGCGAAATGACAACGTTGTCATTTCGTTAATGACAACGTAAGACATTTTTGGAAGAGCAACAAGGATATACGGGTGAGTGGTCGATATTGTTCGGTAAACGGTTGATTTATCAGTCAGGCAGGTAGTGTATGCTAGAACGCAAAAACAAGCGATGTAAAACCGACTGGAGAAGCAGTGGCAACGATGGACAAGAAAAATGTCTCAATGAATGATGTGGCGATTGCCGCTGGTGTTTCTCTCAAGACGGTTTCGCGCGTGATTAACGAGCCCGATAGCGTGCGAGAGTCGACACGCGATGAGGTTCATTCGGCCATGGAGGCGCTCGGGTTTCGAGCCAACTTTGCCGCGCGTTCGCTCAAGTTGGGCCGTTACGGGTGCATCGGCGTCGTGCTGTTCCACTTGTCGGGCGGTGCCGTGGACATGATCGACGGTATCGCCGATGCCGCCGAAGAACGCGGCTTTGCGCTCACGATGATTAAGAAGCGCGCAGGGGAAAAGATGACCCTTGCCGATGCGGCGCGTAGGATGTCGCAGCTGCCTGTTGATGGCATGATCTTTAACCTGCGTCAGATGGTCGATGACTTTGATACCTTCGAGGCTCCGAAAGACCTCAAGACGGTGATTATCACACCGATGGAGCATCCTACCTGCTCTACCGTCAGTGACGATCAAGAGGGTGGTGCGCGCATGGCGTGCGAGTACTTCTTGAATCACGGGCACAAGAACGTGTACTTCGTTTCGGGTAAGAAAGAGTCGCTGTCGAGTCAGTGCCGTATGAAAGGTTGGCGTGCGGCACTCGAGGCGCGTGGCATTGAGCCGCCCGAGCCTCTGCAAGGCGATTGGAATGCGGATAGTGGCTATGCCGCGGGCCTTGTGCTTGCCGATAAGCCCGATTGCACGGCGGTCCTCGCTGCTAACGACTGCATGGCAAACGGCGTGATGATGGCTCTACGTGACAAAGGGCTCAATGTGCCCGACGACGTGTCCGTGATCGGTTTCGACGATGAGCTCTACAAGACGATTCCCAACTCGATTCTGACGTCGGTGAAGTTTCGCCACCGCGAGCTGGGCATCCGTGCGCTTAACGAGGTCGTCGCAGGTCTGGAAGCCCCGAGCTCCAGAAGCCGTACGCTCGTCTCGGGTGTGTTGGTCGAGCGCGCGAGCGTGCGGGATCTGCGGGCGTAGACGTGCTCGGCCTGCTCGTCTAAATCTGTAACAGGTGGGACCCGAAAACTCGGCTAGATGTTACAGATTGAGATGAACAGGAGGACGGGTGCGGTCTAAACAAAATGGCCCGCGCATCACACATCGATGCACGGGCCATTTATTGTCTGCGAGCGGCAGGTGGTGTCAGCGTCTTATGCCTCGAGGTTTTCCTCGATCCAGGCGACGGCACCCTTGGGATCCTTAGTGAGGTCGATGTACTGTTTGCCCTTGGGCGACAGCAGCGTGATGCCCAGGCGGTCGGTGTCGGCCTTCATCTCGTTGTAATAGGTGCGAACCTGCGGAGCCAGGACGATGACGTTGTACTGGTCCATGATGGCGTAGTGACTGCCGTAGGCACCGGCGTTGGCGGTAATGTCGATGCCCAGCTCGTCGGCGCCTTCCTTAAGCGCGTTGGCGAGCAGTGCAGAGGTGCCGGCGCCAGCGCACAGAACCAGAACCCTCAGATCCTTGCCCTTAAGGGCGGACGGAGCTGCGGAGGCCTCAGTGGCAGAAGCGGTCTCGACAACAGGAGCCTCAACGGCGGGGGCGTCAGCGGTCTTGACGGTCTTGGTCTCCTCGGCCTCTTCTTCGGCCAGGGTCTCGGCCTCCTGCTTGCACAGGACGTTGTCGTAGGCCTTGCAGAACGGGTAGTAGATCAAGAAGTCAACGACCAGCAGGACGACAACCAGGACCAGAGAGATCGGCTGGAAGTTGGTGTCGATGAAGGTGCCGATCGGTCCGGGGAGTGCCCACGGCATGGCATAGATAAAGCCGTTCATGCCCAAAAAGTCGATGAAGAACTTACCAATGAGGACGTTGGCCACGGGGGCAAACAGGAACGGGATCAGGAAGTACGGGTTGAGGATGATGGGCGCGGCGAACAGCAGCGGCTCGTTGACGGCGAACATCACGGGTACGACAGAGGCTTTGCCGACGGCCTTGAGCTGCTTGGAGCGCATAAAGAGCAGGAAGATGATCGGGACAATGAACGTGGCGCCGGTGCCGCCGAGTTCGCCGATGTAGTTACCGAAGTTCTCGGTCAGGGCGAGGGCGGGGTGACCGCCGGCCTGCAGCGTGGCGAGGTTAGTGGTGATGTTGCCAAACAGCGCGGCGTTGAGGGCAGGCTTAACGACCGAGGGGCCGTGGATGCCCATGAACCAGAACAGCGGGATCATGAACCAGATGAGGGCGAGGCCGGCGTAGGAATCGGCAGCGGCGAACAGCGGGCTCACCAGCGTGGAGATGACGTTGGCAAACGGGACGGCCAAGCAGGTGCGGCAGATAACGTCGATGACGGCGACAAACAGGATGGAGAAGCTGAAGGCGAAGATGTCGCGGAAGTTCTGGGCGATGGCGCCGGGGACTTCTTTGGGCAGCTTGATGGTGATGTCTCGCTTAATGCAGAAGGCATAGATGTTGACCGTGGCAAATGCGGCGACAAAGGAGCTCAGCAGGCCCTTGGTGCCCATGTTGTCGGTAAAGAACACCGAGACATCGGCGCCGTCGATCTTGGCACTCGTCTGGGTAACGGCCAAGATGAGCATAGCGCACATGGCGGCGACCATGGTGCTCGTGGCGTTGATGGCCTTGCCGGCAGGCATGCGGCGGTTCTTGGAGCCGGTCAGCGCGCTTGCGGTGGTGCCGGCGACCATGATGCCCACGACGCCCATCGTGAAGTTGTAAACCTTGTTGCAGAAGTTCACGACGTCGACGTTCCACCAGTCGGGCAGCGTAAAGCCGCCGACCGTGGCGACAACGCCCGGCAGGGTCGAAATAAGCAGGAAGACAGAAGAAGACAGGATGATGGGCATTGCTGCCAAAAAGCCGTCTTTAATGGCCTGAAGGTAGATGTTCTTAGAGACCTTGTCGAAGTACGGCTGACCTTTCTCCAAGAACTTAACGATCGATTCCATAGTTCACGCTCCTCTTTGCATGAAATCTTAATGGCATGGACGTTGAAAACCTATATGGTCTCCCGCTTGCTAAAAGCCCGGGTGCAGGCGGGGTCGGTCCCAGGGGGAGAGAGGGGAGCGGCTGGGTTTGTATCGCATGGGGCCGCTCCCCCTCGGGGGAAAGCGAGGCGATGCGCTACTGCGCGTCCGCCATAGTGTCGGCGAGCTCCTTGTACCAGAGTGCCGACTGCTTGATGTAGCGTTTTTGCGTGTCGAAGTCGATGTAGAACAGGCCGTAGCGCTTGTTATAGCCATTGGCCCACGAGAACTGGTCCTGCAGGCTCCAGATAAAGTAGCCCTGGACGTCGACGCCCTCGGCACGCGCCTGGAGCACCTTCTCCATGTGCTGGTCGACAAAGTCGATGCGCTCGGGATCGGCGACGATGCCGTTTGCGTCGGGCTCGGGGTCCTTGTGGCCCAGGCCGTTTTCGGTGATATAGATGACGGGGAGGTTGGGATAGGTGGCGCTGATGTGCTTGAGCGTGTCGTAGAGGCCTTGCGGGTAGATGAGCCAATCCCAGTCGGTGGTGGGGATACCCGGCATATCGACCTGCTGCCCGACGCCCTTAAACTTAAAGCACGAGGTGCCCTTGTCTCCGGTGCCGTTAAAGCTGTTGGTGGACTCGCCATCGTAGGCGGCGATAAACGCCGACTGATAGTAGTTGAGGCCGAACATATCGTTGCGGGGCGCCGCCTTGGCGAGCTCCTCCATGTCGCTGTCCTCAACCGTAAGCGTGGCGTTGTTGGCACGCAGAATCTCGTTGATGAGTGAGAGGGTGCGCGCGGAGTAGTGACCCAGGAAGGCGCCGTCCATGATGAAGTCGGTGTAGAAGGCGTTGTACAGGTCGGCGGCGTGCTGGTCGGCGGGCGAGTCTGTGGCAGGATATGCCGGCGTCAGGACGTTGACCATGCCAATGCGTCCGCCCAGGTGCTCGGTCTCGTCAAGATCCTTATACAGGTTGACGGCGCGGGCGTGGGCAACGAGCTCGTTGTGCTGGCTCTGGATGCCGCTCGTCACATCAAAGTGATGGTTGGGCGGGAAGTTGCCTTGGATGTATTGGGAGTGCGAGAGGCTGATGAGCTCGTTGATGGTGAACCAATTCTTGACCTCGCGGAACTCGCGGAAGCAGAACTCGGCATAGCGCACATAGGCGTCGACGGTCTTGCGGTTGAGCCAGTCGCCCTGGTTGAACAGGGCGGCGGGGGAGTCAAAGTGATGCAGGGACACATAGGGCTCGACGCCATACTTTTTGCAGCAGGCGAACAGCTCGTGGTAGTGCTTAACGCCCTCGGCGAGGGGCTCGGCATCGTCGCCGTTGGGGAAGATGCGGGTCCAGGCGATGGACACACGGATGGCGTTGAGTCCATGCTCGGCAGAAAGGCGGATATCCTCCTCGTAGCGGTTGTAGAAATCACTGGCCGGGTCGGGCAAAAAGCGACCCTGGGCGACAAGGTAATCGTCCCACATGGTCTTACCCTTGCCTGCCACCTTCGTGGAACCTTCCGTTTGGTACGCGGCGGTTGCGGCGCCCCAAACAAAGCCCTTCGGCAGCTGCTGTACGCGGTTTAGCAAAGACATATGCATACACCCTCTCGTCTCGCTGTTCGATATTGTGCGTTTGCGCTCAGGAGGCTCCCTGGTTAGCGTTCAGCGGTGAAAAAGCCCGATAAACACTATCTTAAAATGATTAGAACCAAAATGAGCACGTGAACATTTGACAATGAGCACGTTAACATCCGGCTGGGATGTATAGAAACAAAACAACTTCAAACAGCCGCGAACGGTTGTATTTGTTCGGTAAGCGGTTTTGATTGACAGAAGTTTTCATGTTGTGGTATATGGCTCGGGTATCATGAGCACGTTATCAATGTATGTACGATGCGCCATGGGCGCGGGGAATAGTTGGGAAGCAGGTTAGCGTGGAAGGCATGGCTCAGCAGACAAGGAATGGTCATTCGGCGAGCGCGGCAGAAGTTGCGGCGCTCGCTGGCGTGAGCCGCCAGACTGTGTCTCGCGTGGTCAACGGTATGCCCAACGTGACGGAAAAGACGCGCAAGCGTGTGCTGGCCGCCATGGAAGAGCTGGGCTTTCGTCCCAATTTTGCTGGAGCGGCGTTGCGCGGCGGGTCGTATCGTTCTATTGGCCTGTGCATGTACAACATCACACGTGTCGGTAACCTGGCGACGCTCGAGGGTATCATGCAAGCGGCGCGCGAGCACGATTTTGCCGTCACTATGATCGAGATGGGCGGCGACAAGCCCTATACACTTGCCGATGCCTCGCGCCGCATGGTCGAGCGACCCGTCGACGGCATGATTCTCAACATGAACCGCATGGCTCCCGATTTTGAGGAGTTTGTTCCCCAGCCGGGAGTGCGAACGGTCATCCTGTCCATGTATGCGCATCCGCGCTGCACGACGATCGACTCCGACCAGTATGGTTCGTGCGAGCTGTTGACCAATTATCTGCTGGAACATGGTCACTCGAATATGCGGTTTGTGGCGGGTCCGGAAAACTCGATTTCCTCGCGTTTTCGTGAGGCCGGTTGGCGCGATACGCTGGGTCGTGCTCATGTCGATGCCGCTCCGATGCTGCGTGGCGATTGGAGTGCGGACAGTGGGTACGCCATGGGCGAGCGGATTGCGGCCGAGGTGCTTGCCGGCGGGTCGCAGGCGCCGACTGCCGTGCTTGCGGCAAATGACCAGATGGCGCTGGGCGTTATCGCCGCGCTCGAGAACGCGGGCCTGTCCGTGCCCGACGACGTGAGCGTGGTTGGTATCGACGACGCACTCGAGGGACTTGTTCCTCACAATCGACTGACGACGCTGCGATTTGATTTGCGCGGTGTCGGTAAGCTTGCGTTTGAGGCGGCGATTGGAGAGAGCTCGTCTATCGAGGCGATTCATGTGCCGAGTACGCTGGTCGAACGCTCGACTGTTAGGGACATACGGGGTTAGGTCCTACTCCGTTTGTCTCGATTTGTAACAGGTAGACGGTCAAAAGCGGGCTACGTGTTACAGATTTAGATTCTTCGGAAAGAGCAATCCTGTTCGTCTCAATCTGTAACAGCTAGGACCAAAAAACTCGGCTAGATGTTACAGATCGAGACAAACGGCTCCCGGTCCGCCCAAACACAAAGGCCGGGGGCGGCGCGCCGTGTGACGTGCCGCCCCCGGCTGAGAAATGGGGACAAGTTATGTGAGCAGGGCAATTACGCCAACTGCAAGCCACTAGTCCAGACGACGGGTCTGCGCCACGTGCTTGTACCAGTAGGCGCTTGCCTTGGGCGTGCGCTTCTGGGTTTCAAAGTCAACGTAGAAGAAGCCGTAACGCTTGTTATAGCCATTTGTCCAGGAGAACTGGTCCTGCAGGCTCCACAGGAAGTAGCCGCCCACGTTGACGCCCACCTCCATGGCCTTAAGCAGCCAGCGCAGGTGCTGCTCGATGTAGTCGATGCGCGGCTGGTCGTCCACAAAACCGTTCTTGTAGGGGTCCTTGTAGCCCATGCCGTTTTCGGTAATGAAAATCTGCTTGTAGTTGGGGTAGCGCTGTTTAATGTAGACGAGCAGATCGAACAGACCCTCGGGATAGATGATCCAGTCCCAGTCGGTGGTGGGGATGCCGGGCTTGTTCACATGCTCACCAATACCCTTAACGCGCCAGCGGCCGGTGCCCTTCTCGCCCGTACCGTTGTGGTGCAGGTCGTTCTCGCCGTCATAGGCCTTCAGGAAACGGCACTGGTAGTTGTTGACACCCAGGTAGTCGTTGTAGAGCGCGGCCTCGCGCATGATCTCGAGATCCTCCTCGCGGATCTCGATCGTGCCTCCGGAGACGGCAGCCAGGCGGTTGGCGCACTCGAGGGTGTCGGGGGCATAGTCGCCGCGGAAGGTGGCGTCGAGCAGGAACTGGTTTTGCAGCACGTGCTCGTTGTTGGCGGCCTTGATGTCGGCGGGGTCGTTCTCGTTGAGCGGGTACTTGAACTCCAACGACTGAATGACGCCGATCTTGCCCTTAAAGCCGCCGTTGTGGAAGGCCAGCACAGCCTTGGCGTGGGCAAGCATCATGTTGTGCTCGCACTGGAAGGCCTCGGCCAGATGAGCTTTGACGCCGCCGGGGAAGGTACCCTCGATGTAGGTGTTGGAGGCGTCGGCCCAGATCTCGTTAAAGGTGAACCAATAGGTTACCTGGTCGGCGTACTCCTTAAAGCAGAAGGTGGCAAAGTCCACAAAGGCGTCGATGGTCTCGCGGTTGAGGAAGTCGCCCTTCTCAAAGAGGGGAAGCGGCGTGTCAAAGTGATGCAGCGTGACAAACGGCTCAACGTGGTGCTTGTGGCACTCGGCAAAGAGGTCGTGGTAGAACTGGACGCCCTCGGGGTTGATTTCGCCGGTGCCGTTGGGGAAGATGCGGCTCCAGGCGATGGAGAGGCGGATGCCGTTGATGCCAAACTCCTCGCACAACTCCAGGTCGACGGGGTACTGGTTGTAGAAGTCCGAAGCGGGATCGGGAGAGAAACGCCCCTGGGCCTCCAGGAAGTCGTCCCAGGCAACCTTGCCCTTACCGTGAGTGCGGGTCTCGCCCTCTACCTGGTAGGCAGCAGTGGCGCCGCCAAAGACAAAGTCCTCGGGAAACTGCGCGGGCGGGTTGGTGACGCTAGCAGGATTAACGGACATGATGATCCAATCGTCTAAATCGAAGGGCCAGCCGGCTGTTGATGGTCGACTGGCCCTGGGCGTTAGTTACTACGAGAGTTGCTCGCTTACGAAGGCGAGAGACTTATCGCCGTTCTGGGAGAGCTCGATGTACTGCTTGCCGCGGCAGGCGACGCACTTGTTGCCTACGCGCCCGCAGTCCTTCTGCAGGTCTGCCAGGTAGCTTGCGGCCTGCGGGGCCAGGACGACCAGGTCAAAGTCGGGGAGCATATCCACGTGGTTGCCATAGGCCTCGGCAGCGGTTTCGAGGTTAATGCCGCGCTCCTTGGCAGCCTTGGCCAGCGCGTTGGCGAGCAGACCCGAGGTTCCGCCACCCTGGCAGAGCACGAGCACGCGCTTGCCGTTGAGGTCGCTGGCGGTCGTTGCCTCGGCAGCGGGTGCTGCAGAAGCGGCAGGGGCGTCGGCCTTCACGGCCTCGGCTGCGGCGCCGGCGGCAACGCTCTTGGCATCGGCCTTGCCCTGGAAGGCGTCGTTGAGCTTGGCGGCCTTCTCGGCGTTCTTGGCGGCGAGCTCCTCCTGGGAGATCTCGGCCTCCTCGGCGCACTTCTGGGCGTCATAGGCACGGAAGAACGGATAGTACAGGACAAAGTCGACGACCAAGATGAGGGCGAGCATCACAAAGGCGAGCGGCTGGAAGCCCAAGCCCATGATGGTGCCGATGGGGCCGGGGACAGTCCAAGGCAGGGTGTACATAAAGCCGTTCATGCCCAAGAAGTCGATAAAGATCTTGAGGATCCAGATGTTGGCGATCGGGGCAAAGACAAACGGGACAAAGAAGACGGGGTTGAGCACGATGGGTGCGGCGAACAGCAGCGGCTCGTTGACAGCAAAGCAGACCGGGACGATGGCGGCCTTACCGACGGCGCGCATCTCCTGAGACTTGGCCAGGAAGCAGAACATAAAGACCAGGACGAGCGTGGCACCGGTGCCGCCCATGCAGACGACGAAGTACTGGGCACCCTGGGTCAGGACAGCGGAAGCGTGCTGACCGGCCTGGAACGCAGCCAGGTTGTCGGTCATGTTGGCAACGAGGGCGGCGGCGATGGCGGGCTCGACGATCGAGGGGCCGTGGACGCCCACGAACCAGAAGAGGCTCATGGCGCCGTAGATTACAGCGAGGCCGATGTAGCCGTCGGCAGCGGTGAACAGGGGCTGGAACACCTGGATGACGCCCTGGGCAAAGCAGAAGCCAAAGGCGGCGCGGAAGACGATGTCAAAGACCCAAAAGACGGTGATGCAGACGGAGAAGGGGATGATGTCCTTAAAGGTCTGCGAGATATTGGGCGGAACCTGCTCGGGCATCTTGACGGTGATGTTGCGCTTAATGAAGAACTTGTAGATGATGCCGGTCACAAACGCAGCGATGAAGGCGGTCAGCAGGCCCTTGGAACCAAGGTAGGTGGTGTTGAAGCCGCTGGCGGCGTCCGTGGCGATCGTGTCGCTCGAAAGGAGCAGGAAGCCGATGATGGCCGCGCACATGCACGAGATAAAGTTGATCTGGTTATTCTTGGGCAGGTCGCGGTTCTGCGCGTCGGCGAAGTGCTTGGCCGTGGTGGCGGCACAGGCGATGGCCAGGATGCCCATGGAGTAGTTGTAGCACTTCCACAGGGCGTTGTTGATGTCATCGGGCCAGTAGAAACCCCAGATGTTGGGGACCGAGGCTACCAGGCAGAAGATGGACGAGAAGATGATGATGGGGATGACGGAGATAAAGCCGTCGCGGATCGCCTTGAGGTACTTGTTGCGGGCGATCGCGTTGAAAAAGGGCTGGCCCTTTTCGATGATGGCGATGAGTTGCTCCATACAATGCTCCTAAGAGTCGGTGGGTTAGCAACGATGGTAGCTTTTGGCGTTCGGTTGCCAAAATGTTGACGTTGCCATTTTGCGACACAAAAAAAGACGCGAACCGGTGGTTCCTATGCCTGCGAACCATCGATTCCTTACGCGTGAACGTTTGAGCCGCCCGGTGGCTCTGTGTTTGCGCAATGGCAACGTTAACATTTGGACGACAAAAGCCGTCCGGGGAAGCGGAATTGTCGGTGAACGGTAGGTTTTGGGTGGTGAGCGTATGGTGGGGGAGGCGTTAGATATACTTGGAGGCGTTCATTTTGTCTGTTGGGATGCCCGCGATGGCATCGTTGACATAGAAAGATCGACCTATGGCCGCTGTTAAAAAATCGGTTTCCGTTAAGGACGTGGCGCGTCTCGCGGGCGTCTCGGAGCAGACGGTCTCGCGCACCGTGCACGATTCGCCCAGCGTGCGCCCCGAGACCAAGGAGCGCGTGCGTGCCGCCATGCGCGAGCTGGGGTATCGTCCAAACTTTGCCGGCCGTTCGCTGCGTCGCGGCAAGTTTAAGACCGTCGGCGTCGCCATGTTCAACATTACCGGTACCGGCAACCTCGACCGTATGGAGGGCTTTGCCGCCGCGGCCGACAAACATGGCTATGCCATCACCCTTACTAAAGTAGATGGACATCCGTATACCCTCGAGAGCGCATCGTCGCGCATGAGCGCGCTGCCGGTGGACGGCATGGTTGTGATCATGAACCGCATGCCGGCGGATTTTGGCACCTTTGAGCCGCTGCCCGGTATGCAGACGGTGCTCGTTACCATGCTGGAGCACCCGCTGTGCTCGACGGTCGATAACGACCAGTTCGATTGCTCGCGCCAGGTGGTCGAGTACTTGCTGGAGCAGGGGCACAAGACCGTGCACTTTATCTCGTGCCCCGAGCGCTCGCTTTCGGGCATGCAACGCGAGGAGGGCTGGCGTGAGACATTGCGCGCGCATGGTATTGAGCCGCCGCGACTCGTCCGTGGCGATTGGACGGCACAGAGCGGGTATGCTGCCGGTCAGGCTCTGGCGGACGATCCGACCTGTACGGCCATTTATGCTTCAAACGACGCCATGGCCTACGGCTGCATTCGCGGGCTCGAGTCGCGCGGAAAGCGCGTGCCCGAGGACGTGAGCGTGGTGGGTGTTGACGATAGTTTGGGCGATATCGTGCCCGATCGTCGCCTGACTACGGTGCGCTTTGACAACAAGCGCGTCGGCATGTGGGCGGTCGACAAGATTGCCGGCGCCGAGGGCGTTGAGTCTGGCGTGGAGCACATGCTGTTTCCGGGCGTGCTCGTCAAGGGCGATACGGTGCGCGATGTACGCTAGGGTGCGGTCCCGTTTGGGTTTCCGCTAATTGTGTTCAAGAATGTTCGGATTGGTTTAAAAACCGTTCACGGGCGAAAAACGACCGTTCATAGCTCGAAATTACGTTTTGCGCTGTTCTTTTTTGTTTGAATGTTACTGTCTCTGTCATACACAACGCAGCGCGTATGCCCGGACGCGATGCTCTCCATTGGTTCATATGTGAAAGGAACGCAATATGGCAACCAAAGAAGAAATCTCGATGGTTGGATTCGAGATTGTCGCATACGCGGGCGACGCCCAGACCGATCTGCTTGCAGCGCTCGATGCTGCTCGCGAGGGTGATTTTGAGAAGGCCGAGCAGCTGCACAAGGATGCCGGCGATGCGCTCATCGGTGCCCACGACACGCAGACCAAGCTGCTTTCGCAGGAGGCCGGCGGCGGCGAGATGGAGATGACCTTCATCATGGCCCATGCTCAGGATACTCTCATGACCACCATGATCCTGGAGAAGCAGACCCGCTTTACCATCGATGCCTATAAGCGCATCGCCGCACTCGAGGCTAAGCTCGCCTAACGAGCTCTCACAACCAAGTCCCCTTCCAAAAGCTCTGCCGCTATCCGCGGCAGGGCTTTTTCTGCACTCCTCCAAGTTGCGGTGAAATAGGGACTGAATAGGGACCGGCGGGCGCAAAACAATCCCTATTCCACCGCAACTCATCCCGAAATAGTCATTGGGGACAGTCTTGGTGCCCGTTCGTCTTGCCGTTCGGTTTTTCGCTGGGTGGGTATACTTCCTTTCACATTAAACGCCGGACTGAGGAGGTATCCAAATGCCGGATAACGGGTCAATACAAAAAAGAGACGCGCACGAGATGGCTCATGGGCGTCCTGTCCAGATAACCGAGCACACGACGGTAACCGAGCTGCAGCCCAGCCTGTCCGATGTCGTGTGCGCAAATAAAAAGCTGCAGATCGGTATCATCGTTGCGCTCGTGGTACTGGCCTTGCTGTCGGGCTTTGTGGCTCGCCCGCATTTTGCCGATACCAAGACTTGGGACTCCACCATCGAGGTTATCGATCAAAAGAAGGGCAACGTTTTGGCGCTCACGACCTCGTGCGTTGCCCTGTCTGCGGGCATCACGGCGCTGCCTGGAGATACGGGAACGCCGGTTGCCGAGCAGCTCGCACAGCTTTCAGGCAACCTCGGTATCGTGCTTGCCGTGCTCTACCTCGAGAAATATCTGCTGACTATTTTGTGGTCGGTTGGCTTGGGCATCTTAATCCCGTTTGCGTTGGCGCTCTTTGCGGTGTCGCTTGGCATTCACGGGCGCTGGAGCACGAGTGCCGTCCTGCGCCGCGTGGCGACCCGCGTGCTGGTAGTCGCCATGATCGGCATGGCGTTGGTGCCTGCAAGCGTGTGGGTATCGCAAAAGGTCGACGAGACATATCGCGTCAGCATTGAACAGGCCGAGCAAAAGGCGGCCGACGCTGCGAGTGCGGCAGATAGCGACAGCTCCAAAGCAAGCAAGAAAAAGACCGAGTCTACAGAGTCCAAAAACGTGCTCGAGCAGTTGACTGACGGGGCCTCGAGCCTGGTCACGTCGGTGACCAGCGGTGCCAAGCAGATGACCGACAAGATCGTGCAGCAGGTGACCGACCTCATCGAAGGCGTCATTGTGATGATCGTGACCTCGTGTGTGATTCCTCTACTGGTGCTCGTGGCGTTCCTATGGCTAGGACACGTGCTGCTGGGGATCGATGTCTCCGGTCCCGCGAACTATCTGATGGGTCGTTTCTTGAGTGCTCCGTCCAAACATGCCAAGAAGAGCGGGCAGTCTGAGTAGGCGGCAACGCGATCTTTGGAAGATCAACCGTAAGAAGGGCGGCCGAGACATGTTCTCGGCCGCCCTTTTGTTTGTTGAACACATGGTCACTACGTCCGTGCCAGACCAAAACGGTCAGCAATCATCCGTGAATGGTATTTGTTCAAAAAAGAACAAAGATAAACAATTAGTTGTTGCAGTTAATGTTCGAATGTGTTCAAATAAACATGAACAGTGAAGAACCGCACATTCAGATGCCCGGACCTGATCGCGATTCAACACTTCCAAACAGAAACTACGCGCCAGCGTATCTCTCAAGGAGGATGTCATGAGGGTTGTAATCGCTTCCGATGCCGACGGTATGTCGATGAAGGAGTCCATCAAGGAGATGCTCATCGCCGACGGTCACGAGGTCGTCGACTATTCCGAGACCCCTGCTGCGGACTTTGTCGATTCCGCGACCGCCGTTGCCAAGGACCTGCTGGAGCACAAGGATTCCCAGGGCTTCGCATTCGATAAGTACGGCGTCGGCTCCTATATGGCCGCCGTCAAGATCAAGGGCATGGTCGTCGCCAACATTTCCGACGAGCGTTCCGCCTACATGACCCGCGAGCACAACGGCTCGCGCATGGTCACCATGGGCCCGGGCGTTGTGGGCACCGAGGTCGCCAAGAAGATCGCCCGCGAGTTCCTGCGCGCTCAGTACGCCGGCGGCCGTCACCAGATCCGTGTCGACATGCTCAACAAGATGGCCTAACGAGAGCCACCGAGAACTCGAACTTCTACCTCAACTTGTGAATTCAGACGAAAGGACGTTCTGATGAAGAAGACCATCGCAATCGGTTGCGACCATATCGTTACGGACGAGAAGATCTATCTGGCCGACCGCCTGGAGCAGGCTGGCTACAAGGTGCTCGACTGCGGCACCTACAGCCACACCCGTACGCACTATCCCATCTATGGTAAGGCCGTGGGCGAGGCTGTTGCCAGCGGCAAGGCCGACTTTGGCGTGGCCCTGTGCGGCACCGGCATCGGCATCACCAACGCCGTCAACAAGGTTCCCGGCGCTCGCTGCGCCCTGGTTCGCGACATGACCTCTGCCCTGTATGCCCGTCGCGAGCTCAACGCCAACATCGTGGGCTTTGGCGGTAAGATCACCGGTGAGTTCCTGATGGCCGACATCATGCTTGCCTTCCTGGAGGAGCCCTACGAGAAGACCCCCGAGCACGATGCCCTGATCGCCAAGATCGACGCTTGCAATAAGGCCGACGCCGAGGCTCAGGCCGACCCGCACTTCTTTGACGAGTTCCTCGAGAAGTGGGACCGCGGCGAATACCACGACTAGTGGGGTTACGCGGTTTTGCCAAACCGCGTAACGGGTCGACGCTGCGCGGCGCTCAGGCACCCCATCTCGCCGCTCAAACCGTCGCTCGCGTACATGAAGTACGCGTCGCTCCTCTTTCGCGGCGACCTGGGGCACCTGAGCGCCGCTCGCTGACGTAGGGGGTACCAGCAGGGTTGCCGCTGTTGTTGGGAAGCGTTCTGGTTCGGCTAGCTGCTCCGATAACACGTTTGCTTGCTTGGCTTGTGTGCTTCGTTTTGGCGGTACCCGGCATTCTGCAGCTTTTCAATTGACGGCTCGCGTTTCTGTGAGGGGGCGCGGGCCGGTTTTCTATCAGCCCTATTGACTTGGCGGGCTGTCGTAAGAAAGGGAAGGCTCCTATGGAGTTTGTTCTTGATAACGGTTTGATTTGTGTGGCGTTGACCACGGCGGGCGGGTCGTTCACTTCTATTGCGGCCAACGGCCGTGAGTACCTGTGGCAGGGCGATCCGGCGGTCTGGTCGGGCCAGGCACCCATTTGCTTTCCGATTTGCGGCGGCCTTCGTGGCGGCCGCGCGATGACCATGGGCGGCCGCGAGGTCAAGCTTGCCCGCCACGGTTTTGCCCGCAAGCAGGAGTGGAAGCTCGAGGAGCAGGGCGACAGCATGGTTGCGCTGAGCCTAAGCTCTGCCGACCACGCCGAGCTGCTCGAGCAGTATCCGTATCCGTTTAAGATCGTCGCGCGCTACACGATCGATGCGGCTAAGGTGGCCGTGTCGTACGAGGTGACCAATGAGGGCACCGAGGATATGCCATTCTTTGTGGGCGGTCACCCCGGCTTTAAGTGCCCGCTCGACGAGGGCGAGTCCTATGACGATTATGAGCTTCGTTTTGAGCAGCGTGAGGCCACCGAGCTCTGTACTGCCGTTCCCTCGACTGGCCTGATTGATGTTGAGCATCGCAGCAAGAACCCCATGATCGACCAGAGCCTGCCGCTTACCCACGAACTCTTCGACTTCGCGGAGACCATCTTTGACGTGCTCGAGAGCCGCGTGGTTACGCTGACCAAGAAAACCGAGGACAAGGGCGTGCGCCTGACGTTCCCCGATATGCCATACCTGATTGTGTGGAGCAAGCCCGAGGCCGACTTTGTGGCTGTGGAACCGTGGGGTGGCCTGTCCACCTGTTCCGACGAGGACGATGTCCTGGAGCATAAGCGTGGCTGCCTGGTGGCCAAGCCGGGGGAGACTATCGCCCGCGGCTTTGGGATCGAGAT
Source organism: Collinsella sp. TM09-10AT (assembly GCF_003436275.1). Classification (GTDB taxonomy): domain Bacteria; phylum Actinomycetota; class Coriobacteriia; order Coriobacteriales; family Coriobacteriaceae; genus Collinsella. Next base: position 30,412 of record NZ_QSOP01000022.1, read on the forward strand.
CCTTTAACGAGCTATCGTATGTTTGGGGCAGCGCACATCGCGCCCCGGAAACAGGAGTTCAACATGATTCTGACCGTTACCATGAATCCGTCGATTGATACGCGCTACCAGCTCGACAAGCTGGTCATCGACGATGTTAACCGTGTGACGCCCGAAAAGACCGCTGGCGGCAAGGGCCTCAACGTGAGCCGTGTGCTGCTGCAGTTGGGCGACGATGTGCTCGCGACCGGTCTGCTCGGCGGCCACATGGGTGCCTATATGGCCGAGCTTATGGATGCCGACGGCGTCAAGAACGACTTTGTGCCCATCGCCGGTGAGACGCGCATCTGCCTGAATATCCTGCACGAGGGTAATCAGACCGAGCTGCTGGAGAGCGGCCCGCAAATCGCCCCGGCCGAGCTCGAGGCCTTTACGGCCAAGTTCGCCGAGCTTGCGGCGAAGGCGGACGTTGTGACGCTTTCGGGCTCGCTGCCGCGTGGCGTCGATGCCGGCTACTATGCCGAGCTCGTCAAGATCGCCGAGGAGGCGGGCGCCAAGGTGCTGCTCGACACCTCGGGTGCATCGCTGGAGGCAGCGCTGGAGTCCGACGCTAAGCCCGAGCTCGTAAAGCCCAACCTGACCGAGATTAACGGCCTGCTGGGTACGTCCTTTACGACCGATGATGTCGATGCCCTGCGCGAGGCGCTTGCCGCCGATGACCGTTTTGCCGGTATTCCCTGGGTTGTCGTTTCGATGGGCGCTGCCGGTTCGGTAGGCTTCCATGAAGGTCGCGCGTTCCGCGCCAAGACGCCCGCGATTGCGGCTGTGAACGCGACGGGTTCCGGCGACTCGACCATCGCTGGCTTTGCGCATGCCATTGCTGCTGGTGCCGACGATGTCACGGTGCTCAAGACCGCCAATACCTGCGGCAAGCTCAACGCCATGGATCCCAAGACCGGCCACCTGGTCATGGACCGCTGGGACGAGATCTACAGCAACGTTGAGGTCGTAGAGTTGTAGCGGTTGCGACTCCTAATAGAATGAGCGTGGATAATCTCCTGCTTTTGGTGCCCATGCGAGCTCAAAGTGGGAGATTTTCCACGCTCGAGTCATTAGTCGTTGGGGACGTTCTTGTTTGACTAGTCGTTTAAGAGCGTCCCCAATGACTGCACGCAAAAACGGCGCCCGCTGGCAATGTTGCCGGCGGGCGCCGTTGTCTTGAAGACGAAATGATCCGTTTTCCTCCGTCCCCAAGGGATCATTACAGCGAGTCGATAAAGCGCTGTTGGGCGGCGCGGCCGGCTTCGTCCCACTTAAAGACGCCGGCGTTGTCGAGCACGTGGCCAAACACCACGCCGACCTCCTCGTGCAGGATGTCGATGGCGTTCTCCGCCGTAAGCTCGTCGGCGCGGCGGGCATAGACGTCCTCGGCCCACGCGGCATGGCTGCGGCAAAGGTCGTCGCCCTCGAGCGCACTGGCAAGGTCGTAGCTGGTATCGGCTTTGGCTGCCAGCAGGTGCTCGCGGACAGCGCCGAGCTCGGGAACCAGGCGCGGCGGAAGAATAGCCAGGCCCATAACCTCGATCAGGCCGATGTTCTCCTTCTTAATGTGGTGATACTCGGCATGCGGGTGGAAAACGCCCAGCGGATGCTCGTCGGTCGTGATATTGCAGCGAAGCGCCAGGTAGGCCTCGTAAATCTCGCCGCCGGCGTTGCCGCGGGAGTCGACGCGGCGGATGACGGGCGTCACGGTGTTGTGCGCTACGCCGTCGGCCGTGTGCGCGATAACGCCCACAGACTCGTCGGTCCACTCGCGCCAGGCGAGGATAATCTTCTCGGCAGCGTCGAGCAGCTGAGCGCGGTCATGCGAGCGCAGGCGCAGCACCGAGAGCGGCCACTGCAGCACAGTGCCGGTGACCTGGTCAAAACCGGGCATGCTAAACTGCGAGACCTCGGTGGCATGCATCATGGGGAACTCGTGCGCGCCGCCCTGGAAGTGGTCGTGCGACAGAATCGAGCCGCCCACGATAGGCAGGTCGGCGTTGGAGCCGATGAAGTAATGCGGGAACAGGTCCACAAAGTCGAGCAGGCAGGTCAGGCCCTTGCGGTCGACGTGCATCGGACGATGCTCGGAGCTCATGGCAATGCAATGCTCGTTAAAGTACGCGTACGGGCTGTACTGGAAACCCCAGCGCTCGCCGTTGAGCTGGATGGGGATAATGCGCAGGTTCTGGCGAGCGGGGTGAGCGCCGCCGTCGGCTGCGGCGGAGCGTCCGGGATAGCCCTCGTTTTCGATGCAGAGCTGGCAGGCGGGATACTTCTCGCCCGTGTTCTTTGCGGCACCAGCCGCGGCGATATCGCGCGGGTCCTTCTCGGGCTTGGACAGGTTGATGGTGATCTCAAGATCGCCCCAGTTGGTGGGGGTGCTCCATTTGATGTTGCGCGCGATGGCGGCGCGGCGCACGTAGCCGGCGTCGCAGCACAGGCCGTAGAACCAGTCGGTCGCGGCGCGGGGCTCGTTGACGCCCATACGTCCGTTGAACTCCTCGTTTACAACCGAAGGCCTCGGCATGAGCGCACCCATGATGCGCATGGCGATGCGGTCGCGGCCTGACGCCGTGTCCTCGGCGGCACCGTTGGTAACGGCGGCCTCGGAAAGCGCGGCAAGCGTGCCTTCAAGATCAAAGTCGGGCAGGGTATTGGGGTGCAAGAGCGAGAGTTTCTCAACCTGGAGCGCCCAGGCCATATCGAGTGCGGGACCCGTGGCGCCGATGCACTCCAAAATGATGTTGTATGCCCAGATCCGGTCGTCCTGGCCGATCATCGATCGGTGGATGGCGTACTCGATCAGGTTCTGCGCGGCCTCTCGCACGTCAGTCATTACAGCCATGCCGCGTAAGCCCCCTTGTCAGAGATGGCGTAGTGACGGGCAGAGCCCTCGCCCAGCCAGCCGTTCATCTTGGCAATGAAGGTGTCGACCAGATCGAGCGGCACGAAGGCCTGGATGGTGCCACCAAAGCCGCCACCGTGGATACGGACGGCGCCGCGGCCGTCGAGCACGTGCTCGGCCAGCGCCAAGGCATACATGGAAGGCTGTTCAGATCCCAGCTTGGCAACGACATTCTGCAGGTACATGGCAGAGCTGGCGCCGGACTCGTGCGTCAGGACCAGGAACTGGTCAATGTCCCCGGCGTTGAGCGCTGCCCAGCGCTTGTCGACCAGGCCGTTCTCGTACCAGTAGTGAACGGCGCGCAGGCAGGCGCGGTCGCCCAGCTTGGCGCGCAGCTCAGGGAGCTTGGCGTCAAAGTCGGCAACGTCGACCTCGCACAGGCGTGCCTTGCCAAACTCGGCGGCGACGTCCTGCATCTCGCGCGGAACGGCGGCGTAGTCGTCGGTAGCTGCCACGTGGTCGGCGCCGACCTTAACGAGCACGAGCGCATAGCCGTGATCCTCAAAGTTGAGCTCGAGCTTCTGGGTTTTAGGCTGAGCCTGGTCCTCAAAGTCCATGTAGGCGAGGCCGCCCAGGCACACGGCGGCTTGGTCCATAAGACCGCAGGGCTTGCCGTAGTAGTTGTTCTCGGTTCGCTGGCTCATCTGAGCGAGCGTGACGGGCTCAATGGCGGGCGCGCCCCAGAGCGTCTCCATGGCACGGCCGTACGCGGCCTCGACGGCGGCAGAGCTGGAAAGGCCGCCGCCCGAGGGGACGGAGCAGGTAAAGGCAAAGTCGAAGCCCTGGGGCTCAACGCCCAGAGCAGCGATTTCGTGGGCCATACCGCGCACGAGGCTTGCGGACGTGCCCTTCTCGGACTCCTGGACATCCAGCGTGTCGAGCGTGATCTCAAACGTAGGATAGCCCTCGTCGGCTACGCGAACCTTGTTGGAATCGGTTGCCACGGCGATGCCGTCAACGGCGACATCGAGCGAGCCGGCGATAACGTGGCCACCCTCGTGGTCGGTGTGGTTGCCGCTGATCTCGGAGCGGCCGGGCGCGTGCACATAGAGCACCTGGCGATCGCCGATGGGGCCAAACTCCTCCTCAAACAGCTTGGTGAGCGTGGCGAGTGTCTTTTCGTCGGGGGTGGTCATGAGGGTCCTTTCCTTGGCGCATACTGACGAGTTTTCCGTCGTAGTGAGTACGTTAACAATTTGAAGCGGCATAAACTCAGCATCTACGATGCCGCACGTTACGGGCTATGTTAACGTACTCATAACACAACACTTATCACTTTTTGAGAATCTGGTAATCGGTAGAAATTCAGCCGTGAACGGTATTGCCGTATGGACTTATAAAGCAGAAGAGATGCAGATAGAAAAAGTAGAGTACGTTAACATGCGTCCGACGATAGCGGGCCTCGGCGCGGGATGTATTTCTGCCCGGGCCGGCATTCACGCTATTCAGATCCCGCAAGAGCGAAGGTGATTTTGTGGCAAGGCGCCCTTCCAACGATACAGGTACGCGTCCGGTTTCCATGGCCGACGTTGCCCGTGCTGCCGGTGTTTCGCAGCAGACGGTCTCGCGCGTTGCCAACGGCCTTCCTAACGTCAACGAGCAGACGCGCCAGCGCGTGCAAGCCGCTATGCAAGAGCTCGGCTTCCGTCCGAGTTATGCCGGTCGTTCGCTGCGCGATGGTCGTTACCATTCGGTCGGCCTGTGTGTCAACGATGTCACCAAGTTTGGCAACCTGACGATGATCGACGGCATTGCCAGCGCGGCCCGCGAGCACGGCTGCGCCATCACGCTGGTCGAGATGTCCAAGACCGAGGAGTTTTCGCTTGCCGAGGCCACGCGTCGTATGGCCGCGCTGCCCGTGGACGGTATCATCATCGGCATGAGTCGCATGGCGCCCGATTTCGAGACGTTCGATCCGTTGCCGGGCATTGGAACGGTCATCGTTACCATGTACGCGCATCCGCGCGTGACCACGGTCGATTCCGACCATTACGGCTGCTCGCTATTGCTTATGGATCACCTGTTTGAGCTGGGGCACGAGCAGATTCGTTATATCGGCGGCCCGTCCTTTTCGGTTGACGAGCAGTTTCGCCGCGCCGGCTGGCAGGATGCACTCGAGCGTAAACACATTAAGCCGCAGGCACCACTCGAGGGCGACTGGTCTGCCGACAGCGGCTACGAGGCCGCTCGGTACTTGGCTGAGCACGACCGCACCATGACGGCGATTTACGCGGCAAACGACCAGATGGCAAACGGCGCCATTGCCGCGCTGCGCGATAGCGGCTTGCGCGTGCCCGAGGACGTGAGCGTGGTGGGCGTCGATGACTCGCTCGACGACTTTGTCGCACATAACGAGCTCACGACCGTTCGATTCGATCTGCATCAGCGCGGGCGCGAGGTGTTCGAGCGCGCAGTTCCCAAGGCGGGGGCATCGGACAAAACCGTCGCCATTCGTATTCCCGGTCAGCTCATCGTTCGACACACCACGGCAGCGCCGCGCGCATAGTTTTCGCAGGTCAACGGCTCGGCGTTGCATATCAATAACAATCGGTAAGGATGCCGGCAGATAGCCGTGACTATGAAGGCGAGTGCTATGATAGACGGGTTCATTTGTCTATCTAGGAGGCTTTGCCTGATGGAGATCACCAAGGATATCCGCTACATTGGCGTTGACGATCATGACATCGACCTGTTCGAGGGCCAGTACGACGTGTCCGAGAACGGTATGGCATACAACAGCTACGTTATCTTGGGCGAGAAGATCGCTGTCGCCGATTCGGTCGATGGCGGATTTGTCGACGAGTGGCTCGGCAACCTCGAGACCGTACTCGACGGCCGCACGCCCGACTACCTGGTCATCCATCACATGGAGCCCGATCACTCCGCCGGCATCGCCGCCTTTATGGAGCGCTATCCCCAGGCGCAGATTGTGGCAAGCATGGGCGCCTTCCGCATGATGGTCAACTACTTTGGCACCGACTTCCCCGAGCGCAAGATGGTTGTCAAAGAGGGCGACGTGCTTGATCTGGGTGGCCACAGCCTGACCTTTGTCGGCGCCCCCAACGTTCACTGGCCCGAGGTACTCTTCTCCTACGAGGCTACCGACAAGGTGCTCTTTAGTGCCGACGGCTTTGGCAAGTTTGGCGCCAACGACATCGAGGATCCGGAAGGGTGGGCCTGCGAGGCGCGCCGTTACTACTTTGGCATCGTGGGCAAGTTCGGCAAGTTTGTGCAGGCCGTGCTCAAGAAGGCCGCCGACCTGGACATCCAGATCATCTGCCCGCTTCACGGCCCCGTGCTGACCGAGAACCTGGGCTACTACCTCGACACCTACAACACCTGGTCGAGCTATCAGCCCGAGGACGAGGGCATCACCATTGCCTACGCGAGCGTCTACGGCCATCTGAAGGCTGCCGTTGAGGAGCTTGCATCTGCGCTCGAGGCTCGCGGCCAGAAGGTTTCCGTCTTTGACTTGGCTCGCGACGACATGGCCGAGGCCGTTGAGGACGCGTTCCGCTATGACCGTCTGGTACTCGCTTCCATTACCTATCAGGGCGAGATCTTCCCATTCATGAGCACCTTTATCCATACGCTTGCCGAGCATGCCTACCAGAACCGTACGGTGGCGCTCGTCGAGGGCGGCTCCTGGGCGCCCGCAGCTGCCAAGATTATGACCAAGGAGCTCGAGGGTATGAAGGACATCACCCTGACGCAGAACAAGGTGACCGTCCTGGGTTCGCTCAACGACGCCTCGCGCGCTCAGATCGAGGCCCTCGCTGACGAGCTCTCCAAGTAGCGATACGTTCACGTTTAACGCTCAAACCACCACAAAGGGGACGGTGAACCTTTGTGGTGGTTTTTGTTTAAGCGCCGGCGATGAGGAGATTTGGGCGGGCGTTGTCGACGATCTCGGCGATTGAGGTGGCGACGGCGTGATCGGGGTCACGGTCCATCACGATGGCGTTGACGTCGGTCAGCTCGGCAAAGCGGTACATGCCCCGTCCGTTGACCTTGCTGGCGTCCATGAGGGCCACGCTTTGGCGGGCGGCGCCAATCATGGCCGTTTTGGTCTCAGCCATCTGGGGAAAGTCGGTGGTAAAGCCGCAGCCGGGAACGAAAGCGCCAGGGCACATGACGGCAAGATCGGCGTGGACCATTTGGAGCGCCTGCATGGTAAGTGGGCCGTACAGATAGCGATGGCCTTTGCGCAGTGCCCCGCCCAGCATGACGACATCGACTGAGGGCATGCTCTCGTCGATGTAATCGGCAATGGTAATGTCGGCCGTGATGACGGTGATGCCATCGCGCTGGTCGAGGAGCCGAACGAACTCGAGTGCCGTGGTGCCGGAGTCGACAAGCACCGTGTCGCCGTCGTTAACAAGCCTGATAGCGCTTTGGGCAATGGCTTGCTTGGCGGCAACGTTGACGTTGATGCGGCGATCCTGCGTGGAGACGGTTAAGCGTTTGTGGAGCGACACGGCGCCACCATGCGTGCGGCGCAGCTTGCCGGACTCGGCGAGCGCGTCTAGGTCGGCGCGGGCGGTAACGGAGGACACGCCAAAGGTCTGGGCGATTTCTGCTACTTGCACCGAGGCGTTATGTTCAAGCATCTCCATGATGGCGGCGCGTCGCTCATCGGCGAAAGCTCGGGTTGTTGCGTGGGCCATAGCTGCTCCATCCTCAGCCTAAATTTGCAGGAATTGTGTTGAGTCTATTTTCGTTCATTTTCTTTTTGAGCAAGTAAACGCCTTTCGATTACTTATCTTTTCTATAAAAGAAAGATGATTCGCTTGAAAACGGTAATGTCGGATAGGGGAATTTAGCCTGAATCCCTTCCGTTTGCTTTTCAAAAACGAGCGTTTTGGCCTGCGTGCCGGCGATATCTCGTACATGCGACAGATGCGATTTTCATACAATGAGCGCAGCAAAACGCAAGGTAAAACGCCTTGCGGACACGTACGCCCGATGTCCAGATGCGGGCGAGGGAGAGGAGCAAACGCTCATGGCACTTGTTACCACCGAAAAGATGCTCAAGGACGCTCAGGCCGGCCACTACGCCGTCGGCGCGTTCAACGTCGAGAACCTCGAGTTTGTTATGGCCGTTCTGGCCGCTGCCGAGGAGACCAAGTCCCCCGTCATCATGCAGACCACCCCGGGCACCATCAAGACCGCTGGTCTGGACTACTTCTACGGCATGGTCAAGGCTGCCGCCGAGCGCGCTTCCGTGCCCGTTGCCCTGCACCTCGATCACGGCGATGGCTATGACCGCTGCATGCAGGCTTTCCGCACGGGCTACACCTCCGTCATGATCGACGGTTCGCACGAGTCTTTCGAGGACAACATCGCTCTGACCAAGTCCGTCGCCGATGCTGGCCGCGCCATGGGCGTGCCCGTCGAGGCTGAGCTTGGTAAGGTTGGCGGCAAGGAGGACGACGGTCCCGCGGTTGAGGGCGAGAGCCCCTACACCGATCCGGCCGAGGCCAAGGAGTTCGTCGAGCGCACCGGCTGCACCTCTCTCGCTATTGGCGTTGGCACCAGCCACGGTGTGTACACGAGCGATCCGCACATCGAGCAGTCCGTGGTCAAGGCCATCCGCGACGCCGTCGACGTGCCGCTGGTTCTGCACGGCACCTCCGGTGTGCCCGATGAGCAGGTCGCCGAGGCTGTGAAGAACGGCATCTGCAAGGTCAACTACGCCACCGAGCTGCGTCAGGCCTACACCAAGGGCTTCATGGCCTACATGGCCGAGAATCCTGCCTGCTTCGACCCCAAGAAGCCGGCCAAGGAGGGTATGCGTGAGATCACCGAGCTGGTTAAGATCCGCATGACCAACCTCAACTCTGTGGGCAAAGCAGAGTAACAGCAAGGGCACTCCGACTCGCTACATATCCCGGGGAGGGACGAGGGCTTAGTTCCCCAATCGTCCTCGGGCATGCAAAAAGCCTCGCTGCGCACTTCGTGCGGCGAGGCTTTTTGCCCCCTGCGGAAAGATTGGGGAACTAAGCCCTCATCCCTCCCAGGTTGACCTACTCGAGGTCGTCGCCCTTGTGGTGTTGGGGCTGAAAGGGTGGGACGCGTGGGTTATTTGGTTGTTAGGGTTAGTAGGTCGTTGGGGGTTTTGAGGTTGTAGGTGGCGTTTGGGATATCTTGGTGTGATCCCCATGCTGCTCGGGCAAAACTGACCCCTGCTGAAGTTGCGCATTGTTCGTCGTAGACGGTGTCGCCAACGTAGACGACGTTGCCAGGATTCGCGTCCGCACGTCGGAGATATTCGAGCATGGGTGCGGGTGCGGGTTTATGTTCGGTTGTGTCTTCGACAAGGATGATGTGCTCAAAATACTTATCGAAACCAAGGGGTGCAATTTCTTTGGCTCTGTTAGACCAAATTTGACACGATCGGCTGTTCGTCGAACCGGGAAA